>JAUIJC010000021.1 GCA_030431525.1 Bacteroidia bacterium | reverse complement strand
AATATCAGCTTGGCGCATGACAACAGAGGAAATCAAGACAGATAAATCTTTAGTTTAGGTTAGCCAAGAGATATAAAAAAGAAGAGGCTGTCTCAGGGTAGATTTGAGACAGCCTCTTTTTTCATGTTGAACCAGCCCCTCCACTAATTATCAGGAAAGCGACATTTCCTCCACATTTTCAAGAGTTTGGGTAATAAGGTACCTCATAATTGTACTTTTCCAACCCGAAATTGTTATTTTCGAACTGCTTCGTTTCGTACCAAACGTTGAAGCATGACCTGTTTGAAGAAATGGGTCCAACCCGACAATCGTCATGAACCTACGTAGGTTTACCCTCACCCTTGCCTTGGCCTTCTGTTGCCTTGGTCAGAGCGCTTTCGCGCAAATGCCAAAACCAGCCTTGGTTGGTTACTGGCAAAACTGGAGCTCCAACCTCAAGCTCACCGACATCCCCAACGAGTACAACGTCATCCAATTGGCATTCGCGACAACTGTTGGCTCCTCCCTTTACCAAATGGAGTTCAATAGGCCTTACAACTACGGCAAGACACAGTTCATGGCTGACATTGACGAGCTTCACAGCGAAGGCAAAAAAGTCATTTTGAGTATTGGTGGCGCCAGTGATCCAGTGCGTCTTGATGATGAAACGGCCAAAAATGCTTTTATCAACAGCATCAACGCCATTCTTGCCGACTACGAGTACAAAATGGACGGCATTGACATCGACTTCGAAAGCTCATCGATGGAAATGGGAGACGATTGGCAGATGGGCTCACTGACTCCAATCCAACAGAATTTGGTAGACGCCATCCGCTCTATTAAATCCACTTACGAAACCCAGTCGGGCAAAACCATGTTGCTGACCATGGCCCCTGAAACGCTTTATTTAGTGGGTGGCCTTTCCAACTACCAGCTCAACAATTCGCACGGTAGCATCTTCCTTCCCATCATCGAAGAGCTCGAAGACGAAATCGACCTGCTCCACCCGCAGTTTTACAACGCCTATGAGTCCGTCGCCATTGATGGCAAAGTGTATAGCGACGATTGGAACCCGAACTACGTAACGGCCATCGCCGAATCCATCATGCACGGCTTTACACTATTGGGTGGAAAAGGCACTTTTAATGGTTTCCCTGAAGAGAAATTCGCGCTCGGCATTCCTGCCAACCAGTGTGACGGCGGTACAGGCTCAGGCTTCCTTACGCCAGAGGACATGAAAAATGCCGTCGATTATTTGAGAGGCGATATTTCAAAACCTGCGGGATTCACCTACACCTTATTGGACTCCTACCCGAACCTTGCTGGCCTGATGACTTGGTCCATCAACACCGACAAAGCCAACTGCGACGGTAGCTACTTGTTTGCTAACACCTACACGGAAATCTTCACGGAGAACAATGTTACCAGCACGGAAGCAGGTTTGAATGAGAGCTTGCGTTTCTACCCAAACCCAGCCACTAACCAAATTCAGTTGGAAGGTTACGCCGACATGGACCGCGTGGAGATTTTAAGCCTTGACGGCAGAACCCTCCTTTCCACGGACAATACATCCGCCCCTATCAACATTGAAGGGCTGGACAATGGCGTGTACTTGATACAGGCTCAGAACGGCGAGCAAACATTGACCAGCCGTTTGATGAAACAATAAGCCCGAGGCCATCATCACTCGCCTTAAGCCAAAAAAAATCCCCTGCAACCGATGATTGCAGGGGATTTTTGCGTTTTGGACCTGATCCTAATTCTTGATTAGAACAAGTTCACACGAACACCAGCCATTCCACGCATGCCGTAGTACTCAACCTGCAATGGGCGCTCCTCGTGTCCTTGGTAGTACATCAAACGGGTATTCAACAAGTTGTTCATCTCGGCGAAGAACAACACGCGGTCAGACAGCTTGTAAGTAGCAGAAGCATCCATAGTGGTGTATGGAGCGAAGTAGATGTCCTCGGTTGGGGCACTGCCATGCTCCATCACATAAGCACCTTTGTGATTCAAGGCCAAACGAACAGAAATTTTGTTACGCTCGTAAGACAACGCGATGTTGTACAAGTAAGTCGCCTGACGTGGGATAGTCACCTTGTCCTCACGCTCTGGAATGCTCATTTCAGAGTGCATGAAGGTCATGTTCGCATTTACTGCGAATCCGCTCAATACGCCTGGAAGGAAGTCCAACTTGCGGCCAAAGCTTGTCTCGAAACCAGTCAATGTTGCGGTCTCACCATTTTCTGGACGGTTGATTTTCACACCGTCAACGCCATTGTAAGTACCGTAAGTAGTGGTTTGGAAGATTGGGTCAGTGATCACCTTGTGGAAGAAACCACCAGACACCGATCCAACATTACCGAAGTACTTTTCTACCATAGCATCGAAGTTCCATGAGTAAGTAGGCTTCAAGTCAGGGTTACCACCTCTCAAGTTGTTGTCATGCTCGGAGTAAGAAGATCCTGGAGAGATTGAACCGAAGCTTGGACGAGCGAAGCTATGCGTAGCAGCGAAACGAACGTTCACGTCATTCGTTGGAGAGTACTTCAAGTGCGCCATTGGCAACACAGAAAGGTAGCTGTTGGTGTTGGTCACCGCAGAAGTTTTGCCTTCGTCCTCGTTGTACTCATAACCGTCAACCTCAACCATCGTCTGTGTCATACGCACACCACCAATCATGCTCACCTTGTCAGAAAGCTTATAAGTAGCCATTCCGTAGCCAGAAATGTGGTTCTCCATCACGTCGAAAGTACGACCCAAAGCACCACCATTCTCCACCAAAGCAGACTCTGAAGAATCCAAAGTCATGTACTGCTTGTTCTCGTTCCAGAAGTTGTCCAAGTCTTCCTTGGTCATCACCGCACCAAACATGTTGGAATAAGCCCCTCCATTGCTCTCGGCCAAGAAAGCATCTCCACCAGGTTGAGCAGTAGTATTGAAATCTGCCAAGGTTGGGGCGCTTTTACCTGCCTTAGTCTCGTCCCAAGCATAGAACTCATCAGCGAATGAAGCATTACGCACTTTGTTACGGTACTTGGCTCCAAACTTCAAGGTCAAACGATTTGAAGCCTCAGTGGTTAAGTCAAGATTCGCAACGATGTTGTCACGCTCACGAATGCTCACTTTGTAAAGTTCCACCCAAGCAAGAGTCGCTTGAGAAGGATCAACTTGGAAGTCACTTGGCAAGTGTGTGCTGATTTGATTCCAAGGATCAGTACCGCCGTCAATCTCGTTGTAGGCAAGGTTACCAGCACCACGATCCTCCAAATTCTCATAACCAACATTGCTCTGATCAAAACGAACAACGTAGTACGACTTATCCTCCTCGTTAGGCACATTGCCATAGAAGAACTGGTTGTCATAATGAGCAAGCTTCCACTCCAACTTAGTGTTTGTGCTCAAATCATGATCACCACCAATCTCACCACCTTTCATTTCAGTGACGAGCACGTTGTGAATGTTCTGAACCTCAACACGATCTTTGTCGAAACGCAAACGGTGCTTGTAGTGCAACTCATCATCACGAAGTGAACCATACATGCCTCGAACGTAGATTTTGTTTTTGTCATTAGGCTTGTATTCCGCAGCACCGTTCAAACCGTAAGTCTGACGGTTACCTGTATAGTCACGAAGCTCCAAACGACGGATACCAATTCCATCACCACCACGACGTGGCTCGTAGTTATCAGTAGCATAATTACGATTCCAATAGGTGCCATTCACCAAGTAGCCAAACTTGCCATTCTTGGAGCGGTTACCGAGCAATACGGAACCTGACCAGATTGGCTCACCAGCCTTCTGGCTTGCGCCCAATCCACCAGTGATGTTTAAAGTTTTCTGTTCAGGAGCAGTGCGCGTTACAAAGTTCACGCTACCGCCGATAGCATCACCTTCCATATCTGGAGTGATTGCCTTGTTCACTTCCACAAACTGAATCATATCAGATGGGAAGAAGTCAAAGGCAGTGGCACGAGTTACAGTTTCCTCCTCGGCTGTAGGGATACGGTTGCCGTTAA
Organism: Bacteroidia bacterium; assembly: GCA_030431525.1. Lineage (GTDB taxonomy): Bacteria > Bacteroidota > Bacteroidia > Cytophagales > JAAEPT01 > JAUIJC01. The sequence goes on along the minus strand of JAUIJC010000021.1, from coordinate 89,564 downwards.
TAGTCGCAGAGCTCCACTCCGCTGGAAGACCACGAACTGCAACAAAGCGACCTTCACCTTGGTCCCTTTCAATGGACACACCCGGCGCACGCTGAACAGCCTCACCAGCATTACGGTCTGGAAGTTTACCAATACCATCAGCGGCGATGACATCAACAATCTTGTCGGAGTTCTTCTTCATGTTGACGGCCTTCATCTCGCCCTTCACCATGTGGCCCGCATCTACGGTCACCTCCCCAAGTTCCTGAACAGCGATAGACATGGTCACATTCCCCAATGAAACCACCTGACCGTCCACTACTTCTACCTCCTTCACCAACTCTTGGTAACCCAAGAAAGCGAAGTGGATTTGTTGTTTTCCCACAGGGATGCGGGAGAGCTTAAAGTTGCCATCAAAATCACTGTAGGCCTCCACGCTGGAAGCGCTGTCGCCTACATAGACACGCACCATCGGGAGCGCACCCTCATTGTCAGTGACCAGTCCCTTCACGGCACCAGTCTGCGCGAACAAGCTTCCGGCAAAGCCCAGAAGCGCAACAAAAAACGTTGTCGTTTTTTTCATTTTTGAAAGAAATTATGACACCCCACAGAGAGGTATGCAACAGGAAGAGGTTTTACTTTTAGTAAATTTTTACACTACAAAAATGGAGTCCATCTATGAAGAACAAGACAAGCAAAAGTTATATTTAAGTTATATTCAAAAAGTATTTAGGGTTTTAACCATAATTATGCGCGACTTGAAAACAGCAAAGCCAAACTTTTACCAATAGTAAACTAAAACATTCACCACCACCCCTTTTCTCACACCAAAAAAGAAGAGGCTCCACTGGCACCCAAAACGGGAAAACCAGATGAAGACCCCTTCGCAACCAAACAAGGCTTTGTTGCAGTTATAAACTTGGATTCCCTACCTTAGCCAAAATCACAGGGCCGAATACCACCTATGGACAAGCCAGAGAAACTGAGCAGAATCGGTAAGCGCATTAAAGAGTTGCGCACAGAAAGAAAATTAAACCTCGCTACGGTTGCCCAAAAAGCGGACATCACGGCAGGCCTTTTAAGCCGAATCGAAAACTTTCGGACCATCCCCTCCCTCCCAGTCCTGAACGCCATCGCAGACGCCTTGGAAGTTTCCATGAGCGACTTGGTCAAAAACGTTTCCACTGGAAAATCCGAAGCCTACATCCTCATCAGAGGGGAAGAACTGGAAGAAGAGCCTCGAGAGGATTCTCGTGGTCTTAGCTATTTTCCAGTCATCAATGAGCCGATTCAGGGCATTAACCTGAGCACCTATATTGTTCGGATTCCAGCCAATACCTTGCGCCCAGCCATCTCCACCGAAGCAACGGAATTTCTTCACATGATCAGCGGAGAAGTGCTTTACGGCATCGACCAAGAAACCATCCACCTCAAGGCTGGCGACTGCCTATTTTTCGACGGCAACATTCCGCACTCCGTTCAAAACGACACGGACACTGAGGCAGTGATGATTAAGAATTACTACTTCAAGGACAAAAGCTAAAAAGGGCGAACACCCAAAGGCCAAAAACCGCTTCCTGTTGATTGTTAAAAGCCTTTGGGCGTCCAAGTCCCTTTATGCTTCCAGCCTTTTAGACGTAATTCAAAACCTCCTTCACAGTGCTCAGCAAGGCGTCAGGTTTGTGCGCTTCAAGCTGTTCGCGGGTATGCGTGCCATTGGTCACTACCAAGCTAAGGCAACCCGCCGAACGACCAGCTCCGATGTCACTTGGGGTATCCCCCACACAAAGAACCTTGTCAATATTTTTCACTCCGACACGGGCCATTGCCTCAAGAATCATATCGGCATGCGGACGGCCCGCATTGACCTCATCGCTGGAAACAGTCGCATCCACCACACCTTCTTTCACCCAACCCAAGCGGTCAAGAATAATGTCGGTGACCTTGCGGTAGAAGCCCGTGTTCAAGGCGATTTTCACCCCCTTTTTTCTCAGCTCCTCAAACATTTCCAGACACCCCACAGTCGGCAAGATTTCATCTTTCATATAACGCTCTTCCAACACCTCGCGGAAACGGTCATAAGAAGTGGAAATTCTTTCCTCCAAATCATCATCACGATAACCCGCCTTCTCAATCCACAACTTGCGGAACACCTCAATCTTTGACTGCCCCTGCACAGCGGTCACCCACGCGCTATCCACCTCTAAACCCATTTCGGCAATCACCTGCTCCATGGCGCCCTCAACAACGCGCTCATCAAGGACGGTAGTGCCAGCCATATCAAAAACGGCAAGCTCAATCTTTTGCTCATTCATTGCTGTAAACAATATAGTTTGTTTGAATATTTGTAAAACTATCACATCACAGCAAACAAAAACAAATTTGAGCTAAAAATCTCATTATTTGACCTTAATAAAACACAACGGATACACACACGTAACAATTAGGTGCTTATTTCGCAAATAGATATTTACTATTTGTAACAATGACACCACTCAAGCGCCTTCTCGAACGAAACGCCATACTCCTTATCCTATGGTGCCTTGTTTCGGCCTTCGGGACATACTTCTGCATGTATGCCTTCCGCAAGCCTTTCAACGCAGGCACCTACGAAGGACTCAGCCTGTGGGGAATGGATTACAAAACAGTGCTGGTCATCACACAGGTACTGGGCTATATGGCCTCGAAATTTATCGGGGTAAAAGTCATTTCGGAACTGGACAAGCGGAAACGCGCCTTGATGATTATTGGCTTTATCCTCATCGCCGAGCTGGCGCTTTTCTTTTTCGGACTGGTGCCCCACCCTTATAACTTCATATTCCTATTTATCAATGGTTTGCCACTGGGCATGGTCTGGGGACTGGTGTTCAGCTTTTTAGAAGGTAGACGCCTCACAGAATTACTGTCTGTTGGTTTGGCCACCAGCGCCATTGTTTCCTCCGGCACCTTAAAAACCATTGGAAGAACGCTTATTGAAAAAGTCGGCATCAGCGATTTCTGGATGCCCTTCACCACAGGTGCACTGTTCATTCCTCTGGTCCTGTTTTTTGTTTGGATGCTGACGATGATTCCAAAGCCCTCTGAGAAGGATTTGGAAGAACGCTCCGAGCGGGAGGCAATGACTCCCGAGGACCGAAAAACACTCCTTCAGCAATACGGTTTGGGCATTCTCGGATTTGTATTGGCCTACACCCTGCTCACCATTTGTCGCGATTTCAGGGACAATTTCATGGTGGAAATCTGGAACGAAACCGGCAAATCCCACGACCTCAGCGTGTTCTTCAAAACGGAGTTCATCATTGCGCTCTGCTCCACGGTATCCGTCGGTTTTTTGGTCCTCATCAAAGACCACCAAAAAGGATTGATGCTTTGTTGGACCAGCATTTTCATCGGCTTTGTGGTATTGGGTGGCTCCACGCTCCTCTATCAACAAAAAGGCATTTCGACAGAAACATGGATGACAGTGCTGGGCATCGGCATCTACTTGGGCGCCATCCCCTTCCAAATCGTGCTTTACGAACGCCTATTTGCCTATTTCCGCTGGGCGGGAAATGTTGGGTTTCTAATGTATCTCTCCGACTCCACAGGCTATCTGGGTAGCGTAGCGGTGATGATTGGCAAAGAATTGATGCCTTTACAAATCGCCTACCTGCCTGCCTTTAAGCAAATCAGCCTTTACACCAGCGTCACAGGAATGCTCCTGATGATTGGTGCAGGCACCTACTTCTTTGCGAAATCTAAAACTGCTATTCCCTCAAAATTTTCTTTCAAATGAACTACGACTTGATTGTTGTAGGCGGTGGTATCCTTGGGACTTTCCACGCCTATTGGGCCCTTGAACAAGGGAAAAAAGTATTGCTGACTGAAAGGGACGAACGCCCAAGCATGGCCACCATCCGCAATTTTGGGCAGGTGATTCCTTCGGGCATGAGCCGTGGCATCTGGCACGAGTTCGGCCGTAAAACGCTTCAGACTTATAAGGAGATTCAGGCGCAAACCAACATCGGCATTCGCCAGAATGGCGCCACCTATTTCGCCTCCTGCCCTGAGGATTTTCAGGTGCTTTGCGAAACGCACGAATACTACCAATCCATTGACTACCCTTGTCAATTGCTCACGCCTGAGCTGGCAAAACTCCGGTTTCCGCACCTCAAGGACGGCTACAATTTCGGCGCCCTCCATTTCCCTGAGGAAGTGACGGCCGAGCCACGCACGATGATTTACCGCATCATCGAGTTCATGCAACAGAAGTACGAGCATTTCCATTATCGTCCGAACACGCCCATCATCGAACTGGAAACCATCGGCGACCGCTGTCAGGCCACTGACTCTTGGGGCAATACCTTCTCTGCTGACTTTGCCATCGTCTGCAGTGGCGCCGATTTCCGCACCCTTTACCCGAAGGTGTATGCAGAGAGCGATTTGATGGTATGCAAGCTCCACATGATGAGCACTTATCCACAGCAGAAAACTGTGCTTCATGGCTCCATCCTAACGGGACACAGCATTCGTCGCTACGGGGTGTTCAAGGACAGCCCATCCTTTAAGGATTTGCCTCCCATCCAAGACGAACTTTCGAACAAATTCGAGTACAACATCCTGTTCAAACAGGCCATTGACGGCTCCGTGATTTTGGGTGATTCCCACGAATACGTACCCGCCCATCAGGCCGAGCGCCTCAGCATCGACAGCGACGAAACCATTATCCAAGGCATGGTTGACGAGTGCAAAAAGGTGATGGACTTGGACGACTGGCGCATCCAATACCGCTGGAACGGCTACTATGCCGAGTCCGCCAGCAAGTCCATTTTCATCGAGGACATCGACGAGCGCATCCAAGTGGTGAACGGCATTGGTGGCAAGGGTATGACCACGGCCTGTGGCTTTGCGCACCATAACATTGAAAAACGCTGGAAAAACCTTCCAGAGGAAACCGATAGCATATGCAACTGATTATCCCTTTTCTGATTCTGATTTTGGCAACCGTTATCGCTTGCGTAGTCTTCAGAATCACTTCTAAACAGTTTTCCCCGTCCAGCCAAGAGCTTGCCCTGTCGGACTTTGACAGGGCTTTGCTCAAACAAAACCCTGAGACGGACATCCATCGCAACCGAAGCCTTCGGCTCTCTGTGGCCATTTTTTTGGCTATCGTTTGCGTCAGCGCCATGGTGCAATGGAAAACCACCAAGGAACAAGAACAATTGGCCATAAGCCCAGAAAAGGCTTTTGTCCCAGAAATCATCGACATCCAAGAGTACAATTTTGAGGAGGAAAAAGAGCCCGAGCCGGAACCTGAAAAGAAGAAGGAAATCGTGCTGAAAGTGACCGAGGAGGAAGTGGATGACGATGACCTTGAATTTGAGGAGGAACCCATTGAAGGTGGCTTCGACTTCGAGGAACCTGAGCCGGACCCAGAGCCCGTGGTGGAAGAGCCTGTCTTGGACATGAACCCAGACGTGCGCGCCGTGCCCAAAATCAACGGCATGAGCCTTCAGGATTATGTGGTGAAAAACCTCAACATTCCAGAGGAGGATATCAAGAACGCCACTTCAGGAACCATGTTTGTCTATTTCGAGGTGTATCCCGATGGCTCGGTCAAGAACGTCAAGCCTTTCCGTGGCTCGTTGAGCACCTCATTGGACAAGGAAATTTTCCGTGTCATCCGCTCCATCAAATGGACGCCTGCGCGTAGTCTGCTGGGCAGGCCTATTATTCAGCCACAGCAGATTCCGGTGACAATTCGGTTTTGATTTGCCTTACATCCATTTCGGGTCGATGGATTGAAATCCATCGCTATGAAGAACCGCCCTTTCATGCTATGATGTGATAGCCCTGTAAGGGCGGTTCTCCACAGCAAAGGTCTTTAGGCCTTTGCCAAAACATCATATTCCTCCCCATGGCCGTCAACCAAGGTGAAGAACATGTTGCCCCTCCCAAGTCTTACACTATTTCGGAGAGGTCAGAAGACCTCAAAGGTTAACAAGCACGGGAGCGCTACGCTGAACTCCCGCACTAGCCATGAGAAAAATGACTTTTCACTTTCCATCCAACTTCACAATCTTGGATTGATCAGTCAAATATTCCTCAGACTTCACATACTCCAATCGCTCATCAATCATCTGTTTATCAAAAGGATCACTTGACTTGACGTGGGATTTACTTAGTGAAAGGATAATATCAGATTCAAGTTGAGACCTCTGTAGAATCAACTCTCCATTCAGATAAATTCGACCTGGGATATTTTGCAATTCACTCACTTCCCAAATCACATTTTGAACAAACTCAATTTCGAATTCTTGGCCGAGTTCGTTTTTACATTTTAATGTGATTGACCCGCCATCCATCCAAGCCAAAACATCTTCAATCTCAATTTTAGAGTTAAAATCAATCATATCTGTTATTACTCGGGCGCTTTTGAAAAGCGACCGAAACCGTCCAGAACATTTTCAATGTCCTAAACCCTTTTAGCAAAAGCATTGGAAATGCTAATAACGGTTTTGAACGCGTTAGAAAACGCGCTCGAGAATACTGGGCTGTTCATGCTTTAAATGAGGGCTTGAAGAGTTAGCTATTAGCTTGTTTCCATTTGTCTACTCGTTCAAATATTCTATTCCCTAAATCCAACCCTTCTTCACCAACAAAATCATCCCATGCTGAAGTTGGAGCAAACCATATCCAAAATCTTGTTAGGTCACTTTGATTCCCAAATTCTATATCATCAATTGCATCTATGAGTTCTTCATGAAATTTCTCAGCTGATAAAAATGCCCCTGAACACCCTCCCTTATACTTGGAAAGTACATTTTCAGCTAAATGTAAATCTTCAATAAGTTCAAAGAACTCCCATTTCCTCCAATATTCAACTTTGGAAAGATTATCAGGGTGACTTACACAAAACATCCTCCTTAGAAACCCCATTAGCTGTTTCTTTATATTGATTGATTACTCTCGTAGGTAACGTTAAAGGACTAGTATTGACTACTTCTTCATCCCCGAAGCAACAAACAATTTTCCACCAACTTTACTTTCCTTCACTGGTAAATACTCATGATGGAAATTCGTCGTCCGTTTTTCAAACGTCTGCCATATTTCCCTGTTCAAATCAGCTTTGGCAATTTTTTCCACCAACCACGTATTGAAATCCCTTTTTTCAGCAAACACATCTACAATCACAATCTTCCCGTCATCCTTCAACAAATCAAACATCCTATCTAACACAACCTCCCAATCAGGAATCACCGATAATCCGAGCACACAAATAATCCTATCAAAACACGGCTCCGACTTAATTTTTTGACTTACAAAGTCCGGTGTCAATTCTCGTGCATCAGCCTGAAAAAGGGTGATGTTCTTCCAATTATTCTTTTCAATCATATCCTTTCCCCTTCTAAGCATCCCCTCTGAGAAGTCAGTGCCATAGATGTGAATATCAAGATTGAGTGCTTGAATATGCTTAAAGTTTGCGCCTGTCCCACAAGCAACATCCAACACCGTCTGTCCATCTTCCAGCGCTAATAACTCAACCGCTCTTTTTCTGCTTTCGGCATACAACTTCTCCAGCGAGGAGTCATAAAAATTTGAGAATATATCGTACCACTTCATAAGCTGTTCTTACAACTCAGGCGCTTTTGAAAAGCGTCCGAAACCGTCTATATCGTTTTCAATGTCCTCATAAAGATACCCTCATCCTCCCATCAGGAAAAGCCATTATCAAAAAGCAGCTTGATTGATTCCTAGGGCTAATCCGAACCATTATCCTCCTCCCTTCCTTATATTAAGCCTTTAGCGTTCTTACGCTTTCTAAACAATCAGAGGGGTCGATTTAGGTGTATGAAACAATCTTCAGCCGCAGTTCTGCAGAGCAAACAGCATTTTCATGTATTGGACGGATTGCGGGGAATCGCCGCATTAGGCGTGGTGCTGTTCCATTTTATGGAATGGATTTATCCGGATGGCTCCAAGAACTTTATTGGGCACGGGTTTCTGGCCGTTGATTTCTTCTTCTGCCTTTCGGGATTTGTAATCGCCTACGCTTACGACAACCGATTGGAGAAAATGGGGCTTCGGGAATTTTTCATCTCACGGCTGATCCGCTTGCACCCCTTGGTTATCGCCGGAACAGTCATCGGTATAATTGGACTGTTGGCCGACCCATTTGTCAATCAGGCTGAGGGCTATTCGTTGGGAAAACTCGCCTTGATTTTCCTGTGCTCGGCATTGATGATTCCGCTGCCTATCATGAAAGAACGGGGTTTCAACCTCTTTGGTCTGAACGCTCCTTCTTGGTCCCTGTTCTGGGAATATGTCGCCAACCTCCTATACGCCTTTATTCTCGTTCGGCTATCCCGCAAAGCGCTGTGGATATTGCTCATTCCGGCTGCTGGGGCCATCCTATGGGCGAGCCACCGTGCGGGCAACCTCTTGGGTGGCTGGAATGACGCCACCTTTTTGGACGGCGGCATTCGCATGAGCTACTCCTTTCTGGCCGGACTGCTTATTTACCGCTCCGACTGGATCATCAAAAACGGATTGGGATTTTTAGTGCTGTCCATCTTGCTGACGGCGGCCTTTATGATGCCTTGGTTTCCCAAAAACTGGTTGGCCGAGTCGCTTGTTGTACTGTTCTACTTTCCGCTGTTGGTGGCGCTCGGTGCTGGCTCCGATTTGTCTGAATCACTGAAAAAGGCGTGTGTCTTTCTGGGCAACATCTCCTACCCGCTTTATATGACGCATTACGCCGGCATGTGGTGGTACGGAAACTATTACACCACGCAACACCCTTCGAAAGCATCACTGACTTGGATTATTATTATCGGCATGGTAGCCATGGTGATTTTTGCTTGGCTGGTGATGAAGTTCTTCGATATGCCGGTGCGGGATTATTTGAATAAGGTGAGGAGGAAAAATCTGAAACCTTAAACAAGACACACTAAATCGCTTCCCAAAAAATCCTCGGCGCTACTCCAGCCCCTAGGATTCTTCATTATTCTCCGATTCGTAATATTTCTTGATTCCCTTCTTTGCTTTCCAAAAGCGGACTACGCCCCAAATAGCAACCAATGGCGCAAGGGCCATAAGGATGTATCCCAAGACCTCAAGATTTTCGAAAAAGTGGATGCGAACCAAGGCCAGCCCTGTTCCTAACAGCACCAAAGCTGTGCGCTCATAGGCCAAAAAAGTGCGTTCGTTAGCCATTTTTGTGCGTTCGATGGCCAGCCAATCCCTGACAATCAGTTCTTTTTTCATTTCTCAATATTCCAATTTTTGGGAGGAAGTCAAAAACTGAATGGAACGGCATCAGCGACCTTTGCCACCTAAGCCCTTCCATCAGTTCACCACCCTATTTATCAGCGTTTTCTCGTCAATCATAATCAGCGTTTTATACACTGAAATTTAGGATTCATCCATCAACTCACGGTGGATAATCTCCTTTAGAACTTTTTTTGGGAGGGCGCCGTTGACCATTTGAGACTTTCCCGATTTGGGAATGAACAAAAGCGAGGGAATACTTCGGACCCCAAAAAATTTGGGCCAGCTCGTTTTCCCGGTCCGTATCCACCTTTCGCACATCCACCTTGCCCGCATATTCATCCGACAACTCATTCATCACGGGGGCGAGCATCTTACAAGGCCCACACCAATCCGCATAGAAATCGATCACCATCGGGCGCTCACCTTTGAAATTCCACTCCTTGTCTTTTGTATAGTCAAAAACCTCCTGTTTGAAGCCCTCAACATTCAATTTCATCGTAGCCATAACGTTTCTCTATCAATCTCTTTGAGAGCAAGATACATGGTGAAATTGCCTTGAATCAGTGACCAAAGACACACACCAACCAACCCAACCATGAAGAAAACCATTACCTCCTTATTCACCATTTTGCTTTTGACGGTTCTGTTCTCGTTCGATTCTGGTACAGCATCATGGAAACTCACCAAGGAAAATGACAACATCCAGATGTTCCACAAATGGGTGAACCTTTTGGAGTCGCAAAAGACACGGGCCATGAAGGTGACCTTCTTTGCAGACGCCACACCCCAAAAAGTGTTGGAATGCTTGAAAAATCCGGAGGACATCAAACAATGGTCGCACGGCATTGAGAAATGTGAGCGCCATCCGAAAACCACTACGGAATGGACAACTTACACCTTGTTCAAAATCCCTGGCCCTTTCGACAACAAAGACTTGGTGAGTGTTTACAACGTGAAAAACTTGGGAACAAGAGGCATTGTCATCGACATCACTTCTTCCCCTGATGCACTGCCAACACCCGAAGATGTACAACGCATCCGTGAGTATAACGGCACTTGGACCTTGACACCGAAAAGCACTGGTGGCACCAACGTCACCTTTGAGGTCATTTCCTTTACGGAACCTATCCTGCCTCGGTGGATTCAGGACCCAATTGTGCAGAGCACCTTTATGAAATCCATTAAGAATTTGCGGACGCTGGCTGAAAGCAAATAATAATTTTTAGCTGATAAGAAAGGTTGACGTTTCCGATGGAGCGCCAACCTTTTTTGTATTTGAAACACAATATTTCTTATTCGGATAGACCACAAATCATAATGAAGGCGCCTGAAAGGTATTCCCCAGATCCATCCTCCCGGTATCAAACCCTTTTTTGAACCACCTCATGCGTTGTTCGGAAGTGCCATGGGTAAAAGCATCAGGCACCACATAACCTTGAGCTTGCCGCTGCAAACGGTCATCACCAATGGCATTGGCTGCATTCAAAGCCTCCGCGATGTCTCCCGCATCCAATATGTGTTTCATTTCCTGTGCATGATGTGCCCATAGGCCAGCATAAAAATCGGCCTGCAACTCTAGCCGAACCGACAAACGATTGTACTCTTTGTCTGACAAAGTCCGCCTCATACGATGCACCTCATCACTGGTACCCAACAGTTTCTGCACATGATGCCCCACCTCATGGGCCACGACATAAGCCATGGCGAAATCACCATCGGCTCCAAAACGATTCCGCAACTCCTGATAGAAACTCAGGTCTATATATAGCTTTTGGTCGGCAGGACAATAAAAAGGGCCAGTAGCTGCGCTCGCAAATCCACACCCCGATTGCACACGGCTTGAGAACAACACCAAAGTGGGCTTTTGATAGCTCAGGCCATTCTCCGAAAATATCTTCTCCCAGACATCCTCGGTGTCCTTCAGCACCACGGCAACAAACTGGGCAAGACTGTCCTCCTGAACAGAAGGCGCTGTTTGCACGGTCTGGTCCTGCTGCCCACCTCCATTCAAATCAATGAATTTCAAAGGGTTCTCCCCAAGCAAAAGCGCGATAATAATGATGATTACTGTACCGATGCCAAAGGTGGTTTTCTTTCCGCCGGGAAACCGACTTCCCCTTCGGTCCTCGACATTTCCGCTTTGTTCTCTTCCTCGCCAACGCACAACGCTATTTTTAAGGGTGTAATATTTTCTTAACTCCTTAACGAAATAATTACACAAGGGTTGGAATTTAACCACACAGTTTTAGCTCCGCCTGATCGTCACTTTTTAGGTGGATAAAACCAGAAAATGAAAAAACTGGTCGTTTGAGGACCTTGGATTCTCGGAGAAAAATCCCCTGAATCATCTCGGATAAACCGCCAACTTTTAGGGCAGAAAAAAGACAGTTTTTGCACAAAAAAATGCTTGCAAAATTCAAATTTCAAAATTCACATTTTGATAAGGTCTCCTGCCTTGGCTATCATGATTTCAAATGCTAAATTGGAAGCTTCCCTCCATCCTCAGGCCTTCCCCAAAAAGTTTCTTCAAAGGGTCTGAAAGGTATTTTTCTCCTCCCTAATTCTCTTCCAAGAAAAACACAAGGCAAAGATTATAAATTTTCATTTTGGAAAACTTTTCAAAAAAAGAATATCTTCAAACAACTCAATAAGAGCATTTTACGTTACACAAACTGACAACTTTTAAAAAACTTGTTGACTGAAATCGTCCACAATAGGTAACTTGCGAACCCGAGTTCAAGGAACTTTTTTCCTGAAAACTCAACCAGCTATCTCAACCACATCTTTTAATTTTCAGCGCTATGGCCACTGACGTATTGGAACCTAAGGTTTTGCGGAAAACCTTCACTTCCGAGGAGGCATTCGAAGCCTCTGTTAAGTATTTCAACGGTGATGAGCTTGCCGCCAGAGTTTGGCTCAACAAGTACGCCTTGAAGGACTCCCACGGAAACCTTTTTGAGCTCAGCCCTGACGACATGCACCGTCGACTGGCCAGCGAGATCGCACGCATCGAAAAGCGCTACGCTAACCCGATGAGCGAAGAGGATATTTACAAAGTCCTCAAAGATTTCAAGTACATCGTGCCACAAGGGGGCCCTATGACGGGCATTGGCAACGAGTACCAAATCGCCTCACTTTCCAATTGTTTTGTGATTGGCAACGATGGTTCCTCCGACTCTTATGGAGGCATCATGAAGATTGACCAAGAGCAGGTGCAATTGATGAAGCGCCGTGGTGGTGTTGGCCATGACCTTTCTCACATCCGCCCAAAGGGCTCTCCAGTAAAAAACTCGGCCTTGACCTCTACTGGTTTGGTGCCGTTCATGGAGCGTTTCTCCAACTCCACCCGTGAAGTTGCCCAAGACGGTCGTCGTGGCGCATTGATGTTGAGCGTATCCATCAAGCACCCTGACTCGGAGCACTTCATCGATGCCAAAATGGAGCAGGGTAAAGTGACTGGCGCCAACGTTTCTGTCCGCATCGACGACGAGTTCATGCAGGCCGTAACATCGGATAGCGACTACCAGCAACAATACCCAATCAAAAGCGACGACCCCATCTACACCTCGTCCATCAAGGCGAAGGGATTGTGGGAAAAAATCGTCCACAACGCATGGAAGTCCGCCGAGCCGGGCATCTTGTTCTGGGACACTATTATTCGCGAGTCCATTCCAGACCGCTACGCTGATTTGGGTTATGAGACCGTTTCTACCAACCCATGTGGTGAGATTCCGCTCTGCCCTTATGACTCTTGCCGTTTGTTGGCGATCAACCTCTACTCCTATGTGAAGCAACCGTTCACGGCGGAAGCCAGCTTCGATTGGGAGTTGTTCAAGGAGCACGTGGCTGTTGCCCAGCGCATCATGGACGATATCATTGATTTGGAGCTTGAGAAAATCGACCAAATCATCGCTAAGATCGACGAAGATCCAGAGAATGAAGAAATCAAAGCGGTTGAGAAAAACCTTTGGTTGAACATCCGCAACAAGGCCAAGGAAGGTCGCCGTACAGGTATCGGCATCACCGCCGAGGGCGATATGTTGGCCTCTTTGGGCATTCGCTATGGTAGCGACGAGGGCATTGAATTCTCAACTGGATTACACCGCACCTTGGCCATCGAAGCCTATCGCGCATCTTGCAAAATGGCTCAAGAGCGTGGCGCTTTCTTGATTTTCGACGCTGAGCGTGAAAAGGACGCTCCAATGTTGTTGCGCATCCGCGAGGAAGACCCAGCACTTTATGAGGAAATCTTGGCCAACGGACGTCGTAACATCGCCTTGTTGACCATCGCCCCAACGGGCACTACCAGCTTGATGACCCAAACTACTTCGGGTATTGAGCCTGTGTTTATGCCTGTGTACAAGCGTCGCCGTAAGGTGAACCCGAACGACAAGGACGTTCGCGTTGACTTTGTGGACGAGGTTGGTGATTCTTGGGAGGAGTTCATCGTCTTCCACCACAAGTTCTTGGATTGGATGGACGCCAAAGGGTATGACACCAAAAAGCTTTACTCCGACGAGGAAATCAACGAATTGGTAGCTGAATCCCCATACCACAAGGCGACTGCCAATGATGTGGACTGGGTGCAGAAAGTGCGCATGCAGGGTGAAATCCAGAAATGGGTAGACCACTCGATCAGCGTTACTGTAAACCTTCCAGCTGACGTTTCTGAGGAGTTGGTAGGCCAGCTTTACGTTGAAGCTTGGAAAAGCGGATGTAAAGGTGTGACTGTTTACCGTGACGGTTCCCGCTCTGGCGTATTGGTCTCCAACGACAAGAAAAAGGAGGAGAAGAAGGAAGAGGCGCCAATGCCAATTACGCGTCGCCCAACGGAGCTTGAGGCCGATGTGGTTCGCTTCCAGAACAACAAGGAAAAGTGGATTGCCTTTATCGGATTGCACGAAGGCCTACCTTACGAGATTTTCACAGGTATCGCTGACGATGAGGAGGGCATCATCCTTCCAAAATCCGTAACCCACGGTAAGATTGTGAAGAACGTGGATAAGGATGGAAATTCCCGCTATGACTTCACCTTCACCAACAAGCGTGGTTTCAAAACCACTGTTGAAGGCCTTTCCTACAAGTTTGATAAGGAGTACTGGAACTACGCCAAATTGATCTCCGGTGTACTTCGCCACAAAATGCCACTCGACCACGTGGTGGACTTGGTAACTGGTCTCCAGTTGAACGACGAGAACATCAACACATGGACCAACGGTGTGGCTCGCTCCCTGAAAAAGTACATCTCCAACGGCACGGAAGCTAAAGGGGAAAAGTGTAATAACTGTGGATCCAAAAGCTTGGTTTACCAAGAGGGTTGCCTGACTTGTAAGTCATGTGGTAGCTCGAAGTGTGGGTAATCGCTATTGAAGCCCAGACAATTGTACAATGTATCGTGTATTATGAACAATGATTGCCCACTGGCTAAGGTCATTGTACATGCTTGATACAAAAACGTCCAGTAGTCTGAATGAAGCCACAGAGAATTTCACCAGCCAACAGCCGTAGGCGTTGGCAGTGAGATTTATCTCAAAAAGCAGTTGTTTCGACCACGCTACCAAAGCTTTTAGCTGTTGGTAGGTGATTGAAACAACTGCTTTTTTATTGCCCTAAAAAAAGGCCACTTGCCCAAGAAAACTCCGACAACTGGCCTAAGAAACACAACGCATGAGTTTCGCATCCACGAAACAGGATACGTTGTGATTCATCCATCAAACACCTGATTACATTGGCTTGATTTCTCGAATTTCCACCTCACCATCCTTATGGAAAATCGGACAGCCTCGGGAAAGTTCGACAGCCTGATTAAAGTTGTCGGCATTCACAATCATGAATCCGCCCACCGAGGTTCCGCCCTCAGCATGGAGATCTTTGGAAACTTGGCTTCCCTCATTGGAAACACAGCGCCCCTCACGGGATAAAGGCATCCCTTCGATCAAAGCACCTTTTTCAGAGAGCATATTCATCCAAAGCTCCCATTCCTTCATGTGCGAGGCATTTTCCTGATCATTCAATTGGTGTGTCCGCGCGTCTCCGCCACGGAACAAATACATATAGCGTGACATGGTACCAGTTTTTTTGTCCTATTAGGAGAACGAACCAAGACCAAGAAAATATATTTGAGCCGAGGACAGGTTATGCGAAACACGGACTTTTTTGATATTCACACCCCCATCATATCCAAGGACCTTGTCCTTGGCTGATAGATTTCGCCCTTACAGGGCTATCCCTTTCAACTCATTAGAAAGAATGGACGCATAACTTTTCACCACCTCCTTGTTGACTTCATCTTCCTGCGCGATGCGCAACAAACATGGACAGCCAGCTTCTTTCAGAATGATGCGCTCGGAATCAGGGTTTGAAGGCCCGTTGAAAATAATGCCCTTCAATTTCACTCCACGGCGTTTCAGCTCATTGATGGACAACAATGTATGGTTGATGCTTCCCAAATAAAGATTGGACACCAGAATGGTTTCCAGATCATATTTTTGGGCAATATCAATCACGTAATCCTCATCATTCAAAGGCACCAGAATACCTCCTGCGCCTTCAATCACAAGGTGGTTTTCCGTGGAAGGTAGCTCAATCTTATCCAACTCTACCACGACACCCTCACGCTCAGCTGAAGCATGAGGAGACATAGGCTCCTTCAACGCATACGCCTCTGGATGAATCACCGTCTTATCATTGGAAATCAACGACTGGACGGCATCCCTGTCGGTTTCCTCCAAACCTGCCTGCACTGGCTTCCAATAATCCGCCTTCAAGGCCTCCACCAATATGGCCGAGGCCAATGTTTTACCTGAATCTGTTCCTATCGCTGTAACGAAAATGTTCATATCGTTTTTGGTTCATGGTTGATAGTTCATGGTTCGTGGTTGATGGTTGGTGGACTGCACACTATGATCCATCAACTCTTTTTACCCTACAATTACCTTCCTTTCTCTTTCCAAAAAGGTTTTTAGGCTTGATGGGCGTTTTCCCAAGAGTTGTTCAAAAGCAGGTGAAATTTTGGGAGCATCCACCAATCTTGGGATAAAGTGAAGCATGGTCATCACAAAGGCAAAATCACTTGGCATCCCCTCTCTTCGCTTCATAAAGAAAAAGCGAATGGGGTTTACGCTTCGGAAGCGGAATGGCTGGCCATACACTTGGCTCATCAAGTCAGTCACTTCACCAAAACTCAAATTCTCCTCGCCCGTGATTTCAATGGCCTTATTCCTATACTCATCAAAACGGCAAATTAAGCTCGCCGTGGCTTCCCCAATATCTTTCACGTCAATCCAATTGAACTTTCCCTTGCCAGATGGAAGCGTTATTCGTCGCTCCTCACGAATTTCCTTGGCCAAGGTGGTGGTCAAGTTTTGCATGAAGTAACTCGGGCGGACAAAGATGTATTCAAAACCAAGCTCACGAATCGCGTGCTCGATTTTATGATGGGGAATGGTCTTGCTTTTCTCCGCTCCCTGAACAGACAGGAATACCACTTTTGATAGCTTTTTCTTCGCTGTCCTCAACAGGGGTACAAAATACTTATCCACATCCGCCAACTGCGGAGGACGAAGCAAAAACAGGACATCTACACCATCAAAAACAGCTTCCGAAGGAGTCTTTTGGAAATCGAACTTCCGAAAACTCAAGGATGGATGCACTGGAAATTCTGAACGCGCCTTCTCAACATTCCGCACCGCAGAAATGACTTCCATCCCTTCCTTTTGCAAAAGGAAATGAACCACTTCACGGCCAATATTGCCCGTTGCCCCTGTTACCAAGACTCGTTGCATAGCGTTGATGGTTTTTAGTTGATGGTTCATGGTTGATGGACTGCACACAATGATCCATCAACTATGAACCATCAACGATAAACTAAACCTATTGCCTATCTTTTGTATCCACAATAATGGTCACAGGCCCGTCATTGACTAAAGCGCACTGCATATCAGCACCAAACTCCCCTGTTTCTACCTTTTTGCCGAGAAGCTTTTCGCATTCGCCCACAAAATCCTCATACAAGGGAATGGCCAAATCAGGCTTTCCCGCGCGAACAAACGATGGGCGATTCCCCTTCTTGGTACTGGCGTGCAAAGTGAATTGACTGACTACCAACATACCACCACCAACATCCACCAAAGAGCGGTTCATTTTGCCCTCTTCATCGCTGAAGATGCGCATGTTGACCACCTTCTGGCTGAGCCACTGGATGCATTCATGGTCGTCGTTCTCGCCAACACCGAGCAATACCATCAGCCCCTGCCCGATTTCTCCCTTTACTTTTCCTTCAATCGACACGGATGCCGAGCTGACTCGCTGGATGACTGCGCGCATTTTTCTTGACTTTAGATTTTAGACCGCTACGCTTTTCGACATTAGCACAGATAGAACCACACCCTTCTAGTTTGGCTGAAGCTAACCTCTAATGTCTAAAAGCGTAGCGGTCTAATGTCTTACTTAAACACCACCTTCGTAAACACCTTAAAAACGGGAATCCCATGGCTAGGAATCCATACCATTCGGTGGTAAATGGAACGGTCCTCTAACTTCCATATGTAATCAGCCTTGAACATATAAAGTTGTTCAAACGGGATTCGTTTCACTTGGCCATCTCCGTCTGTAGGGTTGCCGTATTTTTGAGCTATTTGATTCGCTATGGCAATAAACTTCTTGTGGTAGGCCTCATGCTTTCCACGCTCCTCGGCCATCATTTGGTCACGCTCCTCTACGGCTGTTCCTGGCACAGCGCGGTTCCACTCATACACGATGTATTGCACTGTAGAATCCTGCCCGAAATAGTACTTGGTTTTGAGGGGAATAAAGTCCGCATCTTTTCGGAGGAACATCAATGAGTTTTCCCATTTGAGGCTGTCCACCTTACCCACTCCGTGGGCCAGCCCGTCAAATTCCTTGGCGCCTACTGCTGATTCCTCCTTTCTGATTTCTGAAAGGGGAATTTGGTCAAAAAGTAAAACGTCCTCATCACTTCCACAGGAAGCTAAAAGCATCATCAATAATCCTACAGCGCCGTATTTAATCCAATTTCCCATGGGAAGGTTTTTCGTTCATTTTGCTCTGCAAAGGTCATAAAAAAATCGGTGGCTTGGGAAAGGCACCGATTGGAGTGTAATAATTCATTCTCTCATCTCTTACATCTGAATCCATAATTCCCTTATCTATAAAAACTCACCTGAACATATTGGGCTGTTATGCATGCTGATGGGAAACACTTCTCAATTCAAGGGAATATAGGCGCGGATGAAAAAAAGGTGGTCGATGTCTCTGGGTGCCTCTTTCAAAATCAGGTCACGACCTACTTGTAGACTGTAAAGCAATTCGATTTGATACTTTTTTGAGAAAATATAGCCTGGGCCGAACCGACTCCGATGCCCGTTAAATAAGCGTTCCCCGTTTGATTTGTTAAGATTTGCGAACCGCTCGTGGTCAAGCCTTAGGTAAATATTCCCACCCTCATTCATCTTTTTCCAATTCAGGGAAAGAAAGGCTTCCCCACGAAAACGAAAGCGATTATTAGACTGTTTGGGAAGGTCCGAACCGTAGTGGAAAAGTCGGTATTCGTAGCGATGGAACATCCGAAGCAAATAAGGACGCTCATAGCTGGTCTTCATAAAAACTCCAACCGAGGGGCGAAATTCCTTGTAATTGGAAGAGTTTGATCCCCATGATTGTGCCAAGACACCCCCAGCAAAAAGCTCCACATGGGGAGCCACCTTATAAAAGAGCCTTGGATTAATACGAACTTCTCTTTCAATATTCCCTCCCTGTTCAGTATGTAGGTACCATAAATGCTGGTCAAGACGAAGGTTGGGAGAAATTTTCCACCGTAAAATGGGGTTAAAGCGTATTTGGGAGGATTGCTCTTGGCCAAACCCATCGATGGCAAAACCGAATTTGATTAGAATGATGAATAGCCATTTTCTCATTTAAGGGGTGTCTGTGAGAGTTCGTAGGTGATGCCACTTTCAGACAATTTTTACGGACTTAAGGTTCCCTTCACTGTTCCAATCTTAACCCAAGGGTCTCTTAAAGGATAACCTCTTCCCAATCATCAATCGCCTTTTTCTCTGAGTCAAAGTTAATCCCTACCCCCACAATCGTTTTTCCTGCGTGCCGATACTTCGCCACATAATCCTTTTCACGAATCTGATTCAAGCCCTCTTGTGCTGATTTGTTAAGCTTGAATTCAAGGATATGGATGTATTCCTCCGTCTGTACCACTGCATCCATACGTCCACTATTGGTATGCACCTCGCTTTCGATATACACCCCCAAATAACGGAACGTCAAGTGAACCAATGAGTGGTAATACTTCTCTGAATTGGCAATAAATAGATGCGAAGGGATATCCTTGAACAGCCCATCAATCAACTCCACAATCTTGGCGATATCATTCTTTTGAAAGGCACGGGCCAAATGACCCACCAAAGGCCCAGAGTCAGCAGGGTGCCCATGGCGAAATCCGCCAATCAGATAGCGAAACATGGATTCGCGTACTTCTCGATTGGGGAAATTCAGGAAATAGGTATCGAACTCCGTTTGCTCTTGAATGGTAAGATAGCCCGTTTGGAACAACAATGAACGTAGGTCCATATTATCCAAGGTGTAACTGTCAAAAGCCGTCTGGTCAACTTCTGAGCCTTCTACTTTATAAAAGAACTGCTCTTTGCACAAGTCCACCAGAAAAGTTGGTGTACCTGTGGCGAACCAAAAATTTCGGAAATCACCGTTTCGGAACAAGGAAAGAATAGAAAAGGGATTATACACCTTTGTCTTCCCGTCCCAATTGTAGCCATTATACCAAGCCTTAACCTTGGCCAAAAGGTCTTCTTTTTCAATACTTTCCTGAGTTACCAAACCCTCTATCCGGTCGGCAAAATAATGCTCCAGTTCCTGTTGAGTATAGCCCAGCATGCCCGCATAGGGACGATCAAGCGTGATGTCTGTCAGATTGTTCAAATCCGAAAAAATAGACACTCTACTAAACTTTGAAACCCCCGTTATCAACAAAAACTCAATGTGCGGATCGCTGTCCTTGATGATAGAATAGAAAGACTTTAGCAAATCCCGATGCTCATAAGCCGTCGGACGTTTCTCCTTCTCCAAATAATCGATGATCGGCTTATCATACTCGTCAACCAGCAACACTACCTTTCGACCATGCTTTCCATGTAGACGACGAATGAGCTCCTTGAACTTTTGCCCATAGGTAGTCGCCTCCAACACAAGTTCCTCCTGACTGGCCTGCTCGTCCATGGCCCTATTTAAAGCCTTAGTTAGCCCTTGCTCCTTGTAGCCCATACTTGCAAAAGACAAATGCACCACAGGGTTCATCTCCTCCCAATTCCAATTCTCCTCAATCCAAAGCCCCTCAAAAAGTCGCTTGTTCCCCAGATAAATCTGCTTAATCGTATCCAACAATAAGGATTTGCCAAAACGCCTCGGGCGCGAAAGGAAAAAATACTTACCCTCATTGATTAACTGATGGATATATTGGGTCTTGTCAATATAGACATAACCACCATCGATAATCTCACTGAGCGTCTGGATGCCAATCGGGAGCTTCTTCATGGCGCTAAGTTCGGGAATGCCCGCTATACCTCAAACACGGACCATGATTTATAGGATGTGAGGATAAACAGGATTGTCGCATGCAAACCACTCCATGTATCCTGTCCATTCTCAAATCCCTTATATCATGGTTCTACCCCCATTATTACTCCGCCACGGGCGCTTTTGCAAAGCGTTCGAAACCGCTAGCAACGTTTCTAATGTCCCCAAACAGAGACTTCCGCAAAACACCAATCATTCCTCCTGACGAATATAGGGATACAACATTTTCCTCAGTACAGAATCACCCTTTATTGAAAGCCCTCCCCATCTGGTTATTCCAAATCTAGGATAGACCCAGAGCATCCCGTCATAGCTGACAAATACCCGATTCATCAAATTTCCATCAGCATCAAAAAACTCCAATTCAAAATCCGTGTAAGGAGTTCCAGCCTCTCCCCATACAAAATTTGAGGAATCAGACGTGAATGCTCTAAAATTCTCAACCAGTTGAATATCCCCTCTTAGCTTTTCCCCTCGTTGAAACTCTCCTAGTTCCTTGTTCCTATTGCGGTAGATGACAACTTGATTCACTGAGGAGGCAGGAAAGACGTATCCTTTTTCCTGAATGCAATCGCAGAGCCTTTTGTAATGGCTTGGGGAATCATTGATACCTTGGCATTCTGAATAACTGGCGTTGGGGTTCACCAGATTAGATTCTGCATCTTGGCAACCAAAAAAAATAAAAATAGATCCCGTTAATAAAAGAAGACTTTCTCTAGGTAAAAGCATTTATTCAATTCGAACTAAAAAAATTATTTATCCATCTATTAGCTCTATAACACTGTTGTTTACTTTCATTAATCAACAGACTCCGTTGCTCCATAGATTAACTTATCCTTTAATAGTTCTAATCTTCTGGATAGAATAGCGCGAAATATTTCCTTCTCTTTCTTCGTGGCTATGATATGCTCATACGAAGTCAACCTTACTGATTTTTCACCAAAAGAAACCTCAAGCTTTGATTTAAGCTTATTCAATTTTTTTGAATCTGGATCTTTCCCAAGAAACCCACTAAAATCTGCTTCACCAACAGTCCTACCCTCTACTAAAAGAGTAATTTCATCTTCTTTCAATTCAATTATCTTGTATTGTAAGACTTTGACAACCGAGAGCACATAGTCCCTATTACTTGACCCTTCAATTGCCAATTCAAACTCATCTACCACCTCAAGTCTGGGTGTTATTTTATCCAATATCCTTTCTATAAAACCCATGCCTCTTCTATTGGTAGCCAATTACTTCTCCCCCTTCAAATGCACATCATAAATATGCCTTGAAGGAATCCTGAGCAACAGCAACAAGCCAAGCACGAAGAACACGCTTAAGGCCACAGCGCTCTTGTTCATATCGCCTGTGACTTGGAAAACAAGGCCGAAGATGAAGGTGCCTAAGGCAATGGAAACCTTTTCAAGGAACTCGTAAAAGCTAAAAAAGGAAGCGGTGTCCTCGGTTTCGGAAGGGATGAATTTGGAGTAGGTGGAACGCGACATAGACTGCACGCCTCCCATCACCATACCGACAAATACAGCTACGCCGTAAAACTCATATTTCATGCCCGAAGCCAAGGTAGAAGCATAAAGACAGACGCCAATCCAGATCACCATGGTCGAAATCAGCGACACAATATTTCCTTTCCACTCGGAGATTTTGGCAAAAAGATAAGCGCCGGGAATGGCGATAAGTTGAAGCAAAAGAACCAAGATAATCAGCTCATGCTGTTCCATCCCTACCACCGTTTCTCCAAATACGGTGGCCAGATACATAACAGCTTGCACGCCCATACTGTAGAAGAAAAAGGCAAGCAAGAAGCGTTTGGTGAGTTTCAGCTCCTGAAGCTGATACCACACCTTTTTGAGCTCGTCAAAGCCTTTGGTGAGCATGCCCTCCATCTTGTGTCCTGTGGGCTTGTCCTCGAGCTTTGCAAAGGTGATTTGGGCGAAACCAATCCACCAAAGCCCTACAGTTAGGAAGGCCAAACGTGGCGCCAAAGTGCCGTCCGTAATGCCAAACCATGCCTCTCCTTTCAGAATCATCACCAAGTTGGCGATAAGCAACAAGACACTGCCGAAATAGCCCAAGGAAAAGCCTTTGGCGCTGACCTTGTCAAAACGGTCCTCAGTGGCAATCTCCGGCAAGAAGGAGTTGTAGAACACCAAACTGCCCGCAAAGCCCACCATAGCCATAATAAACAGCGTGGTGCCGTACTCCACCGTCTTCCCATAGAAGAAGAACAACAGCGAAGAGGAGATCCCGCCCAAGTAGCAGAAGAACTGCATAAAGGCCTTTTTCTTGCCGCTGAAATCGGCCAAGGCCGACAAATAGGGATTCAAAAGGGCCACCAGTACAAAGGCGAAGGAAATGCAATAGGTATAGAGAACGGAGTTGGTCACCTCCAATCCAAAAAACCGCGTCAGGCTTTCATCCGCTCCGGGAATCTTGCCTGTGGTCATTTTCAAAAAATAGGGAGGAAAAATCGCTGTGGTGATAACCAAGGGGAACACCGAGTTCGCCCAGTCGTACATGCACCACGCATTAATAACTTTAGGATCGTTTTTTTTCATTTTGGATAGAGTACCAAGTATAGAGTACAAAGTACCAAGAATATTATACCTGTACTTTGTACTTGGTACCCTATACCTTGTACCCCTTTACTTTCTTTCAGCCACAAAAAATAGGTCACGTGCATCAACATCGCGAAGCTCTTTCTTCACGTCGTTCATCAGACCCATCTTGGCATTTTTATCAGACTTCACCACCCACTGAATCAGGTTGGCCTTTTCGCCCATGCGCTCGCGTTCCGTTTTGACAAACTCGCTGATGCGGATAGGAGAAATAAAAGTGCCGTTTACCTCAACCAATGGCGTTCTACCATAGCGTGTGTCCAGTGGCGCACCCACAAAAATGTAGGCTGCTTGGTTCTCACGCTCCAATTTTTGGATTTGGGTGATGGCAGGAAATTCCTGTTTCACCTTCACCTCTGCCGTCTTCAGCTTGGTGGTTACCATAAAGAAGAAGAGCAGGATGAAAATAATATCGGGAAGCGCCGAGGTTGGAATCTCGGTAGACGGGCGTTCGCTTTTCCTCATCATAACTATAAACAGTTATCAGTTAGCGGTTATCAGTTATCAGAACACACTGTTGTTAACTGATAACTGATAACCGCTAACTGAAATCATTGTACCGGTTCAGCCTCAGAAATTTGTTTTGGATAGGCTTCTCGAGCCTTCAAAATCAACTGTTGGTCCTCAGGGTCCATCGGGTCAAGTCGCAATAGCTCTTCCTCACTGATGCCCAAATGCTCAGCCCAAAGCTCATGATAGGCACGGTTCAACTCGTCCAGCACTTTGAGGTACATATCATAAGACGTTCCCCTATCCGTACGGAAGGAGATAATCGCTGCAGTTGGGCTGTCCGAAGAATTTGGATCCTTCTTTCTATTCGTGATAAACTTCTTGGCAGCAGGACGCAAGGCTCCTAACTCCATTGGCTCATCTTCCACCAACATGCGGTCCGAGGAGTTGATCAAAATCTTGAACAGGTTTCGCTCCTGAATATCAAGAATCACATTATCCTTCGGCTTTTCGGGCAGAATGAAAGGCATACCCTTTTCGCCAGCCACTCGTGTGGCCACCAAAAAGAAGATGAGCAGCAAGAAAGCGATATCCGCCATCGAGCTTGAGTTCACTTCAGATCCTGTCCGTTTTTTCTTTTTGCCAAACATGCCATCAAGATTTTAGGGAGGAACGAATTTCTCCAGCGATGATGCCCAAGACACCCAAGCCTACAATCACATAGGAGGTTTTCAGCAAGGCACCCGAGAATCGGATAAGCCCTTCCCCTTCTTCCAAATCCGTGAGACCAGTCACTTCGCTGTTGGCCAATAACCATGAAAGGCCCAACACCACGACAATTACTCCAAGACCAATCCCCACTTTCTTCAGCTCGTAGTAGTTCTTGAGGGCAAAGAATAAAGTCAACAAAAGCACTGCTCCCAGCAGGATGTAGCTTACTGTCAGAATCACCCCAGAGAAGTTGCCACTGGTTAATTCGTGCAAATCAAGACCATCGCCAGATGAAGCCAAATGCTTGACGACAAATGCCAACATGAAGTAGCCCAACACCCCAGCCAAAATGGCTTTTATTGGATGTCCTAATCGCTTCAACAATGGCATAAACAACAACATCACCACTGCAAAACCGAGCAGCCAATAGGCGATTTGAAGGAAGTTATCCGAAAACTCCTCTCCAGTAACCCATTCCTCTAACCAAGCCTGAAGCCCACCATCTTCGGTAAACCTATCAACAAGGAAATAAACGATGTTGATAAACAGGTAGGTCCCAGCAACTGCATATAGCGACTGTTTCCTATCCCTAAAAATCAAATTGGCCAATGGGAAGAGCAGCGCAAACACGCTCACCACACCAATCAGCCAATACCCCATTTTCAGGAGTATGTCGGGATTCCCTCCATCCTGCCAAAGGAATAAGCCACAAACGGCCAAGGCCAAAACGCCAAAGCCGAATGCGAAGGAGAAACCGTATTTCGAGAGAAAATTATACACAAGCGAAAACAGTTATCAGTTAACGGTTATCAGTTAACAGCTGTGATAACTGCTAACCGATAACTGTTAACTGTACTTAACTGAGTTTGTTTTTGTCTTCGATCAACACGTCAACCAAGGCGACAGCTGCCTCCTCCATTTCGTTGACCAACTTGTCGATTTTACTGCTACAATAGTTGTAGAAAATCTGAAGGATAACGGCTACAATCAAACCACCAACCGTGGTCAAAAGGGCCACTTTAATACCTCCTGCAACGTCGGCAATTTTCATATCCTCGGCTGCCTCAATCTTGTCGAAGGCGTCGATCATACCGATTACCGTACCCATGAATCCGAACATCGGAGCCAAAGAGATGAACAAGGCAATCCAAGTCATGCCACGCTCCAACTTACCAGCTTCTACGGAACCGTAAGAAATGATGGCTTTCTCCACCTCGGCCAAGCCTTGGTTATAACGCTGCAAACCTTGGGCATAAATGGCAGCTACAGGACCTTGTGTACGAGCACAAACGTCTTTGGCAGCATCCACACCTTCATTGGCAAGCGCACCACGCACTTGGTCCAACAAGCGCTTCACGTTCACAGAAGCCAAGTTCAAAGCGATGACACGCTCAATAGCTACAGCCAAACCGAGAATCAAACAGGCCAACACGATGCCCATAAAGAGCGGTCCGCCCTCCACAAACTTCTTCTTGATGACTTGGTGCAAAGTCTCCTTTGGAGCCTCGGCTTTCTTTTCCTCTGTTTTCTTTGGCTCAGGCTTGGCAGGAGTTACCGCCGCCATGCTGTCTGTGGCCAACGAGTCAGCAACTTTAGCGGTGGTGTCCGCCATTACTGTCGTATCTGCCTGCTGAGTTGTATCGGCTACCGCTGTCCCCGCAACGGAAGAAATGCCAAAAAGCGAAACAAGGGTCAAAGCCCTCAAGTACCTTTTCATGGAATCAGTCTTATTTCAAAGTGCTTCCGCAAATATAAAGGTACAAACCACAAAAACCACCGATACCTTACACCACATCTAATCCACCCCTCAAAAGGATGAGAAAACATACCTAAACCTATGGAGGGAAAGTAAGGATTGCCACCCTACCCCTAGGTATGTTGCGCTCCAAGAACTACAGATAAAAGCACGAAGCAGAACCATCATCCATGTACCAAAAGCCTATGAACCTTATTAGTTTCTCCCCTTCTCCTTCGGATAAAGCTTATACACAGGGTCCGATTGAAACAGCTCTTTTGTCTCCACATTCATCAAAGAAAGTTTTCCAAGAAAAGCCGCTCCAGTGTCCATCATAATCACATTGCCCAAATGAAGAGGCACCTTGCTATTCATTTTGGTGGTGGGCGTATGCCCTACATATATTTCTTTCCACTTTGTGCCCCACTGATAGTCCTTGGAATCACGGTTATTCCACGCATCCCTGACCATATCACGACTCCACGCAAAGGTATGCGGAGACACATGCTCCAAATTCTGAAGCATTCTTTCTTCCTCGGCATAAGGCGCCGCAGCATGGACGAACAACCGACCTTCCTCCTCGAAGTAATAAATGGAAGACTCCAAAAAGCGGATGTAGCGGTAGCCAATATTTTTGCCCAGTGACTTCAAGGTGGCTTTGCCTCCCTGTTTCAACCAGATCTCATCGCTCTTTTCGGTCAGGTAGTGATCCTCCTCTTTGTAGTAGCAAAGCGTCAACTCATCGTGATTGCCTCGGATAAACACGAGATTGGGCAATTCCATTAAAAAATCCATGCACTCCTTCACCTCGCTCCAACCATCACACACATCTCCAAGAATAATAAGTCTGTCCTTCTTCTTGCTAAACTTGGCCCGTTTCAACACCTGAACCAATGCTTTATATCCACCGTGTATATCTCCGAGGACAAATGTTCTCATATAGAATGCTATCAAATGAAGTTCAAAAATAAGAGGAATGGAGGTTATGAGATTCCCATTCTCTAAAACAGATTGTGTTTTTGAAAATAAGAGGCCTCCTTTTCTCCTTCTCTCTGTGAACTCTGTGGTCCATCTACCCTATTCAGAAAGTTGTTAAATAATCATCTGACACAAAAAAACCACCGCCAGAAAACCCTCTGACGGTGGAAAGCCAACAAACCAAAAATGGATTCGAGAAGTAATTAAACGACCTTCTCATGAGAAGGAGCCTCCTTCCCTTTGTAACGCAAGAGTTGCTTGCGCAATGCCTCAACGGCCTTGTCAGTCGCCTCCTCAAAGGAAGCGCACTGCTCCTTGGCAAAAAGGCTATGGTTGGGGATATGTACCTTCAATTCAAACACCTTGTTTTCCTTGTTGTCTCGCTTGTCGAGAATCAAGGTGGCGTCCGCCTCCAAAATGTCCGAGTAAAAAGTGCCCAACTTTTCGATTTTCTTCTCAACGAAGGCGAGCAACTCAGGATGCGCGCTGAACTTGGGATGACTGATGGTTAACTTCATAAGTACGGGGAGTTTTATTCACTTGAGGTTTCTCTTCTTCCTTGTTAGGGTTGCGTCCCAACAAGTGATTGATGGGGCAATAGCCAGAAAGTGCTACCACGACCAAAGCCATCCCTACTGGAAAAAGTACCAAGGTGTTCAACAACCAACCTGTGATCACCACTAAAGCTCCAAGGAACAGACGGATGATGATATCGAAGAAAGACATGTTATAGCTCATAGCATCGGTGGTTTTTGTTTGTGTTACAAAGGACGGGCATGAACGCCCCCTGAGGCACTGACAAAACTCAGCTGAAAAGATGAGTTTCTTCACCCTGATATCCTGCACCTTATCCCCATATTGCTCGTGTCAACAAGTAAGGACAAAACTCTTTTTGCTATGAAAAACATCATCGTTCCAATCGACTTCTCAGAGCTCTCTTATAAAGCCACCAAAATCGCCTTCGGCATCGCTCAGGATAATGGAGGAAGCATCACCCTATTAAATGCGGTGGACTTTCCACTCCAATACGCCGAGACTTTTGCAACGGCGCTTTCACAGTATCCAGACAAGGCGCTTCAAATCGCCATCGAGGAAAGCCGTGAGAAACTCAGCAAATGGGAGGACGAGTTAAAGCTCCTTGGGGCAAACGTGGAGACTATATCCCAAGTCGGTCTTTTGGACGATGTGATGAAAAATACCCTTGAAGCCAAGGACTATGATTTGGTGGTGAGCGGTACCCATGGCGCCAAAGGTTTGGAGGATATCCTTATCGGCACCAACACTGAGCGTTTCGTGCGCAATTCCAAAATCCCTGTGCTTTCGATTCCTGATACCATCACGGATTTCGACCCACGACGTGTGCTCTTGGTTTCTGACTTCGCTGAGGAGCCAAGCGAAAGCTTCGAGGCCATCACCCAATTTATCAAAGGCATCAAGGCCGACCTGTTTATGGTGCGCCTCAACTCCATTTCCAACTTTCTCCCTACCGACAAGGCGGAGAACAAGATGCAGGCCTTTGTGGAAAAATGGGACTTGGGGCACATTTCCTATGAGCAAGTGGACTGCGATGACTTTGAAAGTGGCGTCCGCAAATACGCCAAACGCATCCAAGCCGACCTCATCCTTATTGGCACCCACGGACGTACTGGCATCAGCCACATCCTGAATGGTAGCCAAACCGAGGAATTGGTCAATCACTTGAACCAGCCTGTGCTTTCTTATCACATTTGATTTTTGGTATCTGGTATCAAGTATCAAGATACAGCACATCTTGTGTCTTGATACTTGATACCTGATACCAGATACCCCCACGTTAACTGCTAACCGATAACTGTTAACTGAAACCCCTCCATGGAAAACATCCTCGTCCTCTCCGATTTTTCCCAAGAAGCAGACAACGCCTTTGCCATGGCCTCCAACATCGCAAAACAGATTGGCGGGAAAATCTGCCTCCTGCATGTGGCCGACTTTGAGCGAGAACAACAGGTCGTTTCAAAATCCATGGTGAAAGAGTTGATGGCCGAAGAACTGATTTTCACCAAAAGGAAGGCGCGAGAATTGGAGCTTGAGTATCAGCTTGAAAAAGGTCAAGTACAGGAAATTGTCCGCTTTGGTGACATCGACGAAGAGATTGACGACTTTTTAGAAACCCACAATCCATGGTTGATTGTGATGGGGCATCGGGAAGCGGAAAAACGAAGGGAAGTACTGGAGGTTTCCCATGCCAAGCAGGTGCTTATCGAAGCGCAATGCCCTGTTTTGGTTGTTGGTGCCGAAGGCCAAACCAATTCCATTGACCATATTTTGCTGGCTACAACAGGCAACGAAAAGGGCTTTGAAGAATCCCTAAATCGCTTGCGACTCCTTCAAAAACTCTTTGGCGCCAAGCTCCATCTGCTCAGGGTGAACACCAAAAAAGGTGAGCACGTCAACATGCGCCCCTTACACGTTTTGGCCGAAGACCATCAATTGGAAAACCACACGGTCAACACCATTACCGCCTCCACTGTTTCCCAAGGAATCAGCGATTTCACCAAACAGCTGGACGTGGATTTGGTGGCCACCCTCACCCATCGCCATTCCTTTGTGGAACGCCTTTTCGGCACCCATACCGATAATATTGTGGACCACTGCCACAAGCCTGTTATCGCGCTGAAATCTATGGTGAGCTACTAAACTTGAAAGGAAACCACGGAGAAAGGGAGCTGTTCAAATGCAGTTAAAAGCCCATTTCGACTCCCTTTTTCCATGGTTAAAAAAAAACACTTATGGAATACTCCTTAATCCTCGCAAAACTCTGGGGTTGGCTCCTTGTTATCCTTGGCATTTCTGCTTTGGTTAATCGGCAAATGACCACCAAGATGATTGAAGCCTCCAAGGACGAAAAATTCCTCTGGTCCACAGGATTCACCACCCTTATCTTGGGACTCATCACCGTCCTGCTTCACAATGAATGGGGCTTCAACTGGAAAACCAACATCACCGTGTTGGGCTACCTTTCCATCCTGAAAGGCGCCTTGCGCTTCCTCCTCCCGCATAACGTGTCGACTACCTTGGGAAAATTCAATAATCCAGCAATGCCTTTTGTTGCTCTTGGTTTGGTGGTGGGCTATGGTGGGTATTTGTTGGTGATGGGGTATTCGATAATTTAAGGGGTCAAGTCAGGAGACTTGAGCGGTTGTAGGTCCGAGAGCGCTTCGCTGAACTCTCGAACCAGAACAGAGTTAACTAGGAATACATAATGAAAGAAAAGGTTTACCATCCTATTCGTTTTCTTTTTGCAAGACCAGCATTGTTTATCACTGGCAACTATGAGTCAGTTGATAGTTACCTAACATTTCTGGAAGGGTTTTTCTGGTGTACAAATTCAATGTTGAATTTTAATGCTGAGCGAGAAATCTCCATGTGGTATAATAAGAGTGGAAGAGGTTCAGTAGCTCATAATATGAATTGGTTTGCTCAATTTAGGATGGACAATGAAGGCAAAAGTGAGCAAGAAAAGATACAAGCCCTGAAAGCTGATTTAAGTGATTTTTTGAACAGGAGTTTTAGTCCAATCACTGGTTCGAGAGTTCAGCGAAGCGCTCTCGGACCTATAACAGCTCAAGTCTCCAGACTTGCCAAACCATCAAAAAACAAACTCCACCTCACCAAGCACTAAGTCATTATTAACCCCCGCATAGTTTCAAGCACTGCTATAAACATAATCTTCAGCAGAGCCAACAATACCTTGAACAACTGGATTTTGATGGATATACTCCAGTTTCTGTAACACCATTGCACCAGTGCCTAAGCTGATTGGCTTATTATCCTGCCTCCAAAACTGATGAATCGTGTTATTGGGGTTTCGTTTTCCAGCCAATCGAAACATCCACAATAGCCACTCCCTTCTACTCTCTTGGATATTCTGCTCAATGGCATGAATGATTTTTCGGGATGTAAACTTTTTCAAGTCTCGGATAATGTGTTCCAATTCATCGCCCTCACTGGCAATTATTAGATGCACATGGTTTGTCATCAGCACATAACCATAAACCACCAAGCCTTTGTTTTGGATGCAGAACCTCAGACTTTCAATAAAAATATCTTTGTAGAGAGGGCGTGTGAAGACATCAACCCAATTCACAGTGGCAAAGGTGACAAAATACACCTCCTTAGAATCCCTAATCTTGTACTTCCGGCTCATTCAAAGAAAAATTGTTGTGCCCTTGGAAGAACGAAGCTATGAGTATTAGGTTGTGGGCGATATTGGATTCAAGTCGGGAGACTTGAGCGGTTGTAGGTCCGAGAGCGCTTCGCTGAACTCTCGAACCAGTATCTTTCAGATTAATAATTCAGGATATGGGTGTACTTGATAAGTTGAAATGGCTTAGTATTCTAGGTTTGATTTTTTCTCTTTTTTCATGTGAAGGGTATAGAACAATAAGCGGTTCTATCTACGATGAGGATGGAACTCCTTTGCAAGGAGTAAGAATTGACTGTAGAAATTGTAATAGAATGGGAGTTCCTGCAGTTATTGATGATAGCACAAATGAAGTCTCCCCACATATTTTTTATTTAGATTCCAACGGGCATTACAAACTAGAATCAGGACTTATAGGATATGTTCTAATTCCTCCTCGCTTCAAGTTATCTCTCAATAAAACAGGATATCGCTTGAAGAAAGTAAAAGGAGTAGATAAAGTGGATGTCGTATTGAAACAAGAGTAGTTGTATTCCAAAGCAGGACTCTTCTCTGGCGCGAGAGTTCAGCATAGCACTCACGTGCCTACTACATTCAAGTCTCCTGACTTGCCAATCACCCAAACAAAAAACGCCACCTTCTCCCAATCCCTAAACATTTGTTTCTCCAGCCCATTCAAAGAAAAGTCCTTGTGCCCTTGGAAGGACAAAGGTCTGAATGTTAGGTTGTGGATGATTATTGGATTCAAGTCGGGAGACTTGAGCGGTTGTAGGTCCGAGAGCGCTTCGCTGAACTCTCGAACCAGCTCGGGTGGTACATCAAAAAAACAATCCTTGTAACTATATTGCATATCTGATTCATTTCATCCCACTGAAAAATTTGAAATAATCACCAATCCTAAAACTAATTGGAAATGAAAAAATCATTAGTGATACTAATTTATTTTGCTTTTATAACAAATGTTTTTTCTCAAAAATTAGAATGGAAAAGACATTCAGGAAACACATATGAATATCACAGCTATACAACTTATTGTGAAGAAGATTCTCAATGGTGGGAAGGAAACGGACTCACCAGATGTGATGACAATAGAATCATTAAAATGAATGCTGTGAGTTTTCCACAGAGATCTTACGTACTCGATGTTTTCTATCTGGCTAAAGATGGGACTAAATGGGTAGGAACTCAAAACAATGGATTAGCTCATTATGATGGGTGGAAGTGGGATTTTTATAATGTTGAAAACTCAGGCATACCATCTAATCGAATTTATTGTATTTCTGAAGATAAGGAGGGAAATATTTGGCTAGGAACACAAGGAGCTTTAGTTAAGTTTGATAGGAATGAAAAATGGACTGTTTACGATGTAAACATTTCAGGCATTTCACATAACTCCTACGATAACATTATTTTTGATGATAATGGAATTTTTTGGGGTACTGGCTATTTTGGTCTTGTCAAGTATGATGGAGTTACTTGGGAAGTATTCAATACAGAAAACTCTGACATACCAAGCAGAGATAACATTACCTCTATTGAAGTAGATTCAAAAGGAAATATTTGGCTTGGATTTGAGGGTGATGGAGTTTGTAGATATGATGGTGTAAACTGGGTAAATTTTAGAGGTTATTCAGAATTATCGTCAGGAACTGTTACAAGTTTATGGATTGACAGTAACGACAATGTCTGGGCTGGTACTAGATATGGTCTCAATAAATTTGACGGGGTATCTTGGAAGCGATTTGGTGTACTTCATTCGGAATGGAGGCGTATTTACATCCACTCTTTAAAGGGGGATAATGAGGGAAATATTTGGCTTGGTCTTGATTCTGGGTTGGTTAGATTTAACAATGAAGAATTCACTGACTTCACATCTTCAGTATCTCCCATACCTGATTATAAAGTTGAATATATTTCCATCGATACAAATGGTAATGTTTGGTCTATGTCCTCAGCCCAGTTGACTGAATTCGATGGTAATTATTGGAAATTTTACTCAGACAATAATTACAATGATAAGTTCAATGTCGGCCTACCATCAGGTGGAGTTACAGATTTAATCAAGGACAACAATGGAAATATATGGGTTGGAACTGGAGGTCGTGGTGCAGCTATATATGATGGGAAAAAATGGTTTATCCATAAAGCCTCTCAATCAAACATCCCATCCAACGTTATAAACACTATAACAAAAGATAGCTTAGGAAATATATGGGTCGGAACAGACCACGGAATTGGTAAATATAACGGAGATAATTGGGAGACATTCAACATAAATAATACTGATCTACCTTCTAACCAAATTAGAAAATTATCTATTGACAATAATGGCATCCTATGGTGTCTGACAGACAAAGGATTAGTGAAGTTTGACGGAACAAACTGGACCACCTATAACGAGACTAACTCAGGATTAATTGACAACAACTCCAAAACAATGACTTTGGATGAAAATGGAATTGTTTGGATTGGATACAAAACATACTTGTCAAAATTTAATGGCAATACTTGGACCCACTATACTATTTCTGGCACATCTTGTACTACATGTGAGAGCATATATGCTTTAGCTATTGATAAGAATAAAGATATTTGGGTTGGCACAAACTATCGATTACTACGTTTTGACGGCACTAAATGGATGGAATACTCCGACTCAAAAGCTGGACTACCAGGTTGGGTTAGGACATTACATGTTGACAATGACAACACACTATGGGTTGGTTCAAGCATGAAAATATCATCATTTGATGGCGAAGAATGGAGTTATCACCTAACTAACGCATCACTTTCATTCACAAGCTCAATTGCATTTAGCGATAACGGAAATATTTTTGTTGGAACAAAAGGCAACGGGCTATTCGAAATCATTTCATCTGAAAACTCTGATATTTTAGGCTTTGAAAAGCACTTCCCTAAACAAGATGAATATGTTGTTTATCCAAACCCATCAAATGGATTGGTAAATGTTTATATAAGCAAAAGAACAAATATTGAGATTTTGAATACTAATGGCATCATAATTTTCAATGACGAAAAGAATAAAGGCGAATATTTCAAGTATGATTTTAACACCAAAAAAGGGCTTTTCTATATTCGTTTCACTGACAACAGTCAAACTTATGTAACCAAAGTTATAATCAATTAATCCTTCTTCTCTGGCACGAGAGTTCAGCGTAGCGCTCTCGTGCCCACTACATTCAATTCTCCTGACTTGCCAACCACCCAACCCAATCACCATTTTTCAACCTCCCCCAATGACAAACCCCCGCCCCAACCCTGACTTTTGTCAGCACCCCAGCTAAAGCTTCTCCCGTACTTGCAGAGTATGGGAAAGAGCAACTGCTACCACTGCGGAGACGAGTGCGGTTCGGAGGCCGTGGTGTATGAGGCCAAGGACTTCTGTTGCAACGGCTGTCAATTGGTGTACAGCCTTTTGAAGGAAAATGAGCTTGACGGTTTTTATTCGTTGAAGGAGAATCCGCGCCTTTCCTTAAAGGACGCCAAGGAGGGTTCGGCCTTCGACTATTTGGACGATGAGACCGTCAGCCAAAAGCTGTTGGACTTCTGCGAGGGCAACACGGCGCGCCTGACGCTGAAAATTCCCCAAATCCACTGCCACTCCTGCATCTGGCTCTTGGAAAAGCTCGACCGATTGGACGAGCACATCAGCTCCTCGCGGGTCAACTTTTTGAAAAAGGAGCTGACCATTTCCTATAATCCCAACGAACGGAAACTCTCCGAGGTAATCCGCCTGCTGGCCTCCTTGGGCTATGAACCGAGCATCAGTCTGTCGGACGGCGACGAAAAGCCACGCGAACACGGCATCGAGAAAAAGGAATGGTTCCGATTGGGCCTGACCTTCTTCTGCTTTGGCAACATCATGTTGCTGAGCTTCCCCGAATATGTGTCCAAGGGCTTTTCCATCGAGGGCACACTGTCGGGCACCTTTGGCTACCTCAGCTTGGCGCTTTCCCTGCCCATCCTGTTTTATGGGGGCATCGATTACCTGCGGTCGGCCTTTATCGCCCTAAAAAACCGAGGCATCAACATCGACGTGCCCATCTCCTTGGGCATTATTTGCCTGTTTACCGTCAGTACTTACGAGATTCTAACAGGCACGGGCGCCGGCTATCTCGACTCCTTGGCCGGACTGATATTCTTTCTCCTTTTGGGAAAAATCTTCCAGCGAAAGACTTTCCACCGCCTTTCTTTCGAACGTGATTACAAGGCGTATTTCCCGCTTTCGGTCACCACCGTTTCCAACGGCAAGGCACAGAGCATTCCCTTGGCCAAACTGGAGGTCGGCCAACGCGTGTTGGTGCGCAACAGCGAGCTGATTCCCGCCGATGCACTCCTTATTAAAGGTCAGGCGGATATCGACTACAGTTTTGTGACGGGAGAATCGGACCCTGTCCACAAGGAACTGGGGGAATTGCTGTATGCCGGTGGCCGTCAGCACGGTGGCGCCATCGAGATTGAAATCCAAAAACCGCCTTCGCAGAGCTACCTGACCAGCCTTTGGAACGACCAAGCCTTTGACAAGGAACGGGAAAATGGCTTGGACCGCATCAGCAACGCCGTGAGCAAATGGTTCACCTTGGTGGTCATCGCCATCGCCATCAGCGCCTTTGGTTATTGGACGTATCAGGGAAAAACTGAGGTGGGTCTCCACGCCTTCACCTCGGTGCTGATTATTGCCTGCCCATGCGCCTTGGCCTTGGCCATTCCCTTCACCATGGGGAACATTCTGCGGATTTTCGGCAAGCATAAGTTCTACTTGAAAGACATCGGCGTCATCGAACAGCTGAGCCGTATCTCCTCCATCGTTTTTGACAAAACGGGCACCCTGACCAATGCCCAAAAAGCCAGTGTTCACTTTGAAGGTGAAGCCCTTTCCGAAGAAGAAAAACTGCTGGTAAAATCCCTGTTGGAGCAGTCGGGGCACCCTCTGAGCCGATTGGTGAGCGAACAGCTTTCCGTGGACGGGAAAATCATTCCTGTGGATAACTTCCAAGAGCTGACAGGCAAGGGTATTGAAGGCTTGGTCGATGGCCAAAACCTGAGAATCGGAAAGGCCTCTTTTGTGGATAAAGGCCTAAAAAGTCACACGAATGAAACCACGGTGCACTTAGCCATCAACGGTATTTACCGTGGGCATTTTACGGTGAGCAACCACTACCGCCAAGGCATTTCTGAAGCCTTGGAACAGCTCGGGCATTCCTATACCCTTTCCCTTTTA
The DNA here is from genome assembly GCA_030431525.1 of Bacteroidia bacterium. Lineage (GTDB taxonomy): Bacteria > Bacteroidota > Bacteroidia > Cytophagales > JAAEPT01 > JAUIJC01. Next base: position 52,791 of record JAUIJC010000021.1, on the reverse strand, counting down.
TCTGGTGACGGCGATGCCGAAAAGCCACGTCTGGAAGCCCTGATGGGGCAACAAGCCGACCTGCATTTCAGTCAAAGTCCGCACGACAAGCTTCAAAAAATCAGGGAAAAGAAGGCCTCCGGCGAAGCCACGATGATGCTGGGTGACGGACTGAACGATGCCGGCGCATTAAAGGAAAGTAATGTTGGCGTGGCCGTATCGGACAATGTCGCCCACTTCACCCCTGCCTCGGACGCCATCTTGGAGGCCAGCCAACTGCCAAAACTGGAGCACTTCCTGAAATTCTCCCATCTGGGTGTAAAACTGGTTTATGTCAGCTTCGGATTGTCATTCCTGTACAACTTGGTCGGCCTTTTCTTCGCCGTTCGGGGTGATTTATCCCCAGTGGTGTCCGCGATTTTGATGCCTTTGAGCTCCATTTCCGTGGCTTTGTTCGCCATGCTCTCCACGAATCTCCTTGGGAATCAATGGCTACCGAGCACAACTGAAAAGGGTAATGCTCGTAGGTAAGAAAAACTGAGTTTTATCACCTCCAGAACTGAGGCTTCTCATAAGTCCCCTTATATGCCCAACATAATTTTGCCCACAAGCAAACAGTCCTACGCATGAGCATCATCCTACTGCTTATCGGTATCAGCCTGATGGTCGCCCTGATTTTTCTGGGCGCCTTTATCTGGTCGGTGCGCTCTGGTCAATACGATGACGATTACACCCCTTCGGTGCGAATTCTCCTCGATGACGAGCCACCAAAACCTAAGGACACTAAGCTCAATAACCAACCCTAAGCTCTTTGTTTTAACCGCTATCTGACCTATGGTAGAAACTTTCCACTACGACAACCGCATTGTCAGAAACTTCGCCCTCGCGACCATGCTATGGGGAGTTGTCGGCATGCTGGTGGGCATTCTGGTTGCCTTCCAATTGGTGGACCCCGCCATGAACCTGACCGAGTACGGCACCTTTGGCCGGACACGTCCGCTCCACACCAATGCCGTGATTTTCGCCTTTGTGGGCAACGGCATTTTCACCGCTGTTTACTATTCGCTCCAACGGCTTTGTAAGGCGCGGATGTTCAGCGACCTGCTCAGTAACCTGCACTTCTGGCTATGGCAGGGCATCATCGTTTCCGCCGCTGTTTCCCTCTTGATGGGGTACACTACCAGTAAGGAATATGCCGAGCTGGAATGGCCGATTGACATCGCCATCACGGTGGTCTGGGTGATTTTCGGTATCAACATGATTGGTACCATCATCAAACGCCGTGAGCGTCACCTCTACGTAGCCATTTGGTTCTATTTGGCCACCTTCATCACGGTTGCCATCCTCCACGTTGTTAACTCCTTCGAGTTGCCCGTTTCCATGATGAAAAGTTACTCATGGTACGCTGGTGTTCAGGATGCCTTGGTGCAATGGTGGTATGGCCACAACGCGGTAGCCTTCTTCTTGACCACGCCATATTTAGGCTTGATGTACTACTTCGTTCCGAAGATAGTGGAGCGTCCGGTATACTCTTATCGCCTTTCCATCATCCACTTCTGGTCACTGATTTTCATCTATATCTGGGCGGGTCCCCACCATTTGCTTTACACCTCATTGCCTGACTGGGCACAGTCGCTGGGTGTGGTATTCTCCATCATGCTGATCGCGCCATCATGGGGTGGTATGATCAACGGGCTGTTGACGCTTCGTGGAGCATGGGACAAGGTCCGCGAGGAACCTACCTTAAAATTCATGGTGGTGGCTTTGACGGCCTATGGTATGGCCACTTTTGAGGGTCCAATGCTTTCCTTGAAAGAAGTGAACGGCATCGCCCACTTCACGGACTGGATTATCGCTCACGTACACGTGGGAGGCTTGGGCTGGAACGGCTTCATGACCTTCGGTATGCTCTACTGGCTGATCCCAAAGCTGTTCAATACGAAGCTTCACTCGAAGAAATTGGCCAACATCCACTTCTGGTTGGGCACGCTGGGCATCTTGGTTTATGCCATTCCAATGTACTGGGCGGGCTTCACCCAAGGTTTGATGTGGAAAGAATTCACTGCCACTGGCCAGCTCCAATACAAAACCTTCTTGGAGACTGTCGTTGAGTTGATTCCTCTTTACGCCATGCGCGGAATTGGTGGTGTCTTGTACCTCTCTGGTGTCATCTTGATGATTTACAACCAAATCAAGACTATCCAGTCTGGTAGCTTGGTGGCCAACGAGGAGGCTCAGGCTCCTGCCTTGCAACCTGCAGACCCACATACCAAAGGAAGACACTGGCACAGCTGGATTGAGAAACGCCCTATTCAGATGACCGTCTTCGCCGCTGTGTTGGTCGTTATCGCTACGGCCTTTGAGTTCATTCCGGCCTTCTTGGTGAAATCCAATGTACCAACGATTTCCAGCGTGAAACCTTACCGTCCATTGGAACTTCAAGGAAGAGACATCTACATCCGCGAGGGCTGTAACGTCTGCCACTCACAAATGATTAGACCGTTCCGTTCAGAAACCATGCGCTACGGAGAGTATTCCAAAGCTGGTGAGTTCGTCTATGACCACCCATTCCTTTGGGGATCGAAACGAACTGGTCCAGACCTCCACCGTGAGGGTGGCAAAAACCCGAACAAGTGGCATTACCTCCATATGCTCGATCCGACCAACGTTTCCGAAGGTTCCATCATGCCTCCATACCCATGGTTGCTTGAAAACAAGATTGACAACTCCACTTTGGAGGATAAAATCTCAGCCATGCGTACCCTTGGCGTGCCCTATCCAGAAGGTTTTGAAAAGGAGGCCATGGCAGACCTCGTAAGTCAGGCCAATGAAATCGCTGAGGACCTAAGGAACAACGAGATTGAAACCGATGCAGATGCGGAAATCATCGCCTTAATTGCCTACCTGCAACGACTCGGAACCGATATCAAGAAGTAGTACAACGTATCGTGTATCAAGTACAATGAGTCTTTGTACTTGATACATGGTACTTGATACACCCTTTCTATGTACAAAGACGTCTTACGCTCGATTGAGGGCGCTGAAATCTTTCAGGTAATCGCCTTGATTCTCTTCGGCATCGTGCTCGTCGGCGCATGGGTTTACGCCCTGACTGCCCGCACGGACTTTATGCGCGAGATGAAAGAACTGCCTTTGGAATCCCACAAACCAAGCGACAGTAGCCATGAAAAATAAATCTTTACTCTTATCCCTTCTTTTTTCCCTGATGGGCATGAGCCCCGCTTTAGCCCAAGGCGAACAGTCGGGAACTGTCGGCGGAATGCCTTTGCAATGGCTCATTGCCATCGGATTGCTCCTTTTCTTCTGCTTCCTTGCCGTCTTCCTTTTGCTCGGCATTGTGGTGGACATGGGAAAAATCGTCCGTCAAAAAACCATCGATCAGGGCAAGGAAGTCTCTGGTCTGATGAACGTCTTCGGCTTGTTCGAAGGTGACGCTACCCTCTTCACAGGTAAGTATGCCGATGTGGTGGTGGAAGGCCATGACTTTGACGGCATCCATGAATATGACAACGACCTTCCGCCATGGTGGAAATGGTTGTTCGTGGTGACCATCGTTTTCGGTGTCCTTTACCTTATCAACTACCACGTGCTCGATACTGGAAAGCTCCAAGCCGAAGAATATCAGGCCGAGTTGGAATGGGCAGAGGCAAAATACGCTGGTGTGGACCAAGAATATGAAGCTCCTGAAACGGACGAATCCATTCTTGCCGTGGCCCGCACAAACTTCGAAAGCACTTGTGCTACTTGCCATACCAAAACAGGTGGCGGTAGCGCTGGCCCGAACCTGACCGATGAATACTGGTTGCACGGCGGTGGTGTCAACGACATCTACCAAACCCTGAAATACGGTATCGAGGAAAAAGGGATGCCTGCTTGGAAGGACAAGTATAGCAACGAGGAAATCTACCACTTGGCCAGCTTCGTGTTGAGCCTCCAAGGCACCAATCCTCCGAACGCTTTGCCTCCTCAAGGCGAGAAATACGAGCCTGCTGAGAAATAGAGAAAATGAGAGGTAAGGGAGGGTCCTGTTATCCTTCCAGTCGGTAGATATAAAACCTACCGCTTTGGACAGTCCATACTTGGCATATGCTATTTCCGTAGCGTTGTCCGCCAGCTGGCGGACGACGTTTTCGAAAGCCCAAAATATATGCATTGTAAACAGCTAATGGGACTCTCCTTTACCTCTTAAAAAAAACGCCCCAATGAGCCAAACCCCAGAAGATTTCCGGAAATCCATTTCCACGGTTGACAGCGAGGGGAAACGGGTATGGGTCTATCCTCGCAAACCAAAGGGACGGTACCATAACTGGCGCACCATAGTCGCCATTATCTTGCTTGCCTTTTTGGTGGGAACGCCCTTCATTAAAATGAATGGACAGCCCCTTTTGCTGTTCAACATCTTGGAGCGTCGTTTTATCATCTTCGGGGCAACCTTTTGGCCACAGGACTTCTATTTATTAGCCTTGGCTTTTGTGACAGGAATTGTAGGCATAATCCTGTTCACTGTGGTTTATGGAAGGATTTTCTGTGGATGGGTATGTCCGCAGACCATTTTTATGGAAATGGTCTTCCGGAAAATCGAATACCTGATTGAGGGAGATTTCAACAAACAAAAAGCATTGGACAAGATGCCTTGGAACAGCGAGAAGCTGTTCAAAAAAGGGCTGAAACACTTTATTTTCTTTGCCCTTGCCTTCGGCATTTCCAACATCTTCTTGGCCTACATCATCGGGGTAGATGAGCTTTATACCATCATCACCGATCCACCAGAAAAGCACATCGTTGGCTTAGTGGCCATCTTGGTTTTTTCAGGCGTATTCTACTGGATTTTTACTTGGTTCCGCGAACAGGTTTGCATCATTGCTTGCCCCTACGGCCGTTTGCAGGGCGCCATGCTTGACAAAAACAGTTTGGTGGTGGCCTACGATTACATCCGTGGGGAAATCCGTGGCAAATTCCGCAAGAAGGAGGTTCGCACGGAAGGTGATTGCATCGACTGCCACCAATGCGTTCAGGTCTGCCCAACGGGAATTGACATCCGCAACGGCACCCAGCTGGAGTGCATTAACTGTACGGCTTGCATGGATGCCTGCGACTCCATCATGGATCGGGTGGGATTTGACCGTGGACTTATCCGTTACGCCTCCGAGGACGGCATCGCCAAGCGCGAACCTTTCAAATGGACGCCAAGGGTAATCAGCTACACGGTGGTTCTCTTTGGTTTGGTGGCCCTACTCTCCAGCCTCATTGCCACTCGCTCGGACATTGAAACCACCATGCTCCAAGCGCGAGGCAATCTCTATAGAAAAACAGAGGCTGGCATCCGCAACCACTACACCATCACGCTTATCAACAAAACAGTGGAAGAAATTCCCGCCGAATTGAAGCTTGAGAATGTGGAAAAAGGCACCATTGAAATTGTGGGAGGTGATCTAACTGTACCAAGACAAGGAAAAGTCAGCCGAACGGTCATCATTATCATTCCGCGAGAATCCCTCTCAGGGATGATTACCCAGCTAAATATTGGGGTGTACAATTCAGCCAGTGGCGAACGAATCAGCACGGAAAAAGTGAAGTTTCTTGGACCGCAATCACGGAAATAAGGGGACTCTTGTAGCAAGTCTTGTGTCCTGATACTTGATACCTGTGTCCAAAACCGGACTAAAACCAAAAAGCATGAAAATCCCTCATATCATCATCGGCGTATTTGTCCTGTTTGCTGGATTTATTGGGCAATTCGTCTATAGAAGCACCCAGCACAAGGTCAATCTGGTCAGCGAAGATTACTATGCTCGGGAAATCGATTACCAGCGACAAATCGATACCGAACGCCGATCAAAGGCCTTGGACACGGAGTTTGTAATGAACTATGTTGCCGAGGCAAACCAACTCAAAATCACGCTCCCAAATCATGGCGCACCTGTGGACGGGCAGGTTATCTTTTACCGTCCTTCAGACAGTGATTTGGACTTGAGCATTCCATTGAAAAGCCGAGAACGTGAGGTGGCGTTGTCTACCGCAAAAATTCCATCAGGCCATTGGGAGGTGCAAGTTCGCTACTCGGTTAATGGCAAGGAATACTATTTCACCAAAAGCGTTTTGATAGGCTGATGAACATGCTTTGGACAGCAATGGTTTTGGGCTTTGCCGGCAGTTTGCACTGTGCGGGAATGTGTGGACCGTTGGTCTTGGCTATGTCGTCCTCTCCTTCCAAAAGCAGATTCTTGCTGGGCCGATTTTCCTATAACGCAGGTCGAATTTTGACTTATGCCCTTTTGGGAATGCTGTTCGGCTTTATTGGTGAGGGATTGCGGTTGACAGGCGCACAACAACTGGTTTCCATTTTGTCTGGAGCGCTTATCATTTTGGTGAGCTTATCCACAGCGGGAAAAAACCGCATGTTCAACACCCCAATTCTGGCCAAAGGCGTCCAAAAAGTAAAAAGCGGTTTGGGGAAATACCTCACCCACCAATCCATTAGAAGTCAGTTCACCTTTGGTTTGCTCAATGGACTGTTGCCTTGCGGACTAACTTATTTTGCTTTGGTGGCTTCCTTGGGACAGGAAAGCATTGCGCATTCCGCGCTTTACATGGCAGTGTTTGGAGCGGGAACTCTCCCTATGATGTTGGGTATTGCTCTTTCTGGGCAATTGTTGAAAAATCGCTTCTCCTTCCTTTCCTCAGCCAAAACAACCATGGCTTTGGGAATCTTCCTTGGCGGACTTTTCATCGTCCGTGGTTTGGGATTGGGCATTCCTTACCTGAGTCCTGAATTTGAACAGACTGGAAAGAGCGTGGAGGTGAGTTGCCATAAGGATTAGGGAATTTGCCCACTTATTTTTTGTTGATGGTACTCCAAAATCATGACGACCTAATACCTTACCTCCCTATATTGCAACATGAAACTAATCTTAACTTTCCTGGCAACTACGATAATTCACATTGCAACTGCAGGAAGCCTTTCTCCTCTACCTCGCAATGGCGAAAACATTACCGTCAAGGATGAAAAAGGTCTGCGATCTTTTTCATCCGTTTGGCTTGTTGAGAAAAATAATGAAAAACTCCGCATAGTCACTGAGGACCAAGACCATTCATTTACCATAGAAAAAATAGAAACCTCCGTTTCCCAAAATGGTGATGAGAGCATCAGATACTATTTAAAAACCGAGGCAGGAATCCGCAAACGACACGTTATAGTAACCAAAGACTTTATCATGCTGGCCGTACTTTCGGAGGACTCAAAATTGCTATCGATTAAATTTCACTAATTCTTACCTAAGGAATAAAGTCACAAATACTGCTAAGCACCTCGATCATAAAAAGCCTGACGAATTTCAATCAACACTTTTTCAAAATCCTCTCTATTCGGTTGTTCAGGAAGGTGTGAAGCCTCAAAAGCCCGATCCACTTGCGCCATCATTTCCTCGGCATGACCCAGCAAATCATCATAGGCAAACTCCCCTGCCCTAATCCTCAACAACTCCTCTTGATTTGGTCGGCGGACCACCAAGCCCTTTCCCTCCGCAATCTCCAAGGCCGTTTCCAACAGGCGAAAAACATGCATCATGTTTTTGCTGTCATAGCCTTTCTCATGTTGCTGGTTGGTGAGATAGCGTTCCTCATTTCGTTTTTCCACCCACTCCCAATACTGACGGTATTTTTTACAATACACGGAATATTCATCCACATTAAAACTCATGTGGGCCACGGGCTCAATTCCCTTTGGAATGGAACTCAGGCAAATGTCATTGGATTCTTCCTTTCGATAAATCCCACGGAAATTCCCGTTTTCCTGATGGAACAAGGCATACATTCCTCTGGTCTTCGGAATTTTAGAAACGCCACACCCCTCTTGCTTCCAGCCTTTTGATTTCAGGAATTCACTGACGGGAACAGTCCCTTGCCCTTCCAGCACAAAGCAAAAATCCAACACCAACTTACGTACAGGCTCCTCGGGATTGTTCACCTTTTTATTCAAGCCCTTGGCCTTGTTGATTTGGGCGTAGGCATATCCCCCATACGTCTCCTTACATAATTTGGAAAGGATGGGTAGCCCATCAAACAAATCCATCAGCGGGTCACGATGGAGCACACAATCCTCTGGCGTGAAAAGCAACTCCATGATATTGGGATTGTTCCTGAGCAATAGCCTCACAAATTTGCCCAACTCGTAATAGACGATATCATTGGTGGCATCGGAAACCTGATCGATCTCCGAAAAACCAAAAAAGTCATCCTCTGGCAAGACAAACACCCCACGAATATCCGTGTCAGATTTAGGCGTGTTGGTGCCATAAGCTCGACTGCCACTGAAGCATTCAAAAATGATAAGGCTTTGCTGTTTTAAATCGTCAATCGTCATGATGTTTTTTGATAATTCAAAGGACGTTGTCCTTTGCTGACATATCTCGCCCTTACAGGGCTTCCAGTGTTTAGCCCTTTTATTAAACTTCAAATATCACATTCTATCTGCAAGGGATTTGCAAATAAGCCCTCGAAGGCATTCCTTTAGGGAAACTTTTTCCGAATGCCATCCAGACGTCTTCTCCTCTTTTTTATCGCGCTTCAGCTCCTTTCTCCCTTGGCAAAAGCCCAAGTTCAGGAGCCAAAGGGGTTCAAATTTCCCGTTCTATGGCTGAACAAGGAGAAAGGCACATGGGTGAAATTCCTGTTCAACAACCAATTTTGGGTGCGCTACTTGGAAACCAACCCCAATACGGAGCAGGACGGAGAACCCGTGAACGACTATGTGGACATCAGTGTCCGCCGAGTCCGAATGGGCGTCAACGCACAACTGACTGAACGCCTGTATTTTTTCTCCCAGTTTGGGCAAAACAATTTTGGTCTTGCCAATAACAACAACCCAAGCATAAATGTCCTTGACCTGCACGCCGACTACACTTTCCACGAAGCCTTTGCCTTGGGCTTAGGGCAGACTGCTTGGCGAGGACTTAGTCGATTTACAAGTCCATCTTCCTCCACGATTACTGGATTGGACCTCACTGGCCTAACAAACATTACCGTTAACCGAGGGGATTACATCATTCGTCGAAATGCGATTTACGCCAAAGGAAAAATCGGGCATTTGGATTACCGCTTAGTAGTGGCCAAACCCTTGGCTCCAACAACCAGCATCGGGGAAAATGAGGCGGGCTATATCGGTGGCCGACAAAGGATGAACTACTCTGGTTATTTCCTTTGGGAGTTTTTGGAACAAGAACGCTTCAAAAATCCATTGCACATTGGCACTTACCGAGGACGTCGAAAAATATATTCTTGGGGCGCAGGCTTTGAAATGCAGAAGAATGCGACCGCATCTTTAGAGGGAACCGATACTGTAAGGCATTCGATGATTCTGTTGGCCACCGACCTGTATATGGAAATCCCCTTGGACACCACTACTCACCGCGCCATCGGGTGCTATATAGGGGCGTTCTACACGGACTTTGGACCAAACTACTTGCGGACTTATGGGCTGAACAACCCGTTTCGGGGAGCGGGCAATGCCTATCCTGCGGTTGGGACTGGAAACAGCCTGATGATACAAGCCTTTTATACCTTGGACCAAGGCACTTTGGCCTCCGAAATCGGCCAATGGGAAGTATTCGGCTACTTCCAGCTCTCGGATTTTGAGGCGCTCAATAATCCCGTTACGGTCTATTGGGCTGGTTTTACCCACTATTTTAACGGCATTCATTCCAAGCTGACCTTGGGCTTGCAAAACCGCCCCTATTTTGAAAATGGGGACTTATCGGCACGAAGGAACGAACTGGTTTTGCAGTATCAGGTGCGCATCGACTAAGTGCTGAAAAAAGGGGGCAGGAACGATTTTCGTAACTTGCGTGTACAACGTTCCAAAAGAATAGCATGCAGAAACCCCATCTATATTTCGCTTACGGCTCCAATTTATGTGAAACACAAATGCAACGACGATGCCCTGAATCGGAACTGGTGGGCCATGCCATCTTACATGATTTTGAGGTCTTCGTCTCGCACTTTTCCCCAAAATGGGACGGCGGAGTTTACTCCATCCGACCAAAAGCCGAGAACAAACTAATCGGTAAGGTCTATCGACTAAGCGATGAAGACCTAGCTTCCCTCGATGGCTTTGAACGCTTTCCCAAAGTGTACGAGCGTGTCTCCAAGCAGGTAAAACTCTTCCCCATTGACGACCGCGACCCACACCATACCGAATGCGTGGTGTACATTTCCCAAAAAATTGAATTGGGCATTGAAGTAAGTGAAACTTACGAGGAACATTGCCAACAAGCATTGGAAGCTATTCCTCTGTAGGAAACAAAAGCATTAAACTTATTCCGAAGGCTAACTCACAAACTGAGTTGGCCTCTTTTTTTGCACTTTCTATTGCGTTCGAACAAAAGCCACTAAACGATAAGCTCCCATCAAAACGATGGCAAGTGCCAACCACAATGCACCATAATACCCGACATAGAACAGGGCATTCCCACCTCCACTAAACCCATATCCAAAGGGAATCAGATGAAACATAAACAAGAAATCTCGGAGTTCCCCCAAATCCACATGTATGTAAAAGGTGAACACAAATGAAAGGGCCAAAAACAATGTTGACCCCAAAAGCCCAAACCCCCAACTTTTCTTTTTCATACCGTTATCTAATTGATGTCCCACAAAGTTGTTGGTAGATAATCTGAGCTTTTTACCCGTTTTCTTGGTTAACGGACCTTTTTATAAGATTCGCTCAGGATGAATTGCATTCACTTGTGAACATGATTTGTCAAGATTTATATTACCAATCGATAAAACCGCAATCACATGAAGGTCATCATCACAGGCTCCACAGGCATGGTGGGTAAAGGGGTTCTCTTGGAATGCTTGGAATCATCCCAAATTGATAAGGTATTACTTGTCAACCGAAGCCCAATCGATATCGAACATCCAAAATTGGAAGAAATCCTGTTGGACAACTTCTTAGACATTTCCTCTGTCAAGGATAAACTAACAGGATTGGATGCCTGCTTTTATTGCATGGGTGTGTCCGCGCTGGGTATGACCGAGGAGGATTATACAAAAATCACCTTCGACACCACCAAAGCCTTCGTTGATGTGCTTTTTGCATCGAACCCAAATTTGGTGTTCAACTACGTCTCGGGCATGGGAACCGACAGCTCAGAAAAAGGCAAACAGATGTGGGCGCGTGTGAAGGGAAGAACGGAAAACATGGTATTGAACAAGGGCTTTAAAGATGCATACGCATTTCGACCTGGGGTAATCCTTCCCGAAAAGGGAATAAAATCAAAAACTGCTTGGTACAATGCCAGCTATGTGTTGTTACGTCCATTTTTTGGTTTGCTGAAACGTTCAAAAAACGTAACCACAACCACTAATGTTGGGAAAGCGATGTTAGCAACTCTTAGGCATCCAAACCCCAAAAAACACCTCGAAAACCCAGATATCAACCAACTCAGTCTTCAGTAAAGAATAATTCCCAATTCTGTACTCTTCAAAAATTAGTTTTCCCCAAAAACCAATTTCCCCGTAGGCTATAAAAAAGGCCAATGGAATCATGGGAAAACAGACCGTCGCTCACAAACTGATTAGTAGTCACCTCATTTCTGGAAGGATGGTTCCAGGAGAGGAAATTGGCATCTCCATTGACCACGTGCTACAACAGGATGCCACGGGCACATTGGTTATGCTGGAGTTGGAGGCACTGAACCTGTCCCGCACCAAGGCCGAGGTCGCCGTTCAATACGTGGACCATAACCTTCTTCAAACGGACTACAAAAACATGGACGATCACCTGTTTTTACAGTCCAGCGCGGAACGGTTTGGCTATTGGTTCAGTAGACCAGGTAATGGCATCAGTCATGTAGTCCATATGGAACAGTTTGGGCGACCAGGCAAAACACTTTTGGGCTCAGACAGCCATACTTGTGCAGGCGGTGGCGTAGGCATGTTGGCGATTGGGACAGGCGGAATGGATGTGGCCATGGCCTCGGCGGGAGAACCCTATTTCTTTAAAATGCCCAAAATCATGGGTATCAAACTGACTGGAGAATTACCCGACTGGGTCAGTGCCAAAGATGTGGTACTGGAAATGCTTCGACGCTATGATGTAAAAGGCGGACGAGGCTTTATCCTTGAATATTATGGCCCTGGACTAAAGAACCTCAGTGCTTGGGACCGTCATGTGATTGCCAATATGGGCACTGAACTGGGTGCTACCTCCACCGTTTTCCCATCTGATGAAGTGACCAAAGAGTTTCTAAAAAGCGTGGGGCGTGAAAACGAATGGGTGGAACTGAAGGCGGATGAAGGGGCGACTTATGATGCCCATGAGGAAATCAACCTCTCTGAGTTAGAGCCATTGATTGCACTGCCAAGCAGTCCTGGAAAGATAAAAACAGTTCGAGAAGTGGCTGGAAAACCCGTTGGACAAGTGGTTATTGGCTCTTCTGCCAATCCAGGAACACGGGACTTTTGGATTGCATCTCAAATCGTGAAAGGCCGATTTTCCGCTTCCAATGTATCCTTCGATGCCAATCCACCATCAAGACAATGTTTGGAAAACCTTCTTGACATGAAAGCCTTGGGGCCCTTGATTCAGGCAGGAGCTCGGCTACACCAATCGGGATGCATGGGTTGTATTGGAATGGGACAAGCACCTGCCACCAATACCATCAGCCTGCGGACTATGCCCCGTAACTTCCCTGGACGATCGGGAACCCTGGATGACCAAGTGTACTTGTGTAGCCCAGAAACTGCTATTGCCTCTGTTTTGACGGGAAAAATTACTGACCCTCGCGACTTGGAAACAGAGCTTGGCATCCCCTATCCAAAATGGCAGGAACCAAAAGCAGTGAGGCGCAATGACCAAATGCTTGTCCATCCAAATGGCCATGAACGGGTAGAAATCATCAAAGGCCCAAACATCAAGTCATTACCCGACTTTGAGGAACTCCCTGATGAACTGGAAATTCCCATTCTGCTAAGCATGGGAGATAATATTTCCACAGACGAAATCCTTAAAGCTGGTGCTGAAGTGCTTCCCCTACGCTCCAATATCCCCGAAATCAGTAAGTACAGCTATATCGTAGTGGATCCGAAGTTTTATGAAAGAGCTGTTGAAAACCAAAAACAGTTTGAAGGGTTTTGTGTGATGGCTGGAGAAAACTATGCGCAAGGCTCCTCCCGGGAACATGCCGCTCTAGCACCACGCTATCTTGGCCAAAAATTCACAATCGCCAAGTCATACGCCCGCATTGGCTGGCAGAACCTGATCAACTTTGGAATGGTGCCTTTTGAATTCGTCAACCCAACGGACTACGACAAACTCGAACAAGGCGACATCATCCAAATCTCTGGGCTACGAAATGCCATCAAAAACCGTAAGGACATCAACGCAACTGTAAAAGGGAAAAATCTGAAAATTCCACTGACTTACAACATCAGCGAACGACAGGTACAGGTTCTACTGAAGGGTGGAATGATCAACTTTGTGAAAGAAAAACATAGTCAACAAAACCAGGATTTTGGTCGAGGCGCCCAAGCCGCATAATCAACCATAAAAAATAAGCCCATGGGGAATCTTTCCCCATGGGCTTATTTAAAAGGATAGATTGGAATTACTTGGCGAACTCCATAATGATTGTCATTTCATTTCCTTCTCCCTCTTCTGACATGGCAAGCGTAAGAGAGTCCGAGCTAAGTTCCCTCACCTCTAACACATCTTCCTCTTCAGTCCCCTCTTCAATAAAGGTTATGCTTTTTCCATCACTGTTGATGCTCCATGTACCTGTCTCCTCTGATACCTCCTTACCTGTTTTTAACACCAATTCATAAGTACCATCTGCATTCAGCGACAAGTGCGATACTTTGCAAGACTCTTTGATCTCCGCATCCCACTTTTCCCAGAACATTGCCTGTTGCTCTTTTGGCAACTGTGAAACAAAAGCCTCCATTGGGTTAGGGCTAATTTCCAAGTTGGTCATTTGCCACTTTCCGGTAGCCATTTCCTTCTTGCTGAGTTGCACAAACGCAGTCAGGGAAAGTACCAATGCTGTCAAAACAGCAAACAAAGTAATCCTGTTTTTCATAAATGTATGTTTTTGGATAGCATGCAAAATTATGATTTCCAGACGAGTTCTCTTAGCTATTTATTTTACTAGACATATACAGTCCAAAAATACTCATGTAAGTTTTTATTGTATACAAACTATTTTTTAGGAATGGATGTTGTACTCAAGTGGAAAAACACGACATCCGCTTATGCACAACTTTACTAAAATTCTTTTCCTACTGATCTTTGGTTTGGCGTGGAGTAATATCCATGCACAATGCGATTGTCCAGCAGGTACAACGGAGACCATTCAGTGGAACAGTGGCTCTGCGACTATTTCCCATGCCATGTCTCCTGATCCTATTTCTACAGGAGATGTAGTCTGCATCAAATACACTGGAACAGGTGTAGGGGTCTTGACTGGAGTCTTTGGTTTTGATGGTGGAGAGCTCCATTTCTGTGCTCCAAATGGTTCCATTCAAGTGGATGCAACTATTGACGACCAATGGGGTGTAAGTCCAGACGGAAAAATGGTCAATAGCTCCACTTTGAATTTCAATGTGGATGGTGAGCAATTCAAAGGGATGACCTTTGAGAATTATGGTACTGTTACTACAAAGAATATTAGCCTGAATAAGAATGGCTCTGTTGGTAAAATCATCAACTATGGAGATTTCATCATCGATGGTAATTTTGCCCTCAGTAGTGAGGGCGATTTAGAAAACCATGGCTACTTCGAGGTTACGGGTGGATTGGGGTCAGGTGCAAATTCCATTTTATCCAATCAAACAGGTGGAGAAATATATGTAGTAGGAAACTTTGAACGTGCTTCTGGAACAACCAATAACTACGGTACTTTTCGTACTGATGGGGAATTACGCTTAGGCGGAAACGGAACACTGGATCTTGAGGGTGGGCTATTCTATTCAAGAGATTTGGTATTCACCTCCGGAACCTACCAGGCAATCGCCAAATGTGCATTATTCAATGTTACAAACACCACGACTATTAACTGCGGCAACACTTACATTGGTGAGATAAACATTGTGGATGCGGTGCCCAATGACGGTACGGACATGGTCTGTGGATCTGAACAAAACGTTGACTTCACCTACACCGATGGCTCCAGCTTATCGGATTGTGCGGTTGCCCTTCCTGTAGAGCTTATCTATTTCTCGGCAAAAGAAAGTAATGATGGATCAGTCGTGTTGAACTGGAAAACTGCCTCTGAGCGAAATAACAGCCATTTTGCTGTCGAATATTCTACAAACGGGAAAGACTTCGAAACACTGACCATAGTAGATGGTGCTGGATCAACCGCACAGGAACAAGTATATCAATGGGTTGACCAGAGTAAACGACGCGGCACAATTTATTATCGCCTTCGCCAAGTGGACTATAATGGTCAATACAGCCTTAGCCCAGTAGCCTCGGTAAAAAGGGACTTATCAAATCAGGTGAGCCTTTACCCAAACCCCTTGACCACGGAGGAATTGACCATCCATATCCCAAGTATGGAAGGGGCATTTTCCTACCAGATCATTTCATTGGTTGGGGAAGAAATTTTGGCTGGCGAAATGTCCTTAGAACGAGGGCAAGAGGAAATCCAAATTACCCTTGGTCAGCTGGAGCAGGGAATCTTTATGATTCGCCTTAACCTTCCAAACGGCATTGTAACAAAAACCTTTACCATTGCTCGTTAAAATGAATAATGCATAATCAAGCTCAGTATTGAGCTAAGCGGATGTTCTAAATCCCTTTCCATAAGTTTCTTGGAAAGGGATTTTTTTATGGACTGAAGTTTCCCCTTTCCCAATTTCCACTGCCCAATTGTAGGCTGTAAGCAAAACCCTTACATTCGTGTAAGGAAAAACACTACACCTTCCACAACGTGCTGAACACCGAAGTCATAGAGGCCTACGACCGCATGTGTCACTCCATCGAGCGTGTCTTGGAGGTGAACCACATCCCCAAGGCATCCCTCTCCCGATCATTGGGATGGAGCCGAACCAAGTTGTACGACAAACTGCGCTCGGGCAATTTCAGCCCCGAGGAATTGAGGCTTGTTGACCAAGCCATCAAGGAATACCGCAGCCCCAAACCACTGAACAATGGCTAAGACCATCGCCATCGCCAACCACAAAGGAGGCGTTTCAAAAACCGTCATGACCAACAACTTGGGTCATGCACTTGCCCGCGCAGGCAAAAAGGTACTTTTGGTGGACTGCGATCCACAAGGCAACCTCTCCTCTGCGAACAACTTGCGTCCAGCCGAAAAAACCCTGCACGACTTGCTGTTACAGGGAAATTCAAGGGCCTTGCATCACCTTCCTGAACTTGACTTGATTCCCGCAAACCTCCACTTATCATTAGCCGAAAAAGCCTTGATGACGGATGGCGTAAAAGGATTCAAAGTATTGGAAAAAGCGTTGGCGCCTTACAAGGACAACTACGACTACATCCTCATGGACTGTCCGCCATCCGTGGGCATGATTGTATCCAATGCTTTTGTCGCCGCCGATAGCGTGTTGATTCCCGTCACTCCTGAGTTGGACGCCGTACTCGGTGTAGGATCCATTTTGCAACTCATATCCGATTGCAAGGAGCTAAACTCCGACTTGCAAATCGAGGGCATCGTCTTCACCCGTGTGAAGGGAAACACCACCTTGCACAAGCAACTTATCGAGGACGTCCGACAAACCTACGGTGACTTGCGTGTCTTCGATACCACCTTGCGCGAGGCCATTGTATTGGCAGAAACCGCCATGGTCAAGGAATCCGTATTTGGCTATGCGCCTGAAAGCGTGGCCACTGCCGAATTCAAACATCTTTGTGAAGAGCTCCTTGCCCACCAACCAGTAACTGCCTAAGTCATGGCCAAGAAATTCGCCAGCCTCAAAAGCCAATCACTGGTCGCCACCCCACTCGCTCAGGCCTTGTCCCAAGAAAAAACGGACATCCGTTCGACCATTACCGTCCTCAAAGAGCTGGAAGATCTTATTCCTCCACTTCAGACATCTGAACGGGAACAGCTCAAGGAAAACATTGACGCCGAGGGTATCCGCGAGCCTATCCTCCTTTGGAAAAACGAGGACAAGCACATTGTCATCGACGGTCATAACCGCTACTCCATTGCCCAAGAGCTGGAAATAAAAGACTTCCCGTTCAAGGTTGTTGATGACTTAGACAGCCTTATCGAGGTCAAAGACTGGATGATTCTCAACCAACTCGGACGAAGGAACCTCAGCCCTACGCAGGCCTCCTACCTACGTGGACAGCTCTACAACACCGCCAAACAAGGACACGGCGGAACAGACCGTCTGACCCCAAGTAGTCAAAATGACCACTTGGACAAAAAGACCCACGAACGCCTCTCGGAAGAGCTTAACGTCAGCCCAAAAACCATCCAGCGCGACGGCAATTACGCACAAGGCATGGACTTCATCGAACAGGCCAACCCCGAGCTAAAACGGGATATCCTGTCGGGTGCAGTGAAGGTGAGCAAGTCGGATATTGAAGCGCTTGCCAAGGCCAATGAGGTGTTGGATAAAAAGCCTCAAACCATCAGCTCTCCGGAGGATGTCAAAAAGTTGGTGACAGAAATCAAGGGGCGAAAAGGAACGAAGGCCTCAAAACCTGTATCAGTTAAGAAAGCCAAAGGTATCACGTCAATCCTTTTTGAAACCCCTACAAACAAGGCTTCGAAAAAAGGAAAGCTGAAAGTCTCGATGAAAGTTGGAGAAGAAACCGTGGTGGTGGAAATAGGTGAGAAGGATGTGGATAAGTTGATGGAGCAGGGATTTTTTGGGAAGGAGTTCAAGGGGCGGTAAAAGTCCAATTCATGTTCACTTCAACCCATCAAAAGAGCCGTGCTTATCACTTTGATAAACACGGCTCTTTTGATGTCATTGCTATACAGACTGCATTGAAAACCTGAATCTGCCTTCCTCAATCCCAGTAGGTAATTTTTCGTTCTGTAATTCTTGTTGGACTCAAGCTTTTCCAATTCATCTTATCTTGTTGGTATTGAATTTCACGAATCCAATTTCCTTTATCATCATAAACATAGATAAAGGCAACATAAGCCAGCGATGTACCGTCAGGAAAGAATTCTTCCCCTTTTATTAAATTTCCTTTATCATCATAGTTATAGACATCTTTCTCTTCTAATACTCCGTCTGCATTGTACCTTTCCTCTCTTATTTGATTACCCTTCTTATCATAGGCATAAGTGAATCTATCTTCCATTACGCCTTCAGAATTGTATTGCACACGTTCCAAGAGATTTCCTTTCTTATCTTGGATAAAGAGCACCCTTTTTTTCAGAGTACTATCAGCAGAATATAAAGCACCTTCAATTTGTTTCCCTCTGCGACTATAGACATAGACAAATTTTTCATCCAAGGTCCCATCTTCATTATATTTTTCTATCAAACTTAGATTTCCTCTATTATTATAAACCCTTCTCTCCCCAATCGAACCGTCGGAAAAGTATTTTTTCTCCTCCTTTCGCACTCCTTTTTCACTATAACTAATTGTTGATTTATAAATTAGTGTACCCTTGGAATTATAAGCTGTCTCTTCAACAATATTTCCTTTCTTACCATAGTCTAAGATGGACTTATAGTTTATTATTCCAGCAGAATCATAGATAGCTCCTTCGGTTGGGTTTCCCTGATTATCGTATTTGCAAATGGTCTTAAATTTCAATTTCCCATTAGGATTATATTCATAGCTTTCAATTAAATTCCCATTCAAATCGTAAGAAAGGAACGTTTTATGAATCAGGCTATCCTTCCTGATTTCGCCAAATTCTTGAGTGGCTTTGTAGTAACTTTCATCAATCGTTTTCACTGGGCCACTCCAGTCGTGCTTTACAATGTCTTTCTTGTTATTTGTATAACGGATACAAGAAGTCAAACATAGTATTTTAATAATGATGCAAAGGGTGATTGTAAGTTGTTTCATAGTTGTTTTCACCTCTTCTTTTTCTATCCCCTTCACTTCTCGATGAATAAAGAAATCAAGCAATACGACTTTTCCGATAACGAACTGCTTTCCATCTACAAAATGGGATGGCATGACTACTTAGACCTAAACAACAAGCGGGAGTTTAACCATCCATTGCAAAAAAGAGCTTATGAGCATGGATGGGACGATGCCAAAGTTGGTGATGATGTCCCTTCGGTGGACTACCAGACCGCGGAAGAAATCATCTTGGCCATCCGAAATCACAAATGATTGAGAACCAAATCTCTCATTTCAAAGGTCAGGTCCTATAAATTCACTTTTGTGGGATTAGCTCCCCAAAGCAAGACCTATTCAAAGTCCTCAAACTTCATCCTTCCGTACTGCTCCTTGTGATAATATTCAGTCGATTGCTTTTCTGGATCACTCGCATGAAAACTCACCTCCTTGCACTCAGTCAACAACCACTCCTTTCCTACTAAAGTAAAACTCGTCGTCCTACTCCAACGCCACGAGCTTCCGCCAAAAGCATAAAACGTCATCTTTCCCTCACTCAGATCCATACCTTCATAAGGATCTCCAAATACACCACCACAAATTTTGCACGCCACCACAGCATCATTTCTCAATATGGGCTCAAACGTATCCTCCCCTCTACCATAAAACACCACCGTGGGACGCGGGTCAAAATCATCATCGGAAGGAACCCCCTCCTTAAGGGTATAAACTAGCACCTTGTCTACCACCTGGTCTCCATTGATATCTGCAAAAGCCGAATCCAAAACCGTATAATGCTTAGGATTGGGCAACTGGACAGCTTCTTGGGTTGAAAGAAAGCCACACAGAGCACCAAAGGAGAACAAAAGAAGAGCAAGGCGTAAAAACGAAATCATAAAACCAGGGAAGCAGGGCTTGTTCACCCACAAATTACCAAGGGATTATTTGAAACAAAAAGTAAAACCCCTTCAGAAGTTAATCTGAAGGGGTTTTTAGCAGAGAGGAAGGGATTCGAACCCTCGAGGGCGTGAACCCAACACGCTTTCCAGGCGTGCGCCTTAAACCGCTCGGCCACCTCTCTATTCCGAAGGAACAGGTGCTTTTGACAGCTCTTGTCCCGATTTGATGATGCAAAGGTAGGGATTTGCTGGAAGTTTCAAAAAGAGAATTGAGAAAACTTACATCGCAAAGAGGTCCAAGGCGTTTTTGGTGGTAGCCTCAGCTACTTCTGTCAAGCCTGTTCCTTTAAGGTCGGCGATACGCTCTGCGACAAGCTGGACGTATGAAGGTTCATTGCGCTTACCACGGTGAGGCACTGGTGCCAAATAAGGACAGTCGGTTTCCACCACAAGATGTTTCAAATCAATGGATGGAATGACTTGGTCAAGACCACCGTTTTTGAAAGTTGAAACGCCACCAATGCCAAGATAAAAACCAAGGTTCACCAATCGCTCGGCTTGGTCGAGATTGCCAGAGAAGCAGTGCAATACACCCTTGAGCTTATCATCCTTCACCTCTTCCAATACCGTAATGATTTCCTCCATGGACTCACGGGCGTGAATCACGATAGGCAGGTCTTTCTGCTTGGCCCATTCAATCTGAATTTTAAAAGCCTCGGTTTGATAAGGCAAAGTGGACTTATCCCAATAGAGGTCGATGCCAATCTCCCCTACCGCCGAGAACTTACGCTTGTTCAACCAATCCTCCACCACATAAAGCTCCTTGTCCATTGTCTCCTTTTTAATGGAGCAAGGATGAATGCCCATTTGGGCAATGCAATAATAAGGGTGGCGGTGCTCCACTTCCATCATGGCATCGATGGACTCGGAATCCACATTGGGCATATAAATGCGGGAAATGCCTGCCTCCTTGGCACGGTCAATCACTTCCTCGCGGTCACTATCGAATTTTCGGGAATAAATATGGGCGTGGGTCTCTATCAAGTTATGTTGAGCCATTGTTTCTAAATACGTTCAGTTTTATCCTGCAAAGGAAAGGGTTGTATGAGCTAAACACAAAAAAGACCTGACTGGTTTTTAACACCTGTCAGGCCCTTCTATAGTAAAGCCTTATTGGATTAGTGCTCGTTACTTCCAACTTGAGCTTCTTGATTCTGTCTGATAAACAAGAAATCACTGCCGTGTTGGTTTCGCCCAAATGTCCCTGAATTTGGATGTGGTTTCACACCTTCCAAATAACTGTAGAGTTCATCCAATACAAGGATATCATCCTTACCTGCTCCTGCCTGAAGACTCTCTATGAATTTTGAGGCAAATGGCGAATGATGACCTGCAATGCCATCTGGAACGTATTGCTGTCCTCCAGAAGTAAGAAACTGTCGTGTGGTCGGCTCCAAACGCTTTTGAATAAAGGAGGCTTGCTCCGAACTGGTTCGACGCGTAGCAATCACCCTGTTTTGACGGTCAATATTGTAGCCCAAAGTTCCTCCAAAACAAGCATCCATGGTGAGGAAAATATGCTTGCAAGGAATGTTGTTCACAATGGTTTTCAAATTGGAATGTGAGATGAGAGAAGCACGTACCTCATCGTTATCCTGAGCATCCTTTGGCACCAAATACCCTTCGTGGAAAACTTCATCAAACTCACCATGTCCAGCAATGAAAATGAACAACTGGTCATCATCGGAATATTGACGTTTGCCATAGGCCCTCAAAGCCTGATAGATTTCCAGCCTTGATGGGTTTTTGATAACCTCTACCTCAAAACCAAAATTGTCCTTGAGCTCTTGGCCGATGGATTCACCGTCGAACACAGGGTTGCTCAGGTTATTGTAATTATCGTACTCGTCGGTACAAATGATAAGTGCGTAGTCCTTACCAAAGCGGGCTGTGGTATCGTTGTACTCATCGATTTTCAACTGGCGTTGCACCACAAAAGTCTGGGTGGTCACATTGTTGAAGATATCCACCGCCTTCACTTCCACGGTATTGTTTCCGAAAGCCAGCTTTAAAGGGAAATCAAAGCGACCATTCTCGTCAACCAACACTTCCTGTTTGTTGATGGTCAGCTCATACAAACCATTTTTTGAGGAACATTGGCCTTTTACCGTCAAGTCTTTCTCCAGCCAAAGGAAAGGCTTTCCTGACTCGGTGGCGGGCTGAACAATCGTCACCTGTGGAGCAGTCTTGTCATGCACCAACACCGTTTTAGTTGGTTTGGTGTAATCAGGTTGTGCTTTCTTATGAGTCTGCGCCATCACACGGGACTTGGCTGGTTTGATGTCCAAATAACCCGTTTTATAGAGCTTAATCTTGTCGGTGAAATTCGCTACGGCCAAGTAATCGCCTTGGGAACTGGCGGACATCACCACCAAACCATTCTTACCAACTTTAGGATATTCCTTGTGTTGCATGCCCGTTTCGGCATCCCAAACAATGATTTTGTTGTCCAATCCAGCACTGAAAATCCATTTGCCATCGGCGCTGAAATCTACATCGTAGGCCACGTCCTTGTGCCCCAACATCAATAAGGTTGGTGTCAAAGTCTCCATATCAAGGACACGGACCGCTTTGTCGTCGGTTGAAACCACCAATGATTTTCCGTCCAAGCTGAAATCCAAGGCACGAATCTGCTTGCCTTTAATATCGATGGATGCAAACTCACTGAAAGTCTTAACATCCCAGATTTTCACCTTGCCATCATAAGAACCAGAAGCCACCTTATCGCCGGCAGGCGTAATGGCCAAGCTTGATACAGCCTCGCGGTGACCACGAAGCTCAGTAAGCTTCATATTTTTGTTCAAGTCCCAAACGGAGATGGAATGGTCCGCGCTACCGCTAAAAAGGTATTTGCCGTCGAGGCTAAAGGCCAAAGAAGTAACCTCAGCGGTGTGGCCAGTAAAACGCTTTTCCAAAAAGCCTTGGGTCACATTCCAAACATGGATGGAATTGTCGGCGCTGGCGGATGCTACATAGTAAGCATCTGGGCTGAACGCCACATCCAACACCATATCCTCATGGCCGTCCATTTCGGTGAGCACCTCCCCACGTGGAACGTCCCATACAATGACTTGCCCTCCACCGCCACCAACAGCGAGGAGGTTTCCATCCTGACTAAAGTCAAGGGTGATGGCGTCCAAGCCTCTTGCCTCAAGCATTCTAAAATCTTGGGCTTGGGCAAGCAAGGACAAACAAAGACTGAAAATGAATAGTAGTTGCTTTTTCATATTGCGCTATTGGCACTAAAAGACAGCGAGGATAGACTCAGATTAATCAACAAGGACCACAGAGGGCACAGAGGAAAGGAGAACTCAGAGGCACAATTCCTCCTTTCCTCTGTGCTCTCTGTGGTTAACTTTCACCTCTACTTAATACAATGACTTGGAACGGAACAGCCCAATGCGCACCCCAACGACTCCGCTCATAAAGCTGAAATTGGTTTTTGCGTTTGGATACTGTTCAATGAAATCCGCCTCCTCGCTTAGCATTCGGTAATGTAGGTTGACTTGGAAGAAGAAGTCCACTTTATTGTTGATTTTGAAATCAGCGCCAAGGCCAATCTTAGTTCCGAGCATTGGGATTGTTCCCGTTGAACCTCCGGCGTAAGTCTTTTCAAAATAGGAAACCGGAATGCCATCTCCGCTTGTGCTATTATCCTCAGGATACCAGCGAACGACCGTTGGGTCCCAACTCATATTGGCACTGGAAAGTCCTACCGACAAAGAGGCATAAGGACGGAATGCATTGCGCGGATGCGCAAAACTGAATTTCAATCCTACACTGGCCGAGCCCGAACTCATCTTGACATTCTCGGTACCGAGCATCAAATAGGAAGCGTCGAAAATGAACAGTACGCGTGGCAACAGACGAATCTCTCCACCAACACCAATCAGCGGTTGCACCTGCCTGACTTCCGTGCTCAAGACTTCCATATCCGAGCTGACATCGGTGTTTTCCACACCCAACAACTGCTCCTGACCTGTGGCCGTGCCACCGACATAAACAGAGATACTGGCCTTGCTTCCAAAGTCCTTCTTGGTGCGGGCGTACTTGCCTTTCGGCCTACGCTTCTTACTGCTGTAAAGGGATTTTTTCCGCTTGAAGTTGCGGACACGCTTGCGGGAAGCGCGACGAGAACGGCTCTTGTACTTTGACTTGTACTTAATATTCTTCCTCGACTTCTTATTTCTGAGGTGCTTGTACTTCTTGCGCCTTTTACCTGCCGTCTTCGGACGCAACACCCCCTTGTACTGCTTCTTGGGTGTGTTGTATTGCGCTTTCGCCTCTTGCGGACTCGCCAACAGGCATAGGAAAATAACCACTAAGAGACCCCAAAGTCTGCTTAGCGTCTTTCCTTGAATCCGACCTCCTATCAATTGCGACATTTTAAAAGAATAAGAATCTCAAAGTAAAAAGAGTGCTTGCCTATTCTGCCTTACTGGCACTTTTCAAGTTCTATCAACTGAGCCGACCCACAAGTAAGTTGGCTAAAAGTGACATCTCCCATCCACACACATTTCTTGTCTTTGGAGTAAGCCTTATAAATAGCTTTTGACCCCTTTGGACGCATGATGGAAAGCACGCCATTATCCGCGCAATTCGCTGGGCTGTTCGACCTGCCTTGGCCAATCACTCCCAAGGTGTCGGCATTGTTCAAAATCACTAAAACCTGTCCGCCAGCTTGCGACAAAGCATCGTTCATTATCCAAAAACCTGCACGCCCTTGCTCACAAGCTTCCAACTCAATGGCCTCAAAATATTGTTGTCCTTCTGGAATCGTCACCTGCCCTTGCCACACACAGCCCTTATCACCTTTGGCATACCACGTGTAATCACCAGCATTTTGATACAACACAGAAACTGTATTTGGCTGGTTCGGCTCCGATGGTTTGGAAGTAGCCACCTCAATAATTCCACGAGAATTTTGTTCGTCTTGGAAGAAGACCTCAATGCCCTCTTGTTGAATGTTCTGGTCAGCACTCCAAAATGAGAGGTGACCAATGTTAAAGGCCTCCAACTGAATCGTCACAAAAGTGGTCGCTTCAGATGGCAAATAGTTATAAAGCTTGTTCTGTGCGAAGTAGTTGTTCAGCGTATAACCCTTTCCTTGGTAATCGATATATACCCAATAGAGCGTCGTGCTGTTCAATCCCGTGAACTTCGCCACGCCATTGCTGGTGGTTGCCTTGGCCACATAACCGGATGGCAACTTGTTCACCACACTTTGCATGTAGGAAAGGGAATCCATGAAGAGGTAAACCTCGATATCATTTTCCGAAAGCGTCTGCCCCAAATCATCCTTCACCTCCACACTCAAAGCGGTGTCGGTAGGATCTACCAAGGTTTCCTTACAAGCGAAAAAACCGAGAAAAATGGCCAAGAGACCAATAAGCTTAATTTTCAATTTCAATTCCATTGGAAAGAATTAGAGCACAAAAATAGACTGCGCCTTTGGGTTTTGGAAATGATTACATTTTTAACATAATCGGGAAATTTCGAAAACGTCGTCCGCCAGCTGGCGGACGACGCTACGGAACAACAATGTGGTAAGCACACTCCGTTACTTCACGACCACGCTAACCACTTCATTGCTTCCGTTCTCCTGCTCGATGCGCAAAAGGTAAATACCAGAAGTCAGTCCCTCGGACTCTAAGAAAACAGTGTTTCGACCA
The DNA here is from genome assembly GCA_030431525.1 of Bacteroidia bacterium. GTDB lineage: Bacteria > Bacteroidota > Bacteroidia > Cytophagales > JAAEPT01 > JAUIJC01. Next base: position 27,154 of record JAUIJC010000021.1, on the reverse strand, counting down.
AACTGGGTCGAAGCCTTCACCACTTGGCGCTGGATGCCTTGGGCATCGTAAAGGCGCAACACCACCGGATTGCCAGTTCCTTGGAAATCCACATAGAACCTTCCAGTAGTCGGGTTTGGATATAAAACAGGCTCAAGCCCAATTTCCACCCCTTCGCTGGTGAAGGACACCGCATTTTTCTGTAAAACCTGCCACGAGGACACATTCACAGTAAATGATTTGGATAGCACATCACAGCTCTGCTGGAGCACATTCACCGAGTAAATTCCATTGTAATAAGGCTGATAGCTTTGGCTCGTAGCACCAACAATCGGCCAACGTTTTCCGTCCAATTCCACAAACCATTGGTAAGCGGAACCTAAAACGCTACTGCTCAAAATCTGGTTGGCAAACTGGATGACCGGCACCTGAACGCCAGCCATTGGGGACACATCATAAGAGGCACGTAGCTTACAACCCTGTGGAGTACTGACCTCTACCCCATACTTGCCCGGATAAAAGGCTTGTACCGATGCCTCATCAGCTCCTGCAATCACTGAAGTATCAGCACCGAAATACCATTGATAAGTAGCACCTGAACTCGAAGGAACACTGAGGTTCACACTGCCTTGGCAGAGATCATTGCCGGAAGACTGAATGGTAATGCCCGAACCGCCAACATCTGAAACCGTGATCACATCGGAAGTGTCAGAACAACCAGCCTTATTCACTACCACTTGGTAATCTCCACCTTGTGGAACGCTGACCATTTGATTGTTTGGCAGACTTGAGGCCTGACCATCCTTCAACCACTTGTAAGCATCCATTCCACTTACCGCTTCCAACGAAATGGCTTGGCCACCGCAAATGACTGTGCCATCATTGGCGGTAACAGGATTGGCCGAAGGACTTGGCGATACCTGAATGGTTTCCGTCGCATTCAAATCCTTGAAGGAACAAAGCACCCCTTCCTTCACCTTGACCGTAACCGAATTCGCTCCCTGACTAAAATTGGATGCAGGTACAGGAACAATGAGGTTACTGTTATTGCCGATGACAATCGGACCGACCTGCTGGCTGTTCACATAAAAAGCGTAACCCATTTTGGTTTCCGAAGCCACCAACTCGATTTGCCCATCTTCATTTCCGCAGATATCAGAAACAAGAATCTGCTTAGTCAAATCTGGATCTTTGCGCTGGAAGACCTGAGGGTCCGCATTCAAAGTAACTTCGCCACAAACTCCGCTCTCAGCCTTCACAGTCAGCTGGTTCACACCATCCGTCAATTTGGATGCATCAAGGGGAATACTCAAATCAGCATTTTGCCCAGTGAAACGCTGGCTGACCGATTGGTTGCCAACTTCCACCCAATACTCTACATTTTGCTGTGCTCCTTTCACTAACAAGCCAGTCGCCTCACCTACACATAGAGAATCTTTCTCCTTTTCTACAGTCAGGGTTATTGATGGCTGAAGGTGGTAATGAAGCGTGTTGCTCTGAGGCATTTTCTTAGCTGGACATTGTGTATCCTTCGCTTCCAACTCAATGGTATTTGGCCCAGCACTAAGTGCTGACTCTGGAATGGAAAAAGTCATTTTACTACCCGTTCCAGTTTGTGTACCTCCCACTGGACTATTATCCACCAAAAGTTGATACTCCACCCAATACTCAGAAGAGGCAATTTCCAAAACGCCCTCGGTGCCTTCGCAAACCTCAGTCTCTTGTAAGGTCAAGTTATAATTGGTTGGAGTAGATGTTACCGGATTAATATTAATCGACTGCGTAGCTGAACAGCCTTCTTGGGTCGTCCCTTCAACCGAATATACCTGTGGTCCACCACTTGGGCTGACATCTACCGTGAAACCATTTCCAATCACGGTATTCGACGGATCTTTCCACACATAACCATCCGCTCCAGAGGCCGTCCACGTTAAGGTTTCATTCGGACAAAAAGTAGTCTTACCATTTACTGTTACCACGGGAACATCATTCACCGTGAGGTGAAGTGTCACGATGGAATCAGTACCATCGTGGGCTTGAAGAGTTTGTGAATAACTGCCAGAGACATCATATTCCGTTCCATTGAAATCATACTTTTCCCCTTCACAAATGGAAGCATACGTTTCACCGTCTTTAGCTTGTAAAACAGCCAAATCCAAGGCTACCGTGGAATCACAGCCATTTACCGCTGTGAAGGTTTCAGTATATGATCCGGAAGTAGTGAGCGTTTGGCTTCCAAAAATATAGGTCTCTCCTTCATTTATTGTGGCAAGCTCATGCCCATTGTAGTTTGGCAATACCGTCAGGTAAAGGGTAACCGTGGAATCACAACCATTAACCGTTTGTAAGTTCTCAGTGTAGGTGCCCTCTGCCGTCAAATTCTGACCTCCAAAGGTGTAACTATCAAATTCACAAATCGTCTCATAAAGCGTTTCTGAATAGGTCGGATTTACTGTGAGGTTTAAAGTCACAACTGAGTCTGCACCATCACTGGCCATCCAAGTTCCGGTGTAAGAACCAGCGGTTGAATAATCATTCCCATCAAAAGTGTATGACTCGCCATCGCAAATGGATGCATCTACTTGGGAATACTTTGTATCGAGGACAGTCAAGTCCAAGGTAACTGTGGAGTCACAGCCTTTGGCTGATTGGAAGATTTCAGAATAACTTCCTGTTTGACCCAAGGTTTGCGTACCTAACTGATAAGTTTCACCTTCCTTGATGGTCGCACTGATGGACTCTGTGTTCTTCGGCAGGACAGTCAATTGAAGCGTCACCACGGAATCACAACCGGCCTGCGACTGGAAAGTATGTGAATAAGTGCCCGAAGTCGTCAAATTCTGGGAACCAAAAGTGTAGCTGTCTCCATCACATATTTCCTCTGAGGCAGTTTCATTATATCCCTGAATCACACTGACCGCCACCTCATTGGAATAGGCGTCGTTGAACATCACACAAGCCTCTTTGACATTCATCTCACATTTTACCACCTGCCCATCCTGAAGCGTGGAAGTGCTAAAGATCTCACCCGTGGCACCTGCCTCGGCGATATTATCAACAAACCACTGGTAGGTCGGATATCCTCCCTCATTTTCCTTGGAGGCAATGCTAAATGTCACTGGCGAACCATTACAAGTTGTCGGGTTCAAAGGCTCGATGGTCAGTGCTGGTGTCGGTGCATTAGAAATGGTAACGTGAAGCGTATCGCGCTCTTGACACACCCCGTTTTCGGCCAATGCCACCAGCACGACCTCTCCGTTGGCTGAGTCAACGGCATCCACCGTATAGTCTGTGTTTGCGGAGGTAACATCAGCAAACACGCCAGCACTATTAGAAGGTGAATGCCAATCCTTAAAATATCCTCGATCCTTCGTTGCTGTAATAGTAACATTATGATTGGTACCCATCCAACATACGTGGCCTCCCCCTCCCAAAGTCATGTCTGGCGCTTGGGCGGAATTCACTTTCAATTCATCTGACTCCACCACATTGGTACTCACGCAAGCAAGGCTACTTGTCACCTCCAATTTCACTTTGTCGCCATCATTGAACTGGTTGTAGGCCAAGCTCGAACCAGTACCCAACTCATCGCCTACGGCGGATTTACCATTCAATATCCAACGAAAGGTTGGCGTAGCTCCCAGATTCGTCGTGTCACTGATTGTAAAATTCACCGTCTCCCCCTCGCAAATCGCCGACTTGTCTTGCTGGATTTTTACCGTAGGTTTAACTGGTGTCTTCACTTTAATAATAAAGGACTCAGTTATAATATCCTTCGGCGAAACGCACTGAAGACTGCTTCTCACCTTCACATACACATAATCCCCATCAGACATGGAGGAGTTAGAATATTCAGCTGAATATTCCCCAACAGAATTACTGTTGAAGAACCAATCGAAAACAGGGGCATTGCCGAGATTAACTGTATCGAGGGTAAAATGAGCTGTTTCATTTTTACAGTAACTCGACTTGTCTGAAACCACGGTTGCTTTTGGTTCCAGCAATTCTGAGACTGTCAGCTTTGCCATATTGGAAGGTGTTACCCCGCAGGCATTTTTAACCTCTACCGAATAGCCACCAGCATCTCCAACCCCAACATTTGAAAAAATCAAATTCTTTCCTGTCTCGCCTGATAGTGGATCCCCATCCTTCAACCATTGGTAAGTCTGTGCATTTGGGGAATCTACAGAGAGGTTCACAGTACTTCCCATACAAACAGACTGGTCTGCAATGGGCTGGTTAATTATTGGAAGGGAATGGGAATCATACAAGTCCCTAACATCACTCTCATCCAATGAATAATTAAAAATCTTGAACTCATCAATGAGTCCCTGATACTCTCCCAAACCATTTTTATAATGTCTACCTATGAAGAGATTGGTAGCCTTCTTCCCAAAGGTTACGCCCTGTTTTTTTCCCTTGAATTGTCCATCCAGAAAAAGCTCAAAAGTATTTTGAGAATCATCTGTTCCAACTGTGTACACTACAGCAACATGGTACCACTTATTCGCTTTAAAGGTACCGGCTGGAGCAATTTTTTGATACGCTATCTCTTCCCAATGAATGATAAACTCACCTCCACCACCAATCTCAAAACTAAAATCTGCATTGCTTGAAGAATTGTTATGTCCTTGGGCAAGGATAGTCATCGGCTTTATAGTGTGTGGATTGACCCAAAAACTATAGGTAAAAGAAGTTGCTGAACTAAAAAACAGCGGATCTGGATTTTGAACATCCAAATAATCTCCACCCCCAAAATCAAAACTGTAGCCACTTTTGGCACTACAGGGCTGTTCATTCACATATTTTGGGTCGTCAATAATTTTCCCATCACTTCCATTAGAGGAATTATCCTTGACGGCATTAGAAGTAGCATCATCAAAGGAATAGTAAAGTATTGGATCTGTATCCTGTCCGTGCACAATACTTGGAAACACCAAGAATACAGCTAAAAAAAGGCGTAAAAGGGTTTTCATCTTTGGATAGTCTTTTGGCAATCAGGGGGCAAAGATAAGGTGTCCAATTATAGAAAAATAGAAAAGACCAGTCAGTTATTCTGACTGGTCTTTTGATATCAAATAAACATGATGTTTTGTAAATAAAAACTTCACTTTACTGCTCCATACTCTCCAACACCTTCACCTCCTTCACAGCCGAAGCCAACAAATCAATAGCGCCCTGCACATCATCCTTATTCACCATTTCAATCACCGAGTGAATATGGCGTGTTGGGATGGAAATCGCTCCGGCGATGGCGCCATCACGGCCCATGCGTTGGATGCCAGCCGTGTCAGTCCCTCCGGCAGTGAGGATTTCAGGCTGCCAAGTAATCTTCTTTTTGTCGGCGGTGGATTTGAGGAACTCGACCATGCGGGAATCACAGATGGTGGAAGCGTCCATGATTTTCACGGCCACACCCTTGCCCAAGCTGGTCACATATTCATGGGGCTGTGCGCCCGGCAAGTCATAGGCGATGGTGGTGTCTAAACCAATTCCGAAATCTGGGTTAATGCGGTGCGCGGCCACATTGGCCCCACGGATGCCAACTTCCTCCTGCACGGTGAACACGGCATATAAATCATAAGGGATTTTCTTACCCTTCAATTCCTTGAGCGCCTCGATCAACACAAAGACGGAAACGCGGTTGTCCAAGGACTTGCAGTTGACGCAGTTGCCCATCTCAATCAGCTCGCGGTCGCGAGTGATGGAATCACCGATGGACACCACTTTTTCCACCTCCTCTTTGGAGAGTCCGAGGTCAATATAGAAGTCCGTGATTTTTACAGGACGATTGCGCTCCTCTGGTGACATGACGTGAATAGGCTTGCTACCCATCACTCCCACGACGTCCTTCTTTCCGTGGATGATTACACGCTGAGAAACCAAAGTCTTAGGATCAAAGCCACCAAGCGTGTGGAAACGGACAAAACCACGATCGTCGATATGAGTGACAATGAAACCGATTTCATCCATGTGGGCAGCCACCATAATCTTCTTATCCGAGGACTTTCCTTTTTTGATGGCCGTCACGTTGCCAAGGTTATCCACAGAAACATCATCGGCCAAGCCTTTCAATTCCTTGAGGACCAATTTTCGGATAGGTCCCTCAAAGCCAGGAGCGCCACTTTCTTCACAGATTTTTTTGAGCAGAGAAATATTCATCTAAAAGCAGTTAACAAGGTGTGCAAAGTGAAAAACTACTAAATCTTAAAGAAAATACGGCATCCAAGCCATTCTGCTTTTTACTCCCCAAAAAATAGGCACGGTTTTTACAAAGAACCTTACATGCTTTTCAGGGCCTGACTTTTGAATCGGCTGTTCATCTTTTTGTCACAAAGGCCTCCTTTTAAAAGCATGATGCACAGCCACCTTTTTGAAACTGTCCACCATAAATTTTTGATTGCTTATGGCCAAAATCCGTCACAATTCCGTCTTGGAAACTATCCACCAGTCCTTTTTGAGTTACCGCAAACAGGGCGTTACCCACCAATATGCTGAAGACCAAGCCTTTGATGGAAGGCACTTTACGGTTAGAGGAAAGAAGTTGAAAAACTTCGGAACCACCACCTATACCGGACTTTGCTTACACCAGACCATTAAAGACGCCTGTTGCGAAAGTATCCAACGCTATGGTACGAGCTTTCCTTTGAGTAGCGCATATATCAAACACCCACTTTTTGACGAATTGGAGCAAGTCCTTCGGGAAATGTATCAGGCTCCTGTGGTGGTGACCAAGAACTCTTCGCTGGCACATGCCGGAGTAATCCCCCATTTGGTTTCCGAGGAGGACATGGTGTTGCTTGACCAACAGGTACATTTCAGTGTGGTGCGCGCCTGCGACCATGTGAAAATCAAAGGTGTTCCGGTGGATACCATCAAGCACAACGACATTAACCAATTGGAGGACGCCCTGAAACAGGCGGGCAACAAATTCAAGAAGGTTTGGTACATGGTGGATGGCGTGTACTCCATGTACGGAGATGTGACGCCCATCTTGGAATTGATGGAGCTTTCCAAGAAATATCCACACCTACATATTTATGTGGACGACGTGCACGGCCAAAGCTGGAAAGGCAAGCACGGGACAGGCTTCGTGATGAGTGAATTGGGAAAACTTCCCTACAATGTGATTTTGGTTGGCACTTTAAGCAAATCATTTGGAGCCAATGGCGCTTTCGTCGTCTTCCCTGATGAGGAAACCTATTTGCGCGTAAAACTTTATGGTGGGCCAGGTTCATTCAGCGCCCAGCTTCCTCCTGGCGACACAGGCGCGGCCATCGCCTCAGCCAAGGAAATCCACATGACCTCGGAAATTGACATCATTCAAAAAGACATCAGAGACAAACAAGATTATTTCAACGCCTTAATCAAGGAAACGGATGTTCCACTCATTGTGGAAAATGATTGCCCTGTAAACTTCATCTGTACAGGTCAGCCCGCCGTAGGCGCCAACCTCGCTCGCAAAATGTATGATGAAGGCTTCTATGTAAACCTCGCCGCTTTCCCTGTAGTGGCCGCCAAGAAATCTGGTCTCCGCGTGACCATCCATCGCCTCTTAGAAAAGCAGGACATTGCAGACTTTGTTTCCGCCCTTGACCGCAACTATTACAAGGCCTTGGAAGAGGAATATAGCTCCATGAACGAGGTGCGCACCACCTTCAAGCTGCCGTTGATTGAGGAAAAAACAGAAACCGAAAAAACGGGACTGGAGCTCGAAAAACACGAGTCCATTTCAGCCATTAGCAAAGAGGAATGGAATGGCATTTTCAATGAGGAAACCTGCTTTAACTGGGACACCATGAAGTTCTTGGAGCAGGCGTTCAGTGGCAATGAGAAAGAGGAGGAAAACTACCACTTCAGTTACTACCTTGTCAAGGACAAGCAAAAGGTGGTCGCCGCAACATTCTTCACCCAAACCTTGGGCAAAATAGATATGTTGATGCACGAGGAGGTGTCCGCCATTATTGAAAAGGAACGAGAAAAAGACCCGTATTACCTCTCTGCCAAAATCATTACGATGGGCACCATCGCCACGGAAGGCAAATGCCTGTTTGTGAACGAAGGCCATTCGCATTGGAAACAGGCCTTGTCCATGATGCTTTCGGATGTGCAACGAACGGCCACCAAAGAAAACGCCGAGTACACCTTTATCCGAGACTTTGTGGATTGTAGCGACGCCCTCAAAAACTTCTTCTTGGACAAAGGATATGTGTCCGTCAACATGCCTTCCTCCAACTATTACTACAACAACAAAGACATCCAGACGGAGGAGGATTACATCAATTCCCTGTCAAAACGAAACCGAAAACACTTCAGGGAAAACATCCTCAGAAACCGAGACGCGGTCTCCATTTCGGTAAAGGAACAGTTGACTGAAGAGGAGCTTGAGACGGCGATCCAGCTTTATCGAAACGTTCAAAAATCCAACTTGGGCATCAACCTCTACCCTTATCCAAACAACCTGTTTAAGGAAATGAACAAGTCGGATGATTTTGAATTCATCCTCGCCCATCTTGACAACAAAGAGGACAAAGCCTTGGTGGGTGTGCTATTCTCACATAAATCCTCACGCTACACGCCATTGCTCATTGGTTTGAACTATGACTTCAACCAAGACTTCGGCATCTATCGTCAGCTCTTGTATCAAAGCATCGTGAGATCCCGCGAACTGAATTACGACATCGTGGACTTCGGCTTCTCGGCTGATATTGAAAAAAGGAAGTTGGGCGTCGTTAGGAAAGAAACCTTCGGGTTTGTTACCAGCCCAAGCAATTATGCCATGGAGCGTTTGGATATGCTGATGGGGCAATCCAAGATTGAGGTAGCTTAAAGCCTGTAAAAACCGTTTGGTAGTTCTGCACTACCAAACGGTTTTTTTCTGAACTCCTTCCAGAATGTGCTTCCCGTCACATATTTGGCTACATTTAAACCTTTGTCACCACTCTTTTTCACATTAATGCATTGTATGCAAATGAATCTTTTACCCCTTTCTCGCCCGTCCCTCGTAGGTGCCTTTTTGGCTCTAGTATCCCTCACTACCTCCTGCGGTGGAGACAAACGGAGTCCTCGGACCATCGTTCGAACCATTGACTTGCACGACCTCAGAGAACTTGCCTTGGAGGCTGAGTCTGCTCAAGATTTACAGCGCTCCTTGAATCGGGCAGGCTCCATCAACCGCATTGATTTTAACGGCGATGGCGTTGTAGATCGTCTGCGAGTTCAAGAGAGCTGGACAGATGCGTTCACCAAACGCACCTCCATTTACGCCAACCAAAATGAAATTGCTGTGATTGACTTAGCCTATCTTAGTCCGCATAACATCGGCATTTACATCTACGGCAACGAGCAATTCTACGACCACGATGAATTCGTTTATGAAGAAATCGATTTCGACGATTTGGAATTCCGCAGCAGCCCACGCTTCAAAAAATACCGTCATTACAGATCTTATTCGCCAAAGGGAGGATACACTTCCTATTCAAGCTACAAGCCGTATAAATCAAAATCGTACATTAGCTACCACAAACCAAAATCGACGACTGTGCAGTCAAAAAGTTATAGCACTCAAAAGCCAACAAGCACCGTCAGCACAAAACCATTGACAACATCAAAGTCTTCATCAACAACCTCAACCAAGCCTTACAGTTCAAAAACTTCATCGAGCACCAGCAGCTCTTCGCTTTCTACCAGTAAGCCAAGTTCCAGTTCGAGCAGTAGCACTTATAAAAGTGGCTCATCCTACTCAGGAAGCTCTTCGAGCTCCACAAGCAGCTATAAATCATCAAGCTCATCTTCAACTACAAGTAGCTCAAGCTCTCGTTCTACCTATCGCAGGAAATAAGGTTTAGCGTTTTGTTTTTAAGGGACACAGGTAGTATGACTGTGTCCCTTTTTTATTTGTTGTGAGTGGATTGGGCAATTTATGTCGTAGAGACAAGGCAGTGCCTTGTCTCTACCAGTGCTGAACTTCTCCCAAAATCACAGCTAACCAATCCTCCTCATTTGGAGAAATAATAATTGTCTTAAACCCCAATTTTTCACCTTCCATACCTACCCCTTCCAAATCATCCACATGCAACTCGAAACCAAAAGCAGGTGGGTATTTTGAAGCATTTACATTTTGATTGGATAGCAACTGACGATTCTTCTCCTCATTAATGACTTTACCTGCAGAAACCCCATAATAAGCAAGCATCATTCGTATCCGAAAAGTTGAACGAAATGAGGTTGTATAAATATGGCATTGATGCCCTTCACCCTTTAGTTTCCGAAAAAGTGCAGGAGTTCCTTTTCGCAATTTTTCAACCCCAAATAGTTTTCCCAACAGCCCGATGGGTTCTGTTGTAAACTCATCATTGTGGGGAATCAAGGTGCCATCCAAGTCAAAGCTGATATGCATCGCATCTTTTCTCATTACACGAATTTCCCTTTCCAAGCAGACCTCAAATTGAGCACTCCGATCAATAAGCCGAGCACTCCGCCTAGCATTGCTCCCCAAATGGAACCACCAACCCAAGCATAACCCATCATGTCCTTAAATTGATTTGGAACTCCTTTAAAAGTTGCCCTATAAAAATCAGGGCTAAACGTGGCCAATCCCATTGCAAGCAAGCCACCCAATGCCCAACAGCAATAAACAATTCCGATGACTCGAAGGAGATACTTCAAGCCAAAAGAATAAGGGGCCCTTCCTTTTGTCACAAGGGCAAATGATGTCCCAAAAACAACGGAGAACAAGAACCCATTGATCAACCCCTCGAAAATTCCTTGGACAATGCTTGCCTCCCATATAGAAGGAAAGTCCCAACCGAGGATAACCTCAAAATAGGTTGGACTTACAAACCCGTTTATTGCATTTGTGGTCCCGCCAATCAATGCCCCTGAAAAAATGCAGGTCAGGGCAATCCATAGAACTACCAGAAAATTGGTCTCCTGTCTAATTATGATGTTCATTGATTTAGCGCGTTTATCATTTGTAGACAAGGCAGTGCCTTGTCTCTACGGGCATTACATTCCAACCTTTTCCCCAACTAATGCGCGTTGTTTCCTTTTGCTCTCCACCAAATACGCATGCAAAATCTCTGTAGAAAGCCCGTGTAACAACAAGCGGTGACCAGTCCTCAAGGTTGATTCAGGAACCATCGGATGCTTGTTGTTGAGGTGAACCAAACGCTCGGGGTTACCGAGGATTTTTGCGACGTAAATGCCGATGACCTCATCGAATTGAAGCGAGTGACTGGCCCTCCAGAAATCGCCGTCCGTGAGGAAGAATTGGTAAACTGGGGTGAAAATCTCAATGGCGGTGTTCAAATCGAGGAAGTTGGTCCAGCCATTACGGAAATTCTCAAAAGGGAAATCACCTTCAGTTAGGGCGCTGAAATCTGGCCTTTCAATGCGCTCCACTTCCTCTCCTCGCTCACGCAGACCCTTGTTCAGTCGGATAATGAAGTTGTAAAGATTGAGGTCATGCTCCAGAAACAAGTCGTTCTTGACCTCATTTAACTCGAAGGGTTTTAGCGGATTCATGGGCTGGTCCTCCGCCCCTTTCACATTATCCTTAATGAATTGCAAGACTTCGCTTCCCATCACAAAATGACGAAGGATAAGGAAGTTCGCCTCGGGCGTAATCCAGTATTTCATACCCCAATACAGGCAGTAATGCAATGCCTTGGAAGAGCTCAAAAACCGTGGTGTGAAAATCTTTAAGATTTGGATCAAGACTATGGACAATCGGGCCAATACCCGCATAAAGGGCAACAAATACTGCCTTGTCTTGCGGTCCGAATCATAGAGGAAAGCACCCTTCGCCTTTTGGTCAAAAGGAATGCTTAGGTCGAGAAACAAAGCATGCCAAGGCATTGGATCCTTGGGATCGTGCTCCATTTGCTCATAATAGTCGATGTGTTTTTGGAAGTCCATAGTTTTAGACACATGTATCAAGTAGCATGACACAGGACCACAACCTGCATCATGCTACTTGATTCTTGATACTTGATACTTGCTACCCAACTCAATAATTCCCCAATTCCTCCAACTGCATCACATACAACCTGCCCACGGTTTTGGCGGTTTTCACCACACGTTTGGCGAGTTCCATGGTGAGCATCTCGGAATTGACGGCATTTTCAAAACGGGCGAAGTGATTGTCGTTGGCATCACTGCTTTCGTGATAAATAAGGAAAGAAACCTGATTGTCGTCCAAATCGAGTTGATCCTTGATGGCGCGTCCCCATTTTCCGGCCACGCGGTTGCCCAAGCCTTCGATAATGAACATACCTCCCAACAAGTCAAACGGGTTAGCCTGACTGGCCCGATGAAACATATAGGCACTTAAAGCCTCACTGCCCAAGTTCTTTTCCGTGTTGTAAAGGTCCTCCTTGGCTCCGCCCAAGTTAAGGTAGTTCTTCTCCAAAATTTGATAATCCTTATGCTCATCGGCCGAATGTGAAATAAAGGCCGAACGGATATCAAAGAACTCCATGCTTACATTGGAAGCGGCGCGGGCAATCCACTGCGAACCGTCGATTACCTGTTGGCGGATATTCAAAATCAACAGCTTATATTCCTCTAAGGTCAACATGCCACGATTCAATTTCTCCACCACTGGCACCTTATTGAGTCGGGTCTCGAAATCCACCCACAACTTGGTCAGTTCACGCACCAACCATTGTTGCACCTCGCCACCAGTAGCGTGAATTTCTGGCGCCTTCGGCTCAACGTAATAGTTCTTTGGTGCTTTATTCGAGGTACCCTCTACCACTTCCAGCATCATAAAGGAAGTGAGGAAACGACCGCTTTCGGGCACCATGCACAACACCTGCTGGCCAGCTTTCAGGTCTTTTGTCCGAAGGAATTCCTCCAACATGATATAGATGGAAGCCGAACCCGTGTTGCCACGTTGATACAAATTAGTGTACCATTTCTCTTCGGGAATCATGCCCCCACCTTTCTCCAACAAATCGATGATTGGCTTTCTGAAATAATGCGAGGAGTAATGACATAGGAAATGATCGATGGCATCCACCTTAATCTTGCCTTCATCAATCAACTCAAAATAACGCTGAACACCCAACTTGACGATGTTATCCACAATCTTGATATCCTGCTTCAGATTGATGGCGCCAGCGGCATCGGCATGTGAAAAAGCATTGTAATCCAACCACGACTTGCCCTCTTCCTTGTTTTGGCCAGCATACATGCACTCCTCAAAACGGTGGGCATTGGACTGGATATCCACCCATTTGATTTCAAGGCTCAGGCCCTTTGCTGCCGCCTCGTTTTGCAACAACAGCGCGCCACTGCCATCCGAAAGCATCCAGCGTAAAAAGTCCACCTCGAAAGGCAAGCGTCCATCCTCACCTACTCCTTCTTGACCCTCAAAACGCTGTTTTTTGAACATACGGCTGGCAAACTCCCCAGCACAGGCCAAAGCGGTTTTATGCTCACCGCTTCGCACATTCAACCAAGCGTTTTTCAACGCCATCATGCCACTTCCACATACCCCGTGATGGGTGGAAATCTCACAGCGCTCCAAGCCCGACTCTCCATGAACCATGCTGGCAAAGCCTGGCACAGGCAAATCGCCTTGGGTTGTCGCCGCCGAAAGGAAGCTGACTTCCTGTTTATTCACAGGGGCATCTTTCAAACAATCATCAATCGCCTTGGCAGTCATTTCACTCAACTGATATTGAGCAGTTTGGTTTTCGTCAAGAGCGTAATGCCGTTGTTGGATACCGTTTTGCCTCAACACCAATTCGCGAGTGCGAGAAGGCTGATTGTTCACCATGCCCAAAACTGCTTCCATCTTTTCGTTGGAAACAGGCTCTCCAGGCAGGAAGCTTCCCGCCGAGGTGATGTATACTTTATTGTCTTTCATAAAATCATGCTTTTGAAAAGGAACCACGGAGAGCACAGAGGACCGGAGGGAAAGAGACTCATGAATCCAAAACAGCCAAAACAGCCTCCTTTTCTCCTCATCTCTGTGCCCTCAGTGGTACAATTCAACTTTCACTTAAAAACTTCTTTATAAAAAAAGAACCTCGGAATATAGACTCACCTCCAATATCTCCTTCACCAAATCAACTTCGTTCACGGACTTTTGTGAAGATGAATTTTACTTACTAATCCTTGTTTCCAGTCAATGAGGTACCTAAAACCTGATCCAACCACGGCAAAAAGAATCCATAGTTCCCCTTCACCTTTTGATGGTGTAAACTGTGCCTAAAGCTAAAGCGCAACCAATGATTCGGTCGTTTTTCTGGCGCCAAATCATGATTCCAATGCCCCAACATATTCAAAGTGATGCTGGAAAGCGGAAGGAATAACAGGGCTTGATAGTGGAAATCCCAAAGCAACAATGGCAAATAGGGCACTGAACCCAGCATAAAAGCCTCAATCCAATGAAAGCTGTAGGTGGAATATTCCGTCGGGTGAATGGACAGGTGATGGACGCGATGCACCTTATTATATAGCCATGGAAAATGCAACAGTCGATGACAGGTATAAAAGTGGAGTTCGTTCCACAAAAACAGGACAAGCATTTCAGGTAAAATCGCCCAACTCCACGAATAGTCAATCCTCACCCAATCATTTGCCACTGCCCATTGAATTGGAATTGCCTGAAGGCTGAACACCAGAATGGAAACCATGGAGTGGCGTTGCTCAAAACGAACCTGCTCCTTTTGGCTCCCCAGTTTTCCTATCGGTTCCAAAGCCCAGAAATGACGGACAAACTTTGCCAAACCCACGGCACCATAATATTGCATTCCAAAAAACAGCAGGCTTGCCAAGAAGGTCACCCACCAGTGACTAAAAATCAGTGCTCCTATTTGTTCAGCCATAATTAAAAGTTCTTGCAGGGAACAAAGGTAGTGAGCTTTCTCAAGATTGCAGTGTGCACCTTAATCGTAGGGCACAAGGCCCTACGTTACGGATAACAGATTTTTGTTCAGTTGTTGTCTCTCCGTTGCGTAGGGCCTTGCGCCCTACGTTTTCAAAATCCCAGACAGGCGGACACACAGGTCCGCCCCTACAGTGACACCCACAAAAAAAGCCCTGCTGATTTCTCAGCAGGGCTTTCATATATTTTAGAAGCTAGACTAAGTCTAACGTCCTTTTATCTTACTCAACAGTAGCAACCTTCACCATGTTGGTGCGAGCTTTCTTCCAAGAAGGCATGCTAGCAGTGTGAACGATAGCGTCTCCTTTCTCAACAAGACCTTTAGAAAGAAGGATGTTTTTCACTTCCTCCAACGTAGCATCAGTGTTGATGTTGCCGTCGTAGTGGAAAGCAGTTACACCCCAAACCAAGCTAAGACGAGTTACCAAACGATCATCTGGAGTGAACACATAAATGTGTGCGTCCGGACGATGGCTGGAGATAGTCTGTGCAGAATAACCGCTCTCAGACATACAAACAACAGCCTTGGCGTGCGTAAACTCAGCCACCTTACAAGCAGAAAGCAACAAGCTGTCGCTCAATACTGTGTCAGAAGTAGGGTCGATATCGTAGTATTTGTGGTAGATGTCCTTCGCGTTGTCCTCAACATCTTTGATGATGCGGGCCATTGCCGTTACAGACTCAATTGGGAAATCACCAGCAGCTGACTCAGCAGAAAGCATTACTACGTCAGCACCGTCGATGATGGCGTTTGCAACGTCACCAGCCTCCGCACGAGTCGGACGTGGGTTGGTAATCATGCTCTCCAACATTTGGGTAGCAACGATTACAGGCTTTCCAGCGGCATTACATTTAGTAATCAATTCCTTCTGAATCAAAGGAACCTTGGCCATGTCCACTTCAACACCGAGGTCACCACGGGCAACCATCAAACCGTCAGTGATTTCGATGATTTCGTCCATGTTCTCGATAGCCTCAGGCTTCTCGATTTTGGAAACCACCTTGATGTCCTTGCCTTTCGCCTCAACGATTTCCTTCAATTCCATAAGATCCTTAGCGGAACGAACGAAGGAAAGGGCAATCCAGTCAACACCCTGCTCAATACCGAACAACAAGTCCTCGCGGTCTTTCTCGGTCAATGCAGGCTGGTTGATATCAGTTTCAGGAAGGTTGATGCCCTTGCGGGATTTCAACGTACCACCAAAAATCACCTCACAGGTAACAGCCTTACCGTCGGTCTCCTTAACAACCAACTCCAAGTTACCATCGTCAATCAGGATTGTTTCACCCGCTTTTACGTCTTGAGCAATGGTCTCATAAGTAGTACTGATGCGCTCAGCATTACCCTCAAAGTCACCAGCCTCAATTTTGATCAAATCGCCACGCTTAATCTCAACGCCACCGTCAACAATCTGGTTGGTACGAATTTTTGGTCCTTGAAGGTCCTGCAACAAGCAGATGTTGGTTCCGTGCTCTTGGTTCAACTCGCGAACCCAGTCAATGACCATTTGGTGGTCAGAGTGGGCGCCGTGAGAAAAGTTCAAACGGAAAATGTTTGCCCCAGCTTGGTGAAGCTTCCAGAGCATTTCTTTGGAACGGCTGGCAGGGCCCACCGTGGCGATAATTTTGGCCTTTTTGCTTTGCATAAAGCTTTCTGGTTGAATACAAATCTGCGTGATTCCCAAATAAAAACAGCCAATCGACAACTTTTCTTACATACCAGCTAATCATCAAAACACAACCCTTTCCGCCAACTCACCAAGGGTAATATCCTCTACCCATTTGTCGGTCTGGGTGGTTTGGTTCTTGCTGTTTAGTTGCCAATAGGCCGCCTTTTACCAAGAAACACACACCTATAGATGTGAATCAATTTCATATAACAGCAAAACGCATGTTTTACTGAGAATCCTGCAAATATACTACATTCCAAAACCCAAGACGAACAGGGAACACTTTTTTGAAGAAACTTTAAATAAGTTGTTTGACTTTTACGCCGATTACCTATTTTTGCATCCGTTCTTAAAACTGATTTCCAACCTAAAAGCATAGGGTAAAATGTCAGAGATTGCAGAGAAGGTAAAAGGCATCATCGTTGACAAGTTAGGCGTTGAGGCTTCTGAAGTAACTCCTGAAGCTAGCTTCACTAACGATTTGGGTGCAGACTCACTCGACACCGTTGAGCTCATTATGGAATTTGAAAAGGAGTTTAACATCTCCATTCCAGACGAGCAGGCTGAAAACATCTCAACTGTAGGGGAAGCTACTTCCTACATTGAGCAGAATGTAAAGTAATTTTTCGCTACGAAAGAATACGTTACTGCCACTTTTGACCCTTTTGGGTTTCGAAAGTGGCAGTTTTTAGTTTGTGCGCTTTTTCAGTCCAATTACCTTTGCCATTGGCTTTTGACTGAACACCAACGAACTTGTTCAACCGATTATTCGTTCTTCGGTTGAGCTTTTGAACGAGCCAAGTGCCAATGGCCCACCTTGGGGAATCTACATTTTTAGAGTACTCCTATATATAAGGTAGGTCTGATTAGAAAGCCACAACGACGCATTATGGAACTGAGAAGAGTAGTTGTAACGGGCCTCGGGGCCATGACGCCCATCGGGAATACCGCCCAAGAATATTGGGATAACTTGTTGAAAGGTGTGAGCGGTGCCGCTCCTATCACCTTGTTCGACACCGAAAAGCATAAGACAAAATTTGCTTGCGAGGTTAAGGGTTTTAACCCAACCGACTTCATCGACCGCAAGGACGCTCGCAAAATGGACCGTTTCGTCCAGTTTGCCATGGCTACCTCCACTGAAGCAGTTGAAGATGCTGCTTTGGACCCAGAAAAAGTTGACGTGGACCGCGTCGGCGTTATTTGGGGTGCAGGTATCGGTGGTATCGGCATCTTCGAAGAAGAAGTGAGCAAGTACGCCACTGGCGACGGCACACCTAAGATTAACCCATTCTTCATCCCGAAGATGATCATCGACATCAGCGCTGGCTGGATCTCGATGAAATACGGATTCCGTGGACCTAACTTCTCCACAGTTTCTGCTTGTGCATCTTCCACAAACGCCATCATCGACGCCTTTAACTACATCCGCTTGAACAAGGCGGACGTAATGGTGACTGGTGGTTCTGAAGCAGCCATTACCCCATGTGGTATCGGCGGTTTCAACGCTATGAAGGCACTTTCTGAGCGCAATGACTCTCCTGAAACTGCTTCACGTCCATTCGACGCTGAGCGTGATGGGTTTGTAATGGGCGAAGGTTCTGCGGCCATCATCCTTGAGGAATACGAGCACGCTAAGGCTCGTGGCGCTAAGATCTATTGCGAAATCGTAGGTGGCGGTATGTCTGCCGACGCTCACCACTTGACTGCTCCACACCCAGAAGGTTTGGGCGCCAAGAACGTGATGATCAATGCCTTGAACGATGCTGAGATGGACTTCTCTGAAGTGGATTACATCAACGTTCACGGTACGTCTACCCCATTGGGTGATTTGGCTGAGACTGCTGCTATCAAGCAGGTTTTCGGCGAGCATGCCTATGACTTGAACATCAGCTCCACAAAGTCCATGACTGGACACTTGTTGGGTGCTGCTGGCGCCATCGAGGCCGCCGCTTGTATTAAGTCTATTGAGACACAAACGGTGCCTCCGACCATCAACCACTTCACCGACGACGAGCGTTTCGACGAGAAATTGAACTTCACGTTCAACAAGCCTCAGGAGCGTGAAATCAATGTTGCATTGAGCAACACCTTTGGATTTGGCGGTCACAACGCATCCGTGATTTTCAAGAAGATCAAGTAAGAATACCCCATGATTGGTCAAAAAACTTGACTTGAAATTTTATTCCACAGGCCAAGGCGTATGCTTTGGCCTGTGTTATTTTATAAGTTTATTGCCAAGAAAAAGGTAGCAAATACCAAGACTTGCTCTTGCTACATCATCCCTGCTACTTGATACCATAACCCTGAATAATGCTGAAGATTTTCCGTCCACGCACCGAAAAAGAAAAGACCCTTCTTTCCAACGTCAAGGGCATCATCGGCAAAAAAACATCAAACTTAGCCCTCTACCAGCTGGCTGTGCGCCACTCCTCGGTGTCCAAGGAGTCGAACGAACGGCTGGAATTTTTGGGAGATGCTATTTTGGGCTCTGTGGTAGCGGAATACCTTTTCAAAAAATACCCTTATAAAGACGAGGGGTTTCTCACTGAAATCCGTTCACGCATTGTCAAGCGCGACAGCCTGAACACCATCGCCCAAAAAATTGGACTGGATAAAATCATTGAGTTCAATGAAAATGCCCGTGGCGGACGAACAGCCTCTATTTATGGCAACGCTTTGGAAGCTTTCGTTGGCGCTGTTTATTTGGACAAGGGATACAAATTCTCCCGAAAGTTCATCATTTCCCACCTCGTCAAGCCACATATTGACCTCCCACAACTCATCGAGCAGAACCTCAACTTCAAGAGTACGCTGATTGAATGGGCACAAAAAGGCGGGAAAAAAGCCTCCTTCGAAATCATTGAGGAGAAAGGCAAAAAGCACCAAAAGCAATTCACCTCACAAGCCGTTGTCGACGGCGAGGCCATTGCCTCTGGCACTGGTTTCAGCAAGAAAAAAGCGGAACAGTCCGCCGCTGAGCAGGCCTGTAAGGCTCTTGGAATTATTAAATAAGTTTTGGGTACCAAGTATTGAGTATAGGGTACCAAGTTGAGTAACTATGGCAGTCAATGTCAGCTCAACACTCCATTCTTGGTACTTGGTACTAAATACTTTGTACTCATTATGATTATCGCCGGCGCCGCCCTCAACCAGCTCCCGATGGACTGGAAAGGCAACCGTTCCAATATCCTCACTGCCATCACTGAGGCCCAAGAGGCCCAAGTCGAGCTCCTTTGTCTTCCAGAACTTTGCATCACAGGCTACGGCTGCGAAGACCTTTTTCTGAGCGAATGGCTCTATCAAAAAGCCTTGGAGGTTTTACTCTCCATCCGCGAACATACCCAAAACATTGCCGTGGCCATCGGCCTACCCATCTTGCATGAGGGCCGTCGCTACAACTGCACCTGTCTCGTTTCCAACGGCGAGATTCTCGGATTTTATGCCAAACGCCATTTGGCAAAAGACGGCGTCCATTACGAACCACGCTGGTTTGAGTCGTGGACCGCAGGCATCAGCGAAATCACTGTTGAAGGAAAAAGCTATCCTTTCGGAAACATCGCCATCGACCTCAATGGTCAGCACATCGGTTTTGAGATTTGCGAAGATGCTTGGCAGGAACCACGCACCTTGGAGGAGCATTCCCATGTGGACATTGTCCTCAACCCAAGCGCCAGTCATTTCGCCTTCGGCAAATCCCGCCAACGTGAGGATTTGGTTTTGAAAGCCTCCAAACGCTGGAATTGCACCTATATCTACGCCAACCTATTGGGTGATGAAGCTGGTCGCATGATTTACGACGGCGAAGTATTGGTCGCCAGAAACGGTGAATTCTTGGCCCAAAACCAGCTCCTCTCCTTCTTGGACGCCAACTTGATGGTCGTCGATTTGGAGGAAGCGCACGGCATTGACTTGGAGGTATTACCCAAAGAAGAGGAGTTCCCAAGAGCTGTTGCCCTCGGCCTGTTCGACTACATGCGCAAAAGCTGGAGCAAAGGATTCACCCTTTCCCTAAGCGGTGGCGCGGATTCCTCAGCCTGTGCTGTATTGGTGGCCGAAATGGTACGCCGAGGCGTGGAGGAACTGGGGATAGAGCATTTTTGCGAAAAGCTTCATCTGAATAAGCCTTATACTTCCGAAAAAGAGATTGTCCACGACATCCTTTTCACCGCCTACCAAGGCACCAAAAACTCCTCGGACGACACCTTCAATTCAGCCAAAGACTTGGCGGACTCCATCGGAGCGACCTTCTACCATTGGTTGATTGACGACGAAGTGCACGGCTATACCGACAAACTGGAAAACGCCTTGGGCAGAAAACTCGCTTGGGAAACCGACGACATCGCCCTGCAAAACATTCAGGCACGGAGCCGTTCGCCCATCATTTGGATGCTCACCAACGTGACAGACACCTTGTTGCTCACCACCTCCAACCGAAGTGAGGGCGACGTGGGTTACGCCACCATGGACGGCGATACCTCTGGCAGTTTGGCGCCAATTTCCGCTGTGGACAAGCATTTTATCCGTCAGTGGTTGCGCTACGCAGAATCGGAATTGGGTTATGATGGCCTACAGCGCGTGAACAGCATGGCCCCTACCGCCGAGCTTCGCCCATCCGACCAGCATCAAACCGACGAGGACGACTTGATGCCATATGACTTGATGGTGGCCATCGAGCGATTGGCCTTTATCGAACGCCTTTCCCCAAAGGCAACTTTCGAAACTCTAAAAGCCGATTGGAATTTCACCGACGAGCAACTCAAAGGCTACGTCAAAAAATTCTACCGCCTCTGGTCTCGCAACCAATGGAAGCGCGAGCGCCTCGCCCCTGCCTTCCACCTCGACGAGATGAACGTGGACCCAAGAACGTGGTTGCGTTTCCCGATTTTGAGTAGCGGGTTTAAGGAGGAGTTGGAACAGCTTTAATGGAAAAAGGCCAGTCGCGGGACTGGCCTTTTCTTTTATTCCTACATCAAACCGCGGGCTGTCATCCTGAGCGTTAGCGAAGGAACTGGAAAAAACACACTATTTCTTTCTTCCAGATTCTTCCTTCGTCAGAATGACAGCCCATATTTAATAAGACCACAAAACAGTTGTCACCTTTAGGCTTTATTCAAACCTCCACCGCCTGCATCTTCACCTCCTTTTTTACCCACACCAAATACCAATAGAAGAACGGCAACCACACAAAGTCATTGAAGAAAATCATTTGCACCAAAGCGGGATTGAGCATGCCTCTGGCCACATAAAGGAGTGTCCCCAAGGTACCGAGGGTTTTACCGATGGTGGCGATGACAATCAACTGAGGATAGGACTTCAAATCCTTGGACACCACCCAAAAGCCATAGCCATAAACGGCTACCAGCATGCCCACGGCACTCATTACAAACGGATGGTTCAAGGGCTCCAAGCCCGTCTGTACCAATAAAAGATTAGGAAAGGCCACGGTCACCGTTCCCCAAACAATATTATAGACTGCGGCCAATAAAAAGACACCGCGAAAAACCCGTTCAATGTTCCACATAAAAGTTTGATTTTGGGGACACCGGTAGCAAGCATCAGGTATCATGGATTCCTCATTATTGGAATCTTGCTACTTGATACTCGTGTCTTGCGTCCAATTACAAAGCAGGGCATCTGCCAAAAAATCTATTTACATTCTACGGGACTTGCCGTGATTCGGGTTTCACGGAACACATCTAAACCTGCGGATAGTGGTTCATATCACCTGCCAACAGCTGAAAGCTTTGGCAGTGTGTTATGTACCACTATCTCCTTGGAACCATCACACTGCCAAAGCCTCCGGCTGTTGGCAGGTGAACCCTTCACATCTCCAATTCAACAAAATGGACTATCCAGAAATCGAACGTCTAAAGGCTCTTCAAGAAAAGCATGGGATTTCCATCCGCCAGCTTCCTTCCGAAGAAGAGGATTTCATCTTGGTGGAATTGCGGACGGAGACACTGATTTTCCAGATTTTTGTTGATGATGAGTACAAGGATTTTGATGAAAACAAGCCCTTAATGTGCCTGTTCCTTGCGCTACAATCCTTGGAGGATTATGCCGACAGTGACGATTATTTAGTCTGGTGCCGACAAAACGGGCTGAACAGCTCGGACCTAAAATGGCTGGATTATTATAAGGCATTGGGCGAAGCCTATGATGCCTTGCTCAAAAAATTCGGGGAGATTGACACTTATATCAATTCCTTGGATTATCAGTTGCGGTCTGGGGCCTTTTGGGCTTTGAGCCAACTTTGACAAGATAGCCTGTAACATTCTCCTCCCCTTAGAAAGGGGAGGACAGAGGTGGGGTTGAACCTAAGGCACAAGCAAGACGCTTGCGCCAGTTAGGCTTAAAACACAGCACCTCGGAAATCACCCTTGCGGACGAATTTTCGCCTTAATATCCCCTCTTCCTTTCAACCAATATTCCCACGAAATCATCTCCTCGGGGTCATAGCCCTGCCACTCCCCTTCCTGATAGACAAAAGCGAAAACGACTTGCTCCATTTTTAACAGCAGCAAATCGTTCTCGGCAGGCTGATATTTGAAATCAAACAGCTTCTTGCTTTCGTTCAATACCTCCAACAAGGTTTCCCCCTTGGCGCGCTCCTTTTCCCGTTGTTTCCAAAAACTATCGGAAAAGCTGACCTCCATTTCACGCGGATTGAGCCGTTGATAAATCCGCCAACGGTTTGGCGCGGCATCGGGCAGAGAGAAATCAAATGAGCGTCGTTTTTGGCCCTTTCCCAAGAGCAATTCCCAAAAACGAGGGACATGGAATTTCCCGTCGAGAAGTAGTTTAAATGGTGGTTTGGCGGGCATTGAAATACGATGAAAACCTAAGGCAAAAATAAAGGGCGAAACCTGTATTGTTTCGCCCTTTGCTTTATTTATTTCTGTGTGATGGTAGCCATCTCCCGCTTGACTTCCTCGTCTGTCAAGCCCTTTGAGGAATCTCCCGTTTCCATATGAATGGTTTGCGTTGGGAAGGCAAACTCAACGCCCATTTTCTGGGCCAGTCTCATGATGGCCAGATTGACCTCATGACGGGCTTTCAATTCCGCCCCCCAGTCTGGCACCTTAAAGAAGATGTAGAAAAGGATGTCCAAGGAATGAGCTCCAAAGGTGTTGAAATACACATGGAAGCTATCCTTTCGGGTGAGTGGATGGTCGAGCACGATTTGGCGCATGCCTTCCACAAAGGCGTCCAGCTTCTCCGGAGAGGTATCGTAGGTTACAGTAATATAGGTTTTGTAGCGACGGTATTTCCGCTGACCCATGTTATCCACACACATATCGGCAATCTTGCCGTTCGGGATGGAGGTCACCGAGTTGTGGAATGTACGGATGCGCGTGGAACGGAAACCGACTTCCTCCACATCGCCATCGATGCCATCAGCCACGATCCAGTCGCCAATCTGGAACGGACGGTCCACAAAAATCATCACCGAACCGAAGAAGTTCTTAATGGTGTCCTGCGCCGCCAAGGCCACAGCAATACCGGAGATGGAAAGACCTGCGACCAAGGACATGATGTTGAAATCCAAGTTTTGGAGTCCGAATAACACTCCCAATACCACCACGAAAACTTTCAGCGTCTTGCGCACAAGTGGCACCAACTGATCGTCCAAGGTTCCTTCGGTCAAGGAAGCCAAATACATCAAGTGATCCGAAACCAAATCCACCATTCGGTAGAACAAAATGGTGGTGAACACCGGCACGGTCACCTTGGCAATCTTCAAACTCCAAGCGCCAACCTCTGGACCGAGCTGTAAGGCTGGAAGGAAGAAAACCAACAACAGCGATACGGCCATAAAACTGAGTGGCTGAGTGAATTTCTTCGGTTCAAGCACTTCCTGATATTTCCTGAGCAGACGCTTGAAAATCGGCTCGGTCAACAACATCAACATCCAGTGAACAAGGACCAACATGGCGATCAAAATGCCCAAGCCCAACATTTTCCAGACAGGGAACCCAAAAAGCTTTTTGGTTCGACCATCCGAAAATTTGTGGACAACCTTTACAGCAAAAGGGAATTGTTCGTGGTAGACATCGGGAATCGCCTGAACCGAGGCAGTGGAAAAACGCCAGTTATTCCCCTTGCGCTCCATCCAAATTGGCTTGAGTTCAGGGAATGGCTCAAAATGACCTTTCAAGGTATCGTAATAGGCCGCCTGCTCGGGCATTTTTGCCTGCAAAACCTGCCCGCTGTTAATCAGCAACGCCAGCTTACGTAGGACCTTTTTCTGCTCCTTTTTATCCAAGCCGGATACGTCCAAGGACTTGAGGGCCTGCTCCGGATTGTCCTCCCAATGCTTGTGAACATTTTCAATGGCCTCCCTTGGGGTGCTCAGGGTTTGCCCCGTCACGGCCATCAGGCTCAAGGCCATCAAAAAACAAAAACTGAATACGCTCTTAAATGATTGCATCATGTAGTCTTCCACACTGTAAGCCAGTGCTTTTTCTTTGAAAATTCGGCTTTTTCTCACACCCTGATTTTATGGCAAAATCACGGAATACACAAAGTAACAACAAAATCTCATCGAACCGTTCATCTCATTCGTCCTTAATGGATTAGAACTCATCATTTAACATTAAAAAAACACAGGTTTCTTACGCAATTAATGCGTACAAAATAGTGAAGAAAGCCTGTAATTATGAAGAAACTCCTACTGTGGGGGTGCACCCTCACCTGCCTGCTACTGATGTCACTCAATGTATATAACGCTCACAGTGCCAAAGCCATTCGGGCCAATTCCCAAGCCTATCTCCAAGACCTCAAGGAAAAGGATACCGCGGACACCGTTTCTATTTATCCGCAACCCATTACCGACCAGCTTGGGGTCAAAGGCATCACCGGAACCCTGCATCTCCGTGTGGTGGACGTGTTGGGAAATCCCCAGAAATCGGCGACCATCCAAAGCTATGAGCAAATGAATGTGAGCGAACTTGAACAAGGAATTTACTTCCTAAACATCCAGACCGAGGACCACCAGCGGTTCACCTTGCGGTTTGTAAAAAAATAGAGCCTGAAAATACTTGTCGAACCCATAAAAAAGACCTGACCGGCAATCGTTGCCAGTCAGATCTTCCTTGTTTATCAATGGTGTTTCACCAAATCACTTCTCGTTTTCAAAGGCCTGCTCCAAGGACTCGTACCACTCCTTGCCGTACTTTCTAATCAATGGCTCTTTTAGGAAACTGAACACAGTAACGCCCAACTTTTCGCCGAAGTCACAAGCATCTGAGCAGATATCCCAACGGTCATAATTCAGAGCGTCATACTCCTTGAGCTTCTGCACACGGATTGGATAAAGGTGACAGGAAATCGGTTTTTTGTAATCAATTTTCCCATCCAAATAAGCCTGCTCCACGGCGCACTTCAAATAGCCCTTATCATCATAAATGGCATAGGCGCACTCCTTGTTGTCAATGGTGGTTGTAGACCAATCATCTTCCCAATCCTTGATAAACAAGCCTTGCTCGGCAATCGCCTTCTTGCCTTCCTCAGAAAGATAAGGCTCCACCTTGTCGTAGATTTCCTCGAAAATCGCGAGTTCCTCTTGCTCCAATGGCGCTCCCAAATCTCCTTCCACACAGCAGGCGCCCTTGCACTTGTCAAGGTTGCACACAAACTGCTTCTCAAAAACGTCTTCGCTGATTAGGGTATTTTGGTGGATAATCACGGTGGGAAATGGCTTGGTGGATAACAAAGGAGAATATTGAATTTATGAGCTCATGGAGGCATCCCAATTGTCGGTGTCAGGTATGAAACCTGACGCTATGGAGAAAGCCATGCACGGTCCTTAGCGGTAGGTTTTACACCCAATGTTGTCAACTTAAGCATCGAGTAAGGTCTGTAATCCAATTCCTAAGAGCCCTGTAAGGGCGAAATATGTCAGAGTGGGGCGTATAGCCCTACTCTTAAGTTGACAGCATTGGGTTTTACACCTACCGAACACAGTTCGCAAGCCCAAATCCTTCAAACATCTTTCTTTCAACTTCTCCCCACAAAGTTACGCAATCCTACGGTGAGCACAGCCACCCTCCAACTTCCATTCATAAGCCGTAACTTGCGGAGATTTCCGAGGAACCCCACCCAGTGGGATTTTGTTCCATTTCATAGGTCAAAGCGTTGAATGCTGAGAATCATTGCAAGCAGGCAAATTCTTACCTCTTCGACCTACAATCGCAGATTATTATGTCCCAATTCCTTGAAGGCTTGAACCCTTCCCAGCGGGAAGCTGTAGTCAACACCAAAGGCCCCTCAATGATTATCGCAGGCGCAGGTTCGGGAAAAACCCGAGTACTGACCTACCGCATTGCCTACCTCATTGAGCAGGGAACCAACCCTTGGAACATTCTGTCGCTGACCTTTACCAACAAGGCGGCCCGCGAAATGCGCGACAGGATTGAGCAGGTGGTGGGCGAACAAGCCAAGGACATTTGGATGGGTACCTTCCACTCCACCTTCGCGAAGATTCTGCGGATTGAGGGCAAGGTGCTTGGCTATAAGCCGGACTTCACCATCTACGATACGGACGACTGCAAATCACTGCTGAAAAGCATTCTCAAGGAATTACGCTTGGATGAGAAAGTTTACA
>JAUIJC010000020.1 GCA_030431525.1 Bacteroidia bacterium | reverse complement strand
ACTGGCTTCGAATATTATGGACCTGTTTTCAAGGCCGAGGACATTGAAAGGTTAAAATCGAAAATCCAGCATCCAGAAAATGTTGCGGTGAAGTACTTACCAAAGGATATCCTAAAGATGCATTTATACTCCGCCACTTATATCAAGAAAGGGGAGGGCGATGTGTGGCAGAAGCCAGCCAAGGAATCCGAAAAGGAAAAAGCCAAGGAGGTTGACCTTGAAGGCGGATACTATGAGAATTGATTACTGACCATAGTCATAAAAAAAGGAGCCACATGGGCTCCTTTTTTTATGGTGAAAATGGAAAGGGACTATTGTAGGGGGAATATGATTGTAGTCGTAAAAGGTTTGTTTGAGTTTAAGAGTAGTGTACCGATTGAAAATGGCGATATTACCTAATTCGGTTATGTGAAGATTTGTGACAACTTATGGCGGAAAGTTGTTCCACGTGAAACAAAAGGAAATAGGGATTAAGGTTTAAATCCCTGCTTAAGACTCTTGATATTGATGTAGCCTTTTTCGGTTAAAAAGTTGCAGGCTTGTTTTGAACGCTGACCTCGTTCGCAATAGATGACAACGGACTGGTCTGAAGGGATTTCCTTAAACCGTTTTTCAAATTGGGAGAGTGGAATATGTGCTCCACCTAAATGCCCTTTTTCACGCTCTTTTGTTTCTCGGACATCCACCAAGAATGGAGGTTCGGCAGACTCAAGGAGCTCTTTCAATTCCTTGAATTCTATTTCTCTTTTAGCGGTAGGAATCTCGCATTGGTACTCAACGCCTTTGAGTTCTTGGATTTCCTTATTTGCCTCCCAAGTCCCAAAGGAGAATTCATGGGTGTGCGTGGATAACGCGTCCAATACAAGCATGCGTCCTTTGAGTGGTTCGCCTATTTCAGTGATAAGTTTGATCACCTCGTTGGCTTGGATGCTTCCCACCATTCCTGGTAAAACACCAAGAACGCCAATGTCAGAACATGAGGGCATCTCGCCAGCTTCTGGTGGTTCGGGGAACAGGCAACGGTAGGTTGGTCCGTCCTCCAAATTGAATACACTAACCTGTCCCTCAAACTTAAAAATGGAGCCGAATACCAATGGTTTTTTTGTAATGACACAAGCGTCATTTACCAAATACCGTGTTCCAAAATTGTCCGAGCCATCTACGATGATGTCATATTCCTGAAAGATGGAAATGGCGTTTTCTTCGGTGAGTCGTTCGGTGTAGGGGATGAGTTCGATGTGCGGATTAATGGCTTCCAATTTTTCGGAAGCGCAAATGGCCTTGCTTTGGCCAATGTCATCTACGCTATACAGTACTTGACGTTGGAGATTGCTCAGGTCAACCGTATCGTCATCGATAATACCAATAGTTCCCACTCCGGCACTGGCGAGGTAAAGTAGGCATGGACTTCCAAGCCCGCCTGCACCAATGACCAATACTTTGGCCTCCTTCAGTTTTTTCTGTCCTTCCTCCCCAATTTCTGGGAGAATAATATGACGGTCGTAGCGCTGTTTTTCCTCTACACTTAGCATAGCTTATCAAACAGTATCGTAGGTGGCGTCCCAATCTTTCCAAACGGGATCGTACCCTTTGCTTCGAATCATATTGGCAATTTCCTCCGATGAGCGTTCATCAGAAGTTTCAAACTGCTCCAATGAGCTGTCTTTGCCGTCAGCATATCCGCCAGGATTCGTCTTCGAATTGGCGCTCATGGTGGTGATGCCGAGCTGGAGGGCGTTATCCCTGAAAATTTCACGTTCTCGTGTGGAGAGAGAAAGTTCTACCTCTTCGTTGAGAAGGCGATAGGCGCAGATGAGCTGAAGCAATTCGCGGTCGTTCATCACGACCTTGGGTTCCAAGAGCCCCTCGGCAGGTCTGAGTCTTGGGAAGGAGATGGAATACTTGGTTTGCCAATAGGTCTGCTCCAAGTATTGAAGATGGAGTGCGTTGAAAAAGCTGTCAACTCGCCAATCTTCGAGGCCAATCAACACACCCAATCCAATCTTTTTAACGCCGGCTTGTCCCAGTCGGTCGGGGGTGTCAAGGCGGTAATGGAAATTAGATTTCTTGCCTTTTGGGTGATGCTTTTTGTAATCCGCCTCGTGATATGTTTCCTGATAAACCAACACACCACTTAGGCCAGCCTCGATCAGTGATTTGTATTCTTCTTCATCCAGAGGTTGCACCTCCATGGAGATGTTCGAAAAATGCGGGCGAAGGGTTTCAATCGCATTTTTGATGTATGGAGTGCCCACCTTTTGGTTGGCCTCGCCAGTTACCAGCAAAACATGATCAAAATTGAGGCCTTTGATGACCTCTGATTCCCTGAGGATTTCTTGGGTGCTTAGGGTCCTTCGACGGATTTTGTTGTCGAGGCTGAATCCACAATAGGTACAGATGTTTTGGCATTCGTTTGACAAGTACATCGGGGCAAACAGTTGAACTGTTTTACCAAATCGCTTTTGGGTCAAACGTTGGCTTTCCGCTGCCATGGCCTCCAAATATGGTGCGGCGGCAGGGGAGATTAGAGCCATGAAATCCTCAAGATCTCGGCGGTCTTTGCCGAGGGCTATTTGAACATCAGTGGCGGTCTTTTGGTAAATCTTGTGTTTGACATCATCCCAAGAATAACGTTCAAACAAATCCCGAAATGCCATAGTATCAAGTTGATAACCGAATAAGGTTAATTACCGTATAGGGTTTTATTGTTGGTTCAGGTAATAAAAATCCGTGCGAGATAATTGATTAAAAATCTCACACGGACATAGATGCTGTAATTCAGCTTCTTGAGAAAGCTTTCAATTATAGTTCCTCAAGAAAAGAAGTTAGGGGGCTACTCGCCATTGCATGTGGTTGGGTTTGAGCTAATCGTGCTTCATGAGCCATACGACCAGCTTCAACCGCTTGCTTAAATGCCTTAGCCATTATAGTCGGATTCGGTGAGCAAGCAATAGCCGTATTCACCAATACCGCATCAGCACCCATTTCCATGGCTTCACAGGCATGAGATGGAGCTCCAATCCCCGCATCCACCACAACTGGAAGTGTGCTTTGTTCAATAATAATCTTTAGGAACTCACGAGAGGCCAAACCTTTGTTCGTGCCAATTGGAGATCCCAAAGGCATTACGGCTGAAGCTCCAGCTTCTTCCAGACGTTTACATAAAATAGGATCTGCATGAATGTATGGAAGAATGATGAACCCAAGTTTCGCCAACTCCTCTGTAGCCTTAAGTGTTTCTACAGGGTCCGGCATTAAATATTTGGGATCGGGATGGATTTCCAACTTAAGCCAGTTGGTTTCCAAAGCTTCGCGAGCCAATTGTGCTGCAAAGACAGCTTCCTTGGCGTTGCGAACTCCTGAGGTATTTGGCAAAAGATTGAATTGAGGATGCTCCAAGTGGGAGAGGATGTCATCCTGTTGGTTCTTGACTTCCACTCGGCGAAGGGCTACTGTTACCAGCTCTGAGCCTGATTCCAGAAGTGCCTCTTCCATAAGTTGGGAGGAGGCGAATTTACCTGTGCCGGTGAAAAGGCGGGACTGAAATACCTTGTCGGCAATCTTTAGCGGTTCCATACTGGAGCGGATAAAGACGTTAGGCTTTGACAAATTGCCAAAGCCTAACAAAGTGAATTACAATATGTTATTGTAGGAGTGGATGTGCTCCCAGAGGTGATTTCTTAGTAAGAAGAAACCTTTGCCTCAATTTTGTTGATGTTCTTGGCAACGTTGTCGCCATTGCTGTTCTTCTCGATGACGAACGTTACTTGGTCACCGATATGAAGATCGTAGAAATCAACGTTTTCCACGTCAGCATAGTAGAAGTAGAGGTTATTGTTTGGGAAGCGGATGAATCCGTAGCCATTGTGAATGCTTAGGATTTCGCTTTCATGCTCTTCACCTTCAGTGAATTCTACTTCAACAGTTTCCTCTTCTTCGTTTTCCTCACCTTCGTTTTCCGCTTCCTCATCATAGTTACGATAAGTTTGCTTGGAACTGCTTTCGAAAGGAACGAACAAGTTGGAGATGATTTCATCCTCCTCGTTTTCCGGATCATCAATCAAGCTGTGCATTCCCACAGGGAAGCTTACTTCATTGATAAGGTCCTGAGAAGTTTTTGTGGTCATGATGCGACCGTCCTCAGTCGTGTATTCGAAATCCCAGCTCAACACCATCAAGGCAGAGCCCAGTGTGTTCAATTTGCGAACGAGTGGGAGATAATCACGGTCTGAAGCGATCAAAACCACCACGTCAAACTGCTTGTGGAGGGTTTGCTCGTAGGCTTCTAAAGCCAACCAAACGTCAATGCTTTTTTCATCCTTGCGACCGAAGGAGGTGCGGATAGGGAGGTAGTGTGTGTTCACACCTTCAGACATCAAGATGTCGTCAAAAACCCTATCGAAATACAGCTGACTTCCTTTGTTGCTGGCTTCCTTGGCGCTCATGCGGGTACGGAAGTAGTGGGCGTTGGTGATTTGGCACAATGCCTTCTCCATTCCCAATCTGTCAGATACCTCTTGGCGGATGAATTCGTGAATGCCCGAAATGCTCAGACGACGCTGGCGGGAGTGTACGTAATTGTAATAATTGCTTACGTGATGGAAGTAATTTCCGTCGTAAAAAATACCTATTCGTACTAAGTTAGAAGCCTGTTTTTGAATCATTTCCGTTTTTTTATTACATCTGTTTTATGAGTCCCTGAGTTTAAATCTACAAGACCGATTGTATTTAACCAAATGCCGTTAAATAGTTGGCTGATAAATGCCCTTCAAATAGGAAATTACTTCCTTTTCAGGGGTCTTGCTCAGGTTGATTCCAGAGGAAACAGCGATTCCATACATGCCAGAGGCCAGAATTTTTTCTACATCTTCAGGCAAAATTCCACCTATGGCAATGACAGGAATAGTGAGGTTTCGAGCCTCTAATTCTTTGATGATGCGTTGATAGCCTTCCAGTCCTAAAATTGGACTCAGGTTCTTCTTGGTTTCCGTAAAACGGTAAGGGCCCAAGCCGATATAGTCCACTGCTCCCGAGCTTGCAAGCTGAAGTACATCGTCCAAGGTATTGGCTGTTCCTCCAATGATGAAGTCAGGGCCTAACAAAGCTCTCGCTTCAGCAGGAGGCATATCTTGCTTCCCGATGTGGATGCCGTCAGCACCAATTTCTTTGGCCAATGATGGGTTGTCATTGATGATGAGCGTGGCACCAAATTCTTGACAAACCTTTTTTGCTTCAAGGGCCTCCGTTTTCCATTGGTCAGGAGTAGCCTCCTTAATGCGAACCTGCACCCATTTTACCCCACCTTCACAAGCTGCTCGAACAACGTCTCCGATGCTTTTTCCTTCAACGGGTTGGGTGATTAGTTGAAGCTTTGCAATCTCTTTCATGGTTTTGCCAATGGTTGGTGGGTACCCAATAGATCTTTTCCGCTCTCAAGAAACCCAATCAAATAGTCTTTGGCCTCTTGACAAGCTTCTTTCAGGTTATTCCCTAAAACGAGTTGGGAGCAGATCGCTGAGGAGAGGACACATCCCGTTCCGTGCTTCTCTCCTTGAATAATTCGGGTAGGAGATAGGGCGTATTCCATTCCTTGCTGGAAGAGAATGTCTGTGCCTTTTTCCGTATCGCTATGTCCGCCTTTCAGTAGTAAGGAAGTGCTTTCTGGCAACTCTGTTTCAGGATTCCAATCTGGAAAGATGAGCTTCATCTCGTCCAAGTTCGGGGTGATTAGAGTAACCTTTTTAAGCAAATCAGTGATTTCTGATTTTTTGAATTCCTGATGAAAGGATTCCTTGCTTGCTGTGGCTTTTAGTACAGGGTCCCAGACGATTACGGGGTTCAAGGAATTCTTGTGAATCAGTTCAAGGATTTCCGAAAGAAAGCCGAAACTCTCCACAATCCCGATTTTGAAATAGCGTGGTTGGTATCGCTTCAGTAAAAGGTCTAATTGACGAAGTACTGATTTGCGTTCCACCCAATCCAAGCCTTCAAAACGGTCCTCTACCTGATAGGTGATTGCTGTAACCACTCCCAATCCCAAAAGCCCATGCGCCTCAAAGGTCTTGAGGTCCGCGCCAATTCCAGCGCCCTCAGAAGGATCATGTCCAGCAATCGAAACCGCGTACATTTTTGAGTATAGCGTACTAAGTATAGCGTACCAAGTACAGAGCTTGATACTCTATACTTGGTACTTTATACCCCTTAAGAATAAATCTCAGAACCTTGGTTCTTGAATTTTTCTGAACGTTCCTTTAAGCCTTTTTCAATAGCTTCTTGGTCGTTCAACCCGTTTTCGTCAGCATAGTCGCGAACATCCTGTGTGATTTTCATCGAACAGAAGTTCGGTCCACACATAGAGCAGAAGTGAGCAACTTTGGCGCCTTCAGCAGGAAGGGTTTCATCGTGGTACTCACGTGCGGTATCTGGATCAAGAGAGAGGTTGAACTGGTCTTCCCAACGGAATTCGAAACGCGCTTTTGAAAGTGCATCGTCGCGGTATTGGGCACCAGGGTGGCCTTTGGCCAAGTCAGCAGCGTGAGCAGCCAATTTATAAGTGATTACACCATCTTTCACGTCCTGCTTGTTCGGGAGACCCAAGTGTTCCTTAGGTGTCACATAACAAAGCATAGCGCAACCGAACCAACCAATCATGGCGGCACCAATGCCGGAGGTGATGTGGTCGTAACCAGGAGCGATATCAGTGGTCAATGGGCCGAGCGTGTAGAAAGGAGCCTCACTACATACCTCCAACTGCTTGTCCATGTTCTCCTTAATCATGTGCATTGGCACGTGACCAGGACCTTCTATGAAGGTTTGAACGTCGTGTTTCCAAGCAATTTTGGTCAACTCACCAAGTGTTTCCAACTCAGCAAATTGAGCGGCATCATTTGCGTCAGCAATAGAACCTGGACGAAGACCATCTCCAAGGGAGAACGCTACGTCGTAAGCCTTCATGATTTCGCAGATTTCCTCGAAGTGGGTGTAGAGGAAGTTCTCTTTGTGGTGAGCCAAGCACCATTTCGCCATGATAGAACCACCACGAGAAACAATACCAGTAACACGCTTCGCGGTCAATGGAATATAGCGAAGCAATACACCGGCGTGGATGGTGAAGTAGTCAACACCTTGCTCGGCTTGCTCAATAAGTGTGTCACGGAAAAGCTCCCAAGTCAAATCCTCAGCCTTACCATTCACTTTTTCCAAAGCCTGGTAAATCGGAACGGTACCAATTGGAACTGGGGAGTTGCGAAGAATCCACTCGCGGGTTTCGTGAATGTTCTTACCCGTAGAGAGGTCCATAATGGTATCAGCACCCCAACGACAAGCCCAAACCGCTTTTTCAACTTCCTCTTCAATGGAAGAAGTAGTGGCAGAGTTACCGATGTTGGCGTTGATTTTCACCAAGAAGTTACGGCCAACAATCATTGGCTCGGACTCAGGGTGGTTGATGTTGTTCGGGATGATGGCACGTCCAGCAGCTACCTCGCTACGCACAAACTCTGGAGTGATTTTACCCTTTGGCGTGTTAGCGCCAAAGCTGTTGCCAGGGTGCTGCTCGGTCAATTGCTCAACCTCCTCGATGCGCTGGTTTTCGCGAATGGCGATGTACTCCATTTCAGGAGTGATAATGCCTTGCTTCGCGTAATGCAATTGAGAAACGTTTTTCCCTTTTTTGGCACGCAATGGCTTGGAAAGGTGCTCAAACCTTAGGTGGTCAAGTCCCTTGTCTGCAAGACGTTGCTGGCCATACTGTGAGGTGATGTCCGAAAGCTGCTCCACATCGCCACGGTCCTGAATCCATTGCTCACGCAATTTTGGAAGACCTCTACGAACGTCGATTTCAACGCTTGGATCAGTGTATGGTCCACTGGTGTCATAAACCGTTACAGGAGCGTTCTTCTGAACTGGCGCCTGTGGGTTGAATTTCTGCACCGTGTCACTAAGGGAAACCTCCCTCATGGCCACTTTGATGTCGTGGATTTCCCCAGGCACGTAGATTTTCTTGGAGGCTGGGAACGGATTACGCGTAATGGCGCCTTGTGATGGTTTTGTGTCCTTACCTTTCATAAGTGGTCATTGAAAAGTCAACCTCCTTGGGTTGCCCTGATGATGGTTATGCGATCGTTTTCAGAAAGAGAAAAGCCCTCCCATGCGGCTTTTGGAACAACAGTGTTGTTCACAGCTACCGCCACACCTTTGGCCGAAAGGCCTAAGAGGGACAGTATTGCGGGAATGTTAGGGGAATCTAATTCCCTTTCCTCGTTATTGACAAATAATTTCATGCCTACGAATTACGTTGGCAACAATGGGGGGAGAGCGAAGTCAAAAAATGAGAGCCTGAAATGCTTCAAGGCTTTCGACTCAACTTTTCCCTACGGCGGTATCAACCGCATCAGGTTCAAAGGGTAAACTCTCAGTCCCAAAGGACACCCCCAAAGTTGGATTGTTTCAAAGGTATTCAATTCTCTCGGCAATAAAAATAAACCACCTCCTTATGTGTTAGCTATATCGCAATATTAAAATAAAAAAATCTTTTCTGATTTAATAGAAACATTTGTGTGGGAATTGTAGTTTGTGCCAATCATAAAATGAAATGGAAACAGCAACTCGTAAAATGAACATTTGCTTCATCATGTACCCGTGGGAAAGGATTTCCCCAGCGACTGATACCACTCTGACACTCATCCATGAATCCTACCAAAGAGGACATAATGTAGGGGTGATGGTGCCAAGTAACCTAACCATTCGTGAGAACGAGGTGTTTGGTTTCGTGAAGATGTTGAAGGGGATGGAAAAAGTGCCAACGGAACCTGCAAAATTCTACCCTAAGGTAGAGTTTGAGGAGAAGATGCTGCCGATTTCGGGTTTTGATGTCCTCTTCTTGCGCGCCAATCCGCCGGTGGATTCCATTATGCTGAACTTCTTGGATTCGGTGAAGGATGACGTGTTTATCCTGAATGATGTGGAGGGTATCCGCAGGGCGAACAATAAGTTGTACACAGCGGGAATGTTTGGCGGAACTGAATCCATCATCCCAAAGACTTATGTTTCCAAAAACAGGGACTATTTAATCCGCTTGATTAAGGAGTCGAAATCTGACAAGATGATCCTGAAGCCACTGGATGGTTATGGTGGTAGCGGTGTGATCGTGTTGGAGAAACAAGCCCAAAAGAACATCAGCTCTTTGTTGGATTTCTATATCTCCGGCCAAAAGGACCAGCAGTATGTCATCCTTCAGGAATATGTAGAGGGAGCTGACCAAGGCGATGTTCGGATTTTGATGCTCAACGGTAAGCCAATTGGTGCCATGAAACGCGTGCCAGCAGAGAACGAGGCTCGGGCCAACGTCTCCGTAGGTGGAACAGCTGTAAAGCATCAGCTCACTAAAACGGAGCAGCGCATTTGTGAGCTTGTCGGACCGAAATTGGTCGATGATGGGCTCTACTTTGTTGGGCTCGATGTGATTAACGGAAAACTCATCGAGGTGAACGTGTTAAGCCCTGGTGGCATTTCACGTATCAACAAACTCAACAGAACAAAACTTCAAAAGAACGTACTCGACTTTATAGAATATGTGGTGAGTTCCCGTGAAGCGGCCCTTAACCGTAAGCTGGCTCACCGTAAGGCTGTCGAAGATGCAAAGCATAAGCCTTGATGAAATCATTGCCAATATTGAGCAGGGCATCTGCTTTGAGGCATCCCATGAAGGAGACTTTTACGTCAAGATTCAGGAATACGTGCCGTTCATCTGTGCGGCTATTCACGATGGACATCGATTGCGGGCTTCCCTTGAAGGGCAATGTTTGCTCGATGAGGATGAGCGCTTCTACGAGGAAGACCCCTTTACGGCAGAATTCATTCAGTCTCTCCCCATCACTTTGGTGGGGGGAGACTCTCGCTATGAATATGACTTGAACCGTAATGAGGACGAGTGCATCTATGATGTAGCATGGGGAAAAAAGGTGTGGAAGGATGAACTCTCCGCTGAAGAACGGGAAATTTCCTTGCAAAAACACCGGAATTTCTACCGTGTTGTCCATGCTTTGGTCAGCAGGATTGAAAAGCAGTTTGGTGCCTGTGTGTTGTATGATATTCACTCTTACAACTATAAGCGTCATGAGACCAGCTTCCTCTTCAATATTGGTATTGAGAATATTGATATCAAGAAGTTCAATACCCAGATTAGCCACTGGAAGAAGGAATTGATGGCCATCAAAACCCGTAAGGTTATGCCTGGGGTTTCGGTGAACCATATTTTCCATGGGCGTGGACAGCTTTTGAAATACATCTCTGAACATTTTGACAATACCTTGGTGTTGGCCACGGAGGTCAAAAAGGTGTTCATGGATGAGCTGACGGGGCAGAAATACCCTATGGAGATTCAAGCCCTTGCTAAGGGATTGAAAACGGCCATTCTCAACAATTCAAAATGGTTCGTCAATACTTGGGCGAACTTCAATGTCCGTAGAAAAGGGGCCTTGTTGCATGGTGACATTCAGCCGGAGGTCCTGAACTTGGACAAGAAGTTGTTCCGAATGGCCCGAAGCTTTGAGCTTTTGGGCTATGTGAACCCGTTGAACTTGGAGTCGGAAAAGCGAAAGTTCTTCCGGTCAAAGTTCAATGAAAACCCGTTCTTCCGTTATAAGCCGCTAACGATTGATCCACATTCATTCAAGGCAAAGATGTATCGCTTGGATGTGGACCACATTGAGGACATCCATATCCGCCAGATTTACGTGGACATTATCCGTTCCTATGCGGATAAGGTGGACATGTTGGCTGGATTGGGCACAGAGCAATTCTTCTATAACTCGTTGAGGTATTTTGGTGAGCCTTCTGACAAGGATATCGCCGACGCAAATTTCTTACTCTATTGTAAGGAATTGCCTCAATTCAGTGAGGAGGAACCGTTAAGTGCTGCTGAAGTAAAGAAAGCCTTTGCAGCTGAGGGAGAGCGTTATGGTTTCAGCTATAAAGTGGAGGTGACTTCCAACATTTCTTCAGATGTGTTGGTGATGAACTCCAAGCAACTTGTGGTATTGAAGAAGGGCGCGGTGTTTACGCCAAGTCGTCTCAATGCCTTGCTGAATCATGAAATTGGGGTCCACATGGTTACAACCATGAACGCTGTGGAGCAACCGCTAAAGTTCTTGAGGTTGGGACTGCCAAGAAACACCTATTCCCAAGAAGGTTTGGCGATTCTTGCTGAAATGAACAGTGGTGGACTTACGGTTTCTCGTCTCAGAACGCTTGGTATGCGAGTGTTAGCCGTGAAGTCAATGGCTCAAGGAAATGACTTTAAAACGACTTTCCAAAACCTGTTGGCTACCTGTGATGTAAGACCGGAGCAGCTCTTCTATATTGTAGCGAGGGTGTATCGCGGAGGAGGGTTTACCAAGGATTTCCTTTATCTCAGAGGCTTTAGAAGGATGCTTCAGCTTCAGGCAAAGGGGACCAAGTTGGATAACCTCTTTTTGGGAAAAACTACCCACGGCTATTTGCCAATTCTCAATGAGTTGGTGGATAGGGGAATCCTCCTGAAACCGAAGTTTAGGCCATTAAACTTTGATAAGCCTGTTGAGGTGGATGCTATCCTGAAATACCTCACCAATGGAATCACTTGATTGTGCTATAAAGCAATTTTACGATAAATAAATTGATAATAAAGCCCTCCTTGTTGGAGGGCTTATTTTTTTAGGCTCTACGCTCGAAAACTACAAAGGAATAGGCAAATGGGTTTTTTTCATTCGCAAGGTGACGTTCTCTTGAAACCTCTTCCCATTCTGTAATGTCCAGCTCAGGGTAGAAGGTGTCAGCATCAGGCACTGATGTTTCCACCTCGGTCATGTAAATTTTTTGGGTCACCGGCAGGCTTTCCAAATAGATTTGAGCTCCACCAATGATGAACAGTTCTTCCTCACCATTTCGTTGAGCTATCTCAATGGCTTCGTCAAGGTTTTGGAATACTTCGCAGCCCTCCACAGCATAGTCCGGATTTCTGCTCAATATGATGGTGGTGCGACCTGGGAGCGGCCTTCCTATGGATTCATAGTTTTTGCGTCCAGTCACCATATGGTGGCCCAAAGTAGTTTGCTTAAAAAACTTTAGGTCAGCAGGCAGCCTCCACGGCAAATCATTGTCTTTTCCTATGGCGCCATTTTCGGCTACGGCCACAATTTGTGAGATGATCATTGGATTATACCGTTAAGTTGAAACCACGCAAAAAGTCCTCGATGGTCATTCTGCGTTTTCCCTGCAATTGAAGTTCTTTGATGTCGATTTGGCCATCACCTGTTCGGAACCTTAGGTAGGTTTTGTTGTCCGACTCAATGTCTTTTCCCTCAGCAAGTGGAGTGTCTGAAGGCTCTAAAGAAAAGATCTTACAAGACTTACCTTCCAAGGTGGTCCAAGCGGCAGGATAAGGAGCCATTCCACGAACCAAGTTTCTGATTTCTTCGGATGGTTTGCTCCAGTCAATCTCACAGGTTTCACGGAAAATTTTTGGAGCAGGACGCTCATGTCCAGTTAAGGATTGAGGATGAGGGGTGGTTTCACCAGCCTCAATTTTCCTGACCGTTTCCAAGACCAACCCAGCTCCTTTTTCCATCAATCTGCCATAAAGGCTACCAGCGGTATCGTCCTTGGAAATAGGTTCCTTTTCCTGCATGATGATATCACCAGTGTCGATTTCATGCTTGAGGAAGAAAGTGGTTAAACCTGTTTCCTTGTCGCCATTGACTACCGCCCAGTTAATTGGCGCAGCCCCACGATAATCCGGCAATAGGGATCCATGAAGGTTGAAAGTACCCATCGGCGGCATGTCCCAAACTAAATCAGGTAACATGCGGAAAGCGACTACGATTTGGAGATCGGCGTTGTAGGATTTAAGCTCCTCCAAGAATTCAGGGTCCTTAAGGTTGGTAGGCTGAAGAACAGGCAAATCATGTTGGACTGCATATTCCTTCACAGGCGAACCGGTCAACTTTCTACCACGTCCAGCGGGCTTGTCAGGAGCGGTAATCACAGCTACCACTTCGTATCCATTTTCCACTAAAGTCGAAAGGGCGGGAACGGCAAAATCTGGCGTTCCCATATAAATTATCTTCATGAAATCAGTCGTAAATCAGGTATTTGGAGCGCAAAGTTAGGTATTGCTCTAAATCCTTTGCCCAGGTTTCTCGGATTTGTTCAGCCGTCATGCCGGATTCAATCTGCTTAATGAGCTTATCATTCCCCGCCAATTTGTTGAAGAAGTTCCTGCTGGTGAAAAACTTGGATGGCTGTTTGGAATAGGAATAGTAGCTGATTAAATAATCCAAGCTGAATTGCGGAGCCTTAGCATTTCTGAAATCCTTTCCATAACATTTCTTCCCCTCATGCTTGGGGTATTTGGCCATACCTTGGATACTCTTCGGTGTGAACTCATAAGTAGCAGAGTCATGAGGGTAAGGTAGGCCAATGATTTGGAAAGGCTCCATGGTTCCTCTTCCTACGCTCACTTCAGTTGGCTCAAATAAACACAGCGAAGGGTAAAGGCGGATAGAAAGGTCGTTTGGGAGATTTGGGGAAGGCTTTACGGGAAGGGAATAAGCATCCGAGTGTTGGTAGTTTTTACAAGGGATGATTTGCAGTTTACATTGGGAACCGCCTTTTAGCCAGCCCTCGCCATTGATCATTTTTGCCAATTCCCCAACGGTGAGGCCATGAACAATTGGAATGGGATGCATGCCTACAAAAGAGCGCCAGTTAGTTGTGTCCAAAACAGGACCGTCAACATAATCACCATTTGGGTTAGGGCGGTCAAGCACAATGAATTCCTTGCCTTGTTCTGCGCAAGCTTCCATGACGTAATGCATGGTGCTGATGTAGGTATAAAAGCGGGCGCCTACATCTTGAATGTCGAACACCACAATGTCGATGCCTTCCAAGTCTTCTTTTGTAGGCTTCTTGTGTTTCCCATAGAGGGAAATAATTGGAAGGCCAGTTTTTGGATCCTTACCGCTATCCACATGTTCTCCGGCATCAGCATCACCCCTGAAGCCATGCTCAGGCGCAAATGCCCTTTTCAGCTTGATACCAAGGGCAAGTAAGGTATCCGCCAAATGCACATTATTTATTTGGGAAGTCTGATTGACCACCAAAGCCACATTTTTCTCGCCAAGCAATTCTTTGAAGTCCACATTCTCAGCTCCAAGCAATAAAGATTGTGGGGCTTCTTCTTGGGCTAGAGCTTGAACGGCAGTTGATTCTTGTATGGTGGATGATTCGGATTGACTACTTCCCGTTACCTTTTCTGAACAAGAAATTAGGCATAGGGTCAATCCCAAAAGGCCACTTTTAAGCAGGTTTTTCATAAGACATAAAAAGGCTTCGTCTAAAACATTTCTCGAAAATACGACAAGAGGGGAGAATTTAACGTATAGGCAAAAAGGTACTGTCATATTTCACTGATAAAAGTAAAGATCATGAGTCAAGAAGTGGAAAAGGACCAGAGACTATTTAAGAGCAGGATTTTTGAACGGCTAACTCATACTCATTTTTCCGTTCCCTTAATATTGTATTACGGGATTTCTGCCGGACTTATCATCCATGCATCAGTGCACAGTTTGCTGGGAGGAGGGAGGACAATTCTGCTATTTCTCGTTGGATTTCTCTCCTTTACCTTATTCGAGTATTTCGTTCATCGGGTTGTGTTCCACATGGCCCCAACAAACAAGCTCAAAAAGTGGATTGCATATTCCTTTCATGGTGTCCATCATGACCACCCGAATGACAAAACCAGATTAGCGATGCCTCCAGTGGTAAGTATCCTTTTGGCAGCTATCACCTACATCGCCTTCCGATGGGTTATGGGGAATAACGTCTATGGGTTCTTACCAGGTTTCTTGTCTGGATATGCTACCTATTTGTTTGTCCATTACATTGTTCACGCACGGCGTGCACCAAAAAACTTCCTTAGGATTCTATGGATTCACCATGGTATTCATCATCATAAGGACGACACGGTAGCATTTGGAGTTTCTTCTCCATTTTGGGATTGGGTGTTTGGTACAATGCCAAGAAAAGGGAACCAATAAAATAAAGTGCATTAAAAACAGAAAGGGCGGTGATTCAATCACCGCCCTTTCTGTTTTTATCGTTTCAACTATTTAGTTGTTTGGATATTCGGCACTATACGTTTCCCAAGGTGTGGTCTTCCAGAAATCCTCTCCAATAAAAGAGACAATCTTTATCATGTCCTGAGCTGTCTGGAAACCAGGGACTGAAGTAATGACTTTTTTGTCTGTATCGATGTATGCGACACTTGGAAAGCTCATTTTCCCTTGAAGAAGAACAATGGCCAAATCATGGTATTTTTGTGTTTTCTCGTAGGTTCTTCCTCCAAACTGAATGGCTCCATCCTGTTCAGCATTTAACTTCACAGCGTAGTAATTCTTATTGATGTAATCGACCACTTTTGGATCCTTAAAAGTCGTTTGGTCCATGCGTTTGCACCATCCACACCAGTTTGTGTAAACGTCCACCAATACTTTTCGTGGCTCGTTTTTCATGCGTTTTTCAGCCTCTTCGATGGAAATCCATTCGATGGCTGCACTGCTTTGGGTGGTTGCTGCTGGTTTGAAATTGAATCCCAGCAAAGGAATTACAATTGTAAATATGATCAGGAGGTTACGCATCTGAAGTTAAAGTAAAGCTAAAACATGAATTGAACTGGCGTCTTCTAAGATACGCCATCAATCCTTGGTGGTTCGTCAATTAGGCGACTTTGAAGAGTGTACGGAGCTTTTTGCTGAACATCCCATACCTTGGAGATAACACGAA
This sequence comes from Bacteroidia bacterium, assembly GCA_030431525.1. GTDB lineage: Bacteria > Bacteroidota > Bacteroidia > Cytophagales > JAAEPT01 > JAUIJC01. The sequence goes on along the minus strand of JAUIJC010000020.1, from coordinate 79,257 downwards.
TACCAAGCCAAAGATTCCCCCAGCAACAGTGACCATGCCACCAGCTGCAGATGAATTGAGTGAGATTGCCAATAAGTAACCCAAGATGGCTGAAGCAATTCCAAAAAGGACAGAAAGTCCAAGCATCAACTTGAAGTTGTCTGTCAATAGATAAGCCGTTGCTGCTGGTGCCACCAAGAACGCGACCACCAAAATAGCCCCCACAGATTCAAAGGACGCCACACTCACCATTGAAACAGCACCCATCAAGGCATAATGCCAAAGGGTGGCTGAAATTCCTATGGCAACAGCAAATGAGGGATCGAAGGTGGTGATGAATAGTTGACGATAGAAAATCCAAACAAAGGCCAGTACACAAAGGTTGACCAAACCCAGGGTCCATATTGCCACAGGCCCCATTTCTTTTCCTCCAATTTCCATGAGGTCAAAGGGGATGTTGACAAGGTCTCCGTAAAGCACACACTCTTGGTCGATATGAACATTGCTCACAAATGTGGAGACGAGTATCACCCCAATGGCAAAAAGCCACGTAAAGGTGACGCCAATGGAAGCGTCTTCTTGAAGCCTAACTTTTCTATGAAGGAATTCAATCAAGAAGGTGGTCAACATTCCGAGGGAACCCGCTCCAATTAATAGCGGCAGAGTGTCCATCTTGTCAGTTAACATGAAGGCAAGCACGATTCCAGGGAGGACCGCATGGGAAATGGCATCGCCAATCATTACCATTCGGCGCAACACAAGGTAACATCCTAGAATGGCGCAGGGGATGGCAACCAAACATCCCGCAAGCATACTCCAATAATCTCCGGCAATTAAAGTCATGGTCTAACTTCTTGGAATGGATGAATCGTGAGGGTCCTTTTCAGGGTAATCCAACAACTTTTCAAGTTCAAGTTCAAGCTCGGGTGTAATGATGTGCTCAATGCTTTCGGCATCCTCATGCACATGGTCTGGGGCGATCTTGAGGTATTTGGTCAAGTATGTTTCCCAGAGTCGGTGGAGTCTTGTAATCCGCTCCCCACGCTTTTGTCCAACTTGCGTCAGCAGCCAACCATTGTTTTGCTCAAGGTAGCCTTGGCTGGAAAGCCTTTTTAAGCCAGACCTCAATTGTTTGGCCTCCATCGGACGCCATTTGATAAGGGTTTCGGTTTGAACAGGATCATTGGAGTTGTTGTCCAGCTGAAATTGGAATATCGCTTTCAGGATGTTTTCATCTTGAATTTGTCTGTTCCAGTGGCGTTGGCGAATCCATTTTGCCAAAATCCCTTGTTTAGGAGCGAAGAAGAAAGCGCCTAAGGCCATGATGGATAAAGCCATCACAATCCAAGGTCCCGTAGGGGTTCGGAAAGCAGAGGAAATAAATGTTCCCGTTAGTCCTGCGGTGGCTCCAATTATTGCGGCAATTATCACCATTGGACCAAGACGGTTTGTAAGGAATCGGGCAGCTGCCGCAGGTGTAATCAAAAGCGCCGCCATCAAAACCACTCCAACAGATTGAATACCAACTACAACAGCTAAAACTGTCAATGTGGTGAGCAAAAGGCGAAGGCCTTTTACCGGCATTCCAATGGTGGAAGCATAGCCTTCATCAAAGGAAAGAACTTGAAATTCCTTGTAGAAAAGCCAAACGCAGGTGAGTAGACAAATGGCTACAGCCCCAAAAACATAAAGATCCTTTTCTGAGATGGACAGGATGTTTCCAAACAAGAAGCTGTCAAGGCCAGATTGGTTGGCCAAATTCGGTAGGTGTTGGATGTAAGTCAGGAGCAAGATGCCTACCCCGAAAAAGACAGACAGTACTAAACCGGTAGCCGCATCTTCGGGAATCCTTGATCGTTTGGTGATGAGATCAATGGTTAATAAGGACAGCCAGCCTGTAATGAAAGCACCAATCAGCAATACCAAAGGATCCTTGGTGCCTTGGAACAAAAAGGCAAGGCATACTCCTGGAAGCACAGAATGCGAAACGGCATCACCTACCAAAGCCCTCTTACGAAGCAAGGTGAAGCAACCGACCACAGAAGAGCTCAGTGCCAAAAGGGTAGAGCCTAATACAACGTTTCGTATTAGGGCATTATCGAACGTAATGAATTCAAGCCAATTCATCCAACTTATCCCTTACGTGGTGGAAGTCCTTCCTCAGCCAATAAGTCGCCTACCTGAACCAGAAGACTCAATTTTCCTCCATAGGTTTCTTTGAGCACCTCTTGAGTGAAGACCTTTTTGGTAGGTCCATTTGCCACAAGACGAGTGTTTAGGAATACCATCCAGTCAAAGTATTCAGGAGCAGTTTGTAAATCATGGTGCACCACAAAAACAGTTTTTCCCTGTTCCCGCATTTTTTTGAGCAGGTTGATGATTGCCTGCTCTGTGGCGGCATCCACACCGGCGAAAGGTTCATCCATGAAATAGATGTCGGCATCTTGTGCCAATGCTCGAGCAAGGAATACACGTTGCTGCTGACCACCAGAGAGTTGGGCGATTTGCCTGTCTTTGAAAGGCAAAAGTCCTACATCCTCCAAGCAAGAAAGAGCCGCTTCTTTGTCCGCTTTACGTGGGCGTTTGAAAAGGCCAAGTTTGCCGTATCGTCCCATCAAAACCACATCAAGGACAGAGGCTGGGAAATTCCAATCCACAGATTCTCGTTGGGGGACGTAGCTGACTTGTTGGCGAACTTTTTCCAGTGGTCCTCCCAAAATGTGCGCGAATCCGCTGTTCATCTCCACCAAACCCATGATGGACTTTATCAGCGTGGATTTTCCAGCGCCATTTGGTCCCATGATTCCTGTAAGGGTTCCTTGAGGTACCGTAAAGTCAACCCCCCAAAGCACTGGCTTGCTGTGGTAGCTTACCGTCAGGTCATGAACTTCTAAGGCCGGTGTCGCTGAAGTTGTGTTTTGGTCTGCCATTATTTTAATGCGCTGACAATCGTATTGACATTGTGTTTCACCATCCCAATGTACTCACCCTCGGGAGTGCCTTTTTCACCAAGAGCATCTGAGAATAGCTCGCCGCCAATCTCCACCTTCCAACCCTTTGATTCACAGTTTTTGGCAACGGCTTCAACCAATTTTGGGCGAACGGATGACTCCACAAATACAGCTTTCACTTTTCTGGAAACCAACAAGTCACTCAGTTCATTTACTTCCTTAACGCTTGGTTCAGAAACAGTGGATAGTCCTTGAACGCCTCTCACTTCTAACTGATAAGCCCTGCCAAAGTAGCCGAAGGCATCATGAGCCGTAACCATAAGGCGCTTATCTTCAGGAATGGCTTTGATTTCGGCTTTGACCCAATTGTCCAACGCCTCCATTTCTTGAAGGTAAGCCTCAAGTCTCGGTCTGTAATAATCAGCGCGAAGGCTGTCTTTAGCAATCAACTCTTCTCCAGCATAACGAACAGCTTTGGTCCATAGAGCAACATCAAACCAGATGTGCGGATCGTAGCTGGTGAAACCCTCAGCTTTGCGAAAGTTTTCTGTAGAAAGACCATCCGAGAAGGCAATAACGGGCTTTTTCTTACCCAGCTTTTCCAGCACATCAGTCATTTTACCTTCCAAATGAAGACCGTTGTGGAAGACAAAATCCGCCTTGTTAAGATTTACCAAATCTTGACGGATAGGTTTATGGGTATGGGGATCTACACCAGGGCCCATAAGGGAAATCACATCAGCACTATCGCCAACAATCTTTTCGATGGCGTCACCAATGATTCCAGTGGTGGCCACAATAAGTGGCTTATGAGAGGAGTCTGAATCAGCCGTTTCATTGCTGCTGCAGGCCGAAAGGAAAAGTAAAGCCGTGGCGAGGCCAGCAATGTGAAGGAGTATGCGCTGCATATTGTTATGCATTTTTATGAGAGGACACAAAGAGGTTTTCCGCAACCTCCTTGGAGACTGAGATGATTCTCGAATCTGCTTCTAGGGTAATGGAGCCGTCGTAAACAGCTCGCTCCTGGATTTGGAGTTTGAGCCCGAGGCGGATGCCCAAGGAGTCCAAATGTTGGAGGAATTCTGTGCTGGAATCCTTCACGCCGATGACCACGAAAGGGCCATCTAATTCTGTGTCTGAAAGAGGGACCTGTAACATGCCTGGCATTTCTCCGGATTCAGTAGGGATGGGATCGCCATGTGGGTCGAAAGAAGGATGACCCAAAAACTCGTCAAGCTTTTTGACTAACAATGGAGACTGGATGTGTTCCAACTGTTCGGCCACATCATGCACCTCGTCCCAGTTGAAGCCCAGTTTTTTAACCAAAAAAACTTCCCAAAGACGGTGTTTTCTTAATACCTGCAAGGCAAGCATTAATCCTTCTTTGGTGAGGCGTACGCCTTTGTACTTTTTATAATGAATAAGCTCTTTTTCGGCGAGCTTGCGAATCATGTCACTTACCGATGCAGGGCGTGTGTCCAAATACTCTGAAATAGCATTGGTGGAGACCTCTTTGCGGTCGCCTTCAGAGAGTTGGTAAATGGCCTTGAGGTAATTCTCTTCAGTGTGGCTGAGCATCACTTGCAATCTAAGGTTTAGGCAAAACTAAATCATTTTTTTAGACAGGTCTAAAAATTTCCAAAAAACAATTCAATTCGCCTGAGTCTTAGTTGCTGGGGGAATAGGTTTCAAAAGTCTTGTCGTCATAGAATATGACAATCCTTTCGACTTTTTTATCTGGTGAAGTAGGAGGGAGGGGAATAGGTGTTGGAGTTGGGTTTTCCTGAAGTGATGGTTGTTCGAGCTCAGGTTTCTTTTTTTCCACAAATCTTTCTGTGATCAATTGTTCATCATCTTGGTTTATTGGGTGAACAAACATATTGGTGTTGCCGAAAATCAGCCATGTTGGATTAAGCTCGGGAATAGTGGTCAGAATCTTCTGCACCACATCGAGGCTGGCTTTGTTTCTTCCAGACAATAGGTGGGAGACGGCAGCCCGTTTAATTCCGATAGTGTCCGCTAAGGATGAGGGAGATATCTCAAATCGCTCCATGAGTAATTTTATCCTCCCTTCAGTGTTAGGTTCTTTCATTTACAAATGTTTATAGTGGGTATGGTACAATTGTAAATATATAAAAACTCAACCATAGTAGGTAAGAGCTCTTTTTTGAAAGAATCCTGGAAAACTTGCACGACCAAACCTTTATCTTTGCGTCGCTATGAAAAAAACACCAACAGCAATTCTTTTAATCCATTGCCCAGACCAGAAAGGCATTGTGGCTGTGGTTACAGAATTTATATATAAGAACGGCGGCAATGTCGTCAACCTTGAGCAGCATATTGATGCTGAGCACAAGGTGTTCTTTATGCGAGTCGAGTTTGACCTCTCGAGCTTCGCCATACCATCAGAGAAAATTTCGGAATATTTCCAGACGCTTATAGGTGAACGTTATAAGATGACCTTTAAGCTTCACTTTTCGGACGAGCGTCCGAGGATGGCGATTTTCGTTACCAAAATGTCCCACTGCCTTTATGATCTTCTCTATCGCTGGGAATCTGGTATGTGGAAAGCAGACATTCCGTTGGTGGTGAGTAACCATGATACGTTAAAGCCATTGGTGGAAAAATTTGGCATCCCGTTCTATCACCTCCCTGTGACCAAGGAGAACAAGGCTGAACAGGAGCAACGCCAAATGGAACTTTTGGAGGAACATAATGTTGACTTCGTGGTTTTGGCTCGCTACATGCAAATTCTCTCAGAGGATTTCATCAAGGAGTACGATCAACGTTGTATCAACATCCATCACTCATTTCTTCCGGCTTTCCCTGGGGCCAAGCCATACCATTCCGCGCATCAGCGTGGTGTGAAGGTGATTGGGGCGACTAGTCACTATGTGACGGCAGAGCTTGATGCAGGGCCGATTATTGAGCAAGACGTGGCTCGTGCTCACCATGGCAACACCGTGCAGGATTTGGTGCGCATGGGGCAGGATTTGGAGAAGGTGGTATTGTCCCGAGCGGTCCATAGCCACCTTGAACGAAAAATCTTGGTTTATGAGAATAAAACCGTGATTTTCAACTGATTACAATAAAATCAAGCAAAGCTTAACTTTTGCTTGAGGTTCTTTAAATAGAGACTGATTTCTGACATGGCTCATTTAATTGCTCCTTCAGTATTGGCGGCAGACTTCGCCAACATCCAGCGTGACATCGAGATGCTTAATAGCAGTGAGGCTGACTGGATTCATATCGACATCATGGATGGTATTTTTGTTCCAAACATCTCTTTTGGTATGCCGGTGTTGGAGGCTATGCAGCGTCACGCCAAAAAGCCGCTTGACGTTCACTTGATGATTGAAAAACCTGAGCGCTATGTGGAAACCTTCCGCAAATTGGGCGCAGAGGTGATTACTGTTCATTATGAGGCTTGTCCGCATTTGCACCGCAACCTTCAGCAGATTCATGACTTGGGAGCTCAGGCCGGAGTCGCAATCAACCCGCACACACCTGTTGAGCTTTTGGCTCCAGTGATTAAGGATGTTGACTTGGTTTGCATCATGTCAGTGAACCCTGGTTTTGGTGGTCAAAAATTCATCGAAGGTACATACGATAAGATCCGTAAGTTAAAGGCGATTATTAATGAGGCAGGAGCTTCTACCAAGATTGAAATTGATGGTGGTGTAAACGCTAACAATGCTCCGCTTTTACTTGAAGCTGGTGCTGATGTCTTGGTTGCTGGAAGCTTCGTATTCAATGCCGAGGATCCATTGGCTACGATTGCAAACCTGAAGAAATAAGGTTTGAGTAAAAATTTATTAGGAGGGAGGCTTTAGGGGCCTCCTTTTTTTGTTTCCTCATTCAAGTCGCTACCTTGTCTGAGTAAAATTGTTTTTAGAATACTTTAAGAAATGATTGCTACGCTAACCCTAAATCCAGCTTTGGACAAAAGCACCAAAGTGGATTTGATAAGACCAGAAAGTAAGCTTCGCTGTGACGCTCCAAAATTTGACCCAGGAGGAGGGGGGATCAACGTTGCTCGAGCCATCAAGAAGCTTGGAGGAGATGCCAAGGCTATCTATTTGGGTGGAGGTTTTACTGCTGAAATTCTTGAAGACTTACTTCAAAAGGAAGGAGTGGATCAAGAGCGTATTCCGATTCAAAATTGGACGCGGGAGAACTTCACTGTTGTGGACATGTCCAGCAACCAGCAGTTCCGCTATGTAATGCCTGGCCCTGAGATTTCAGAAAAGGAATGGCAGTCTGCGTTGGATTACATCAAAAATTTGGCTCCTGATTATTTGGTGGCCAGTGGCGGTTTGGCGCCTGGAATGCCAGATGACTTTTATGCGCGAGTGGCGCACATCGGTAAGAAGAATGGCTCTCGTGTAATTATTGACACCCATGGCGATCCTCTTTTGGCTGCCTTGGAAGAAGGTGTGTTTTTGATTAAACCAAACTTGAGGGAGCTGGGGATTATTTCAGGTGATGAGTCTGTTACTGAGGCGAGCCTGAATGATAGTGTTCAAAAAATTATCCAAGCAGGCCAAGCTGAAATCGTCGTGGTTTCTTTAGGGCCTCGTGGGGCGATGCTGGTGAACAACGAGATTTCAGAGCACGTCATTCCTCCAACCATGCCAAAGAAAAGTACAGTGGGAGCTGGTGACAGTATGGTAGCAGGGATGGTTTATGCTCTGGACCGCGGTGAGCGTCTGGAGGAAGTGTTGCAGCGAGGAGTCGCTACGGGAACAGCTGCCACTATGAACGAGGGCACGGAGCTTTGTAGGAAGGAGGATGTTGAGGAGGTTTATAAGCATTTGATCATGCGTCGAAATGCCTAAAAATCCATTCCAGAAATATTAAAAAAAGGGGCTTGGTTGTACTTCAACCAAGCCCCTTTTTTTAATGAATATCCTCTTAAGCTTTAAGTTTTTCCGATGCTGATTTACAATAAGTTACAAGCTGATCCAGGTTGTAATGAATTGAGTATCAATCACCTATTATGTTTTTCTGGATTTTTCTTCTTCCAAGGAATGTCCGCATTGATTGCAAAATTGAGCGCCAGCTTCATGGCGATCCCATCCACAAGCCGGGCATTGGTGTTTGCTTTGATTATTGGAGCCTTTTACGATTTCCGCAGAAATCAATCCCGTCGGCACGGCAAGCACGCCATAGCCGATAAGCATGATGGCGGTGGCAATGAATTTACCCAAGACTGTTTGTGGGGCGATATCTCCATATCCTACCGTTGTCATGGTGACCACTGCCCAATAAATACTCAAAGGGATGCTTTTAAATCCGTGTTCAGGTCCTTCAACCACATACATGAGGGTGCCCAATATGGAGGCAAGACTTACTGCGGCACCCAAAAAGACAATGATCTTATTTTTACTTCTTTCGATGGAATCCAAGAGAGACTGAGCTTCCTTGGAGAGGTGTACCATTTTTAAAATCCGAAATACCCTAAGTAACCTAATGGTTCTTACGATGATGAGGTTGTGGCTTCCTGGAATGAATAGGCTTAGATATTGAGGTAATACGGAGAATAGATCAACCAAGCCATAAAAACTAAACAGGTATTTGAATGGTCTTGGTGATATCCAGATGCGGAGTAAGAATTCAATGGTGAAGATTCCAGTAAATACCCATTCGGCTATGGTGAAATAGCCTTTCGCGTAGCTCCTAATGTGAGATACGCTGTCGAGCATCACTACAATGGTGCTCGCAAGAATCAGCACCAGCAGCCAGACGTCGAAACGTTTTCCGGCTTTGGTGTCAGTTCCAAAAACAATGATGTTGAGTCTTTCTCTCAATGAAGCCATACGAGGAGGGTTCGTTGAACGTTCTGCCCAAAGATAAAAGGTGTTTTAACGGTTTCCATGAACCAAAAGGTGCGCTTCTTGGTAAGGCCTGTGAAAAAGGCTTAACTTGTGCACTGTTTTTGGTTAAGAAGATTCGCTTTTATGTCTTCCAAAAAAATAAGACGAATTACGGGTTTTGTGTTGTTGTCGGGGGCGCTCAGTCTCTTCACGGTCTCCTGTAAGCCGAAATGTCCGGTATTGGGCTGTAAAATTCGGATGGAGCACCGACACAACATGATTATGAATATACAGGAGTGGCCGCCTAAGAATTTGAGTCAAACTGATTCTACGGCGTCCGACTCTACCACGGCCAGCAATAAAAAGTGGTGGCAATTCTGGAAAAAGAATGAGTTGAACGATAGCACTGCCGTTGCTGATGGGGTCGAGGAGGCTCCTGAGGATGGAACGGTGGCAGAATCGGATACTACTCAGACAAAATCCAAGTGGTGGAAGAGGAAGAAAAAGGCCAAATCCGAGGAGGTTGATACGGAAAAGGCTCCTGAGTCTGAAACTGTCGTGACCACTAAGGAAGCGGAGGAAGAACCAGAGGAGGGAAAGAAGCGCCGCAAGAGAAGAAAGAAAGGAGCGAAGGAAGGTGATGAGGATGACGGTGTACGTGTCACCAAGGAGACAATGGACGAGGCCGAAGAAGTGTTTGGCGAGTCCACCATTACTGGGGTAGAGAAGGGGGATAAGAAGGAAGAAGAGGAGGAAGAATGTGATGATCCAACCTGTAAAGAATACCGAAGCCGCGTGACTAAGGTTTGGCAGAATCAAAACCCCAAGGTGGGTCAAAACTGGAAGCAGCCAAAAAAGAAATAGCTATCTAAAAGCTATCACATAATGGTAAAGGGGAGTTCATGTTCTGAGCTCCCCTTTTTTTAATAGGGAAATTCCTGATGGGCTTTTCGAGTGATTTCATCCCGAAGGAAGGCGTCAACCATCCGTAGTAATACGGTTCTACTTTGTTTATCTAAGTTTTCAATCGCTTGAATCCTCCTTATCATTTTTTCATCTGTACTGGGTTGTTGAGGTAAGCGATTGTCCTCCTTTCCATTGATCAGAAAGTCTAAAGAGACGCCAAAAGCCTTTGCCATTTTTGAGGCCATCTCAATCGAAGGGAGGTTGTTGCCCCGTTCGTATTTGCTGATGATATCTCTGGAGGCTCCAATGGCTAAGGCCAGTTCCTCTTGAGACCATCCTTTTCCCGTTCTTAACTGAATTATGCGTTCGGCGACCATTGCAGAATGTGTTATAAGGATAAATATAACATGTTCTGCAAAGAATCTATATGCAGAACATGTTATAAGAAGGTTTTGCAGAACATATTATCGAGGTGTGAAAATTAGAAGGTAAAGCGTAAGATTTACTTAACGATAAAGGGCCTTGGTTCGGCCTATTTTCGTATTTTTAGGGGTTTTCAGCACCTGAAAAGGATGCAAGAAAGAGAGCAACTATTCCCCTTTTTACAATAATCAGAAGGAAAGGTTTTTATGGCCGAAGAAGGAAACATTATACCGATTAACATTGAGGACGAGATGCGTGGTGCCTACATCGACTATTCGATGTCGGTAATCGTGTCGCGTGCCCTGCCAGATGTGCGGGACGGCCTCAAGCCGGTGCACCGCCGGGTCCTTTACGGCATGGCTGAGTTGGGCGTGAATTACAACAGGCCTTACAAGAAGTCTGCTCGTATCGTCGGTGAGGTGCTCGGTAAGTACCACCCGCACGGTGACAGCTCCGTGTATGACACCATGGTGAGGATGGCCCAAGAGTGGTCACTTCGTTATCCATTGGTAGATGGTCAAGGAAACTACGGTTCTATTGATGGTGACTCCCCAGCCGCAATGCGTTATACGGAGGCTCGCCTCAAGCGCATGTCTGAGGATTTGCTCGCCGATATCAAAAAGGAAACAGTCAACTTTTCCCCAAACTTTGACGACTCCTTAGTTGAGCCAGATGTTTTGCCTACAAGGATTCCAAACTTGTTGGTAAACGGAAGCTCTGGTATCGCGGTAGGTATGGCCACCAACATGGCTCCTCACAACCTCACTGAGGTGGTGAATGGCATTATCGCCTACATCGAGGACAATGACATCAGCATCGACGATTTGATGCAGTATGTTACAGCGCCTGACTTCCCGACAGGAGGAACCATTTATGGTTTCAAGGGCGTGAAGTCTGCTTACGAAACAGGTAAGGGACGCGTGGTGATCCGCGCCAACTGTACCATTGAGGAGAACAATTCTGGACGCACTCAGATTGTTGCCCATGACATTCCGTACATGGTCAACAAGGCTTCCATGATTGAAAAGACTGCTGGGCTGATCAACGAAAAGAAAATCGAGGGCATCGTTGATATTCGAGATGAATCTGACCGTCGTGGTTTGCGCGTAGTTTATGAACTCAAGCGTGACGCCATTCCAAACGTTGTACTCAACAACCTTTATAAGTACACACAACTTCAGTCTACCTTCAGCATCAACAACGTTGCTTTGGTAAAGGGTCGTCCACACACCCTGAACTTGAAGGACATGATCAAGCACTTCGTTGAGCATCGTCACGAGGTGGTTGTTCGCAGGACTGAATTTGAGTTAAGAGAAGCTGAAAAACGTGCGCACATCCTTCAGGGATTGCTCATCGCCTTGGACAACATCGATGAGGTGATTGCACTGATTCGTGCTTCTAAGGATGGGGATGAAGCTAAGGATGGCTTGATGTCTCGTTTCGGTCTTTCCGAGATTCAGGCGAAGGCTATCCTTGATATGCGTCTTCAGCGTTTGACAGGATTGGAGCGTGAGAAACTCGAGGCGGAGTACAAAGAATTGATGGATTTGATTGACCATTTGAACACCATCCTCAATGATGAGGTGGTTCGAATGGACTTGATTAAGGAAGAGCTTGTGGAAGTCCGTGACCGCTACGGTGATGAGCGCCGTACGCAGATCACTCACGACTCTGACGAGATTGACATCGAGGATATTATTCCTGACGATGAGATGGTTTTGACTGTTTCCCGTGAGGGTTACATCAAGCGTACGCCATTGGTGGAGTACCGTACACAAGGTCGCGGTGGTCGCGGCTCCAAGGGTGCAGGCTCCAAAGCCGAGGATTATCCAGAGCATCTCTTGGTAGTAACCAACCACAACTTCTTGCTCATCTTTACAGATGCTGGTAAGGTGTATTGGTTGAGAAGCTTCGAGATTCCTGAGGGATCCAAGACAGCCAAAGGTCGTCCACTCCAAAACTTGATTAACATCGAGCAAGGTGAGCGGGTACGTGCAATCATCAACATCAAGGATCTTCGCGATGCAGATTTCTGCAACAATCATTACCTCATCATGGCTACTGCCAAAGGTGTGGTGAAGAAGACCTTGTTGGAAGCTTATTCTCGTCCACGTTCCACTGGTATCAATGCGATTACCATCAACGAAGGCGATCGTCTCTTAGACGTGCGTCTAACGGACGGAGATAGCGAAATCATTCTCGCCAAGCGTTCTGGTTATGCCATTCGCTTCCATGAGGGTAATGTTCGTGCCATGGGTCGTACAGCTGCCGGTGTTCGTGGTGTTCGTCTTGCTGATGACAAGGATGAGGTAATTGGCTTGGTAACCGTTACGAAAGAGGAGGAATCCAATCTATTGACCTTGTCCGATAAGGGTTACGGCAAGCGTTCCAACGTAGAGGATTACCGTGTGACTGGTCGTGGTGGTAAGGGTGTTAAGACAATGTCCATTACCGAAAAGACTGGTTCTTTGGTTGCCATGACAGATGTGACCGATGAGGACGAGTTGATGATCATCAACAAGTCGGGCATTACGATCCGCATGGAAGTTGCTGACCTCAGAGTTATGGGTCGTGCGACTCAAGGTGTTCGTTTGATTCGCTTGAACGGTAAAGATGAGATTTCATCTATCGCTAAAGTGAAGCGCATCGAAGAAGATGAGGAGCTTGTAGAAGGAGAGGAGACATCATTGGATGCCCCATCCGTTGAAGAGTCTGGTGAAGGAACTGAAGAATAATTTCTAGTTCAAATAATATTGAAAAGGGTCGCCCAATCGGGCGACCCTTTTTTTATGCTGCCTTTCTTGATTGTTGTCCCAAGGCCTTCAATAATTCCTCAGCGGTACTGACGGAGGAGGCTGGGTTCTGCCCTGTAATCAGAAGGCCGTCCCTGACACTAAAATCCGACCAGCTCTCACCTTTGACGTAATGCCCGCCAAGTTCTTTCATCCGTGTCTCGATAGAGTGGGGGACCACTTTAGTGAGCTCCATAGCTTCCTCTTCTTCATTGGAAAAACTTGTGACTTTATGGCCTTTCACAAGAGGCTCGCCATTACTTTTTCTTGCATTTAGCAAAGCAGTCGGACCATGGCAAACTGCACCTACGGGTTTGCCGGAGTTATAAAATTCCTCGACAAGCCTAATGCTATCAGCATCAGAATGGAGGTCCCACAAAGGGCCGTGGCCACCAGGGAAAAAAATGGCATCAAATTCTTCGGCGTTGATTTTGCTCAACGGTGTGGTGTGCTTTAATAAGGTTTGTAGGGCCTCGTCTTCATGAAACCTTTTGGTGGCCTCCAATTGATTTTCAGGAAGGTCACTCTTTGGGTCAATGGGAGGCATGCCGCCTTTTGGTGTAGCTAACGTGACCTCTACTCCATGATTGGTCAGGGCATAGTAGGGCGCAGCAAACTCCTCGATCCAAAAGCCAGTTTTAGCTCCAGTTTTGCCCAGTTGAGAATTGGAAGTTAATACGCAAAGGACTCTCATCGTTCTAAGGATTGTTTGCAGGAGTAACGTAAGATTTAGGCTGACATTTGGCATTATGCTAAAAAATTGATTATCAATGCTTATCTTGCGTTTTATTCAATAAAAAGATTCTGTGATGTTTACCTTAAAGACAGGAAAAAAGCTAGCCTTTTTGCCGCTAGTCTTGGTGTCGTTTTCTTCTCAAGCACAAGGGGATTTTTCTCAGGAGAAGTATGACAGCTTGTACATGCATGCCGCTGCCAGTTCTGTCTCTGGTGAGTTTGGGAAGGCCACAGGGTATTTGGAAGAAATGCTCACCTTGTCAGAGACGGATACCATTGAGTATCTCGCTGCAAACTTCGCTTTGCAGGCAAGTGAATTTAAGCGCGCCTACAGGCATAACTGGAAAGCAATCGAACTCAGTCACGGGGAAAAGGAGAAGTACTTCAGAAACTTGCTCTACACGGCTGAGAAAGCAAACCTAAGCTCGGATGAGTACGTGGAGATGCTTCACAAGTGTCAAAGCTATTTACCCGATGATCCTACTTATTATGAGCAGGAGGCAGGGGTGTTGGAAACACTTCCTGGCGATCATCAACAAGAGCTTCAAGCCTTGTATGTGAAAATTCTCCAGTTGGATCCAGACTATGGTATTGCACTTTTTAATCGAGGGATTTATTTCTTCAACAAGGGGATTGCCATCTACAACCAAAACAAGAAGGAGGAGTCAAAACCTGACATTCTAAAAGCGAAGGAATATTTCCTAAAGTATAAGGAAGTGAATCCTTCCGACGAACAGATTGGCGAAATTCTTTCGACCATTGAACAGATTGTAGGGGCTTGATGCTGATGAGGAATGCATTCCTTTTAATTGCCTTTTTGTTCATAGCCCCATTAGTCAAAGCCCAGTTACCTCAGGAGTCTTTATGGAAAGAGGTGGTCGAAAAGGGGATTAAAGACAGCTTATTTGTCTTTGGTAAATGGGATGATCAAAAGAGAGAGGATGAATTGCGCTTAAAATATTTGGGCCAGTTTAAAACCAAAGATGGAAGAGTCCTCAAATTATTGACCTCAACTTGGCTTTGGGGATCAGGGCGCGCCACCAACAGGATTCTGTTCTACAATGAAAAGAATCAATATGTAGGGCAGTATACGGTGGACTTGACTTGGGAGCTTCCTGTTAGAATGAGGGGCTCTATTATTTACTTTTCGAATGAATCTTCGAAGTGTAGCTGTAGTAGAAAAAGAAAGGAAGTAAATCTATTCTACGGTTTACCACGGTTATTGGAAACTGGATGCAATACATTTCAATTTTGGTCCTAAATAAAACAAGACACCCAGTCATAAAAAGGCTGGGTGTCTTTCATGTTGGGGTATGACAGCAAACACTGTATTTAACATAATATAAATTATAAAACAACATGGGTTTCAATAGTATATAGGGAGATTATTTAAATATGGACTCCCACTTATTAATATGAGACTTTCTATTGACCGTGTATTTGACATGTGATTTCTTCAATCCCTTTTCAAGTGAGTTCAATATTTCCACCAATCCCTATGCTATGGTCATTTGAGATTTTTAGATTTCAGCTTGGGTCAATAGAGTTTAATGAAATAATGAAGCGTATTCAGGATAAGCCCTGATAATGAATTTTATTTTTTGAATTCGTAGGTCAGTCCATGGTAAAGCCTAATAAGATTTTTGATTTAGTAATGAACGCTTCAAAAACCTTGAATTTTTTACTTGAGATGAAGCTGTAGCAGACTCATTCACTTCTAGTCCTGCATTCAAATTTAGAAGGCTGTAAAAATGTACGTTGATTTACTGCCCTACTTAAGTCGTATCATGTATGTTAAACATTATGTTAAATACAGTGTGTTAAAAAAAGCTCTTACAAATGAATTGTAAGAGCTTGTATGAATTTAATATTTCAACAGGAATTAGAGAAGCTTTCCAAGTAATCCCTCCAACAAGCCTGAACGACCACTGCTTTCTGGGGAAAGCTTTTGAGGATTCCTGACCAGTTGAGGCGTCTTATTTTCACCGAAAGAAAGCACTCCAAACCCTTCTGGTATCTCAGGCATATCCGCAGGATCAGCATCACCTGCAACCCCTACCAAAACATAATCAGCACCTGAATCTTTCAAGCCATCAAGTACGGCATTTGCCAATTCCTCAATGGAGGTGAATACAAGTGATCCAATCAAGATGGAACTTTCAGCGGTGTCCTTAGCAAAAAGAACCGCATCGAAATTCTTTTCCCCAATCTCAATATCCAAGAAATGGAGGTGTCTACTCCCCTCCCATTCCTCGTGTGGAATTTCGCTATACCACTTTGAGTCCAAGGTTTTCGCCATAGCCTCAGGCGTCCAGCGACGCTTAGGTTTTGCGATCTCCTTAGTTGGTGAGGGTTTCTTAATCTTAGCAGTCTTACGGACTTTATCGGCCTCTCTGGAGATGTCCTCAGGCTTATCAATAACAAGCTCCTCAGGCTTGGCCTTTGCCAGCGTTTGGATGTCCTGTTTATTAGCTTTGGTTTTTCCAGCCAAAAGATCCTGCTTGACCTCCCTATTCACCTTACCGATCGCGTCAATCGCCTCTGCAAACTTACCATCACGCTGGATAGTGTTTTTGGAAACACTGTATCGTTCGGCAATCATTGCCGAGGTATCTTTCGAAACCTCATTTTGGGGAATAGAATCAACTTGTGGGTTTTCGCCATTGATCAATTCCTCATTTTGAGGATTTGACCTTCCCTTGATGACATTGTCATAGCCTCCTTTCTGCTGTTTTGTGGCGTTGTAAAGTTGGCCACGCAGGTAAGAAGCCTGCATTGGAGAAAGGTTTCTTCGACCAAGCTGGTTGTTAATCATCCAGTCCTTGGCTTCCGTGATGTTAGGGAATTTCAGGAATTGATAGTTGAAATCCTTCTCTAACTTCTGGGCGATTCGGTAACGGTTGTGGCCATCAACAATGGCAAAACGACCGTCAATCATTGCCCATAACAACAAGGGTTCACGTACGCCCTCCTTGGAAATATTATCTTCAAGCTGCTGACTTTCCTCGTCCTGCAAAGGCGGAATCAAGTCGCGCAACTCATCGAGAATAACAATATTCTGTTTTACGTGTTGGTCCTTTGTAAGCTCCTCCTTGTCCAGCACATTGGCCAAAGGAGTTTTGAGCTTGTTTCGGGCCGCGACGTTTGGAATCATCTTCTTGGCCATATCTCAAAAAGAATATCAGTTTTCTTTGCCAATCAACTCCTTGGCGAGCGCCCCATAATCTTCGGCGCCCTTGGAGTTTGGAGCATGTGCAAAAATGTCTGACTTGTAAGCACTGGTCTCTGCCAAGGCAATCACTTCGCGAACTCCGCTTTCGAATATATACAATTCCTCGTAGTTCTGACGAATCTGCTCCATCAACTGACTGTGCAAAGCAGTATTTGTTTTTACGCGAGTGAACACAACACCTTCAATAATGATGTCGGGATTCAAGCGCAGACAGTCCTGATAGAGCGTAAAAACGTTATCCAAGCCATGAATGGCACCAGACTCAGGAACCACAGGAACGAGGATACTGTCGGAGGCGATAAAGGCATTGGACACAATCATTCCCACAGCAGGAGGACAGTCAAGGATCACATAATCATAGTCCAACTGCTTAAGGTGGTTCGACAATGCACTGTAACCGCTGATGCCTTTGCTTCTTAGAACTTCCTCAGCAAGGCCGAGTCCAAGATCCGCAGGAACAATGTGGAGGTTCTCCTCTACTTCAAAGATGGGGAGATTTGCGCCTTGTAGAGCGTCTGTAAGAGTAGCTTCGGCCTCTTGCACATCAAAGGCCTGTGATAGGTTGGCTTGGGCATCACAATCCACGAGAAGCGTACGTTTGCCTGCAAGACTTAGAGCCCTGCCAAGGTTTTGCACGGTGCACGTTTTCGCCACTCCACCTTTGTGGTTAGCGACACTGATAACTTTCATTAGAGTGCGTTTTTAATAAGTGTGATTGATTTTATAAAGACAACCTTTGAAAGGTCGCTGAGAACGTACAATGAAGGTTGAGGAATCAAATCCTCACAGTATATATAAATGCGGCTAAAAGCCGTGAAAGTGCTTAAAAGTGGCGTTTTTGTGATGCCAATGTAAAAATAGCTAAAAAGCAGAGTAATCAAAGCATCAAAACCCCAAATTGGGGATTTGATGTAAAAAATGCTGGTGTTTTCAAACCATCAATTCACCAAATCCTTCAAAACCCCAAAATGAGGTTTTGAAGGATTTACTCCTCACTGCGGGGCCAAAGAAATTCAACAGGTACATGATCTGTTAGCCAAACGCCATTCTCGGAAAGAAAAAAAGTCATTCCAGCGGCCGCCATTTCTCCTGACAGGACTTCTAAAATTACAGGTGCCCCTCTCCTCTTTCCGACTGCTTTGGCGGTCTCTAAATTACTGCTGAGATGTACGTGATGTCGGGATTGTTTTTGAAGGCCTTTTTGCCAGATAAGTCCGAGGTATTTTTCAACGGTCCCATGGTAGAGTATTTCTGGGGGAGTTCTTTCCTCCAATTCTAAATTAACAGCTACACTATGTCCTTGGTTTGCCCTGATTTTCCTGCAATGGGCGTCAAAAGCAAATCGTTTTTTGTCACTTGTTGCTACAATCTCTTTTAAAATTGACTGTGTGATTTTGCGGCCATTGGCATTCAGCTGCTTGATTAAATTAGATACATCCGTCCATCCATTGTCATCCAATTGAATATTGATGGTTTCTGGACTATGCCTTAGCACCAAGCTTAAAAATTTGCTGAGCTTGATTTTTTCTTTGTCTGTAATGTTCATTTCATTGTGATTAAAAAATGAAAAAGGCGCGGTCCAAATTGAACCGCGCCTTTCAGTAATTTTTGTGTTGCCCGACTAGGGCTCGAACCTAGACTCTTCTGAACCAAAATCAGACGTGTTGCCAGTTACACCATCGGGCATTGTCTTGAGGTCGGGCGGGTACTTGGTTGCCCGACTAGGGCTCGAACCTAGACTCTTCTGAACCAAAATCAGACGTGTTGCCAGTTACACCATCGGGCAATTGCGCCTTCCCTCAAAACGTGATGCAAACATACGTAAGCCTAGGGAAATGTCAAACTATTGCCCCCATTAATTTTAGGCCGCATGGCGCTTGTGGTACACTAAAACAGGGAATTCTGCCAACATAACCAGCCTTCTACTAAGGCTGCTATGGAAGAGGCTTTCGAAGAATCCACGGTGTTCAGACAAAGTAACAACCATGTCAATCCCTTGATTATGAACAAAATCAATAAGGCCAGCTTCGATGTCCTCTGAAAGGATACGCTCATACCTTAGGTTGCCTGTATAGCCCTCCAAGTGCCTTTCGATGCTGTGCGCAAAAGATTCAAAAATTTCTTCGCCATAAGGCTCATCCTTCTTCCCTACATGTACGACGGTTACATCAGCATTCAGGAATTTAGCCACAGGAAGCACCCTGTTGACAAATTCATCATCATCAGGCTCGTAGTTACAGGCGTATGCGATATGCTGAATACTATCAAAAGAAACCGTCTCAGGGATGGTTAATAGCGGCGAGGCACTCTTCTCTACGAAGTCCCCTGTGTTACTGCCAAAGAAATACTCAGAGATACTTGTTACGCCAGCCGTACCCATTACCAGCAGGTCAGTATCTCTTTCTTTTGAAAGCTGCTTTAGTTTCTCATGGAAAGGGGCGTATTCCACCCATGGGAAAGCCTTAACGTTAAAGTTGCTTTCCGTCAGCTCACAGAGCCTGTTCATTCGATCAACCATTTCCCTGTCAGAACTTGGGCCATCCTCAATAGATCTTATGCCAGAGCGTTTAGGAAGGAAGTGAACCAGCCACAGCTCTTCCTGTTTGTGTTCAGCAATTCGTGCAGCGAACTCAAGCGCGTTCAAAGACGCTGGCTTAAAGTCAATAGGGCAAATGATTTTCATGGCGATGGTGTTAGTGGTCAACTCCTTTTAATAGGACGTATATTTACCCCTCGATATTATTCTTAAATGCGAGCAAATGGCCAAACCTAAAAAAATCATGATCGCCTCGGTGCTTAAGCCGATTGATGATGTGCGCATGTATGAGCGAATGGCTTGGTCAATTTCTAAGGAGACAGATTGGGAGACGCATATTCTAGGGAGTTGTAATCCTATTCCAGAAAAGCCTTTAGACAGGGTTGTATTTCATCCCGTCTTCAATTTTGGAAGAGCTGGATGGAAACGTTTGTTTGCTCCGTTTCGTGCCTTTATCGAATTCATGAGGGTTCGGCCTGATTGTCTGATTGTCAATACCCATGAGTTGCTTTGGGCTGGGCTGTGGTACAAGCTGATTTTCCGTAAACGGTTATTCTATGATGTGCGTGAAAATTACGGGCTCAATATTTTGCACACGAATGCATTTCCCAAAGTGTTGAGGCGGTTTTTGTCGTTTTCGGTTCGGCTTAAGGAAAGACTTGTTCAGCCATTTATCGAGGCGAATTTTATGGCCGAAAGATGCTATTTGGAGGAATTACCTTTTTCGGTCACTAAAACAGCGCTTTTAGAAAACAAATACAATCCTTTTCCTTCTGGCATCTTACCTCCTCCAGAACCCAAGCAGAGCGATTCTACGCTTCATTTTTTATTCTCAGGAACCATAGCAGAGCATTATGGGGTGTTTGATTGTGTAGAAATGGTGGACAGGTTTCATAGAGAAGGGTGTCCAGTCAAGCTCACTATTATTGGATATGCGGCACAAAAACATGTAGGTGAAAAATTGAAGGCCATCTGTAACGAGAAAGATTATATCCAGCTTATCGGAATTGATCATCTAGTTCCTCATCAAAGAATCGTTTCTGCAATAAGAAGTGCTGATGTTGGGGTGTTGGCCTATCAAGAGAACGTCAGCATCTCTAACCGCATACCTACAAAGCTCTACGAGTATTTGGCTAATGGCCTTACAGTGATTTCAACTGAAGAAGTTTTATTTCCTAAATCGCTGGAGAACATGGTTTACATATGTAAATTACTTTCTGAAGTAGAATTAAACAAGATTAATCAGCTCCACTCCCCTTCTTTGCCGCAGTCCGTTTTACAAGAATGCTTATGGAACAAAGAGACTATGACCTTGATTGAATTTTTGAAGTGAAGTATTTTTTAACGGTAAATAGCGATATATCTAGTAAATCAAAAGGCGTATCTTTGTATCTCTCTTAATTAAAAACCTTCAAAAGACTTTAGGGCGAATGAAACGAGTGGTTGTAGGGCTTTCTGGAGGCGTCGACTCAAGTGTCGCCGCCCACCTACTCTTGGAACAGGGTTATGAGGTGATTGGGCTTTTCATGAAAAACTGGCATGACGACTCCGTCACCATTAGTGATGAATGCCCTTGGCTTGAAGACAGCAACGATGCGCTATTGGTGGCCGAAAAATTGGGAATCCCCTTCCAAACCATTGACTTAAGTGAGCAGTATAAGGAGCGCATTGTTGACTACATGTTTAAGGAGTATGAGAGTGGAAGAACCCCAAATCCTGATGTACTCTGCAATCGGGAGATAAAATTCGATGTCTTTTTGGAAGCCGCCCTTTCACTGGGCGCAGACTATGTGGCCACTGGTCACTACTGCCGAAAATCCTCTCTCACCAATGAGAATGGAACGGCCTATCAGCTCTTAGCTGGTAAGGACGGCAACAAGGATCAAAGCTACTTCCTTTGTCAATTGAATCAGGATCAGCTTTCAAAAGCGCTTTTCCCCATTGGTGAGTTGACAAAACCAGAAGTTCGCGAAATCGCCAAGAAACTGGATTTAGTTACTGCTGAAAAGAAGGATTCCCAGGGACTTTGTTTCATTGGCAAGGTTCGCCTTCCAGACTTCCTTCAGCAACAGCTTAAACCAAAAACTGGCAAAGTGGTAGAGATTCCAGCCGAGTCTCCAATCTATTCAAATGTAGGTGAGACAAATGACCTTGTTACATTATCCACTCCTTTCAGCTATTCCCCTGAAGACGGAAAGGTTGTAGGAGAACATATCGGCGCTCACTATTTCACCATTGGTCAACGTAAAGGACTCGGTATTGGCGGCACTCCCCTGCCACTTTTTGTTATTGGCACTGATGTCGAGCAGAATGTAGTCTATACAGGTCAGGGAGACCAGCACCCAGGACTTTGGCGCAAGGCACTATTCATTCCGAACAAGGACATCCACTGGGTGCGCCCTGATTTGGTCCTCCAAGCCAATGTGAGCAAGGAGTTCTTAGTAAGGATTCGCTATCGACAACCATTGGAAAAGGGTACCCTACATCGAACAGAAGAAGGCTTGTTCATTGAATTTGAAAATCCCCAAAAGGGCATAACTCCAGGGCAATTTGCCGCATGGCACTTAGAAGACGAATTGGTTGGTTCTGGCGTAATAGCCTAACATAACTCACATGACAACCCTACGCTTTACCACGATTGTTAAAGCCTCACCCAAAACCCTATTCGACCTTTCTCGGAATGTCGATTTTCATGCAAATGCTTTTGCCCATACAAAGGAGAAAGCTGTGGCCGGCAAGACCTCTGGGTTACTGGGATTGGGTGAACAAGTGACGTGGGAAGCTGTCCACTTCGGCATCAAGCAGAAACTGACTGCCAAAATCACGTTTATAAAGTCCCCTGAGTCATTCATTGATGAAATGGTACAGGGGGCTTTTTCTTCTTTCTGGCACAAACACGAATTTCTCACCCACCAAAAAGGCACGCAAATGCTGGATGAAATCCGGTACACCGTCCCCTATGGAATTCTTGGGAAACTATTTGATGTTCTTTTCCTCCAAAGACATTTGCGAAAACTCATCACAACCCGTAACCTTGCCCTGAAAGAATTCGCTGAATCACAGCATCTTGATTATTGACTCACCCTTATTTTTTAAACATGAAATTCCTTCAAACATTTTCATACTTCTTCTTAGCCCTTTGCCTTCTTATTTCTTGCCAAAGTAAGGATATAAAAAAACCGAAGGCGCTGGTGGCAAATGCCTCTACCGAAAGCGATGGGCTCCACCAAAACGTCACTTCCATTCCACTTCCTGCAAAACTGGATTTTGCTGGCGAGCCGGTGCCCCTTCACCGACAGGATATTAAGGAAGCCTTGGAAAGGGAATTAACCATCCAATCCTTTCTTCATTCCAGAACAAGTTTGGCACTAAAACGCCTTGGGCGCTGGAACAAACCTTTGAAGAACATCCTGAAAAATGAGCATGTTCCAGAAGACTTCTTGTATTTGGCAATCGCTGAAAGCCTATTGGATAACAGGGCCTTGTCTCCCAAAGACGCTATGGGTATGTGGCAGATGCTGGAAGAACCAGCCAGAAAACATGGCTTGGAGGTTTCCAGCGATGTAGATGAGCGTCGTGACCCTTTTAAAGCCACAAAGGCCGCGGCCTCATA
Organism: Bacteroidia bacterium; assembly: GCA_030431525.1. Lineage (GTDB taxonomy): Bacteria > Bacteroidota > Bacteroidia > Cytophagales > JAAEPT01 > JAUIJC01. The sequence goes on along the minus strand of JAUIJC010000020.1, from coordinate 56,274 downwards.
CCTAAAGGAAGCCCATGGCAAATTGGGTCAAAACTGGACCTTAGCCGCTGCTTCTTATAATCGAGGAATGACAGGCATGCAAAACGCCCTAAAGGAGCAAGGCACAGATTCCTATTATGACCTCTTCTTGAATCCTGAAACTGCCCGTTACATTTATCGTATCCTGGCCTTCAAAGTCATTTTAGAATCCCCAGAAACCTACGGCTATAACATCCCTCCTTCCGAACGTTATTCTCCTTGGAAATTCAAGGAAGTCACGTTGGACAGCACCGCCTTTATGCCCTCCTATGCTCAAAAATTGGGATTGAGCTATAAAACACTTCGAGAATATAATCCGTGGTTAAACGACTATTCCACTTATATGCTGAAATGCTCGAAGGAAAAACCACGATCAATGAGGGTACCTAATTAATGTATTCCTCTCTATTCTAAAGTCTTTTTACAAAGGTTTTTATTTTAATATTGCGATATACCTACAAATGTTCCAAAAAAGAAGGGGCTTTGCTGCCCCTCGCTTTCTGCACCAAAACATTTTATTCTAATTCTTGAGAGTGAGGCACCTTTAACCATTGTAGGAACATAAAACTCATCACCATACCACTTCCCATTCCTTCAAGGAAAAGGGCAATGGATGCACTGAACCTATTTAGCTCCTTCCCCATCCGCTGTTGGCTGGCCAAATACTCCATAAAGCCAGGATCAAGGTAGGTTAAATAAACATACATGAACAGCATGAACCCCCCTACTCCAACAGCAGTCGTCCTTAATCCCAGACCAAGCGCTGGAAGGTAATGGAAATGGTTTCCAGCCAAATCACGGTAGTGTTTTAATGCCAGATAAATACCTCCGGCCATAATCAGCCCATTGAGGAACCTTAATGGCAATACCTCATGTAGCCCTAAAACGCGCATCAACAGAAAGTAGACTGTAAGCCCACCAGTAATCATCAAACCGTACTTTAGAGCGCCTTCATCTAATTCCTTTCTTATCTTTTCCATAAGTTCTCTTTATAAGTCGATTTATTATACGCCCTAGACTTCATCCCGTTGCACATGTGTAACGAATGGCGATGATAAAACTTGCGACTAAAGACCAAAAAAACTCTAATTTCAGCCCTCCTTTTTGTCATACTGCCCGTACTCTTTTATATTGCTTTAGCTTTTGTTATCACCCAACAATCAATTTTTACGAAACCATGCTGGACAACGAAAAAGTAAACGAAAGCCTCAATGAGGGCTGTAAAGAGTCTTTGGATTTAATGAAGAAGCTCGACATCGAGACCTTTGCCGAGGTACAAGCCAAACTCGAATGGGTTATCGGTAGCTATGCTTACGATAAGAACCCTGTTGGTTTGAATGAAATTGGCATCAAAGCCTTGGAAATGCTCAAGGAGCAGAAACAACAGAAGGGCTACAAAACCAAAGTCACCAAGAAGGTTTTGGACAAATTGGAGAAGGCTATTGAGAAATATGCCGACACCTACGTTAAAGCCTGACAACAAGCATCTTGAATTCGTTTCAAGTTCAAAAACGCCAGAACATTCGTTGTTCTGGCGTTTTTTATTTGTGATTGCTCCGTCCTTTCTGCCCAAAAATGGGTGATTTCATTATCTTTACGCCCGTTTTTAGGACCATGAAGAATCTCATCAGCTTCCTGCTTCGCAGGGTTCCCCGTAAATACCTCCAGACGGCAAGCCGCTTGGGGCGCAAAGTTTTGCCCATCCTTTACAAGGGTAATAATGTGGAATGCACCGTGTGTGGTGGAACATTCCGCAAATTTCTCCCCTTTGGAAGATTAGAGCCACGTGAAAACGCCCTTTGCCCGAGTTGTCTTTCCTTGGAGCGCCACCGCTTGATGTGGACCTTCCTGAAGGAAAAAACAGATTTCTTCTCGGCCAAGCTCCGGCTCTTACACGTCGCTCCAGAGATTTGCTTCATCCATCGTTTTGAGGCACTTCCAAACCTTGATTATATCACCGCGGATTTGGAATCTCCATGGGCAAAAGTGCACATGGATGTACATGACATTCCTTTTCCAGAGAATGAATTTGATGTGGTTTTCTGTAACCATGTTTTGGAACATGTGGAAAGCGACCTTAGGGTATTGCAGGAGTTTTACCGCGTCCTAAAACCTGGTGGTTGGGCAATTTTGCAATCGCCAATTGACCTTAAGCTTGCCACTACTGATGAGGACCCTACTGTAACGGATCCTGCCGAAAGGGAAAAACGCTTTGGTCAGGACGACCATTTGAGGATGTTTGGTCGTGATTATGGGGACCGCCTTCGCCAAGGTGGCTTCGAAGTTGAGGAGCTTGACCTTGTCCATGAATTCTCCCCGGAGGACCGTAAACGCTACGGATTCGACGAAACGGAGATTCTTTACGTATGCAAAAAAAAGAAGGTGTGATTACCGTTTCCTTTTGAACGGTAAATTCCGACAATCCCAAAAACTATTTATGAATGGTTGAGGCGATTAAATTAGGTGGATGGCTTGGCATGATCTTGAGTTTCATGATCGGCCCTGTGTTTTTCATCCTCCTGGAAACCAGTATTAAGGAAGGTTATACCAAGGCTTTGTCCTTTAGTCTTGGGGTGATTTTTAGTGACCTGCTATTCTTGGTGCTGGCCATGATTGCCGCTGCTCCACTCCGAGGCCTTGCCCAAAGGGAGTTTGAATTAGACATCATTGGTGGTCTGGTCTTTTTGGTGATGGGACTTTCCCGCGCCCTGAAGAAGCCGAAAGGCATGATGCACCAAGAAACCAAGGTGCGGACCAACATCCATCATTTGGGGAAGGGCTTCATGCTCAACATCCTCAACCCTTTGGTCTTTTTCTTTTGGCTTACGACCACTACACTCATTTATACCAGGGTAGACAGCGACAAGGGAAATCTTCCACTCTTGGCTTGTTACACCATGGCTTTCCTGATTTTTGGTTTTGTTGATCAAGGCAAAATCCTACTAGCCAGACGCATAAAGCACCACATCACTACCAAAAGCCTTCGCATCGCGAACATAGGGATTGGCATTGGCTTTATTGTCCTTGCTATCGTCCTCATCTACAGGGCTATTCAGCTCAAATAAGCATCCTCTCAATTCCTTAAAGGAGCATTTTTCTATTTTTTCTTGCTCTGCTTTTAGCCAATCTCTAAATTGGAATACCTATTATTTAGATTCATTCCAATCAAGTGATGAAAAAAAGCATTTTTACTCTTTTGCCCTTCCTACTTTTTGGTTGTGTTGGGAATGACGATGGAGAGATCTCTCCAGGGATTAGTAATGAACCCCAAGGAAACTACTCGGCCCAGCTAATGACCCGTGAGGCACTGGATAACTCCATTTCCTACATAGCCGACCGCCCCATTCTTAAAGGCGGGAAAATCTATGTTTCTGGAAATCGAGTTTTCATTACTGAGCCTTACAAGGGGGTTCATATTTTAGACAATTCTAATCCTTCAGCTCCAACCTCTTTAGGTTTCATCAAAGTTCCAGGTTGTTTGGATGTTGCCGTCAAGGGAAATATCATGTTTGTGGACAATGCTACAGACCTGGTGGAAGTGGATATTAGTTCCCCAAGCACCCCAATTGTCCTTTCCCGCACCAAAAATATTTTCCCAGAACTGGCTTCCCCTAACGGAAATATCCCTTGGGAATATTCGGCATCGGCCCGACCTGAAAACACAGTTATTATAGGGTGGAAGGAAAACTAAGCTCCTTTTTTCAAATCAAACTCAAGACTCTTAGAATGCCATGCGTAATTCTTTAATCATCATTTCCTGCCTCTTGTTAGGCGTACTCCTCTCCTCCTTTGGTTGCAGCAGTGACAGCTCTGCCAGCCCCAGTGGGTCAACTGATGCCAAAAGTGATGTCAATGGCAACAAAGGGGGATCAACCGCGAGGTTCAGCCTAAAGGGCAACCACCTCTTTGTAATTTCTGGAAACCGTGAGATTACAAGCTTTGATGTCTCCTCTGCCGGTAATCCTGTGAATGAGGGAAACACAAACGTTGGAGCAGACATCGAGACGCTTTTCCCAAAAGATAGCCTGCTTTTTGTTGGCTCCCAGTGGGGAATGTATATCTACGACGTTTCAAATCCGGCTTCGCCGCAATACATTTCCCAGTTTAACCATGTCTTCAGCTGCGATCCTGTTGTAGCGGACAATGACTATGCATATGTCACCTTACGGGCCAACGGAAACAACTGTGGCCGCTTTTCCAACGAACTTCAGGTGTTGGATATCTCTAACCTCCATTCGCCACAACAGGTTGGAGTTTATGCCATGGAAGGCCCAAATGGATTAGGGAAATCAGGTGATAAACTATTCGTCTGTGACGATGGATTGAAGGTGTTCGACGCTCAAGATCCCACAGACCTGAACCTCACCCAACATTTCACAGATATTCAAGCCTTTGATGTAATTCCCAACAGTGGCGTTTTGATGGCCATCGCTCCAGAAGCTTTCCGTCAATACGATATTCGTGGAGATTCCATTACTTTACTTAGCACCATTGACTTCAACTAAATCACCATGAAGAAATCATTCCTTCTCCTATTTACCCTCATTGGGCTTTGTCTTTCGGCCATTGGTCAGGAGGTTGACAACACTGAGGAAGTTCCACCAAGAAGCTTTCTCCTTCTTACGCCACAAACTCTTTTAGTAGGGAAAGCGAGCCTTGGCTTTGAAAGAGACCTTACCTCCAAACACAGCTTGTTATCCACGCTTTCTTACACACAGAGAAACTTGACCAACTGGAACTCAGGAACTGGCGAAAGTGAAACCAATGACTTGACTGGCTTTGGCTTAGAGCTGATTCATAAAATTTATACCTCTCCATCTGGGAGAACTTCCCGCTGGTACTTCATGCATGGTCCTCGCTTCAATCACCTACAGGATGTGGGGCAAGGCATAGCTTGGGTTCAATCAACGGATTCGGATGGCAATCAAATCCTAACCAGTCAAGATGTGGAGCGAACAACCAAAATCAACCAGTTTGCTTACAGTTTTGCCATGGGCAACCGTCTTGTTGTGGGAAACACCTTTGTTTGTGATTTTTTCATGGGCATTTTAATTCAGCAAGCAAAGATTAACCAAGTTCCTTTGGATGGTGAAGAAACCATTAATGGTGGTTATGACTACCCACATGATGAAACCTGGTTCGACCCCGGTTATTCAGGGAATATGTTACTTGCTGGTATCAGAATTGGACTTGGGATGTAGCAACTTACTTTTCCAGCTTGATGTCAGAAAACCCGTGCAAACTTTATGTTTTGCACGGGTTTTCTCATTTCGGGAACAAAACTTACAGCCTTCTGTAGCGGGACTGCCGTACCAAAAATAAACAATAGCAGTCCCTACACATGAAAGTACTCATACTCAACCAAGGAAGCATATCAGCAGAAGACCAAGAAGTAATAAAACCTTTCCTGAAATCAAGAAAGCATAAAATTGTTGGTTGTATCGCCCATCAACGGCCGCAGAAGTCTATCGGTAGGAAACTCAAAGAAAATATAAAGAAAGGGCGCGGAGGATTCGTGATGGTGATGGGAGCTGAATTCCTCATCAACAAAATCACACCCGAGAAGAAAACCACAGAAACACCTGAATCATTTTTTGGCCAACATCACATTCCTGTTCTTCGTACTAAGAGGCTATACACGGCCGACAAAAAAAGATGCTCCAAAGAGGTGTCTGACTTTGTTAAGGAAACAGGAGCCGAGGCTACCCTTCTGGTGGGCTATGGCGGCATCATCAAAAAACCATTTATTACCCTGAACAAAGGCAAGGTACTTTCCTACCATTTTGGGAACATGCGGAAGTACCGTGGAACACCTCCAGCCTTCTGGGAACTCTATAATGGGGAGAAGGAAATGGGGGTCACCGTTCAGCTTGTCTCCACCGGAATAGATTGCGGAATTCCAGTAAAAGAGAAAAGCCTTAAATTCCGTCCACACGAGACATTCTTCTCTGCCGAGAAACTGTACACAGAAAATTCTCGAAGGATGATGTACGAGGCCGTGGAACACATTTCAAGCCCAAAATTCTTAGCAAAAAAAATTAGCAGGTACGGTCCAATATATAGCCAACCTGGATTAAAGCAATGGTTTAAACAAACCACCAAAGACCTCTTAATATCAGTCAGTTACAAACGTAAAAACCGCATTTCCGCCAAAAACACTAAGATTCCAGTATAACTGTGGCAGTCGCATAGCTCTTTTGATGGGACATTGTCAGGTGAATTTGAGTGCAACCAAGGGAGGTCAGCATCTTCTCGGCCTCCCCTTTGCACACAAAAAATGGCTTGCCTTTATCGTCCTTTTTTACTTCAAAATCCAGAAAAGTCAAACCGTCACTCAACCCTGTCCCCAGGGCTTTTAGAATAGCTTCCTTAGCTGCAAAACGTGCAGCATAACGCTCCCCCTTTGCCTTTGCCGACTCCTCACAATAGGCAATCTCCTCCTCTGTAAATACACGTTCACAAAACGCCTTTTTTTGAACCGCCTTCTCAATCCTCGACACCTCCACGATATCCGTACCCAAGCCTAAAATCATTTCTACTTTTATTTTGTGTACAACGAACTTCCTTACATGATTGGATTCTGAACAGCCTACTAATGCTATCAGCTTTCCTCCCGTTGCAAAGTTCCTTAACTTCGCCCCCAAATCACATTTCGTCCTTAGACAAATTTTATAGAGATATGGCAAGCACAGCGGACTTCAAGGCTTACGTAGCCCAGGTGGAAGCTGGTCAAGGGTATGTTAAGCCTTTGGCATTTGGTTTAGGCGTACGTCGTCGCAAGAACGACAAGGTTCTCGACGTATGGTTCCCAGCGCTGAATTTCGAGGGAGCCTATGGCACAGCTGCTGTTTTGGCTGACGTACTTGGCCAAACTGGAAGCGAGAATGGATACAAAGTGGTAGGCAAAGACCAAATGGCTACCATCTATGCAAAGTTCGAGGCTTTCCATCACGAATGGGAAGAGCATCCAAACCTTAAGGTTTTCCGCGAGTTCCTAAACTTTGGAACGCCTGCTGATAGCTATCAGGAAACTGACCTTATCGCTTACTTCCTTTATGACAAGGATCAAGCTGTTGCCTCCGCTGAAGAGGGTTACTTTAAGCTTCAGTTGATTTCCAAGACACTTGTTAAGCCACATGGCTTGACCTTGGACGGTGTATTTGGCCAATTGACCAATGTTGCTTGGACTAATAAAGGCCCTATCCTTCCTGAGGATGTAGATGGTGAGCGCATCAAGGCTCTCGCTAAAGGTGAGGAAATCGTGGTTTCCCACGTTGACAAATTCCCTTACCTCCTCAACTTCCACATCCCACAAGGTGTTCGCGTAGCCTCCGGCTCACAGGTTCGTCTCGGTGCTCACTTGGCTTCAGGAACTACCGTAATGCCTGCCGGCTATGTAAACTTCAACGCTGGTACGTTGGGCAACGCCATGGTCGAAGGTCGTATCTCTGCCGGTGTGGTGGTTGACGAGAATTCTGACCTCGGTGGTGGTGTATCTATCATGGGTACCCTTTCTGGCGGAAACAAGAACGTGATCTCCATCGGCAAGGAATGCTTGTTGGGTGCTAACTCTGGTACTGGCATTTCCTTGGGTGACAAGAGCACAATCGCCGCAGGCGTTTATGTGACTGCTGGAGCAAAAATCTCCCTCTACGGCAGAGAAGGCCAACCAGTGGACATCAATGGCAACACCGTTGCTGAAGGTGAAAACATCGTTAAAGGTCTTGAACTGAATGGCAAGGAAGGCCTTCTCTTCTTGCAGGACTCCCAGTCAGGCAAGTTGATCGCCAAGCCAAACCCTAAGGCAATTGAGTTGAACGAAAGCCTTCACGGTTAATCGCTCCGAAAAGTTTCTTTTCAATGACTGTGGCTACCCTCTCTGGGTGGTCACAGTTTTTTTATGCTCTCACCTGCCTTGCCCCGAAATTCTTTTTAACGTAAAATTGCTATAATAATAAACATAGACATTCATGGGACTGACCAAGAAAGAAGCCTTCAGCAAGAAGCAAAATGAGATTGCGACCTTTGCCAAAGCCGTTGCCCACCCAGCACGGGTAGCTATTTTACAATTTTTAATTAAGCACAAGCAATGCACCTGTGGTGACTTGGTCGATGAGTTGCCTTTGGCCCAGTCTACCATCTCTCAGCACCTGAATGAATTGAAGGCCATCAAGATTTTAGATGGTAGAATCGATGGAACCTCCATGTTCTACACCATCAACAAAGAAATCTGGAACAAGGCGGATTCGACTATACATCAGTTTTTCGCAGGTTTCCAGCCAAGCATCTTCTAAAAAGAGTATTAAAAAACCTTTTACGGTCACTCTTTTTCTTTTAGTTTTACAGGAAAGACTTCTTTACTGTAGATACAACACACATATTATATGGAGACTTTCGGTAAACGTTTAGCTCGATTGAGAAAACTGGAAGGCGTTTCTCAAGCTGAATTGGCAGGTAAGCTCAACACATCGGTTTCGGTCATTAGCCGATACGAACGTGATGAAATGGTTCCTTCTCTTGAAACTGCACGGACCATTGCGCATCTCTTAGGCTCTACTTTGGGGCGTCTTATTGGCGAAGTGGAAGAAATATCCATTGAAACAGAAACCGTAAACGCCAACACTCCTAACGTCTCTGAAGTCCAAGCCCCTCCTACTGAAGCTAAAGAAGACGAAACTTCGGAGGAATCTTTTTCGGTCACATCAAAAAAAGAGGTGGAATCGGAAAAACCCCCCTCTCCCAAAACCAGTCTCTCCCATGAATTTGCTGAAAGGTTAAAACTGTTGGAGGAGCTTGAGCAAGCTGATCAATCACATATTCTCCTCACACTGGACGCTTTGTTGCGCGAGGCTAAAATCAGGAAGGTATTCGGATCAATGCCTGGGAATCCTTTTGGCTAAACCATTAGGCTTGCCCTTACCTTCTCTATCATTGGCTTTAACTTGCTGGGGAACCACTTCTGTTTGGCTCCCTATATTTTTGATCACTCACTTACAAAGTGTAACTTACAAAGTGTAACTTACAGAACGTAAGAATCTGCTTTTATGAAAAACCCCTTCATTTTAATCGACTACCAAGGTCCAGAGTATTTTTGTGGAAGGTCAGAAGAGACTTCTCAACTGAAAAGCTCCATTGAAAACGGGCAAAACGTGACCATTTATGGCATTCGCAGGACAGGCAAATCCGCGATGATTAAACATGTTTTCCGTCAACTGGACCAAGATTGCTTTTGCATCTACTTCGATATCTGGGGCACCCAAGACCTCTCCGGCTTTATCAAGAATTTTGCTCAGGCCGTCTTTGACTCTCAGGTCTTCAATACACGGAGCATGGGCAAAAAGGCATTGGACTTTGTAAAAGCCGTGAAAGGCGTATTCACCTATGATGAAACGGGAAAGCCAGGCATTGAATTCGCTCACGACCAGAGCACTAATTATTTCAAAAGCCTAAGGGAGATTCTACAGTTTTTGGCCAAGCAAAAAAAGACTGTCGTTGTAGCCATCGATGAGTTTCAGGAAATCCGCACTTATGGAGAATCGGTACCATTGGAGGCACAGCTCAGGAGTCTTGTTCAGGATTTTGGAGACATCAGATTTATTTTTTGTGGTAGTGAACACCACATCATTTCGGACATGTTCAACAACTACCGCCAACCTTTTTATCAGTCAACCACCATGTTGACCATGGAACCAATCCCACTTGAAACCTATAAGGGCTTTATTTTGGAGCAGTTTCAAAAAGCGAAAAAATCAATCAACCCGACTTTGGTAGAGGAAATCTTGGAGCTCACCCACCTTCACACCCACTACGTTCAGCGCATCTTCAACTACCTCTTTAGCCAAAGACAACAGCCTGAAAACATGGAGCAATTCCATGCGATATTCAAACCGTTCCTCCGGTCTCAGCGGTCGCTTTATGACACCACGCACAAACGGCTAACCGATCAGCAGTTTGCCACTCTAAAAGCCATCGCCTCGACGGGGAAAGTAGAAAATCCTTTTGGTGAAGAGTTCCGCAACAAAGCCGGCGTGAAACAATACACAGGAATGAAGCGGATTATCAAGGCACTGGAAGAAAAGCAGTACATCGTGGAAGAGCATGGGAAATACCGTCTCTACGACATCTTCTTAGCCTTTTACATCCGATACTTCTATTAAAAAATCAAAATGAACGAAGGCCAGACAAAACCTCCTCTTTCTTACGAACCGAAACGGGAACCATGGCTCCATCCAGCATCCTCAAATAGCTTCCATCCGTCTTCACTAACTCCTTCACAAATTCGGGATTGACCAAATGTGAATGATGGGAACGGATAAAACCGTATTCAGCCAATAACTCGTCGTAGGTTTTAAGGGTCTCGGTAACCACCACTTTCTCCCCTCCATTTAGGTAAAAAGTGGTGTAATTCTTCTCTGCCTCACAGCGCATAATCTCATTCACCTCCACAAACCTTATCCGACTTGAATCACTCAAGGCAATCCGTTTAGGCTTCACCTCTTGCTTCAATTGTTTTAAGAGGGAATCAAGATGGCTGTTTTCAGTGAGGGAAGGATTTACATTTACCTTTTTCACTGCAGACACCAATTCGTCTGGATCAATCGGCTTAAGAAGGTAATCGATGGCATTAAACCGAAAAGCCTTTACCGCAAACTCATCATAGGCCGTCGTAAAAATAACCTTAAAGGACTCGCTATTCACCTTTTTCAAGACATCGAATCCGGTGCCATCTCCCAATTGAATATCAAGAAAAATCACCTCGGGAGTTAAAGTCCCAATTTTCTCCACTGCTTCAGCCACACTCCCCGCTTCCCCTACCAGCTCAACTTCAGGACAGTAATCCTCCAAGTCCGCCTTTAGGGCAACCCGAGCTTTTTGGATGTCATCGACGATTAACGCTCTCATTTAGGAGTCTTTTTCACTTTTGTCTTCCTGTTCTTTGCCAAGAAATATCGAACCCCAACATACACTGGATTGATTCCCACAATTCGACCATTCACCACAACATCTTCCATATCAAGCTCATTATTCTTGACACGATATTGATAGCCCGCAAAGAAATGAAAGCCAATCAATTTCAGGCCTAACTCAGGACCAAACACAAAATTTCCTCCTCCGAATTCAGCATTTGAATAGTATCCTCCCTGCAAGCCATAGGTAAAATCCAAGCGTCCTTGCTTCATCCAAACCCCACACTTATACCCAATCACATTTTGTTTCAAGGCGTATTCTAACCGACCATGAACAGCATAGGTCCAAGGCTTTTTAAGTCGAATTTTCTTCCATTGATGCTCCAACCCTAATTCAAGATTGAAATATTTAGCCTGCTGAAAACCAACCAACACCCCCGTTTTTCGGGTATAAACCTCAATTTTTTTCTTAAACAACAAGGGCCCGTCAGCAAGGGCAACAAAGCTCAATAGAAGACCTATAAAGGAAAGACAAATTCTTTTTTTCATACAAATTCGACCTGATTCAAACCTTTGAATTTAAGAAATAAATGGGGGAATAAATATCGAAACAGACGTTCCCTGCGAATCGCCACTTGCGTTGATGTGATCCTCAAAAACCACCACCTCTTCAGGAGCCTTCTCCCCAAACAACAACCGCAATCGTTCCTGAGTAATCGCCAAGCCTGAGGACTGATGATCTTTAGATTTCTTTTCCATCGCCTTCTCACGACCAACACCATTATCCTCCACCACGCATTTCAACAGCCCACCTTCCAACAAAAAGCTCACCGAAACTTCCCCATCGCCTTTGGGCAACACTCCATGAATCAAGGCATTCTCCACAAATGGCTGAACAAGCATGGGAGGAACAAGCATGTCGATGCTTTCCTCTGGGGCATTGATATGAAAGTCAAATTTGCCCTCGTGGCTCATTTGCTCCAATTCCAAATAGCTCCTCAGGCTATCAAGTTCCTGATTTAATGGAATGTGGGAAAGACGAGAATGGTCCAAAGTTGAACGCATCAAACGTGCAAAACGGGTCAAATTCAAACGCGCCTCTCTGGCCTTTCCTTCAGCAATTAGCCCCTTAATGGAATTCAGACAATTGAATAAAAAATGTGGATTCATCTGAAGCCTCAAGGATTTTTGCTCCAATTCAGAAAGCTTCAAGGACAACACCTCCAACTCATGTTTCTTGCGATCACGCTCGCGCCACACCTTTTTCCTCCATGAATACACCAGCCAAGCAATGGAAAGACCGAATACAAAAAAACCGAGGAGAAACCACCATCGCACCCAAAACGGAGAATTCACCTTAAAAGTGAATTGGGTTTCTTCCCCTGAAACACCATTCAAAATTGGCCGTACCTTAAAGCTGTAATGACCTGAAGGAAGGTTGGAATAAGTGGCCAATTGCTGGGTTGTTCGCGGAGACCATTCCTTGTCAAAACCCTCCAGTTTCCATTCATAAAAAATGTCCTTGCCCGCTTGCAGAGACACCGCCTGAAAATTGAATGATAGGTGGTTCTCATCATATTCCAATTCCAAACCTGAAGGCACCTTACTCCATCCTGACAAACCCTCACCATAAGCCGTGTTTTGAAGCGGTTTATAAAAGAGACGAATTTCATTCAATTCAATTGCTGGAACCTCTTGGCTTATGCGATCCGCATCCAATTCTGGGAAATAACAGCTCAATCCCTTGACGGTTCCAAACCACAAATGATTGTTCGCGTCCTCCCAAACGGCATTTTGGATAAGCTCCATGCCCGTAAATCCTTCAGCATAACCAAAGAATTCCTGCCCGTTTATTTCGCCATTTCTATCAAAGGAAAAACGATCCAACCCGCGTTCTGTTCCCACCCAAAGCCTGCCAAGCTTATCCCAATGCACCATGTAAATGTTGCGCGAATGCAAGCCTTCCACAGGTTTCAATTCTTTATCAGAATAGCAAAAAAGCCCCTTACCATTGGTGCCCAACCACATCCTTCCCCACTGGTCACAAACCACAGACTTCACTCGAATTCCATCTAAGACCTCCAAAGCAGGAATCGCCACTTTTTGATCCTCTTTAAAAACCGAAACTCCACCAAAATTGGCAACCCACAAAGCCGAGTCCTGATCGTAGGCCAAATCATTTACCCGATCACCACCAAGCTCTCCTTTAGTTTTTGAGAATTTGACAAAGGTTCCATCTGTTTTCCAGTGCAACAATCCGCAATCAGCAGAACCAATCCAAAGCCCACCTTGTCCATCAGGCAAAAGCGTCCGAACAAAACGACCAACCTGTTTTTCTACCTCAATTTGTCGTTCAAAACGCTCTCCGTCATAACGATAAAGTCCTCGACCTTCGGAGCCGAAATACCATTCATCTCCCATCTTGGCCATGGAATAAATCTTGGCATCCGTCAGGCCATCAGCAATGCCAAAATGCCGATAACCTTCATCATCAAGCCTCACCAAACCTCCAGCAAAACATCCAATCCAAAGGCCTTTCTTATCACCCTGAATGGAAAAGGCACCTCCACCCAAAACGCCCTCATCTTCACCAAAATGAAGGAAGCGGTCACCACTAAATCGATATACTCCGGCACCACTATTTCCAATCCAAAGACCACCATCTCGATCTCGCAACACCGACCGAATCCGATTAGAACCTAAGCCGTTATTGACCCCATACTGCCGAATCAATTCGACCTCATCATCTTTTCCTCTCAAATGATACAATCCACCATAAAGCGTTCCCGCCCAAACACTTTTATCCAACGGGTCAACATATAGAGATACCACATTTCCTTTACCCAATTCAATTGGCATTTTCCTGACACCATCAGGTCCTAAATACCACAATCCCAGACCATAATAAGCCAGCCACCAACCACCTTTCCCATCCGAAGAAATCCTACGGAGATGATGCTTTCCACCAACAGCCTCCAAAGCCTTCCCATCCCAAACCATCAAACCGTTTTCGGTTCCTAATAAATAGCGTCCAAGGGAGTCCCGTTTCACATCATCCACAACCTCGCCTTTCAGCACCCAGCTGGTATCCATGACCATCGACGTAATGGGGTTGTTAGAGGCTTCATACTCATAGGTGCCAAAAGTATTTTTGGAAAGGGTGCATTTCAGTAAACCATTGGCTGTTCCCACCAACATGGTACCCGAATCACTTACCAAACAGGCTATCTCCTCATCAAACAAAAAACTGTGAGCGGTATCTCCATCGAAAACTGTTACCCCTTCATCGGTTCCCACCCAGACATTCAGGTCCTCATCCTCGGCAATAGCATTCACAAAATTGTTGGCCAATCCCTCTAACTCCGAATAGTTTTCAAAGCCAATGCCGTCAAACACATCCACGCCACCACCTTGGGTACCAATCCAAAGTTTGCCCCTTGAATCTTCCATCAAGGAATAAACCTGTGACTGCGAAAGCCCCTCCTTCAAGGAATAACCCGTAAAATGATAGTGTTGTGCCCAACCAGCATGAATGGAAAGACACAAAAACAAACAGACCGCAAACAGTCGGTACATAAGACAAAATGATACTTTTGTTGCAAGGTACGATTTGCCACACATCCTTTGCCAATGAAATTCCGCACCGAAATCAATCCCCAGCCCTCACCACATCGCATCGACTACGATTCCAATGTGCTCTTTATGGGCTCATGCTTTGCCGAGGCCATTGGCGGAAAACTGGCTGAACGGAAGTTCAACATCCGAGTCAATCCATTCGGCATCATCTTCAATCCAATCTCCCTACTCAAAACACTCAAACAAACCGTAAACGGTCAGTGTTTTTCAGAGAATTTGTATGTCGAACGGGAAGGCATCTGGAGACATTACGACTTTCACTCCTGCATTTCTGCATCAAGCAAGGATGCACTCAAGGAAAAGGCTGAACAAATTTTGGAGCAGACGGCCAACTGGATGCAAAACACGGATACGCTAATCCTCACTTTCGGGACTGCATTCGTGTATCGCCACAAGGCAACTGGAGAAATCGTAGCCAACTGCCATAAGGTCCCCGCCAAGGAATTTGAAAAGGAATTGCTCTCAGTAGATCAAATCGTCAAGGACGCCAAGGAAACCCTGAAACTATTCCCACAACTCAAACAAGTCATCATCACGGTGAGCCCTGTTCGCCACCTAAAGGACACGCTTGAATTGAATAGCGTCAGCAAATCCACCTTGAGATTGGCCGTTCACAAACTTTGTGAAGAGCTGGAACATTGCCATTACTTCCCAGCCTATGAGCTGTTGTTGGACGACCTCCGTGACTATCGGTTTTTTGAGGAAGATATGCTTCATCCGACCATAACCTCAAAGGGTTATATTTGGGAGAAATTTTCTACTACATGTATTTCTCAAAAGGTAGTTCCATTAATGGGAGAAATTGAGAAAATCATGCTTGCCTTATCTCACCGTCCGTTTAATCCTGATAGCGAAGCCCACAAGACCTTCCAACGAAAAACCTTAGAAAAGCTGAAGGTGCTCAATGAGAAAGTGGATTTTAGCACAGAGATAAATAACCTTAAACGGCTACTTTATTGAACGCATGGAAATTTATTGGTAAGGAAGTTTTTTTTGACCACAGAGGAAGGGAAGTAAGGAGACCACCTTCTTTCATATACAAGAATTATTGAGATTTAGATGCCTCCTTCTCTCTCTTCCTCCGTGCCCTCAGTGGTTTAAAAAAACTCTAATTCTATTTCAAATGCTTCAGCGCTTCCCTCCGACTCAAGGGCTTCAATTCATATTCTTTCACAAAACCCAACACAAAGTCGGGATTGGTTTTCCCATACTCTCTCAAGACCCAACCAATCGCTTTCTGTAAAAAGAACTCATCAGAATCCTTATGTCTCAAAATGTGCTGAGTCAAAAGCTGGGTATCCGTTTTTTCTTTGTATTTCAGCTGAAAAAGGATGCCCGTTCGGTTCATCCAGAAATCATCATGGAACAGACATTTATTCGCAAACTCCTGTTTTCCTTCAGGGAATCGCTGAAAATAATACCCCAATAATTTCCCAGCAATCAAATCTACAGTATCCCACCACGAACGGTCCAAAATCATTTCCTCCATCAAGGGAAGCATTTCTTCATCCCACAGCTTTTTCCGTTTGTCAAGCAGGTCGAGGGCGAAATACTGGAATTCCCGTTCCTCCTGAGACCATAGAGTTTGGACTGTTTCCCTTAGCTCGATGACATTTTTAATGGGAAATTCCTTCAAGATTTCAGTCTGCAACTTTCTTCGAATTGGAGCTTTAAGCCCCAAAAAGGAAAATTGATTCCGCATGTATTGAGCCATCGGCTCCATGTCTGCTGGGTTGGCGTATTGTTCAAATTGAAGGCGGGAGGTGGAGAGGAAATTCATGGGGAGAATGAAATAGCGTTGTTTTCTATCAGATCCTTCCTTCGTCAGGATGACAGACCACTCTTTGTACAATCACTCCTTAAAAAAATGGGTGCCTGAAACATGCTCTTTTGAAAAACGGGCTGTCATCCTGACGAAGGAAGGATCTAAAAAGTGTAATTATTTGATTTCGGCTTCCTCGAAAAAACTCGACTGAATCCGCATTTTCAGATTCTGCAAATCCACCTTGAACTTGCCCAAATTCTGACGCATTTCTTCCTGCTGTTTTCTGTAGGAAGCAAAGCCTCCAATACCTCCAAAGATGATAAAGAGAACACTAAACAATATCCCTTTCTTGGTGACAGCACTTTCTGGAATCTGAAACTCAACTACTTTTTTTTGCCATTGTTCTGGTAAATCACTTTCCACTACTTTATCCTTGAACCTGAACAGTTCAATATTCAAGCTATCAATATGATTCCCTGAAAGGCTTTTATCCGCTTGATATTTTTCAACCTCCTTGCAAAGGAAATCCAAGTATTTAATGAGAAGCTGTTCGTCCATTAATTCCCAATTATCACTTAATCAATCACCCCCTTCGCCCAAAATTCCTCCAATCCTTTTTCTTCTTTTTGTATTGCTTAGGCTTCTTTCGCCGAGGCTTGAAAATCGGATTGCTTTTACGTTTCTGGGGCTGTTTCTTAATCTGGTATTTCTTCTTTGGATAGCGCCTATAATCGGGGCCATCGCCTGAACTTTCATTCCTTTTGAACAGTGGCGGGATGTTGATGTTCAATCGCTCGAAGAGATTTTCCGAAGGAATCGTATCAACATAAAGCGGACAATCCAAGGTTGGCTCAGGGAAATATCCTGTCAGGCTGATCTCCTTTTGCTTCTTTGCCTCATGGAAGAAATAGGCCCAAATCGGAAGGGCCGTATTCGCACCCTGTCCATATCTGGTCGATTTGAAATGCACCCTTGAATCATCGGCACCAACCCATGCACCTGCCAACAACCTCGGCGTGTAGCCAATAAACCAACCATCCTTATTGTACTGGGTAGTTCCGGTTTTGCCAGCGATATCATCCTTAAACTTATAGGTATATCGAAGTCTTCGTGCCGTTCCACTATCAACCACACAACGAAGCATTTCAGTGATCATATCCGCCTCTTCCTCCGGCAAAACTTGCTTCGAATAGCCTTTCTCCTCGTAAATGATATTGCCCTTGGCATCCGTTATTTTGGTCACGAAAATCGGCTTGTGATATTCCCCTTCGTGCGCAAAAACGGTATAGGCGCCAAGCATTTCGTAGAGTGAAATGGATGCCGTTCCCAAACCGATCGATGGATCTGGCGGAAGGTCAGCCGTAATGCCCATTTCCTTGGCCAAGTTCACCGTGCGCTCCACACCGCCCTTCATAATTACCTCGGCGGTAATGGTATTCACTGAATTGGCCAAGCCACCTTTCATGGTGTAAAAGCCATCGTATTTTCCGCCAGAATTTCGAGGTGACCAATCCTTGTAATCCTCATAAACCCTGCGCTCATTCGAAATGTATTCACAAGGATCCATCTCCTGCCGGAGGGCGTTGGCATACACAATAGGCTTAAAAGTGGAGCCCACCTGACGTTGTGAAGTCACGTGGTCATAGGGGAAATGACGATGGTCAATACCACCCACCCAAGCCATAATGCGACCGTCCCTTGGGTCCATGGCCATAAAGCCAGCCTGTAGCACACTCAAACGATGAATGATGGAATCAAACGGGCTCATCAATGTATCCACCTCGCCGAGCAATGGATCATAAATTTCCATCGGCACACGAGTGGTCATCACCTTTCGGCGCACCGCTGGGTCGTCCTCTTCCTCCACCAATTTTTTATAGCGGTCAGACTCCTTGGCGATATCCATCAAGGTTTTCTTCCAATACTTGGAATTGGCCCGCATCTCCTGCCTCAAAAGCTTTTGTAAGCTCTTGGTCCGCTTCTCCACGGCAACCTGAGCAATGTCCTGCAATCGGCTATCAATGGTCGTGTAGATTTTCAGGCCATCAGTGTATGGATTGTAATTTTTGCCTTCGGCATTCGGATGCTCCTCAAAATACTTGTCCAGCTCCTTGCGAAGATGCTCCCTGAAATAAGGCGCCAAACCCTCGTGGTGATCCAGACGCTTGTAGTTCAACTCTAACGGAATGGCTTGCAAGGAGTCTTTTTTCTCAGCCGTCAAATAGCCGTACTTGGCCATCTGGCCCAACACCACATTGCGTCGCTGTTCCGAACGCTCGGGATAAAGCCTTGGATTATAGGCGGTATTCGCCTTTAGCATACCCACCAAAGTGGCCGACTCATTCAAGGTAAGCTCCTTTGGATCCTTTGAAAAATAACGGCTGGATGCCACGCCAATCCCATAAACATCCTCACCGAAAGCCACCTTGTTGAGGTACATTTCCAAAATCTCCTTTTTGGAATAAATCTCCTCCAAGGATTTGGCAACCTGCATCTCACGGAGCTTGTTCACCGGCATGGTCAGCATGCCATGCGTCTTCCGTGGAAAGAGGTTTTTCGCCAACTGCTGGGTGATGGTACTTCCTCCACCAGCCGACTTTTTGCCCATCAAAATGGACTTGAAAAACACCCTCAACAAACTCTGGTTGTCCACCCCATCGTGCTCATAAAAACGTGCGTCCTCAGTGGCCACCAAAGCATCCAACAAGTCCTTTGGCACCTGCTCAATTTTCACATTGATTCGGTTCTCCTTAAAGTAGCGACCCAAAAGCACGCCATCAGCCGAATAAACCTCAGAGGCTTGCTGGTGCTTCACATTTTTCAACTCCTCCTTATTAGGAATCGGCCCAAAGAATCCTGCCGACACCGCAAAATAGAGCCCGAATACACTCAGCAAACCCAACAAAAAAAGTACGGCAAAGGATATCCCTCCGTACTTTAGGATGTTCTTACGGGTGAACTGTATGTCAAACTCTTTATCTCTTATCTTTAATTTCATGACGGGTCTTTTGCCTCAATCTATAAAGGGGCAGAACTGTTCGTTTAGTTCCCCACGGCCAACTTCTTCCTTGAAAAAGTGGCATCCCTTTTTAAAAGGCCATACACTAATTCCTTCCAACCACTATTCTTCGTTGGAACTACGCATCCAAGCATTTTTCAAGATTACACATAATCGTGTGAAAATCTTTCAAATTGGCTTGTCGAGTTGTCTTAACAACCAAAAAGTTTCGAACCAATTCCAATGCAAGATATTTTGAGTTTTTGAAAGGCTGAAGAAATGACAATTCTTCGTCAGGCCTAACTTCTTGGATAATATGGGTGTCAAACCCTTCAATCTTAGGACCCTTACTGCCTGATAAAACAGATTGAATCCAGCCTTCTGATGATTGTTGTTCGAAAACATAATGGCCATAATCACCATCCAGACGCAACACGAAGATTAATTGCTCATCAGAATAGGAAGCTCGGTCAGTGCCCAACTGAACTTCCAAAAGCCCTACAATCAGCTTTTCACTCAACTTGTAGACATCCTCGTCAACTGCCCACTCGGAATAAAGAGCCAACAAACTCAATCCTTCCAAAACATTCAAGAAATCTTCTTCTTCTGATTGAAGTATCTCAATGGCCTTTTCCCTCAAGGTATTCTCAACAAGCTTGATTTCTTTCTCATCCCCATCATAAATCGCCTCAATCTCCTCTTGGCTTTTCACCCTTGCAGTTCTTCCCTGTGGAACCTCACCATTTTCTATCTCTTCCACGGTAACTAAAGTACCTGAATCTTCATCGTACAAATAACCATCAGGAATATCAGTATCCTTTGATTGTTCATTTTCCTTATCAAGATTCTTGAGAGAATACCGCATGATAAGAAACAGCAAAATCAGAATTGAAACAGCCAACAACCCTCCCAACATACCTTCTTGTTTGATTTTATATTCTACTCAACCATTGCCACCACCCTTGCCGGAGCCCCTGAAGCGCCCTTGATTTTCAATGGAAAAACCGAGACTTTAAACCCATGAGATGGCAGGGCTTTGAGGTTGGTCAATTGCTCCATGTGGAGGTATTCCTTTTCCTGCCCCACCAAATGAGCCTTCCAAAACATATCGGGGTCTTGGTGTTTTTTGGCCTCGGCCACCAAATGTCGGAGTGGTAAATCAAAGCCCCATTGGTCAATGCCCATCACCTTGATGCCTTGGTCAATCAGCCATTCGGTCGCCTCCTTGCTCATGCCTGTTCCCTTATTGACAAAATCCTCCCCTGTGAGCTTGTCACGGTCAGTGCGAATCAAAACGATGGTTCCGGCTTTAAGCTTGGCTCCAGATTTTTCAAGGTCCTTTTGGACATCCTCCAAGGTGATTTCATCAAAATCAGCTTTGTGGGTCATATCCAACACCACACCTTCACCATGAAGCCATTCCAAGGGAATCTCATCAATGGTTTTTGCCTTTTTGCCCCCAACCGTTGGACTGTAATGCCAAGGTGCATCGATATGGGTGGAGGCATGAACGCCCATGCTCACAATCTTGTCGTCCGCCCATCCCTCGAAGTTTTTTGGGAACAGCTTCTTGGGCAATCCAAGGAAAAAGCGAATCAAGAACTTGCTCCGTTTATGCGAAAAGTTCTTCACTTTGATGCGCATAAACCAAGGGTCTTCTTTCTTGTATTCGATGGTCTTGGACAGGTCGATAATTTGCATGGGTTTACTTTTTTTGGGTGGGTCAACCCCTCCTCTGTCCTCCCCTTATCCAAGGGGAGGAGAATGTTACAGCCTATTTTTTTTTCAGGAAGCGCTTACTCCTTCATCAAATCCAACAACTCATTGGCACTGAGCTTTCCGCTGGCCTCAGTTCCTTCCAACAAGGAGTCGGCAAGGTCACGCTTGTCGTGGTGAAGTTTTACAATTTTCTCCTCAATGGTGTTTTTGGTCACTAATCGATAAACGGTGACAGGGCGCTGTTGACCGATACGGTGCGCTCGGTCCGTCGCTTGGTCCTCCACGGCTGGGTTCCACCATGGATCCATGTGGATGACATAGTCAGCGGCGGTGAGGTTGAGACCAACACCTCCGGCTTTTAGGCTGATTAGGAAGACCTCGCCTTTGCCAGATTGGAAGTCCTCGATGGATTGCTCCCTTTTCTTGAGCGGTGTACTGCCATCCAAATATTGGTAACTCACCTTCATCATGGCCAGCTTTTCACGAATAAGTGAGAGGTGACTGACAAACTGACTAAACACCAACACCTTGTGTCCGCCCTCTAATATTTCCTGCAACAACTCGCCAAACAGCTCAAGCTTTGAACTAGGAATGGCGGAATCCTTGGCGACCAAACGCGGGTGGCAGGATGCTTGACGAAGCTTAGTGAGCTCGGCCAAAATCTGGAATTGTTGGCCGGAGGCCTCCCCTTGCATCTCCTCCAACTTTTGGAGAGAATCCCTGCGAAGGGCTTCATAGAAATGTGTTTCCTCATCGCCCATTTCCACAGAAAGGGTCACCTCAGTTTTCTCAGGCAATTCATCAAGCACCTGATTTTTTCGTCGGCGGAGGATAAACGGATGAATGAGTTTTTTGAGCTGGTGTTTGCGCTCCAAATCACGGTCGCGCTCAATCGGCAGAGCAAAACGGTCATTAAACTGATTGAGACTTCCCAAGAGGCCTGGATTCAAGAACTGGAACAAATTCCACAACTCACCCAAATGGTTTTCTACAGGCGTACCGGTGGTCAACATCCTGAAATCACCCTTGAGCATCATGGCCGTTTTGGAACGTTTCGTGCCGGCGTTCTTAATCGCCTGAGCCTCATCAATACAGATGATGTTCCAATCCTTTTCGGTCAACAATTCGTCTTCCGAAATCAAAAGCCCGTAGCTAACCACAAGCAAATCAAACTTGCCCAGATTTTCTATCGTCTCCTTGCGGTCGCCCTCTCCAAAAAGTTGGACATTAAGCGTAGGCGCGAACTTACCCACCTCCTTGACCCAGTTCGGACAAACCGAGGAAGGAGCGATAACCAATGACGGCCCATTGGACGCCTTTTCCAGCATCAGGGAAATGGCCTGAAGGGTTTTACCCAAACCCATATCATCGGCCAAACAGGCTCCAACGCCCCAGTAACACAGCTGAGACAACCAGTGATAACCCTCTTCCTGATAGCTTCGCAAATCAGCTTGTAGGGTTGACGGCACATCTGGTAAATGAGAACGAATGGACTTCAGACGCTCCAACTGTTCCTTCCAAGCGGAATCCACATTGAGGTTCCCCACCTCTTTGGTGAAGTCCTCAAGGGCTCCGCTCACTAACGGATGAATGACCAAATCTTGACCATCCTTATTGGTGTACACCTCCAATTCTTTCAAGCGCTTTCTAAAGCTATCGCTCAATGCCAAAAACTGTCCTTCGCTTAGGGCAATGAATCGCGAATTGGTATTCCCCACCATTCGCAACAATTCCTGCAGTGACAATACCTTATTGTCATCCAATCGCACCTCACCAGAAAGGCTGAACCAATTGTTCTTTTTGCCGATTTTCAAGGATAAATCTTGAGTAGAAATGGCATGAGTGATTTTCAGTTTTTCACCCTCCGGCCATTCCAAAATGCAGTCCTTTTGAAGTCCTTGTAGATCGGACAAGACCTCCAAACAAGATTCTGGCGTCTGGAAGTTCCATTCCCAATTTCCAGAATCCGTCATGGACAAAGCCACACTATTTTTCACAAGGGCGATGGCCTGATGGCGTTCTTCCTTAAGGCTCCTTCTCACCTTGAAAGCTTGATGGTGGGCATCCGTAGCCAAAACATTTTCACGGCCTTCGCCGGGATGAAAATAAGGAGGAAAATCCCTAAAGGGCTTGGTGAAGATCTCCAACTTAAAACCATCTCCCACAGGCAATAAATGCACATGGGGAATGGTGTCCGGCTCACATTCGACAGCAGTTGCAGTGCTTTGTTCCAAATCCGAGTGCACCGTCATCAGACGTGAAAGGGAACCCAAAATATTAGCTACTTGGCCAGCGCCTTCCTTCGGCACTTGCAGGCGATCGCCACCCAAGGCGTTAAACACCCGAACGTGCGTCGGGGTAATATCAATCAATTTGAAACGGGTGGGCGTTTCCTTCACACAGCGAATACCCGTCTCTGAGGAATCCTCTGTGATTTCAATCATGAAGCCTTCCTCGTTTTGGCTGACCTCCAATTCGGGTTTTCCCAAGACCAGTTCGCAAGCCACTTTTGGCGCATCATAAAGGAAAAGCAGAGGGTGACCCACCATTTCCCGAAGGGCTTTTTCCTCATCCCAATGGAAATTCTCACCTTGGCCATAGCCATAACCCGTCACCTCAGTAACGATTGCTGAAGCGATTCGGCGATCCTGATCCGTCATCCCTTCCGCGCCATTCTCCCTCAGGGTTTTCAGGGCGATATTCCTACCCAATGACCAACCACTTTTTCCAAGCTTCTGTAACTTTGGCTGAATCTCTTGGTTGAGCGGGTCTATCAACCACACCACACGACTTTCATTGGCCGAAGCATCCGACCTTTTGCGTGGCTGATCCGAGGAAATAGACTCCAATGCCTTAAGGGCACGTTGCCACTCAGGCACCCTTTGGATGCAAGACTTAATACTGACGAATTTGGAATCGGATGTGATGCTTTCCAGCTCCTCCTTTAGAGGCGACTCCTCTCCTTGAATCTCCACCAAAATGGTGGTCAATTCCATCACCGCCCAATTCAGCTTGGCCGATTTGGCGCGTTCCAACAATGTGGAGAGTTCCTTTAAAATATCTGGATCCTGCAATTCTTCAGGACAAAACCACAGACAACAGTGACAATAAATGATTTCCGTAAGGACATCACCTTGACGGGGTTTCCACACCAAGGTAAAGCCCTTTTCAGAATCGTTTTGAAGGAAAGCCAGAATGGCGCGGAGCACCTCACGGCCCAAAATTTCCTTTCCTTGCTTTAAATATTTTTCGGCCAGCTGCCATTGAGCAGGATCCTGCGTTTTGATCAAACTCAAAATGAAGAATGGCGCATAAGGCTGGCTGAAAAAATCGTGATGCTTGCCTTCCCGCTTTTTGATCTCGGACAATCCCTTTTCAAAAGCGAGAATCGCCTTCTCATTATTCCCTTTCAAAAAAGCCTCCCAGCCAATATAAGGTAACAAATCAGCCCTGTAATCTTCTTCTTTCAAGCCCTCCTCTACGCCAACTCCAGTCATGAGGGCGTAGCTCAATTGCTGTTTGAAATACGGGGAAAACTCAAAATTGTCGAGGCTCTTGGCCTTTTCCTCCAAGACCTCCTGCACAGGTCCCCAATCCTCAAAATGGAGAAGCTTCCGCTCCAGCCAAAAGCGAATGACTTCCGCTTGAATGGTAGTCGAGGCCTTGGCCAAATAGTATGGATTGAAGGGCTTTCCAAACACTCGCTCCAGCAAAATGGCCCTGTCTTCCAAGCGTCCTTCCTGATTGAGGTATTCCCAGAATTCAACAAACCGCTTCCCGTCATCCATCAATAGGCAAAACCTCAGTTCCCTGATATAGGACGGCAAATCCTCCTCCTTAAAAAATGCCTCCACGGAAACTGGATACTCCCGACGAATAACTTCAACCATTTTCTCCACCTTCGGATGCTCCGCCACCTTATCCCATAAGGTAGAGAAGTATTCAGGCGCAATGGTCATGTTACCATAGGCACCTTGTGGTTCCACCAGCAGGTTCAGACGCATCAGCCTGCGCTTAATCGCCCCAACATCCCTACTCATCAACGGCTCTCCGTCCTCCCTGCGAACACCAATATCCTCAAGAAAATCCACCATGGAAAGCTGGCTGACGGGTTCCAGATGAAGCGTATAGCCAAACAAGACCAATTTTTCAGAATCGTCAAGTTTGCCGAAAATGTCGTCGAGGGAGGATTGCATAGCGAAAGTGAAATAATAAACTGGCCCAGTCGGCTTGTTCTTTTTCTTTTGCAAAACAATGATAAAAGACAAAAACAGGGGCCACCAATAGGCCAATCCACAAAAATAAGGGCTCTCGCCAATAATGAAGAATTATTCTCGAAAGAGCTAAAACATTAGCTGTTGCATTCGGATTTCTAAACCATTCCCCTCTTTATCGCCTTTTCCAATTCCGTAAAAATCAACTATATTAGAAGTTAGTATTACCCTCAAAGGTACATTTAACACTTAGAGTTATGTTTAAGGCTTTTTTACTTTTAACAGGAATCCTTCAACTCATTCCTTTCTTTCATGAAAAGACCTCGGAAGATGTGAAGGCGTCTTTGACAAAAACCGAAGAACTGGTTTCTCGAACACATGATTACGCCGAAAAATCATATTTGGCTGAGGACTTCAAGGATGCTGAATACTTTGCCCACAGGGCCATGCTTGAAGCCCAAAAAGCAAAACACGAGGCGAACCACGCCAAGCGATACGCCGAGCACTGTGGTTGTGAGGACGCTCTGAAAGAGGCAAATGAGGCTAAGGAGCTGACGGAAGAAATGGTGATCGCCACCACTCAAGCTTACTATTCCATTGACTTGGAAACTTCACATGAATTTGCGCACTTGGCCATGGAGGTTAGTGAAAAAGTACACCTTCACCCTGAAGAAGACGTGAAGGAATGTGAGTAATCATTTCGAAAAAATAATATAGAAAAAGCCCGCCTAAACTTCGGTTTAAGCGGGCTTTTTCTCTTAATTCAGCGTTTCACTTTAATATTTTCGTAGATAGTAAGATTCATTTCCCATTCCTGAAAAGCACAGCTTTAATTATATTCAGCCTACATTTTTTTCATGATGATGAAGCATTTTTTTCGCATTCCCCTCCTCTTGGGTTTCAGCATAATTCTTAATGCCTGTTCAGGTCCCGATACCCTAACTGAAAACCCAGAGAAGTCAAGAACCGTGGATTTAACCCATGATTTTTCAGAGAACACTGTTTACTGGGTTACTGCCCAAGAATTTGAGCTTGACACCGTGTTTGAGGGAAAAACGGAAAAGGGTTATTACTATTCAGCGTTCAACTTTAGCACGGCAGAACATGGTGGCACTCATGTGGACGCACCCATCCATTTTGCCGAAGGCACCCAAACGGTAGATGAAATCCCCGTGGAAAAATTGATGGGCAAAGCCATCAAAATTGATGTTTCCAAAAAGTCACTATTCGACCCTGACTACCAAATTACAGTGGGAGATTTAACTGCTTGGGAAAAATGACCACGGAGAGATTCCTAATGGAAGCATCGTCCTGTTGGAAACTGGATTTTTCAAATTCTATCCTGATAAGCAAAAGTATCTGGGCACCACAAAACGTGGACCTGAGGCCGTTAAGCTCCTTCATTTTCCCGGCATTTCACCCGAGGCGTCCAAATGGTTGGTCGAGCACCGCAATATCAACGCCATCGGTATTGACACGCCAAGCATCGACTACGGCCAATCTACGCTCTTCCAAAGCCATGTGATTTTACTCTCTCAAAACATTCCTGTTTTTGAAAATGTGGCGGCCCTTGACAAACTACCTCCTACTGGTTTTGAGATCATTGCACTTCCCATGAAAATCAAAGGGGGAAGCGGAGCTCCGTTGAGGATTGTTGCTTTAATAAAGTAAGTGTCTCATCATACAGATTCTGTCATCGCTTCTTTCTCCATCTCCCTTTCAGCTTCTTGCTTCTTCTTCATCACCCACTCACAAGCTTTTTCCTTATCTAAAAAAACCTGTTGCGAGACCTTATTGAAATTGGACATTTTGAAATAAAAAGCTCCAACTACATAGGAAATAATGGACTCCGTATAAAGTGCCATGGCTCCAAAACTTACAGTTTCTTCTGGCCTATCATAAAAATGCCTCGCCTCTGTTGTGGACCTGATAACCTTTGTCAAATCAACAAACAAAAACACTTGCTGTTGATTCATCATTTCCACAGCTTTTCGTCGGGTTATTGCCACTTTTTTGGCAATGGAAATATCCAATACAGGAATCTCTTTATAGATACACAACATTAAATCTCCGACCCGTTCAAACAGGATAAACTCATCCTCCAACAAATACTCCCATCTGTCTGTCCCCAAAAACTCGGACAATTCCTTTCCCAACAGGGATTTTCCTTTCTGCATACTCTCCAGAATTATCAAAAGTGTAAAACCACCATGTATTAATAACCTTACATTCCCATAACATGAAACGTACCATTTTTGGCAAAATCAGCGCGGGGCTTTCAAAAAATCACACCTCTTTCTTTTAGACCAAAAAAGTCAAAATGGCTGGTTAAGTACTAACAACTCAAAGACTACTGGTCTTGAGTTAGACCCTCAATTAAAAACAGGAAATAAAATCATGACTCAAGCATAAATGAGACAACAAGCAGATTATCAACAACTAACTGTTATCTGCAAAAAGCTGGCTATGCAACCTTTGACACTGGTGCATATTTACCTGTAATCACTTCCTTTTCCAGCCATTGACATGCTTTTTTCTTATCAAAAAAGATCTGCTGATAGACCCCTTTGAATTTAGTAAACTTGAGGTAAAAGGTTCCTACCACATAAGCCAATAAAGACTCTGTGTACAATGCCATTGCCGCAAAAGCCTTTGTCTCCTCAGGTTTATCAAAAAAGTCCCTGGCCTCTGTAGTTGATTTTTTCACCTGGCTCATATCCACAAACAGAAACACTTTTTCCTGTCCCATCATTTCGATAGCAATTCGACGGGTTTCTGCTACCTTTTGAGCCACTTCAAGGTTTAGGACGGGAAAATCTTTGTAAATACAAAGCAAAAATTCTCCCACACGTTCGAACAGGATAAACTCATCCTCCAACAAATACTCCCATCTGTCTGTCCCCAAAAACTCGGACAGTTCCTTTCCTACTGTTGAGCTACCTTTCTTCATCCACTCCAAGCTTTTCGATAAGACAAAAAAACATATTTTCCAGAAAACTTACACCATCTTAGTGTTTCGTTTTCCTGAACTTTTCCTGCATTCACAAAACCAGTATCACCAAATTTTGAGATCATGAGATAATAACAAGCCTTATTGAAGTCGCAATTCATCGCTATAAAGCAATTATTCGTTATAAAAACGTTCTACTCACAAAATACTGAATCACAAACGACCTAAACCTATATTGGAGTTAGCATCCTCATCAGGATGACTGCTTTGGGGTCTTATTGAAGTCCAGATAAAGTTGTGTTCACTTCAAGACTAAACATGAAGGACTGTATGACAAGATCATAAGCCGGGCATGATTGTGGACTATAAGTGTCAATTCCTCGGTAGAGATATAAAAACGGTATTTCCTCAAGTACCCCTTCAAAGCATCCTCCTGATTTCAATTCCTCAATGGAGATATAATAAAAACAAGATCTTTCTTGTGAGCGCCAAACCGTGTATCTCTTTCAATCCCTCAATGGAGATATAAAAACCACGCTCGGACCATATTTCAGCATTCAGCCTTACGTATTTCAATTCCTCAATGGAGATATAAAAACGGCCGTGTTTGGGGAGCCAGCCCGGAACTTTACCAATTTCAATTCCTCAATGGAGATATAAAAACAAGTCCTCATCGCTGACAGTGCCTACCTCAATGGCTATTTCAATTCCTCAATGGAGATATAAAAACCTTGCTAAGCAAATGGGCATCAGCAATTGTTACTGATTGCAATCACAATTTCAATTCCTCAATGGAGCTATAAAAACTTTGTTGGAATGGCGCCATCGCATGGACTTTTCTGGATTTCAATTCCTCAATGGAGCTATAAAAACCCTACCGGACCAATATTTCCCTGGTTACTTGTTTCTGATTTCAATTCCTCAATGGAGCTATAAAAACTGCATTATCCGTCTGGCGTTCAACAAGCCCGTGCTGATTTCAATTCCTCAATGGAGATATAAAAACTTTCGTATGTAAAGGTAGGTGCAAAGCGCCCTGATATTTCAATTCCTCAATGGAGCTATAAAAACTTTTATCGCCAACCTTATTCTTGTTGCAGTTTTTAGATTTCAATTCCTCAATGGAGCTATAAAAACTATAGATACACTTGGCGTCTCATGCCTGGTGTGGCAATTTCAATTCCTCAATGGAGCTATAAAAAACCCGTTATCGGTTATTAGCTTCGTAGGCATCATACGAATTTCAATTCCTCAATGGAGCTATAAAAACTGGAAAATGCTGTGCTCTCTAAACACAGCCGTCGGGATTTCAATTCCTCAATGGAGCTATAAAAACCTCTGGATACCAACGAAGTCTTTGACGGCAAGGAAGATTTCAATTCCTCAATGGAGCTATAAAAACCAAAGTTGAGTTTTCTTTACACAATACACGTCTAAATTTCAATTCCTCAATGGAGCTATAAAAACTTTCTTTTTCTTGGTCATTTTAAAAGTGATTTAAAGATTTCAATTCCTCAATGGAGCTATAAAAACCAGCGTAAAGCAGTCGGTTCAAGCTTCTTTCAGCGATTTCAATTCCTCAATGGAGCTATAAAAACCAGCGTAAAGCAGTCGGTTCAAGCTTCTTTCAGCGATTTCAATTCCTCAATGGAGCTATAAAAACCCTCTGTCCAGTTGACGGTCAAGTCGGAGTTGAGCTATTTCAATTCCTCAATGGAGCTATAAAAACACAAGGCGATAAAGAACTACCGCCGACCAAAAGCATATTTCAATTCCTCAATGGAGCTATAAAAACCGGAAGGCTTGGGTTTGGCGGTGTCAGATCATCATATTTCAATTCCTCAATGGAGCTATAAAAACTTTCAACACCACAGCAGACAGCACCGCTTGGGTGACATTTCAATTCCTCAATGGAGCTATAAAAACATTAGCCCAGCGCCCGAGGGTGGGCAAGCGGTCGATATTTCAATTCCTCAATGGAGCTATAAAAACCGAGTTCCATGCGATGGCCAAGGCTTGGATAAGCAGATTTCAATTCCTCAATGGAGCTATAAAAACCCCTGCCAGTCACCAAGGTCTCGGTGTCAGCCACATATTTCAATTCCTCAATGGAGCTATAAAAACAATCAACTGCGTAGCAATAAGCTCTGTGCCTTTCTTATTTCAATTCCTCAATGGAGCTATAAAAACTATTCCAGTGTCAATGTACACCTCTTGAAGTCCCAGATTTCAATTCCTCAATGGAGCTATAAAAACTGCTAAATCGCCCTACGGGAGAGAGGTTCTTATTTCATTTCAATTCCTCAATGGAGCTATAAAAACCCGTTACCTTGTAACTCTCCTACGTGCATATTCTTATTTCAATTCCTCAATGGAGCTATAAAAACCATGTATGAATCGGTGACAATGATTCGGATGCACTAATTTCAATTCCTCAATGGAGCTATAAAAACTTTCAAGTATTCCTCACGGTCACGCTCGTTCTTTTATTTCAATTCCTCAATGGAGCTATAAAAACCGCGATGATCTTGAAGGGCTTTATTCCTTCTGTACATTTCAATTCCTCAATGGAGCTATAAAAACAGGTGCAAGATCACACCTCTACATTCAATAAACCAAGATTTCAAAGAACATTTCTGTCTCTAAGGTTGTCGAAGTACAAAACGGCAAAAAAGCCGGAGCTTCGACAACCACGCTTACATATTGTTAGCCCTTGATTTTCAACATAAATAGGAGTATTTGAAAAATCAGCGGGCCACTTGAGACGCCTTCGACGACAAAACCCCTCAAAAGAAGTCGTTGGGCTCGTTTTTGTTCACGCCGACGATCTCCTTGTCAAGCCATTTATCTGAACGGCTCTTGAAGACGATAAGACTGTCCTCATCCTCTTCCATAATATCCTTGGCCATGGATATGAGTTCCTTCAGCTTGTATTCCGTTATTTCGCCCTCGAAAACGGAGTTCTGAATCCAAGTCAGGTAACGACGACAAAGCTTGAGCATCTTGCCGACGCGTTTCTCTCCACAATCGTACATCAAAATCACATACATCTTACCACCACATTTTGAAGGGTTCGTATTGCTGAATACCCAAACAATGCTTAGATATTTTGTACGCTTCCAACTTCACCAAATTCTTGTACATCACCTTGCGCCCAAGCGAACGGTGCTGGATGGTTTCCTTGAGCCGTTCGTCCCACGCCTTGGCAAACACTTTTCGGCCTTTATCCTTGAGGAAACAACCATCGGCTCGTTGTTCAAAATCCGACTTGCCCAGCATCCCTTTGTTGAGGACCTTGAAAATGGTCCGGTCCACCAACAATGGTTTGAAAATCTCGGCCAGATCCAAGGCCAAAGAATAGCGACGCGTACCTGGCTCATGCAAAAAACTGATGGTGGGGTTGAGCTGTGTATGGTAAATCATGCCCAAACAGAGCGTATAGCACATCATGTTTCCGAAAGAAACCAAGGCGTTCACTTCATTTGAAGGCGGTTGCTTTTCCCGTCCGCCCATCTCAAAACCGGTGATGATTTCATCGAAACCACGGTAATAGGCTTTCCGGATATTCCCTTCAATGCCCATCAACTCACCAAAATCAGCACATTTAACCAGTTCACCTTGCAAGGCCACAATCTCCCCCATCACATCGTCAAGATCCCTGTCCCGATTGGCATAATACCTCAGGTTCTTGAGGATGTTGAAAGATGCCCCATCCAAAATGGAACGGGCCAAAGTCAAGCGCTTGGCCACCGAAAGGTAATGACTGGTCTGCTCCACCTGCATCTTGCCCGCCAGCAGATAATCCTTGGCCATAAACGAGCCCGTATAGTGCTCGTAGTAATCGAAAAAATGGACGTTGATCCGTTGCTTGCCCAAGAAGTTGAACAAGGCACTGTTGGCCTGTAAACTCCCAAACACATACAGGTCATCAACCTGTTCGACGGGGATGAACTTGGGCGCCCCTTCCCTGCCCTCGGCATCTACGGGCGTGAACTTCAGCGTGTGGTCTCGGCGTTCCATCCGCCCAGGATTGAAAAGGTATTTTGAGCTTCGCATAAAAAATTAGTCGGAATAGCAGAAATCGAAATAACTGCATGTTTTGCAATAGGGTTTCTTGACCAATGGTGGACATCGTTCATCTTCCAATAAGGTTTTGATCTCCTTTTCCCAAGTTGGAATCGCTGTCCGATCCTCATCAGAAAGCTCCACCTCTTCCTTTTTTCGTTGCTTTGGATACTCCAAAATCCCACGGACGCCCTCCAAGCCTTTGTTTTCCAAGAGGTACAAGTAGTATTTCAATTGGGCCAGATGCACTTTTCGAAGTCTGTCCGACTTTTTCACCTCGTGGACGATCCGATTTTTAGCATCAAAAAAATCGATTTTTCCTCCTTCAATTTCCAATTCAGCGTAGGAAGCAGAGCGTTTCTGGAATGACGTATCCTGTACCAATTTCCCTTCGGAAACCGTCCCCGAAGAATGTTCCATGGTGATTCCATGCGCGTGCAACCACAGTTGCCGTTTGCAGACATGGAACAGATTGATGTATGTGGCTATGAGTCTCATCAAAAAAAGTCGGTGTCTTTCAAAACCTCACCGTCAACCCCGTTCTCAAACGTGTAAAAATCATGGTGAACGGCGTAGAGATAACCATAAACCTCCTCGTTCCCTTTGCCACGTAAATGGTCCACGTCTTTTGAGTTCGCAAAAACGGAAAAACTGTATTTGGACAGGATACTCTGCATTTGCTTCAAATCAATGAATCGTGCGCTGTTCATTCTGTCCTGCACCAGCGATTTGTAAAGCTCAAACACCTCAATCCCACAAACCTCACTTCCAGAAACATCCACACCATTTTTCTCCAGAAAGCGTAGTTCTGAATCCTTGAAAACAGGTTCCATATCGCCTTCTTCGGCTTGGATTTCCTTGGGCATTTGAAGGGGAACGAACACCGTGACGTTTTGCTGGTCGATCAAACGGAACTCTTGGTCAATTCTTGCAAAAGACAGTGAGGAGATAAATTCCTCATATTCTGGAAGGCTTTGCTTGCCCTCGGCCTTATTGGATTGGTCCAAACGCTTCATCACGCCATTGTACCACTTGTCAAAATCTTTTGAGGCAAGCGTTGATTGATAGGCCTCCCAAAGCTTAGCACCTTCCCTCGCCTGCTCCTGATAACGGAAGTCCTTCCCGTAGATCACGCCAGCCTTGTCCAAATCAAACAGATAAAGCGTACATCCCGCTTTCTTCACGTTCCGGTTGATGCGTCCCGCCAGCTGTTCCTCGCTGTCAATGATGGAAACGTCCTTGAATCCCAAGTCCATGTCGATATCCACACCGGCTTCCACGACTTGAGTGGTGACCAATAGGACTTTGCCAGCATCGGTCTTTCCTTGCCGTTTCAACAAATTGATGACCTCCTTGCGTCGGGGTTCCAGAATACTTCCCGAAATCTCCAAGACCTGATAATCAGGGAATACCTCATTGGCAATCTTTCTGAATTCCGATGCTGTGCGCTTGAAAATGAATTCGATAACGGCATGTACTTTCTGTCCTTGGTGATGTTGCTCAGCAAACGCTTCTGATTTTTCATGAACAAGCCTTGCCAAACGTTGTAGATAATCGGCTTTCTCCTCGTCAGAGCTTGGTCGATTCCATTCCTCATTCCCAAGCATGGACAAATCGAAAGCGACGCGTCCCGAAAAATTGGGGTTTTGGAAAAAGCGCTCAATGGGTTTTTTGATGCAATGCACAAAACTGTCTCCCGTATCCACCAAATGGTCAACCTTGGGCAAGGTGGCCGACATCACTACAAATCGGATATTAAAATAGCGGGCGTACTTCTTCAGCAAGTAAATGACCTTGTCCCACAACAGGGGCGTGTATCCCTGAATCTCGTCCAAAACGACCACCGAATTGGCCAGTCGGTGCAAAAGGTAATTCAGCTCCTTTCCATTTCCCTTGAGCACATCAAAAAAACGGATGTGCGTCATCAGCGCAAAGGGATAGTTGGCAAACTGGTAATGGATATAATGCTTTCGATCGTCCCCATATTCGCCATCGACTTCTGGCTTTTCGGGCATGGGCGCCCTTCCGTGAAGCTCCGCCACATAACCTTCGTCTAATCCATACGTTTCCTGCACGACCTTCTTGGTCTGTGTGGCCAGAGTCGTAAACGGAAAAACATAGACTATTTTGTTGACCTCCGGACAAAGGCGCATCAGCTCTCCGGCCACGAGCAAAGACGTATTCGTTTTTCCCCCGCCCGTCGGCGCTTCCAGATAAAAAAGACGGTTATCAATATTCTCACGAACATTGGCAACCGCCTCGGAAGCCATCCGCAAACGCAGTTTGTTCAGATTTTCATTATCCTTTTGCGAGAGTTCCTCCAAAGGCTGACCGATAATCGTTTCGGTCTCTTCCAAAGCCCTTCGATTGTAATCCTTGTCGGGATGCTCCCTCAATGCACTGGCAATCCCATTCTTTTGTTCTCCAGAAAACACCCCAAAATCACCAATCCGCTCTTTCGAATAATATTCAGCCGTGGCATAGTAATCCGAAGCGGTGAGCAGTGAATAATTGAGCTTGAGCAAGGCGAAAAAAGCAAAGGGGTCTTTGCTCGGCAAAATGCTCAACATTTGCCCTTTCTTATTCAAAGCCTCCTCTCGAAGAATCTTCAAAGCCAAACTTGGTCTTTGGCCCGTCCCTTTTGAAAACTTTTTGGTGAAGACATCAAGATAAGGGGCAAGCTTCTCACAAAGTTCCAAGTCAAATCGTCCCATTGGATTATCGTCCAACAAGTCAGGCAAACAAGAACCATGATGGCGAAGTATCGGAAGAGCAAACGCGAATACTGCCCGAGACAGAAATCCATGCAGTTTTTTAGATGAAAACGCTCCTATCTGCTCCGAATAGTGGACAATAAAAATGTATGCACTAAGCACAGAATGTTCCGTGGAGATTCCATTCGATGGATTAGAGGCCACCTCCTCACGCTCCATTTTCTCCTTCTGAAAGTTCTCGTTCACTTTCCCGAAATCATGGTACACGATGGAGGCAAAAAACAGCTCCTTCAGAAAGGCCCTCAAGTTTTCCTGCTCTTCCTCAGAACATTCCGGCAAACAGCCTTCGATCAACTGTTCAATGACGGACTCCAAAGCATGCTCCTTCACCAAGGCCGATACATAATCCATCACCAAAGTCAGGTGTTCTACCAAGGTTTCATCGGGCGTATGCGCCAAATAGGAATCGGCATCCTTGATCAGGGTTTTCAGATCAATTCCCACAAAAACATCAAGGGTATCTTCTGTAAGCATCATAAGGTCAAAAAAATGGCTGGCACGAAATTTCACATCGGACCAGCCTTGTTCATCAATTCAGTTGAACCACCGCATCATTTTCCAACTTGAACAGATTGGAAAAATCCCTGTCGGTAAAAATGCGGTCCGTGTACACAAACTCGCCCAGCTCATACTGGTACAACCGCTCGTCGAAACCAACTGGCAAACGCTCAAAATAGTAGAACGGTGGTTCCTCCATCTCTTCATAATCCATTGCGAACAGATCAAACTCCACCTCTTCGTCTACGTTCACGGGAGCATTCTTCCGGAAAACCGTTTTCACTTCGAACTCAGCATACTCCTGAAAATTCTCCCACCAAGCCGTATGCTCGTTCTTCCCGAGGTAAGGAATGAATTCGGCCCAGCCTTTTTCAAGGTATTCCAACAGCTTTTTTTCATCGGAATTCCCTTCGTTCAACAGGAAATAACACCGATAGGTTGGATTCACCAAGGTGCTTTCCTTCAATATCCAGTTGCCGTCCTTATTGGCGTAACCTACCGAGTTGTTATAGGTAATCACGGTCTTTGAAAAGTTCCCACAGTCAGACCCCAAGGGTTCCACGCCGGTGGGAATATGCTTGAGACGCGTATGGTATTCCGGCCACTCGCCCTTTTTCTGATAACCACCCAAGCCAAGTATGGCACCCAAAACACCCAACAAGGCTGGTTTGTGGAGCATGTTATAGCTCAATGAAATTCCATCATTGATGTCAGGCTTTCGAAAAAAGGCAAAGTCGGCGCTCAAGTCAATCGAAACCAATCGTTGCATACACAAGAAATTTATGGGCGACCCGTGATTTCACTGGTCGCCCAATAAAAACTTAAACCGAGGCAGAAACCGCGTCCAACGGGCTGACAACGGCCCCCTTTGGCGCTCCCTCCACTTGGGTGACAAACTCGTTGTAAAACAGTTCTACTTTTTCCACCTGCGCTTTGATATGCTCTTGCGCCAAATAAGCGGATACTTTTGACAGGTCAATCACGCCATCCTCGCTTACCGCTATCCATTTCACAAAAGAAGGCATCACTTGGCGGGAACCTTCCTTCAGCTCCACCCATAACAACAGCTCGTTCTCAACTCCGGCCTTGGATGAGGAATCATAATAAGTAACCCCGACACGAAGGGCTTCTTTCAGCTTTTCAATATCCTGTTCCGACAGAGCCGTTCCCTGATCGCCCAACAAAGCATTCAGCTCATCCAGATTTTTTGGGTTTACGGAAATGTTGTGCACATAATGTCCCTCCTGCAAACGGGCCTGAGTTCCCAACGTACTTGCATCAGAATCCGCTCCCTTTTCACTTGAGTTGCGGAAAGGCGACATGATCTGCTCGGAATAGATCGTATTCTCCAAGGCATAACGGTTCTCGCCATGGGTAATTTGAACTGGGCCATGCAAAGACAGGTTTGTTTTGCCGGCAAAGGTTCCTCCGAACAAACGCACATCAATACAGCTCAACAAATTGGAAGCAACCGCCTTCTTGATGACCGCATCCTTGTCCTTTCCTTTAGCAGTCGGAAAGACTCCAAAAAGCTGTTCATAGCGCTCATTCAAATCCCTTGGCTGGAGCGTGTCTTCCTTGAAACTTTTAAAATAAAAGACCTTTTCCTGTAGTTCCTTGAGCAGAAAATTCCGAACAGGATACTTTTTGGCCTTGTCCGTGGCATAGACCACTCCATTGGGAAGGGTACGTGGTTGATGTGAAAAATCGGCGTTGTAGTTGGCATTAGTGGCCTTAACGATGGCACATCCATATACGCGTTTCTTAAAAGCAGTCATTTGTCTGAATGTTTTTGGTTAAAAAAGGAAAATCAATTTTCGGAAAGCTCCAGCTCTGGCTTGTCCGCATTGCTGTTTTCGAAAAGGAGGTTCTTGTCAAAATATCCAGCAAGAATCTCCGGCCAGATTTCTTTGATGCTCTTTTCTGGCGCATAGCCCATCAGCTCGGCCATCAAGGCATTGAAGCGCTTACTATTGAGATACGGTTCATGTTTATACTTAAAGAAGGTTGACACCAAGGCCTCTTTGAACTTTGCCCCATCATTCTTCTGGATAAAAGGCTCTAAGAGTGCATGGGTCTTTTTCGATGTTTTACTTTGGGCCAATAGGTAATAAATCACCTGTCCAGCCGTATAGCCGAATTCCTTGTCATTGGCGAGCACGCGTTCTTCCTCATTGAGAAGTTCGCGCATGGCCGATCGCATTTGTGGCAATGTAGAAGCCATGGATTGATTGGTTTTGTGAAAAATATGGTGAAGACTAAAATAGAGATTCAGTTTGCGTTTGATCTGCGCCGAAGTATTTCCGTCATCCAACTCGTGATTCCGCAAATCGTCCATCATCCCTGAAATCAGGATATCGTCGAACATCAACCCGTTGATAGCACTACGTCGAGACTTATACACAAAGTCATAACAGGCTTTGCGGTATTTCAGCATCTGTTGGTAATTATGCGCCGAACCACAATACTCGGCTTTCAACTCATCAAAATATCGGTTGCTCACCAGCTCGTTATCCTTGAGCACGACCAACTTGTTGTTGAACATCGCGAACAACACCCACTTCTCGAAATCGAAAATGTTTTTGATTTGGGTTTTATCTGGAGAGTCCTTCAAGGGCAAGTGATTTTCAACCACCCAAACCTGACCATTCTCCTTAAGTTCATAGTCGAACTTACTGACGAAATCAAAGTCCTTGATTTCTCCTTGTTGGTAAAAAAGCAGGTAATAATTCCCCAGATTTTGGCGATGCTCTTCTAACAACTCCCTGACAATACGCCGATAGCCCAACTTCTTGTCCTCCCTTCCACGGTCTATTCGGATGGCTCGCCCCGTCAATTCCTCACGGTCGATAAAAATGGGAAGTGGGTTGGGAAGGATTTTCCGGTCAAGAACCTTCTTGAAATCATAGAGTCCCTTTGCCTCCCTATCCGATATCACTTGGGAAACATCGAAGGTTGCCGAATTATGGGTCAAAAACTGCTTTTTAACGTTGAACCCATTGAAAAAATCACTCGTCCCGAAAACGGTCCCATCCTCTTCAGGTTTGCCCTTGGGAGGCGTATTGAACAGTTTATCCTTCAAATGTCTTCCGTGTACTTCTTGGTACTTTTCAAGAGGAAGATCCAAGTAGAATGTGATGTATCCTGCATCGCCTATTTCGTTAAGGACCTCCGCTTTACTGTCAAGCACCAAAGACGCCTTTTCCAGAAAAAACGTCTGGAAAGCATCGATCAAGGCGTGGTCCTCTTTATCTGAAAATCCTTTCGTCTTTGAAAAATAGTCTTGAATCCTTTCCAAACAGAGGAGATTGTTGTCCCCGTCCTTTGCAAACTTTGCTCCCCCAACCCAAGAATCCCTTTTAAAGGCAATGCAAAACGGGCTTGCCGAGTGAATGCCTCGACTGGGCAAGTCCAAACATTTATTGGTACTTACCATCCACGAATTGTCAATGACTTGAGCCGACGTGCTCAAAAAATCAGACAAGCCTTCATTCTTTTTTTTGGAATAGACTTCGTATTCCTGCACCTCCCAGCTCTTGGGATCAATACGGAAATATACTCCGTCTTTGGGCACCAAGCCTTCGCCTTTCAGCGCGTCAAACTCATTGCTTGTGGCCAAGGCTACAAATTCACGAATCATATAAAAAATCAGTTGTTAGACATCAATTCACAAAAACCAAATCCCTGACTGGACAAAGCCCCAAATCCGGCCGTCAAGCCAAGCTCAACGAGCTCCTTGGGCGCATCCAGTTCAAAGGAAAACTTGTTCCCATAGACAAAAGCCCCTTGTTTCAACTCCACCCTTTTGGAATAAGGTTTCGAGAGCAACTTGAACCGCATCTTATCCAAATCAAATGCTTTGGCTTCCTGACCTAAGAACTGACATGAAGCCTTGTACTTGTCGTACAATCCTTGGAAAAAGAGAAATTCAAAATCAGGGTCTTTGGGAGAAATGCACTGGTTCTTAACACGTTTCTCCCGAACATCAAACACTTTTTTTCGGATGACCAGCGGACTCAATGCCTTCACCTTCACCTTTCCTTCTGGCAGTTCAAGTTTCAAGGGCTTGACTTGCTTAACCCGAAACGTTACCGCCGATTTCCTGTCTGCCACCTCGATTTCCATCCCCTGTCGCCAGACTCCCTTCATGAATTTTTGAGCAACTTCCGGCAAACAAAAACCCATTTTCAACGAGGCCTCGTCGCCCAAGAGCCGAAGTCGGTCCCCTTCCTGTTTCCACTGCCCGTAGGGAAGGATCAGGTTGGAAAAGGAGAAGAGCTTGAAGGATTTACCTGTATCCAATTTGACCCCTTCTTGGTGCAACCATTGAGAGAATTTCTCATCCACAGCTTGCACCGACCGGAAAACCACAGCACTTAATGGATACTGATGATTACAAGACAGCCTTTGTTCTTGGGAGGTCCTTTCTAAAAGCAATTCAAAAATCATTCATTATAAAAGTTAAAGTACTCATCTTAAGAATAAATCAATTACTCCCATTTGTCAACAAATTGTCAGTAATTTTACTCCACGACTCACAGCCTCTCCACATAGGAATTGAAACTTATACAAGTTTAAAGTCGTGTCTTTATAACTCCACAAAGGAATTTGCCTCAACCTCTATACCCTCTCCGCACCCAGCATGCGGAGCAATTCTTTTTGAATACTTTCCTGACTTCCACCTCCCTCCCTTTTTCCGTATTTTTGTCGTCCGCCTGAATTCTTACACCGAAAGCTGACGACGATGTTTCTTGTATTTGATACCGAGACCACTGGTTTACCCAAAAACTGGGACGCCCCCATCACGGACACCGACAACTGGCCCCGAATGGTCCAACTTGCTTGGCAGTTACACGATGTAGACGGCAAGCTGATCTCGAACAAGAACTATATCATCAAGCCGGAGGGATACACAATTCCCTACAACGTCGTCAAGGTACATGGCATTTCCACGGACCGCGCCATGCGGGACGGTCATGACCTGAGCTTCGTTCTTGAGGAGTTCAACAAGGACTTGGCAAGGTCCACCTACAACGTCGGTCACAACATTGGCTTCGACATCAACATTGTCGGCAGTGAATTCTACAGGAAGGAAATCGACTCCAACATCGCCGAACTGAAGGTCATTGACACCAAGGACGATGGCACGGATTTCTGTAAAATTCCAGGCGGACGGGGCGGACAGTACAAATGGCCTACTCTTACCGAGCTCCACACCAAGCTTTTCGGTGTTCCTTTTGGTGACGCCCACGATGCCGCCTATGACGTTGACGCCACGGCCAAATGTTTCTTTGGCTTGGTCAACCACAAGGCTTGTCTGCCTGAGGAGATTCTTGACCCAGAAGCGGTCATTTATGAAGCCCCTGAATTGGAGGAGGCCAACTTTGAGGCTGATGAAGAATTCCGTCGTCAGTTCTCTGACCTTACGCCAACTAAGCGAAATGCTGGGCTTTCCATTGAGGCTATAGCTGACGCCCCTTTTGCACAGCTCCATTGCCACTCTCAATTCTCCATCCTTCAGGCGACCTCACAAGTGGGCGCCATGGTCAATAAGGCAAAGGAGTCTGGAATGCCCGCCATTGCCCTTACAGACCACGGCAATATGATGGCCGCCTATCACTTTGTGCGCGACGCGCTCAAAGCGGATTTGAAACCCGTTGTAGGTTGTGAGTTTTATGTAACGGCGGATCGTAAGGACAAGTCACGGAAAAATGACGGTGACCAAATCGTCATTCTTGCCAAAAACAAAAAAGGCTACCACAACTTGGCGAAGCTTGCCTCTTTCGCTCAAGTGGAGGGCTTCTATTATGTCCCTCGAATTGACAAGCAGATTCTACTTGAATACAAGGAAGACTTGATTATCACCTCGGGCGGACTTTGGGGTGAGATTCCTTTCAAGATTTTGAACGAAGGTGAGGAATCCGCCGAGGAGGCTTTGCTTTGGTGGAAAGAGCATTTCGGTGAAGACTTTTACATCGAGCTTAACCGCCACGGCATTGAGGAAGAAGAGGTTGTCAACGACGTCATGCTGGGCTTTGCCCGAAAACATGGCATCAAATACTTTGCGGCAAACAGTTCTTACTACACCAATAAGGACCAAGCTTCTGCACATGACGTTCTCCTTTGTGTGAAGGACGCAGACCCTGTTTCCAAGCCGAAAAAATACATCGGCAAGCGAGGACGCGAGTTCCGATTTGGTTTCCCTAACGACGAATTCTACATCAAATCACCCGAGGAGATGAAACAGCTGTTTGCTGACATCCCTGAGGCGATTTTGACCGTCGGTGAGATTCTCGACAAAATTGAGCCGTATGAACTCGCCCGTGATGTCCTCCTCCCAAAATTTGATATTCCAGATGAATTCAAAGACCCAAGGGATGATGAGGACCCAAGCCTGAAAATCGGTGAGAATGCATACCTGCGACACCTCACCTACGAAGGCGCCAAAAAGCGGTACGATGAAATTACCGACGACATTCGTGAGCGCCTTGACTTTGAACTGAGCGTTATCCAAAACACGGGATATCCAGGTTACTTCCTGATTGTTCAGGACTTCACCACCGAGGCGCGCAACATGGGCGTTTCCGTTGGTCCAGGTCGTGGTTCAGCCGCAGGTTCAGCCGTAGCCTACTGCATTGGTATTACCAATGTGGACCCCATCAAGTACGACCTCCTTTTTGAGAGATTCCTAAACCCCGACCGTGTATCCCTTCCCGATATTGATATTGACTTCGATGACGAGGGACGTGGACGGGTTATCGATTATGTAATTAAAAAGTACGGTGCCAACCAGGTAGCGCAAATCATCACTTACGGTACCATGGCGGCCAAGTCCTCCATTCGGGATACCGCCCGAGTGATGGAACTTCCTCTTCAGGAATCTGACAGGATTGCCAAATTGGTGCCCGACATCAAGCTCGGAAAACTCTTTGGGTTGGATGATGAGGCATTGGCGGACAAGCTGAAAAACAATGCGGATTCCATCGCCATGGCCAATGAGCTCAAAGAGTTGTCCAAAGGCGAAGGTTTGGATTCCCAGGTGCTGAATCAGGCCAGGGTCTTGGAAGGTTCGGTCCGGAACACCGGAATTCACGCTTGTGGCGTCATCATCACGCCGGACGACATCACGAACTTCGTGCCCGTGGCCACCGCCAAGGACTCGGACATGTATTGCACGCAGTTCGACAACTCTGTGGTAGAGGATGCTGGATTGCTGAAGATGGACTTTTTGGGGCTAAAAACCCTGACACTCATCAAGGATGCCATCAAGAACGTCAAGGAAACCCATGATGTCCAGCTGGTGTCCGATGACTTTCCCATCGACGACACCAAGACCTACGAGCTCTTCCAACGCGGTGAAACCGTCGGCATCTTCCAGTACGAATCTCCTGGTATGCAGAAATACATGCGGGAGCTGAAGCCAACGGTATTTGGTGACTTGATTGCGATGAACGCCCTCTACCGTCCTGGACCGCTGGAATACATCCCTTCCTTTATCCGAAGGAAACACGGTGAGGAGGAAATCACCTACGATTTGGAGGGCATGGAGGAATACCTTGAGGAAACTTACGGTATTACCGTCTATCAGGAGCAGGTGATGTTGCTCTCCCAGAAATTGGCGGGATTCACTAAGGGTGAGGCGGATATGCTCCGTAAGGCCATGGGTAAGAAAATCTTTGCCCTGCTGGAGAAACTCAAGCCGAAGTTCATCAACCAAGCCATGGAGAAGGGCCATGAAAAAGCCCCTCTGGAAAAAGTTTGGAAAGACTGGGAAGCCTTCGCCTCCTACGCCTTTAACAAATCCCACTCTACCTGTTACGCTTGGGTCGCCTACCAAACGGCCTACCTAAAGGCCCACTACCCTGCCGAATACATGGCCTCGGTGTTGTCCAACAACATGAACGACATCAAGCAGGTCACCTTCTTTATGGAGGAATGCGCGCGCATGGGCATCGACGTATTGGGTCCTGACGTGAATGAATCTGGGGTGAAGTTCACCGTAAACCAAGAAGGTCAAATCCGCTTTGGTTTGGGTGCCATTAAAGGTAGTGGTGATGCCGCTGTTCGGGCTATCATTGGGGAGCGCGAGGAAAACGGCCACTATAATGACCTGTTTGATTTTGCCGAGCGTGTCAACCTGAAAACGGTCAATAAGAAGACTTTTGAGGCCTTGGCGCAGGCTGGTAGTTTTGATAACCTTGACACTTTCCACCGTCGTCAATACTTGGAGGCGCCGGAGGGGGAAATGAGCTTGGTGGAAAAGGTGACCAAGTACGCCAACAAGATTAAGGAGGAAAAGGAAAGTGCGCAGGTATCCTTGTTCGGTGGTGGAAGCGGTGAAGAGGTCCCACGCCCAAAAATCACCCAGATGGAGCCTTACGGCAAAATCGAGGAATTGAAACTGGAGAAGGAAGTGGTTGGGCTGTTCATCTCCGGTCACCCGCTAGACGCCTTCAAGTTGGAGATTGACACCTTTGTCAACTGCTCCTCCAACCAAATTCCTGAATTCAAAAATAAGGACGTTACTGTTTGTGGCGCCGTGGTTGGAGTCCGCAAGGGCATGACCAAAAGCGGAAAAAGCTATCTCTCAGCAGGTCTTGAGGACTACGAAGGAAAAATTGACCTCTTCCTGATCGGCAACTTCGCCAAGAAATACGACCACCTTTTCCAAGAAGGTGAGTTCCTCTACGCCAAAGGCCGTGTGGCGCTCAACTGGCGAAAGGCTCAGGAGCAACAATACAATCCTGAAATGCGCATCTCTGACGATGACTATGACTTCACACCAAGTCACATCGACACCATGGAAAGCCTCCGGAAAAACCAGCTCA
Source organism: Bacteroidia bacterium (assembly GCA_030431525.1). Lineage (GTDB taxonomy): Bacteria > Bacteroidota > Bacteroidia > Cytophagales > JAAEPT01 > JAUIJC01. The sequence continues at coordinate 11,902 of JAUIJC010000020.1, read as the reverse complement.
AAGGGATTCTTCTTAAGATGGACGCCAGCCTCATTTCGGATGAATTCATCAGTCAAATCACGGGACTGCTTTCCAAAACAAAAGCTGGAGACAAGCAGGTGAAATTCCAATTCTTCGACGGTACGGACGGACTGCGTACAGACATGATTTCCCGAAAATTCCTTATTGATCCGGATGACGACTTTATGGAGGGAATACGAGAATTAAAAGAAGTGGAGGTTAGAGTGTTGACCTAAGCTAACCTCGTAAAAATCATAATATCTCAAAATTGAAATGAAAAAATATTATGTTAATTTTATAGTCAAATATAAAAACATTATGTTTTATGATTAAAAGGGTATTGGGTAAGGACATCAAAAAACATCTTTTCCGAGGTAAAGCCATCATACTTTTTGGTCCTCGGCAGGTAGGTAAAACAACACTGCTTGAAAACCTAATTCAGCTTGAAGAGAAAAAAGCACTCTTCATGAATGGGGATGATGCTGACATTAGGGAAATATTACACAATACCACGGCTTCAAGGCTGAAAGCCCTTATTGGAGACGCTGAGCTGGTATTTATTGATGAGGCACAACGCATTGAGAATGTAGGCCTCACCATCAAACTTTTTACGGACCAAATCAAACAGGTCCAAGTAATCGCCTCGGGTTCATCGGCTTTTGAGTTGGCCAACCGAACCAACGAAACCCTTACGGGTAGGAAATATGAATATCAACTCCTCCCCCTATCCTTTGAAGAATTAGTCAATCACCATGGCCTTCTGGAAGAACGTCGGCAAATGCCCCAACGCTTAGTTTTTGGCGCCTACCCTGATATCGTCACCCATCCAGAAGACGCTAAAAACCTATTAAAGAGTTTGGCTGGAAGTTATTTGTACCGTGATTTGTTGGCCTTGGAACAAATCAAGAAACCAGTGCTCTTGGACAAGATTCTCAGGGCTTTGGCCTTTCAAGTGGGAAGTGAGGTATCCTATCATGAGATTGCCCAGTTGGTGCAGACCACCCCTGTGACGGTGGAGAAATACATCGACCTTTTGGAAAAAAGCTTCGTTGTTTTCAGGCTTCCTGCATTCAGCAGAAATGTGCGTAACGAAATCAAAAAAGGAAAAAAGATCTATTTCTTTGACAACGGCGTGAGGAACACCCTGATTGGCAACTTCAACCCAATTGAGGCAAGAGCTGATGTTGGGGCGCTATGGGAAAACTATTTAGTCAGCGAACGGTATAAACTAAACCTCTACCAACAATCGGATGCCAAGCCACATTTTTGGAGAACAACACAACAACAGGAAATAGACTTCATTGAGGAGAACCATGGCAAACTGAAAGCTTGGGAGTTCAAATGGAAAGAAAAGACAAAAGTTCGTTTTCCGAAGACCTTTGTTGACAACTACGATGCGACAACCCAAATCGTTTCCCCAAAAAACTATGATGAATTTTTACTCGCTTCATCTGAAGAATGAGAAAACAAACCTTGATTAAAAGAATCCGTAGAAAAACACCGACCACTAACTTTTAGGTTTAACTGGATTATCCAAAAAATCACAAAAACATCCTCGCCTCATGTCCAATTCCTCGGAAAGCAACGCCGCCAAAGCCGCATCCAAGTTTGTCAACAATACCCATAAGCACATTTTTTTGACGGGTAAAGCGGGAACAGGAAAAACGACCTTCCTCAAACATATTGTCAAGCACACGCACAAAAACACGATGATTGCCGCCTCAACGGGCATTGCCGCCATTAACGCAGGGGGCGTTACGCTTCATTCACTTTTCCAATTGCCTTTTGGGGCCTTTGTGCCCAAACAAGTCGTTGGCGCTCCGGCAGCTGGGGTTCAGGTCAACACCCCAGAAAGTTTGCTCAGGCAGTTCAAAATGCATGAGACCAAGCGTAAACTGCTCCGTGAATTGGAATTACTTATCATCGACGAGGTCAGCATGTTGCGGGCGGACCTTCTAGATGCCATTGATGTTACGCTACGAAAAGTAAGGGGGAAAAGCGTTCCATTTGGCGGGGTACAAATCCTGTTTATCGGTGACTTACTCCAGCTTCCACCGGTGGTCAAGGACATGGAATGGAAAGCGTTAAGCGCCCACTACCGAAGCATCAATTTCTTCGATGCTGTAGCGCTCCGTGGCAATGAGCCGGTGTACATCGAATTGGATAAAATTTACCGCCAAGCGGACGACAAGTTCATCACGATCCTCAACAATCTTAGAAATAACAAAATCCTGCCCGAGGACATGGCGGTGTTGAACCAATACCATCGTCCTGAATTCAAACCTAAAGAGGGTGATGGCTATATTTTCCTGAGCACGCACAACCGAAAGGCGGATACCCTCAACCTTGAAAAACTCAGTGAGCTCCCAGGCAAATCAGCAACTTTCGAGGCTGAGGTGAAAGGCGATTTCCACGACAACAACTACCCGATTGAAAAACAATTGGAATTGAAGGAAGGCGCCCAAGTCATGTTCGTGAAAAACGATTATTCGGGCATGCAACGGTATTTCAACGGCAAGATTGGCAAGGTGAGTAAAATCTCCGAGGAAGGCATCTGGGTGGATTTGGATGATGACAAGGAGCCCATTTTCGTGGAGAAATACCTCTGGGAAAACAAAAAGTATGAATTGAACTCCGCAACAGGAGAAATTGAGGAAAAGACCGTTGGCTCATTCTTCCACTACCCGCTTAAACTCGCTTGGGCCATCACCGTCCACAAAAGCCAAGGACTCACCTTTGAGAAGGCCATCATTGATGTTTCGAAAGCCTTTGCTCCGGGACAAATTTACGTGGCTCTCTCCCGCCTAACTTCATTGGATGGCTTGGTACTTAACCAACCTATCCAGCCGAATTCCCTACAAACCAATTCAGCGGTACAGCGCTTCGCGGAGACCAAGCCCGACAAATCTGCCCTTGTCTCCACCTTCCGCAGAGAATCACTCCTATTTTTGGGCAACCAACTCTTGGAAGCCTTCAACTTCAAGCTATTGATTTCCTACTTGGACCTTCATTTGGCGAGTTATAACAAGGAAGAAGGGAATCGTTCCACGAAGCAAAAATACCTGCCTTGGGCCAAGGAATTGCTTCAGGAAACAAAACCATTGGAGGAAACCGCAGGGAAATTCGCAGGGCAAATCCAATCCATATTACACGGCGGGGAACTTGAAAAATTACAAGAACGTGTCACCAAAGCCACGGCCTATTTTCACTCTCCTTTGGTGGGAGCCTACGAAAAAGTATTGGACCACATCCGTCAATTGAACGATGAAAAGCGCATTAAAACCTACCTCCAAGAATTGGAGGAAATTGACCGCCTGATTTTCAGACAACTTGAACGCATTCACCGCGCTGAGGCCGTTTTGGTCGCCCACCTGAACAACTCAGAATTGAGCAAAGAGGAGTTCCAAAATGCCTCCTTCTACAAGGAACGATTGGAAGCCTTGGAGTCCCGAAAAATCGTCAAGTCAGGGAAATCACCGAGTACCTCACCAAAACCCAAGGTGGCCAAAAAACCAACCGCTGAAATCTCTTTTGAGCTTCAGCAAACAGGAAAATCCATTGCCGAAATCGCCGAGGAACGTGGACTTACCAATTCCACTATTGCAGGGCATCTGACCAAATACATTGAATTGGGTCAATTACGTGCTACGGATTTCATGTCTTTGGACAAGATGAACACTATCCTAAAAGCCTCTGAAACCATTGAGACAGAAGGGAGCTGGAAAGCGCTCAAAGAACACTTGGGTGATGATTTCAGCTACTCGGATATCAAAATGGTGATGGCGGAGAAACGGGCTGTTGAGGCTTAGGCATCCAAAAAAAGCGAAGGACTTGCGTCCTTCGCTGAGAAGAATCGCCCTTTCAGGGCTACGATTTTGAAACTTTGTAAGAAGGGTTGTTCCAGCTTATTTTTTCCACCATTCCAACCCCGTTCGGTGGCGTTGCTTGGAATCTTCCTTTTCACCAATTGAAGGCATTGGATGTCTTTCCGAGAAAGGCAGTCCCTTGGGGTAATGCTCCTCATGATAACGTAACAGTGGAGAAGCAATCGTTTCCTGTGGCTTTTTTAAGGAATCCGCCAGCGCCTTTTTCTGTCTCCGTTTTCCATTTCCCACTCGCGAATAAAGTGGACAGGTTAGTTCCGAAGCAGAAAATTCTCCTACCAGTTGTTTGCCCATGTAGGGATCTTCTTTGCTTCGCTTAAAGAACTCTGCCCAAATCGGCAAAGCGGTATTTGCCCCCTGACCGTAATGCATGGAGGTAAAATGCACGCTTGGATTATCAGCCCCGACCCACACTCCTGCCAACAGGTTTGGCGTATAGCCAATAAACCAGCCATCGCGTTGCTTTTGGGTGGTCCCCGTCTTTCCTGCGATAGGCTCCTCAAAACCATAACGGAAACGCAATCGACGAGCGGTACCGCTGTCCACTACCGCCTGCAACATATCCGTGACCATGCGGGCGTAATCTGGCTCCATCACTTTTGCCTGTTTTCCCTGATCCCCGCGATAAATCAACCTGCCTTTCTTGTCCTCGATGGATGCAACAATCACAGGTTCTCTGTAAATACCTTCACCGGCAAATACCGAATACGCTCCCACCATTTCATAGAGCGAAATGGAAGCCGTTCCCAAAGCAAGCGTCAGGTTCCTTGGCAGAGGAGCAGTAATGCCCATGGCACGGGTAAGCGCAATGACGCTGTCCACATTTCCTCGCCGTATCATCTCAACGGTCACAGTATTCACTGAATTGGCCAAACCGCCTTTCACCGAATAAAAGCCACCATATTTCCCATCAGCATTTCGCGGTGACCAACCGCCGTAATTCCTTCTATAATTGCCGACCAACTCGCATGGTTCAATCCCCTGCATCAGGGCATTGGCATACACAATCGGCTTAAAAGTAGAACCCACTTGGCGCTTGGCCAGCACATGGTCATAGGCGTGGTTCCGCAGATCATTACCGCCCACCCAAGCCATCACTTCCCCATTCTTTGGGTTTATCGCCATAAAACCAGCTTGCAATGAAGTGAAATAATGAACTGCGGAATCAAAAGGACTGATGAGCGTGTCCATTTCCCTGCCATTGATAAACAAGGTGGAAGGAATGGCAACAGCTAAACTATCCCAAATTTGCTCCTCGGGAATACCCGATTTTTCAAACCGTTTATAACGATTCGTTTGGCTGACCAACTTTCTCAAAATTGGTTTCCAATACTTTGGACGTTTTGCCAACTGCTGGTTAAAGACTTTCTGGAGGGTATCCAAATGATACTCCACGGCCTCCTCAGCCATGGCCTGCATTCGGCTGTTCAGCGTTGTGTGAATCTTTAGTCCGTCGGTATAAGGATTAAAACCCTTCCCTGACTCCTTACTCAAACCTCCCAAATACCTGTCGGCATGCATCCTGAGTGCCTCACGGAAATAGGTGGCCATGCCATCATGAGTATCCAGACGGTTGTACTGAAGCTGAATAGGTGCTTCTTGAAACTTTTCGGCCTCCGTCTGGGAAAGGAAACCATACTTTGCCAATTGGGCCAAAACGATATTTCTTCGCTCCTTAGCCTTTTCGGGATAACGCCTTGGATTGTAGGCCGAGTTTCCTTTCAGCATCCCCACGAGCGTGGCCGATTCTTGCCAATCCAACTCCATGGGTTCCTTTGAAAAATAACGAAGCGATGCCACGCGAATCCCAAATGCCGACTCGCCAAATGGAACAGTATTCAAATAGGAAACAAGAATCTGCTTTTTGTCATAGGCTTCCTCTAATCGCCCTGCCAAAATGATTTCCCTGAATTTGTTCACCACCAGCGAATACCGGCCATGATCCTCCCTAGGATAAAGGTTTTTAATCAACTGCTGGCTGATGGTGCTTCCCCCACCACCGGAAGGATCACCAAGAACTACCGTCCTGAAAAAGACACGAATGAAACTTTTGTAATCAATCCCGCTATGTTCAAAAAATCGGATATCCTCCGTGGCCAGCAAGGCATTGAGGAGCTTTTGCGGAATTTCTTTGTAACCGATATTGGTCCTATTCTCAAGGTAGAAACGGCCCAACAAAACCCCGTCTGAGGAATAAATCTCAGAGGCTTGGGGAAGTGCTGTCGCTCTTTCCACAAGTTCCTCGCTTGTTGGAAGCTTGCCGTATTGCCCAGAATGGACAGCCCAATACAAGCCCAGTACGGTCATCAAAACGCCAATTACCGCAACGAGAGTAGGCCAGAAAACCAATTTTATAACAAAACGACCGATACCCGATGGTACCAGTCGTTGAAATAAAGTCGATGAAGAATTGGCAGAAGGATCAGTAGAGGTTGAGGTCATCAGCCAAGGATATATCTATGAAATGCGTTGTTCTGCATCCCAACAATCCTATGGCCTTAAAGTTCGGCTATCATTGACTTTTTAAAGAACTAAAAACCAATCCGATTCTCAGGCTTTGTCTTGCCAATCAAAATCTCATTCTCTTCACGCTCCAACATGGCGTAAATCTCCGCTATGGACATTGGGGCCTTTACGTTTTTGGAATGAGCGCCAATATGAGTAGCCAACTTTTTCGCCTCTTCAACACCCAGCTTCCCGAAATTCCTTTTGGCCATTAGGCGTTTCTCACGAAGAATGGCAGGGTCAATGATATCATCAGCTGAATTGTAGGTGGCAATCACCTGCATATCAAACACATCGTTCAACAGCCCGTCCGTTAGGTTTAGGATGTTTGAAGTGCTTTGGGAATTCATTCCACCTTCACGGCGTTGTAACACGGCCTCGGCATCTTCAATAACCAAAATGGTCCCCTTTCCTTCCTCTTGGTCATCATCGCGGACTTCCTCCAATAAAAAGGAGTTGAATTCTGGCTCAATCAGGTAAGCTACCAAATTGGTTGGCACCAAGATGATTCGTTTGTCGATCCGCTCAAGCAGGTCCACAAGCAGGCGTTTGATGTAACAGGTTTTTCCCGTACCCGGATCACCGTGCAACAGGGCGATGCCTTTGCTGGTTTTGGAAAGACGATTGAGAAACAGGCGATGGAACTCCGAAAACCCATCTCCATAATAGAGATCCAAATCAGTGGAAATCTCCGAAGCATCCAACTCCATGAACTTGAGGTAGAAACCACTTTGGCTTCTGGCCACCAAGGAAATGCTCGGACGCTTTTTGAAAACGGTAAAACTCTGAAAAATCAGCTCATTGATCTTTTCAGGTAATTTTTCCTCCGCATGAAAAACATGAAGCATACGGACGACACGCACTTTGCCCTTCGTCACAAAGTCATCCTCAACCTCGGGCAGGTTTTTCGAATCTGTCAAATAAGTGCCCTCAACGGCAACGAGCGTCCCATCAGGAAACTCAAAGGTGAAGGACATTGCCTCACCTTTACGGTAGCGTTCGTGTTTATGGATGAGCTTGGCCTCAAGCTCTAATTTTCTATACAGCTTCTCAGCCATCAAACTGTTGTCTTCCCAGTCGTGGTCATTAAAGGTGGTCACAAAGGGGAAGTGGCCTTTCTGCTCCACAAAGTGGTTCAAATGGTCATAGTCCCCAACGTAAAAATCTGTATAGGCTGTAGTTTTGAAATTTCGCATCTAAAAAAAATGATAATACACTAAAATCCTCCCTTCTAAGCAACTTGAGAAGTCTAAGCTCAATTCATCTGCTTGTCCTTTTGGTGAACCAGTAAGAATAGTTTTTACCAACTCCGTCTCTCCCTCCACCAAAATTCAAACCAATGTAAGGAATTTACCCTTCTGTTCCGCATACTTTACATCGAGCTAAATTTTATTTTAATATTGCGATATACCAAAAATGTTAAATGACATTGCAGTGGAATTTCCCTATTTTTGGAACCCATTTTGGTAGGAAATGTTTCCTTACTGAATTCAATCTTGTTATGAAAAAATTACTATACGGGCTGGCATTCACTGGTTTGCTTGGCCTTGGTGCGTGTAAAAAAGATGGAGGCGGGTTTGTGTTGATTCCCCTATCTCAGGACAAACAACTTGGTGCTCAATTGGATCAGGAGATTCAATCAAAGCCAAGCGAATATCCCATTTTGGATGAGACCACTCACCCAGACGCATATGGCCACCTTCGTCGAATTCGAGACAACATCCTTAATTCTGGAGAGGTTGTTCACAAAGATGATTTTGAATGGAAAGTCACCATCATTGATGATGATAACACCTTAAATGCTTTTGCCGCTCCAGGAGGATACATTTATGTGTACACCGGAATCATAAAATACCTTGACAAGGAAAGTGATTTTGCCGGAGTACTTGGCCATGAGATTGCACATGCTGATCAGCGTCACTCTACCCGCCAAATGCAACAGGCTTTAGGCCTGCAACTCCTCTTAACTGTTGCAGCAGGAGACGCCAGCGAATCACAATTAGCCGCCCTCCTGTCCAACCTCACCCAATTACAATTCAGTCGTTCCCATGAAGCTGAGGCAGATGAGTATTCGGTAAAGTACCTCTGCCCTACCGATTACCACGCAGACGGTGCTGCAAGCTTCTTTGAGAAAATCTTGGATGAAAACGGCTCACAATCTGCCTTGGAGGAATTCCTAAGCACTCACCCATCACCGGAAAACCGTGTTGAGGATATCAAAGCCGAAGCTGATTCCAAAAGTTGCGGAACGGAAAAAGATGAAGAGTACTCCAACAGCTGGGTAAGCTTCCAAAACAGCCTTTAATACTATCTAAACCCCAATTTGGGGATTTGAAACAAACGCCCTCCATCCAATTTTTCGGATGGAGGGCGTTTTCTTTTGTATGTTTGCAATCAGTTTTGATTTCACGCACACGCTAAAGATTAGGCTCCTTTACAGGAAGTCTTCTTATTCCATATTCACCACTTTATGAAACTCAACCTAAAACGTCCATTGGTTTTCTTCGACCTTGAAACGACGGGAACAAACCCAAGCAAGGACCGCATCATTGAATACGCATTCATCAAATTGATGCCCGACGAAAGCCAGGTCAGCATCAGTGGCCGTGTGAACCCTGAGATGCCGATTCCAAAGGAATCCACTGAGGTGCATGGCATCACGGACATGGACGTTAAGGATGAGCCAAACTTCAAGGAGGTGGCCATGGAAATTCTGCGTTTCATAGAAGATTGTGACCTGGCAGGATACAACCTCCTGCGTTTCGACGTGCCAGTTTTGAACGAGGAGTTTTCTCGCTCGGAAATCAACTTCGACCCTACTCGCCACCGCATCGTGGATGCCCAGCACATCTTCTATTTGATGGAGCCACGCACGCTTAAGGCCGCTTACAAATATTTCTGTGGTAAGAGCTTAGACAACGCTCACAGCGCCTTGGCAGATACTCAGGCAACGCTTGAGGTATTGAAGGCACAAGTGGAGCGCTATGAGGGGGTAACCATTGAAATGGACGGTGAGGAAAAAGCTCCAATCGTCAATGACATTGATGCCTTGCACGGGTTGACCGCCTCGAAATTTGTGGATTTGGCGGGACGTTTCGCTTACAATGATAAGGGTGAGGAAGTCTTCAACTTTGGTAAGTTCAAGGGCCAAACGGTGGAATCCGTATTGGCGAAGGAACCAGGCTATTACGACTGGATGATGAAAGGCGACTTCCCAATGGATACCAAGCGCGCTTTGACCCGCATTCGTATGCGTGCTTTGACTGGCAAATAAATCTGAAGAAAGGTATCAAAGGACACAGGTATCAAGTAGCAAGACCCACAATGCGGTCATGATACTTGATGCCTGATACTTTTGTCAAAGTCTGAACTTCAATTACCCATGCACCTCTTCTACCATCCCGAAATTTCTACTTCCAAGATTCTTCCCGAAGATGAATCCCGTCATTGTGTAAAGGTCTTACGCCTGAAGCAAGGAGATGAAATTACCGTCATTGATGGAAAAGGTGGTTGGTATACCTGCAAAGTGGTAAACCCGCATCACAAAAAATGTGGGATTGAGATTATTGAGGAAAGACACGAGGAGAAGAAACCGCACTACGTTCACTTGGCCATTGCCCCTACCAAGAACATTGACCGCACGGAATGGTTCGTTGAGAAAGCCATTGAAATGGGTGTGGATGAAATCAGCTTTTTGCTTTGCGACCATTCTGAGCGAAAAACCTTGAAAATGGATCGCATGGAACGCATTGCCGTTTCAGCCATGAAGCAATCCCTCAAGGCGTCTCTCCCAAAATTGAATGAGCTGGTTTCGATCAAAGAGTTTGTTCAGAACTGTGGGAACGCCTCCAAAATGATTGCCCATTTGGAGGAAGGTGAACGCCACACTATTCAGAACCTTGATCATTCCAAGGCAGATTACTGCCTGCTGATTGGCCCAGAGGGCGACTTTTCCCCCAATGAGATTTCACTGGCCTATGAAAATGACTTCAAGCCTGTAACGCTCGGCCCTTCACGATTGAGGACTGAGACTGCTGGGGTTGCGGGGGTGTTGATGTTAAATTTGTTGCATTGGTGAGCTACTGCACTGGCGCCATAGGTTTTTGAAACTACGGCTACTCCGTAACGTCGGGTTTTACACCACTCGTGTTCAAAACTTTTCAGGAGAGGCATATATGAATGCTTCCCCTGAAATTTTGTTTTTGAAAGAAAGTTTTGAACACGAGTGGTTTTACACCACTCGTGTTCAAAACTTTTCAGGAGAGGCATATATGAATGCTTCCCCTGAAATTTTGTTTTTTTTCAAGAAGATAAAATCTATTGGGTTTTGACCGAATAGATAAAGAATCAGTGTCTCTCTCAATCATTTAATGTCTTAGGAACTGAATAGACATAGCTATCCCTTTAGAAGGGATTACAGGTTCATCATGCATTGATTGGTTCTGGTTATGCTGTCACCTCTTTGGGCTTTTACTGCTACTAAATGTACCGCAGAATTCTGCAAGGCGATGATTAGTGTTTGCCTAGCTTCCTTAAATCCCATCCCAAGTTTTTTCTTGATGGCCATTACCATTATTGCCGTTGTTAAGATGGCGTAAATGAATACCTCCATTCCATTTCTATTAAGGGAAATCATGTTCTTGAGATCAAGTTCCTGCTTGAGAAAACGGAACAATACCTCTATGTCCCATCGTTTCCTATAGATTTTCAATACATCTTTGGCTTTAAGGTCAAGCCTGTTGGTCAGTAAGAGGTATTTTTTTCCTTTTTTTGAGTCCAACGCCCTTACCAAGCGGAAAGGGGTTTTGAGGATTTTTCCCCGACTCCAAAGGAACACGACTTGGTCAGTCATCATTGTCAGTTCCCCATACCTCCTGCCGCGGGTATTAGACATTTCGTATTGCACCTCATACCTACTTTTATCCTTGATGCGGGTAATAAAACTTTCCATGCCCGCCAATATTTTCCTGTCGGAAACACCCCTGTCAAAAACAGCTATCACACCATCTTTGTCTGCAACTTTAGAGCTTCTGACCACTTGGGGAATTGTACTGTTCTCATTGAAGGCTGCATTGTCCGTGAAGAGCTCTACCTCGTTTGGGCCGTCTTGGTCATAGGACAGAGTTACTTTCACCATATGTTTCCCTTTCTCATGCCCATAATTGGCATGGACCATACCTCCATGCATCCTTCCAGTCACATCCGTAATCATGGTCGAATCAGCTCGGAGAATGGAGAGACCGGAAACCTCATCGCTCTCAAGTAGCGGCTTAAGCTTGGAGCGAATTTCACCAAAAGCCTTACGGAAGAAATCGACTGGAATTTTTCCCATACGAGCAGAGATGGCTGAGTGGACAATGTGCACGTCATTGTCACCTAAAAGAGTTTTAAACAGCAGGTCTTCGTTGAAAATCTTTGCTAAGGTCCTTTGACTTATGTCTTCAGAACCGGCTAAGCAGTATATCAACAGCCTTAACAACAAGGACCCTTTAAGCTTGCTCACATTTTTATCG
>JAUIJC010000019.1 GCA_030431525.1 Bacteroidia bacterium | reverse complement strand
AACAGAGAAGTTAAGCCCCACAGCGCCGATGGTACTGCAGTAACATGTGGGAGAGTAGGACGCCGCCAACCCTAATATAACCCTCTTGGATTAAGTTCCAAGAGGGTTTTTTTGTGGCCAAATTTTTATTGTCTAGAGGAATAGATCAAGGTCTTATATCTATAGTATTTAAATGTTTAAGGTGTAATCTGAAGTAAGGCTATTAGCGTATGTCTATTAAATTATTGGAGTGGATAACTCAGAATATGATGAAATACACATTACAGCTATTCTTGTTTTTAGGGGTGGTGTTCCAGGGATTTGCTCAACTGACTTTACCCAATGATGGGATTAAAATGCTAGCCTTGGGTGACTCCTACACTATTGGGCAGTCAGTGGATGAAAGTGAGCGTTGGCCAACACAATTGAAAGTTGCTCTTGAGCAAAAATCCTTTCAGATAGAGAGCTTGAAATACATTGCGGTTACGGGTTGGCGGACGGATAATTTGTTAAATGGCATTGAGCAGGAAAGCTTACAGCCACCTTATGACCTAGTTACATTATTGATCGGGGTGAATGATTATTATCAAGGTGGGACTGATGATGAGTATGTGAAAAATTATGAGACCTGTTTGCTGAAAGCCTTGGAGCTGGCGGGCAATGAACCATCTTCCGTGTTGGTCCTGTCCATACCAGATTATGCCTACACGCCTTTTGGTGGTGGGAATGAAAATATTTCCAAAGGATTAGATGCCTTTAATGCGATTAATGACAGCATTTCTGCCATTTATTCTGTGCCCTATGTGAATATCACTGACATCAGTCGCAGAGGATTAGATGAACCGGATTTAGTCGCAAATGACAACCTTCATCCATCAGGCAAGCAATATTCGCTTTGGGTGGAGCGCATTTTAGATCAAATGAACTTTAAGGTGCTTTCAACTGAAGAGCCATTGGAAGACACCATTTTCTATCCGAATCCAGTCGAGGAGAGATTGTTTGTCGAAGGAGCTTCAGGCCATTACAAGCTTTTCAATCTTCAAGGGCAGCTTGTTCAACAAGGCCAGATGGAAGATGCTTCTATTGAAGTCTTCGGTTTGGAGGCCAACGATTACTTGCTGGTAGTTGGTGGAAAGACTTATAGGTTCAGGAAAAAGTAGCTTTAAGTATTCGGGTTATTAATCTTTTTCAGAGGGTTCCAGGGTTTAATCATGTTTTATTTCACCTCCTTATAAAGCTTTTCCACCACCCTCTGCTTTAATGTTTTTGCCAATAACTTTCCTATCTCATTAATCTTGGGCTGGCTTCCAGATTTGTAAGGATCCTCACAGGATTTTGTGCCGTCGTCGTTTTTGGTTTTCTCTCGTTTGACGACGTATTCCCCACCAAATTGTTTTAACTCAAAGTCTTCAACGAGGGAACCGTAGGGGTCCAAAAGTGAGGCATGAACCTCAAAGCTTCCTTTAGTCAGTTCAAAGTCTTTGGTGATGAGTACACTTAGGCAGGTGGAGACTGTTTGGGTGGTTTTGAAGTGTTCTACGCCGTCGAGGTGGTGAATTTTTAGTGTGTAGCTGTTGGAATTGGGTTGATCGATCACTGTGAGGTTGGAAATGGAATCCAGATACAAGGAAAGTTCCGTGACAAAAAGGTCGTTGGAGTAATTGGAATTGACGGGTCCCTCAGTGTATAGGCCCGTTCCATAGAGCATGGGGATGTTTTTGTCCACTTCAATGTGAAGTGTAGTTGGGTTGGGGAGGGTGTTATAGTCAGTGCAAGCAAAACAGCTAATCAATAAGAGCAGAGCTACCGTATAGATTTTTAGTGTATTCATATTGGAGAAAGGCTGTCGTGGTTTTTTCCTCTGAGCCAATTTTCTTTACTTTCCGTTTTACTGACCCTTTTAGCACCTAAAGATAAGTTAACCCAGCGCGTCATGCTTTACACCCACATCCCAAACACCGATCTCAAAGTCAGCAAGATTTGCCTTGGCACCATGACCTTTGGTGAGCAGAATACCGAAGCTGAGGGCCATGCTCAATTGAATTTGGCCTTGGAAAAAGGGGTCAATTTTATTGATGTGGCGGAGATGTATCCCGTTCCGGGAAAAGAGGAGACCTACGGCGATACGGAGCGCATCATTGGAACGTGGGTGGCAAAGCATGCTTCTAACCGTGACAAATTCGTTTTGGCAACTAAGGTGGTCGGGCCTGCGACTTGGAACACTTACATCCGTAAAGGGCCAAAATATAATCGTGAGCAGATTCGGGAGGCGCTTGAGAATAGTCTGAAGCGTTTGCAAACGGATTATGTGGATTTGTATCAGTTGCACTGGCCAGAGCGCAAAACCAATTTCTTTGGGCAGTTGGGCTATGTGCATGATGAGACGGATCCTTGGGAGGATAACTTCTTGGAAGTCTTGACGGTGTTGGATGAGTTGGTGAAGGAAGGGAAGATTCGACATTATGGTCTGTCCAATGAGACGCCATGGGGAATCATGCGTTGTTTGCAATTGGCTGAGGCCAATGGACTGTCTCGTTGTTTGACCGTGCAAAACCCTTATTCGTTGCTCAACAGGACGTTTGAGGTCGGAAGCGCTGAGGTTTCCATGCGTGAAAATGTAGGCTTGTTGGCCTATTCTCCTTTGGCTTTCGGGATGCTAACGGGTAAATACCAAGGAGGGGCATTGCCAGACAGGGCACGGCTGACCTTGTTCCCACGAATGGCGCGTTATTCCAGCGAACAATGTCACCGAGCCACTGAAGCCTATGCGGAGCTCGCCCAAAAACATGATCTGAGTTTGACGCAAATGGCCTTAGCCTATATCAACTCCCGCCCGTTTGTTTACAGCAATATCATTGGGGCAACCAACTTGGAGCAGTTGACTGAAAACATTGACAGCATTGAGCTCAAGTTGAGTCAGGCTGTTTTGGATGGCATTGAGGACATTCACCAGCAGTTTCCTTTCCCTGCGCCTTGATTTCGATGGATTAGCATCCATCGTTGACAGATTTCGCCCTTTCAGGGCTTCGCCTATGGAAGCCCTGAAAGGGCGAAATCTGTTAGCCAAGGACAAAGTCCTTGGTTATATAGGCATGTAGGGCATTAAAATTTTGTCCACTCGAAGAAGTATTTCGTACTTTGTATAAAACAACATTTCTAAACCCTTGGAAGCAAGTAGTAGTATGGGGCCGGTGGACCCGGTTCCCTTGTTGGATATTTTGTTAAGCGTTGAGCCCTCAATGCTTGTTTACATCCTTAGTAATGTGGCCGTTCTGCTGTTGCTTTTGGCTAGTTCGGCCTTGATTTCCGGCTCTGAGGTCGCATTTTTTTCGATTGGCGCCCATGAGCTCAAGGAGTTTAGCAAGTCCAAACCTGAATCCTCTGAATATTTGGTAGCAAACCTGTTGGGTGAGCCAAAGAAGCTGTTGGCGACGATTTTGGTGGCTAATAACCTGATTAACGTTGCCATTGTAACGCTGTGCTCCTTTGCGACATGGACCTTTGCGGGCACCAAGGATTTGGATCCGTTGACGGCAACAGTTTCTTCGTTGGTCGTGACTTTCCTGATTGTCTTCTTTGGAGAGGTGGTTCCCAAGGTATATGCCGACAAGAAAAAGTTGGCTTTTGCTGTATTCATGGCCAAGCCACTTTCCTTTCTTAACAAGTTGTTCCTTCCTATTTCGTCCACCTTGCGTCATATGACGGGTTACTTGGAGCGGAAAGTTGGAAAACGAGGCTTTGACGTTTCCATGGATGAGCTCCACAAGGCCTTGGAGATGACGACCTCCAAAACGACACCTGAGGAAAAGGAGATTCTGAAGGGTATTGTGAATTTCGGTACCATCAACGTGACGCAGGTGATGTGCTCGCGGATGGATTTGACGGCCTTTGACTTGAGGTGGGATTTCCATCAATTGATGGACAAGGTGAACAAATCGGGTTTTTCGAGGGTTCCTGTTTATCGTGATACGGTGGACAAAATTGAGGGGATTCTCTATGTGAAGGACTTGTTGCCGTTTATCGATCAAGACGAATCTTTCCGTTGGCAGAGTTTGTTGCGTCCGGCGTTCTTTATTCCGGAGAGCAAGCGCATTGACCAGCTATTGAAAAACTTTCAGGAGAAGCGGGTACACATGGCCGTTGTGATTGACGAATATGGTGGCACTTCTGGATTGGTGACCTTGGAGGATGTGATTGAGGAGATTGTAGGGGAAATCAATGATGAGTTTGATGAGGAGGCGATTGATTTCCGTAAGCTTTCGGATAATGTGTTCTCCTTTGAGGCGAAGACGTCATTAAATGATTTCTGCAAAGTGCTTGATCTTCGTCCTGACGAGTTCGACGAGGTGAAAGGCGATAGTGAGTCCTTGGGTGGCTTGTTGTTGGAGCTCTATGAGGGCATGCCGAATGTGAGCGAAGAGGTTCCGTACAAGCAGTTTTTGTTTGTGATTGAGGCAGCGACCCACAAGCGACTGAAGCGAATCAAGGTGATTGTAAATAATGTGGACAGTGAGGAAGAAAATGGGTAAAAAACTATCGATTGCCATTTTGATGGCGATGGCACTTTTGTCTTCATGTGGTTCGGGGGATTTTGTTCCTAAGCCTAAAGGCTTGAATTATATTGATTTGCCAGAGCATACTTATCAGGTGTTGGACGACCCAAGGCATCCTTATGTTTTTGAGTATTCCAAACATGCTATCGCTTCTGATGATACTGCCGGATTGGTGGGTGAGCATTGGAAAAAGCTCTATTATCCAGATTTCGATGCGGGAGTAGACATTACTTATAAGTCGCTCGAAGGCAAAGAAGGGATGCTTGAGGAACTGGTTGACGAATCATATCGTTTGACGTATAAGCATGCAGTGAAGGCTTCCGGAATTGAGCCTTATGAAGTGGTGACTGCTTCGGGTAATCCTGCTACGGTGTTCAAGTTGCAGGGCTCGGTGCCAAGTGTCTATCAGGTGATCACATACGATTCCACAAAGCATTTTTTGCGTGCTGCGCTATATTTTCCCACTGCGACCAAGAATGACTCCTTGGCACCAGTTGCGCAATTCATTGTTGAGGACATTGATCACTTGGTCAATACCTTGAAGTGGCGTGACAGTACAGGGAATCCGTGATGTTTAGTTAACCTATGGTCCAAGATTTTGGATTTATAGGGGATTCTGTTGAATCCATCCATAAAATAGGTGTGTCGTAGGGAAAGGATTGTCTAACTTTGTGTTCCTGACATAGTAAAAGTGATAGGGCACCGTCCTGCAGAAAGCCAATGAATGTTCAACGTTTGACCTCCAAGCTACTCACGTGGCGCCTGAGGCATGTCTCGGACAGGAATTTTGTACTGATTTTAAGTGGGATTATTGGGATCGTCGCGGGTATTGCGGCAGTCTCACTCAAGACCTCGGTGCATGCCATATCTCATTTTTTAACCCATTTGTCGGGTGAGCGAACACTTCTGTATGTGATGTTGCCGGTGGTTGGCCTTCTGCTGACCTATTTAGTGGCAACCTTCTTCTTCCAAGAAAAATTAGGGCATGGCGTGAGTACGGTGCTTTGGTACATCTCAAGGGGTGGTAGCCAGATGAAGCGCCGGATGATGATGTCCCGAATGTTTACCAGTGCTATTACGGTAGGTTTTGGTGGCTCAGTGGGACTGGAGGCCCCGATTGTAGTAACAGGTTCGGCGATAGGTTCGAACATAGGTGCCGAAATGCACCTCAATGCTAAGAAAAGAAGTCTTTTGATTGGTTGCGGTGCGGCAGGAGCTGTTTCCGCCATTTTTAACTCCCCGATTGCGGGGGTGATTTTTGCCATCGAGGTTATCCTCTCCGAAGTCAATATCAATAAGTTTGTTCCCCTCCTGATTGCCTCCGTTTTTGGTTCGTTGGTTTCCCAGTTGTTCGGTTTGGACGAGTTACTCTTCTCCTTTCCAATTTTCAATAAAACGGACATTGACGAGGTTCCTTTCTATGTAGGCTTGGGTGTGTTTAGTGGTCTGGTGGCCTTGTATGTAACGCGCGCTCACTATTATGTAGAGGGCTTGATTGGCAAGGTGGCCAATCCATTTCAGCGAATTGCTATAGGTGGTGTGTTGTTGGGCGCTATTATCATGGTGTTCCCGCAGATTTTTGGTGAAGGCTATACCACTATCATTTCCTTGGTTGATGGGACTGGGATGGATTTGTTGGACAACACCTTCTTTAGTGGTGTGTTCAGCGGAATCGCCGAACATTGGTTCTTGGTGGCTTTTGTAGCCGGATTGATTTTGATTAAGGCAGTGGCTTCAGCTCTGACGATTGGTTCAGGTGGTAGTGGTGGTATTTTCGCGCCTTCGCTATTTATTGGAGGCTTGTCTGGATTTATGTTCGCCAAGGTGGCCAATCTGCTTGGTGCTGATTTGCCGGTTGCTCACTTTGTGTTGGTGGGAATGGCCGGTGTGATGAGCGGGGTGTTGCATGCGCCTTTGACGGGCATCTTCTTGATTGCTGAGATTACAGGTGGCTACACCTTGTTTGTGCCTTTGATGCTGGTGTCTGCATTGGCATACATGACGATCTATTATTTCGAGCCCTATTCGCTTTACACCAAACACTTGGTAGAGAGTGGTGATTTGCTTACAGGGAATAAGGATAGGCAGGTGTTGTGTATGATGGATATGAAGAAGTTGATTGAAAAAGACTTCAAAATTATCCATCCAGATTCCTCTTTGGGTGAGTTGACCGAGGTGGTGAAGAACAGTGCCCGAAATATTTATCCTGTGGTGGATTCAAACTGTACGTTGGTGGGGGTTGTCAATTTGAACGACATTCGCCAAATCATGTTTGACCATGACAAGCAATTGATGGTGGTGGTAAAAACCATCATGCAAATCCCTCGAACCACTATTTCCATGCGAGATGATATGGAAACGGTGATGGCCAAGTTTGAGACAAGTAAGAGCTGGAACTTGCCGGTGATCCGCGAGGATGGTACTTATGTAGGCTTCCACTCCAAGTCGAAGATTTTTAATAGCTACCGTAGTAGGTTGATGGAAGAGGCTAAGGAGGATTGATGGAGGCTGACCTTTTGAAATTCTTTGTATTGTTTTTTTAATCTAAACTTTAATCAATGGCACTTCTTGGGCCTAATGGAAATGAGTGGCTGCTTGTTGCGATCATGATGTCCCTTTATGTCGTTCCAGCGGGATTTTATGCTTGGATGATAAGTTCAACCATGAAGCTCGTTTCGGAGTCGAATCGGAAATTGGCGCCATGGGAACCCTACATGCTCCTTGTTCCTTTGGTGAACTTGGGCTATATGTTTAAGGTGGTATTGGGTTTTGCGGAGTCCATGAAGAAGGAGTTGGGGCATCAACCTGTTGGCTCTGGGAATATTGATTTAGTAAAGACAATAGGCATTCTGATGTGTGTTGGGGTTTTGGGTTCCATTGTTCCAATACTTGGTTTTCTATTGACGATAGGGGGCATGGTATGTTGGGTCTGGCACTGCGTGTTGGTATATCGCTTCCAAAAAATCCTGAAAAAGGAAATTGATTCTGACGTGCTTGATGCCGAGGTGATGTAAGAGAAGTGAGCTTGGTAAGAGAAAAAGAAGGGAATTGTTCGAAAGCGCGAACGATTCCCTTCTTTTTTTGTTATGAGAGGGATGTTATGCTAATCTAAACTGGAGCAAGTTTAGGTTGGTGTTGAAAAAAATCTTTGATAAGTACAATTTTAACCCTATTTCCCCATAAAAAACTTGCTTCTTTTTCCGAGCGAAATTTTGTATTTTCGCAACTTGTTGGGAATGAGGTGTTGTACCTTTTCTTTTCTCTTTGCTTACTAAGTGAAAGAGTTTTCGATGTGTAAAATGCTGTTTGTTAGTTGATTACACTCTTGTTGGGTAGTAGGGGGAGAAAAGGGCTCTATGTAAGAATTTGTCGCTTTCGGGCGATTTGGCTCCAGGGCGGGTAGATGCGCTGGTCGCTGGAGATATAAATATTATGGCAGATACGATGAACAGAGGTTTGTATGATCCGCAGTTTGAGCACGACAACTGTGGAATTGGCTTTGTGGCGAATCTGACAGGGAAAAAGTCCCACCAGATTGTAACTGACGCCCTTCACATGCTCACAAAGATGGAGCACCGTGGTGGTACAGGTTACGATAAAGCTTCTGGTGACGGGGCTGGTATCCTGATTCAGCTTCCCCATGATTTCTACGCTGAGGAGTGTAAGAAGCTTGGTTTTGAAATTCCTGAGTTCGGTCAGTATGGAGTAGGTCAGATCTACTTCCCTGGCGAAGAAGCTCCAAGGAATGAAGCCAAGGCCATCTTTGAGGCTGCTTTGGAAAAGCTTGGTTTGGAATTGTTGGGCTACCGTGAGTTGCCTACAGATAATTCTATGCTGGGTGAGGCGCCAAAGTCTACGGAGCCTTTGATCACACAAGCGTTTGTGAAGTGTCCTGAAGGAATGGACAACTTGGCGTTCGAGCGTAAGTTGTACGTGCTTCGTAACCACACACAACACACCATTAACAAGGAAGTAGCTGCGGTAGAAGGTGAATTCTACATCGCTACCTTCTCTTCCAAGATTATCGGTTATAAGGGTCAGTTTACTACAGCGCAGGTACAGCAGTACTTCCACGACTTGCAAGACGAGCGTGTAGGTTCCGCTATCGCGTTGGTACACTCCCGTTTCTCTACGAACACTTTCCCTAAGTGGAAGTTGGCTCAGCCATTCCGTTACATCGCGCACAACGGTGAGATTAACACCAACCGCGGTAACGTGAACTGGATGGCTTCTCGTGAGGAGAGCTTGCAGACTGCAAACTTCTCCAAAGAGGAGATTGAGATGTTGCGTCCAATCTGTGACCACTCCAACTCTGACTCTGCTAACCTCGATAACGCTATCGAACTATTGTTCCTCGCTGGCCGTCCGTTGCCAGAGGTTATGATGTTGATGGTTCCTGAGGCTTGGAAGGGCAACGAGCACATGGAGCAGCACAAGAAGGACTTCTATGAGTATCACTCCACATTGATGGAGCCATGGGACGGTCCTGCTTCTATCTGTTTCACCGACGGTAAAATGGTGGGTGCTACGCTTGACCGTAACGGTCTGCGTCCTTCTCGTTACTGCGTAACTGACGAAGGCAAGCTCATCATGGCTTCTGAGGCTGGTGTGTTGGAAACTATTCCAGGTACCGTTGTGAAGCGTGGTCGTTTGGAGCCAGGTAAAATCTTCGTTGCTGACTTGGAGCAAGGTCGCATCATCACTGATGACGAGTTGAAGGAGGATATCTGTAACCGCAAGCCTTATGGTGAGTGGTTGAAGAACAACCTTGTTCACTTGGAAGAGCTTCCTGAGGCTGCTGAAAAGCCAGAGAGCTACGACGAGGAAATGCTTTTGAACCGTCAGCAAGCCTTTGGGTACACCGCTGAGGATTTGAAAGTGGTAATCGCTGACTTGGCGGCCGGTGCCAAGGAGCCATTGGGTTCCATGGGTATCGATACACCGCTACCTGTGCTTTCTGACCAAGCACAAAACATTTCGAACTACTTCAAGCAGTTGTTTGCTCAGGTGACCAACCCGCCAATTGACCCGATTCGTGAGAAGATGGTCATGGCGTTGATCAACTACGTGGGTACTTCTCGTAACGTACTTGACACAACCGACAAGCACTGTGATAAAATTCAGATTCAACAGCCAATCCTCTTGAACGAGGAGTTGAACAAACTGAAATACATCAACCGCGACGGTTACAAGGCGCACACCATTAACGCTTTGTTCCCTGCCAACAACCCTAAAGGTTTGGAGGCCGCGCTTGACGCCATTTGTGAGGAGGCTAAGAAAGCTGTTCAAGACGGTGCAAACATCTTGATCATTTCTGACCGTAAGGTTGATGCAGATAATGCAGCTATTCCATCCTTGATGGCTACGGGTGCTATTCACCACGCATTGATTAAAGCTAACCTCCGTGCAGAGGCTGGTATCGTGGTTGAAACGGCTGACGCTCGTGAGACACACCACATCGCTACGCTTTGTGGCTACGGTGCTCACGCTGTGAACCCTTACTTGGCGTTTGAATCCATCAAATCCCTGAAGGCGACAGGTCAAATCAAGTCTGACAAGTCTATTGATGAGCTGAACCAAGGCTACATCAAAGGCATGTGCGCTGGCTTGTTGAAGATCTTCTCCAAAATGGGTATCTCCACTTTGCAGTCTTACCACGGTGCTCAGATTTTCGAGGCATTGGGTATTTCTTCTCCAGTGGTGGAAAAATGCTTCAACGGAACAGCTTCACGCATTGAGGGTATGACCTTCGAGGACTTGGCTAAAGAAGCAATCATCAAGCACGAGCAGGCTTACCCGAAAGGTGACAAGTCTATCTCCAAGAAATTGGAAGTAGGTGGTGTGTACCAGTGGAAGCGTCGTGGTGAGCACCACTTGTTCAACCCGACTTCTGTTCACTTGTTGCAGCAATCTACTCGCGAGAACAACTATCAGATCTACAAGAAGTACGCTCGCGAGATCAACGACCAAACAAAACGTGCGGCTACCCTTCGTGGTTTGTTGGAATTCACCGACAAGCAGCCAATTCCGTTGAGCGAGGTTGAGCCAGTTGAAGATATCTTCAAGCGTTTCGCTACAGGTGCGATGTCCTTCGGGTCCATTTCCCACGAGGCACACTCCACTTTGGCGATTGCTATGAACCGCATCGGCGGTAAGTCCAACTCCGGTGAAGGAGGTGAGGACCCACGTCGTTTTGCGAAGAAAGAAAATGGCGATTGGGAGCGTTCTGCCATCAAGCAGGTTGCCTCTGGTCGTTTCGGTGTAACGTCTTACTACCTCACCAACGCCGACGAGCTTCAGATTAAGATGGCTCAGGGCGCTAAGCCAGGTGAAGGTGGTCAGCTTCCAGGTCACAAGGTTGATGACTGGATCGGACGTACACGTCACTCCACTCCAGGTGTAGGTTTGATTTCTCCTCCACCTCACCACGATATCTACTCCATTGAGGACTTGGCTCAGTTGATCTACGACCTCAAAAACTCTAACCCATCGGCACGTGTGAACGTGAAGTTGGTATCTGAGGCAGGTGTAGGTACAATTGCTTCTGGTGTATGTAAGGCCTTTGCTGACGTAGTCCTCATTGCAGGTTACGACGGTGGTACCGGTGCTTCCCCAATCAGCTCGATTCGTCACGCTGGTTTGCCATGGGAGCTTGGTTTGGCCGAGACTCACCAGACGTTGGTGAAAAACAAATTGCGTAGCCGTATCGTAGTTCAGGCCGACGGTCAGATGAAGACTGGTCGTGACTTGGCGATCGCTGCCCTCCTCGGTGCCGAGGAATGGGGTGTGGCTACTGCTGCCTTGGTTGTTGAGGGTTGTATCATCATGCGTAAGTGTCACTTGAACACTTGCCCAGTTGGTATCGCTACCCAAAACAAAGAGTTGCGTAAGCGATTCAAAGGCAACCCAGACCACGTGGTTAACTTCTTCCACTTCCTCGCACAGGAGTTGCGCGAAATCATGGCTGAGCTTGGTTTCCGTTCTGTGAACGAGATGGTGGGTCACGCTGAGAAACTCAAGATTCGCGACAATCTTGGTGAGCAGCACTGGAAGTTGGCTAACCTTGATCTTAGCCCAATCCTTTATAAGGAAGACGCCCAAGACGGTCAGACGCTTTATAACTCTGAGGGTCAAGAGCACGGTTTGGACAAAGTACTCGACCGCAAGTTGATCGAGGCTGCAGCTCCAGCGTTGGAGAACGGCGAAAAGGTTTACAAGGAATTCAAGATTGTCAACATCGACCGTTCTTGCGGTACTATGTTGGGTCATGAAGTGTCCAAGCGCTACAACGGCGAGGGACTTCCTGAAGATACTATCCACTTCAAATTCAAAGGTTCTGCCGGTCAGTCCTTCGGTGCATTCGCTGCCCCAGGTGTTCGCTTGGACGTAGAGGGTGAGGCCAATGACTACTTCGGTAAGGGTCTTTCTGGAGCCCGTTTGGTGCTCTATCCACACGCTGAAACTCAGTATGTGCCTAAGGAGAACATCATCGTGGGTAACGTTGCCTTCTATGGTGGTACTTCCGGTGAGGCTTACATCCGCGGTTTGGGTGGCGAGCGTTTCTGTGTGCGTAACTCCGGTGTGAAAGCCGTAGTTGAGGGCATCGGTGACCACGGTTGTGAATACATGACAGGTGGTATCGCAGTTGTTCTTGGTAGCACAGGCCGCAACTTCGCCGCTGGTATGAGTGGTGGTGTCGCTTACGTTTATGACGTGGATGGCCAGTTCAAGTCTCGTGTGAACACCGAGATGGTTGACTTCGATCCAATCGAGGAAGAGGATAAGATTGTTCTTGAGCAGCTTATCGGCAACCACTTCGAGTACACCAAGTCTGACGTTGCCGAAGGCATCTTGAAAGACTTCGAGGTTGAGCTCAAGCGTTTCGTGAAGGTTATGCCTGTGGATTACAAGCGTGTCCTCCAAGAGCGTAAAGCCGAGCAGAAGGCCGAAGAGCAAAAAGAAAAAGAAGTAGAGACATTGTAATCAAAGACTTTAGACCGCTTCACTTTTAGACATTAGATTTTAGCCTCGGCTAGGGTCTAAAGTCTAAAGTCTAAGGTCTCTAAGTCCTGAAAAATATACTATGGGTAAGCCAACCGGATTTCTTGAAAAGACCCGGCAATTGCCGAATTACCAAGCACCAGAGGAGCGCATTAAACACTATAATGAGTTTGGTGAGAAGCCTTCTGATGAACTGGTAAACGAGCAGGCCAGCCGTTGTATGGACTGTGGTATTCCTTTTTGCCACAATGGATGTCCATTGGGTAACATCATTCCAGAGTTCAACGACGCTGTATATAATCAAGAGTGGGAGGAGGCCGCTAAAATCCTTTTCTCCACTAACAACTTCCCTGAGTTCACTGGTCGCATCTGCCCAGCTCCATGTGAGGCAGCTTGTGTACTCGGTATCAATGAACCTCCTGTGGCCATCGAGTTCACAGAGAAGAACATTGCCGAGAAGGCCTTTGAATTGGGCTTGGTAAAGCCTGATATTCCTGCCAAGCGTACAGGCAAGAAAGTCGCCGTGATCGGGGGCGGACCTGCTGGTATGGCGGCCGCTGTACAATTGAACAAAGCGGGTCACTCCGTAACCTTGTTCGAGCGTGCTGACGAGATTGGTGGATTGTTGCGCTACGGTATTCCTGACTTCAAGTTGGAGAAAACAGTAGTAGCGCGTCGTGCCAAAGTGATGGCTGAGTCTGGTATCGACATTCGCACTGGCGTAAACGTTGGTGTGGACGTGAAGACCGAGGACTTGTTGAAAGACTTTGACGCTGTTGCCTTGACTGGTGGTTCCACCGTTCCACGTGACGTGCCGATTAAAGGCCGTGAGTTGAAAGGTGTTTATCCTGCCATGGACTTCTTGAGCCAGCAGAACGCTCGCGTTTCCAATAAAGAAGTATTGCGCAACCACCGCGGTGAAGTTGTTGAAGAGGAAATCTTCGCTACTGATAAAGACGTTGTGGTAATCGGTGGTGGTGACACAGGTTCTGACTGTGTGGGTACTTCCAACCGTCACGGCGCCCGTTCCGTAACGCAAATCGAATTGTTGGCTAAGCCACCAGAAACTCGCTCTGAGCAGACTCCTTGGCCAATGTGGCCAATGCAATTGCGCACTTCTACCTCTCACGAGGAGGGTTGTGAGCGTCAGTGGGCCTTGTTCACCAAAGAGTTTGTTGGTGATGGCAATGGTAACTTGAAAGCCATCAAAGTAGCTGACATGGGCTGGAGCGATCCTGAGCCAGGCAAGAAGCCTCATTGGGTAGAACAGCCAGGTTCTGAGCGTGAGATTCCTGCACAATTGGCCCTCTTGGCCATCGGTTTCTTGCACCCACAGCACGAAGGCTTGTTGAACGATCTCGGCGTTGAGTACGACGAGCGTGGCAACGTAAAAGCTGGCGATAACTACCAGACCAACAACGAAAAAGTGTTCACCGCTGGTGATATGCGTCGTGGTCAGTCATTGGTTGTTTGGGCCATCTCTGAAGGTCGTGAGTGCGCCTACCACGTTGATGAGTACCTTATGGGCTCTTCTAACCTTGAGCGTAAAGACGAAGGCAAGCACGCTTTGAATAGCTGGTAGGCCTACGCTTTAAATTATAAACCCCCTCTCTGGCATTTTGCTGGGGAGGGGCATTTTTGTGTCTTAATTCAAGTGTATTGGAAACAAACGAGTGAAAATGAAAAGCTTATATGTAGTTGCGGGATTGGTATCCTTGCTTCTTAGTTGCGCAACTAAATCTGTGAAGACTAAAGAAACGGTTGGGGAGCCAAGTATTTGGAGGGATAATAATGGAAAGGATCCAGCCTCATATTTTGGTAGTCAGGAAACATGTGAGCAGATATTGGGTGAGTATAATTCGACTATGATTCTGCACAAGGGATTTGAAAATTCACCAAACACATTTGCGGGAACGCCCTATAAACGGAAATACATTTTTCGTGGGGATTCTGTGTTTAACATTCAAATAAACACAGGTAAGCTTATGGATAAAGGTCGTTTTTCCTGTTTGGAGGGTAAAATGAAAGTCAATTGGGAAAAGGATAGGGATATTGAGTATGAGGTTTATTTCAGAGATAAGAATACGGTTGAGTTGAGGTACTTCGATTATTTGAAGAATTTAAATTTCTATCTCTTTGGTGATTCTACTTCGATAGTGGGAACTCCCAATACTCCATCCAAAATTATTGCAGTAAGAAACTGATTTCCCAATGGACTGAGATCAGTTTGAATGCCTCCCAACTGACTATTTTATCAGTTGGGGGTTTCTTCTTTTTATCTCCTAACTTGAGTATTCCAAAAAGCAATAACTAATGAGCAATCCCACCAGTAACCTCGAAACCTTCAAAATCCTTTATTTGATCAAAGGCATTCTTGCGATGGTTTCATCCCTGTTTTTCGTAGCCTATGCCGCCTTTGGTGGGATAATGTTTAGTGAAGTAGCCAATAAGCAGTCGGATGTGCCGTTTAACCCAGCCTTGATTTTTATTTTCATTGGTGGAATTGGGGCGGTATTGGCCATCGCCTTTGGCGTATTGAATATTATGGTGTCACGGGCCTTCAAGAATCGAAACAAGTACACCTTCATCTTTGTGATGGGGATATTGAATTGCCTTTCTGGTGTGTTGGGAATTTTGCTGGGCGTGTTTACGCTGGTGGAATTGAACAAGCCGGAGGTGAAGGAGGCGTTTGGGCAGCCGGTGTAAAGGTCTGGTCTTGATATATGTTTAAAAAAGGCTGTTTCAACGAAGCAGCCTTTTTGATTTTATGGCTTTTTAAGGGTGGATTATGCAGCATTTGCTGGCTTAGAATGAGGCATGAGCTTTACAGGAATATCCTCACAGATCTCCTTTACCATATTTTTAAAGATGAATTCATGGAAAGGGAGCATAAGGAACCAATACAGTCGTCCCCAAACCCCTATCGGACGGAAAGTTGCTGTTTGTCGCACTTTATTGGCTTCTACCTTGAATTCGAGCCACGCCTCTCCTGGCAGTTTCATTTCGGCATAGAGGAGCAATCGTCCATTCTTCCGGTCGGCCATAAGTACTCGCCAGAAATCCAATGAATCTCCAGCAGTGAGGTGTATGGGGCTTCTTCTTCCGCGTCGTAATCCCACACCACCAAATAGCTTGTCGAGGAAACCACGGATTTGCCACAGAAAATCCCCATAGTACCAGCCCGTTGAACCACCAATTTTCCAGACGTTATCCAGTATTTGCTGTCTGTTTTGGGGCTGGAAAGGAAAGGCTTGGAGGTCTTTAAAGCATCCCCATTCAGGAACTTCGATGAGGTCGTGAATTTTCCGTTTATGGATTCCCATCGAGAAAGCGTCCACCCAGCTGCTGATAACAGTGTTCTGCTCAATCTTATCAAAGGCTTTTTTAATAGAAGTTTTAAAGCTGATTAGCTCAATGGGCACAATTTCCCTGATGCGGTTTTCCTTACATACGGCATTGTTTTTCAGGCTGTCCACAAGATGCCTGGCCAACGGAAAGGAGGTGGAAGTGATAAAGTATAGCCACAAAGAGGAGAGATTAGGTGTAAGAACTGGAACTGATATAATCCAGCGGTTCAGTCCCCGTGTGTCGGCGTACTGAAGCATCATATCCTTGTAGGAAATCTGCTCTGTCCCTCCAATGTCAAAGTGTTGGTCAAAACAAGCCTCATTGCCCAATACTCCCGCCAGGTATTCAATGACGTTGGTAATGGATATTGGCTGGCATTTGTTGCTTACCCATTTGGGGGCTACCATCACAGGAAGTTTTTCCACCAAATCCCGTAAAATCTCAAAGGAGGCGCTACCCGAACCTATAATGATTCCTGCTCTCAAAGTGGTAAGATGAAATTTTCCTTCGCCAAGAATATCTTCAACACGTTTCCGAGAGGATAGATGTTTGGACAGGTCCTCATCATTGACCAGTCCGCTCAGATAAATGACTTGCCTGAATTGGCTTTTGTTCGCAAAAGAGACAAAGTTTTTAGCGGCCCTACTTTCAAGGGTGTCAAAGTCACTCCCCGACTTCATGGAGTGAATCAGGTAGTAGGCCGCATCGATTTTTACAGGAACCTTGGGTAGGCTCTTGGAGACAAGAAAGTCACCTTCCAAAATACTGACCTTTTCCATGATTGAGTCAGGAAGGTTGAGCCGGTTTTTATCTCTTACAAGGCAAAATACATTCGCTCCTGCATCTACCAAATGAATGGCGAGTCGCTTGCCGATGTAGCCGTTGGCTCCCGTAAGTAGAACATTCATAAGCTTAGAGTTTCAATTTAGATAGAGGAAAGTCCTCCGTCTATATGAAAGATTTGACCAGTTATCCACGATGCTTTCTCACCTAATAGGAAGCAGGCCATTTCAGCGATGTCCTCGGGCTGTCCGAATCGTTTCAATGGATGCCTTTCAATAGCAGCTTTTTTGCGTGCCTCGTTGGATAGTAGCTTTTCAGCCAAATCAGTTTCAATCAAGGAGGGGGCAATAGCGTTTACACGTATGTTTGGGGCAAGTTCCGCTGATAGGGAACGGGTGAAGCCCTCGACTGCACCTTTGGCAGCACTGATGCTACAGTGGAAGGCCATTCCACGTTGAACTGCCACGGTGCTGAAAAGGATTATCGAAGGATTTTTTCCCTTCTTGAGAAGTGGTAACACCTGCCCGATTATCCTTGGAATGGGCAAGAAGTTGATCTCTAAGTCCTTTTGATAATCCTCTGCACTAAGTGATGAAAAAGGTTTTAGGTTGATGCTACCAGGAAAGTAGCAAATGCCATCAAGCTGGCTTGGAAGCTCATCCATTGGTAGGGAATCTTTGGTGGCGTCAAAAGGAACATGTCCCCAGTTTGGATGGATATGTCCTTTACTCCTGGATGCAACCGTAATTTGATGCCCTTGTTTTTCTAGAAGTTCACCTGTTTTCAGGCCGATTCCCTTGCTTCCCCCAATGAGTAAATAATGCATAATGTGGATTGGTGCCTAGGAAGGTAAACGAGAATCGGAGGACCGCGTTGTGTGGAGTGGATTCATTTTCTTCTATCCTGGAAACCCGAAGGCTATCGGGTCGTAAACAAGATTGAATCAACCCTTTAAAAGTTTAAACAACTTTCCGATGAAGAAATTTATCCCACTAATGTTGTCTTCACTGTTGGGCACTGCAGCCTTTGCACAAGACCCAACAGCCATTGTTCAACTCGTTCATAATTCTCCTGACCCTGCAGTGCAGGTGGTAGACATTTATGATGGTGATGTCAAATTTGGTGACAGTGTTGCCTTTAGGACAGCATCATCCTTTGGTGATGCGCCTGCTGGAACCGTTATTACCTTGGGTTTTGCACCTCGTGGAGAGGAGGCTACTACTTCAGATGATATTGCGCTTACCGTGGATATAGGTCCACTGGAGGAAGGCAAGACTTACATTGTTATGGCAAATGGGTTATTGACCACAAGTGATCCTGAGCAGGAGTTTAGCATAGACGTGTTCGAGGATGCAAGACAGACTTCAAATGCCCAGGGCAATACGGATGTATTGGTATTCCATGGATCGCCAGATGCCCCAGCGGTGGATGTAGATGAAACATCCGGGACCCCTTCGAATTTGGTGGATGGTCTTGCGTACGGTTCCTTTACTGATGGTTATTTGGAGTTGCCAACTGCAGACTACCAATTGACTGTTAGTGTCAATGAATCGGGAGCTGAGGTTGCTACTTACCAGGCACCATTGGCCACCTTAGGCTTAGAGGATCAAGCCCTTTTGGTAGTAGCATCAGGCTTTGTGGCACCAGCTGATGCATCGGAGCCAAGCTTTGGGTTGTTTGCTATTCCAGCTACGGGTGGTGAGTTTGTAGCCTTGCCAGTAGTTACCTCCACTCAAAATGCAAAGGCTTTCTCTGGAGAAGCATCCTTGTTTCCTAATCCAACAACTGGGGAGTTGACGGTGAATCTTGAGATGGAGGCTGGAAGTGATGCAAGTGTTTCTGTGAGGAACTTGGCTGGTCAAGAGGTTTCAAATGGTCGTTTGGCCACTGGAGGCTCCAATGAAATGGTGTTTGACTTCTCAGATTTGGAAGCAGGGTTCTATCTACTCAGCATCGAAGTGGAAGGAAAGACAATGATGAGAAAGTTTCAGGTGATCAAATAATCTGTGTTTGGTTTTCCTACATCCATAAATGAGAGAATCCCCGTCTGTTTTTTTACAAGAAATAGACGGGGTTATTTTTTTGAACATAAATGGGTATATGGCCTTGGTGTTGACATGTCCTAACCATGAAGAATGGAGAAGAGAGGTATTCTTAAAAATGTCCCGAAAGGGGCTTGTCTCCCAGGAGAAGGTTATTCGGTTTCGTAGATGGCAGGACAGGCAAGCGCATTTGTTGGGGAGACTTCTTTTAAGAGAAGGGTTAAGCCTGTTAAGTAAAAAGCCAACTTTACCAATGCTTCACTATGATGCTTTTGGAAAGCCTTACCTGGAAAATGGACCATTCTTTAATATTAGCCATACCGATGGTTGGGTAGTTTGCGCTTTGTCCGAACAAGGAGAAATAGGGGTGGATGTGGAGCGAAAACTTCCAGTGGATCCAAAGGAATTTTCTTTTGTGTTTACTGCCAAAGAGTGTATTCGAATGCAGCGAATAGAACAGGCGTTACAGCCGGAGCTTTTCTTTTCCTTTTGGACGAGAAAGGAAGCGCTGATAAAGGCTGATGGAAGGGCGATGCAGTTACCCTTACATCTGATTGACGTCCAGAAAGAAAAAGTAGCGTTTGAAGGGAAAGTCTTTTACTTAAAAGAGCTGGAGTTGAGTCAGGATGTGGCTTTGGCCGTGGCAACTTGCCAACCAGAATCAATAGACTTGAGAAATGTGACTCCTGACTTTTTACAGGGTTGTGGTTTGAGAGAAGAAGGTTTAGGTTACGAGGTGTAAAGTTTTTTTGGGTATTATCTTGCAGTGGAGAGTGGTTTGGTCTTTCTGTTTAAGAAATCCGAACTTTGAACCACAGAAAATAGTTATCTTTGACATCAAAGACTTTCACCGGATGGAATCGGCTCAGGCTTAGCTCATTTGCCTTGCCAGTTTCTTCCTTCAAATCTTTCTGATTATGCTTAATCACTTGTTAATCGGTATGCCTGGTGGCTGGGAATGGATTGTAGTGGGCTTGGTCGTTGTCTTGTTGTTTGGTGCCAAGAAAATTCCAGATCTCGCAAAGGGACTTGGAAAGGGTATCCGCGAGTTCAAAGACGCTCAAAAGGAGATTACCGATGAGATCAAAAAGGCTGATCCAGTTAAGGAAACACAAAGCTGATTTTCAGCTTATTGCCCTTTGAGGGCTTTTCGTTTGCATATTTTAAAGGAGGAAAGAACGTTGCCATAAGTGCGTTCTTTCCTCTTTCTCTTTTCGCTTATTCAAACACATTAAGGTTTTGAAATCGTATACTTCCCTTGGAGCCATCCGCCAGGACATTGAGGCGGGGAATCTGACCCTGGCTGAGTTGACTGAGGCATATCTTCAGCGTATTGAGGAAAAGGCGCATTTGAACGCGTTTTTAGAGGTGTATGTCGATGAGGCACGCCAGCATGCAGCTGAGGTAGACCAAAAGATCAAGGCGGGAACCGCTGGTCGTTTGGCAGGAATGGTTGTGGGTATAAAGGACGTGCTTTGCCACAAAGACCATGGTTTGCAGTCTGCCAGTAAGATTTTAGATGGTTTCAAATCTCAGTTTACGGCAACGGCAGTACAGCGTCTCCTTGATGAAGATGCTGTGATTATTGGTCGTCAAAATTGTGATGAATTTGCGATGGGTTCCTCGAATGAGAACTCAGCGTTTGGTCCAGTATTGAATGATGCGGACAATGAGCGTGTGCCAGGTGGTTCTTCTGGAGGATCAGCGGTTGCTGTACAAGCTGATTTGTGTTTGGCTTCTTTGGGCACTGATACAGGAGGTTCTGTTCGTCAGCCGGCATCTTTTACAGGGATTTATGGCTTGAAGCCAACATACTCAAGAATTTCCCGTTATGGGCTGGCTGCCTATGCCTCATCATTTGATTGTATAGGCATCTTGGCACAATCCATCGAGGATACGGCACTTTTGCTCGAAATCATGTCGGGCTCAGATGAGTTTGACAGCACAGTTTCCCAGCAAGAAGTTCCTGCTTACACCTCGTCGTTGAGCCAGGAGGGAAAAGTGAAAGTGGCTTATTTGAAGGAGTCTTTCAGCGAAAGCGTTCAGAAAGAAATCCGAGAGGCCACAGAATCCGTATTAAATAATTTGAAGGGAAAAGGGCATGAAGTGTCTGAGGCAAGCTTTGACTTGCTGGATTATGCCTTGCCGACATATTATATTTTGACAACTGCAGAGGCAAGTTCGAACCTTTCTCGTTATGATGGTGTTCGTTATGGACACAGGAGTGATGAAGCAACCGATTTGCTTTCCGTTTATAAGAAAAGCCGTTCGGAAGGGTTTGGTCCTGAGGTGAAGAAGCGTATCATGCTGGGAACTTTCGCCTTGAGCAAGGGTCATTATGATGCCTACTATACCAAAGCGCAGCAAGTTCGTCGTCTAATTAAGGAAGAGATTGACCGCTTGTTGGAGGAGAATGATTTCTTGGTATTGCCAACTAGCCCTACTACGGCATTTAAGTTTGGACAGTTCGAGGGAGATTCCATCGCCATGTACCTTTCTGACGTGTTTACCGTTTCATTCTCGTTGGCTGGTGTTCCAGCGATATCGGTTCCTGTCGGAAAGGATGAACGCGGCTTGCCAATTGGCTTACAAATTGTGTCTAAGTCCTTTGGAGAGGCTGAATTACTTGCTTTTGCAAAATATTTGATTGATAATAGTTGATATACAGAAGGTTGGCGTTATGGTGAAAAAGTCTATTCGGAATATTTCTCGCAGTTCTATGCGTTCGGTGTTATTGGCAATTGGCTTGTCAGTTGGGGGCGGTGCAATGGCCGCTGGCAACGGTGGAAAGGCTGATTCCCTAAAAGTGCACCATTCCAATTTTGACTTTGCGCCAGACGAGCCAGATAGCATTATCAGGCTTCGTGTCAGCCAAATTCAGTCTGAAATTCCAATCAGTTATAATAACAAGATTCGGAAGTTCATCGACTATTTCACCATTAATCATCGTGATTACACTCGGAAGATCATGACGCGTTCCGAGATGTATTTCCCGATGATTGAGGAAATTCTCCGTCAGGAGGGCGTTCCGGATGACTTGAAATACCTCACCATTGTAGAGTCAGCGCTAAACCCAAAGGCTCGTTCGCGAGTGGGTGCCCTTGGTTTATGGCAGTTCATGCCTGCTACCGGTAAAATGTATAAGCTCGACTACGATTGGTACGTGGATGAGCGTATGGATCCGTATAAGGCGACGGTTGCGGCTGCAAGGTATCTCAAGACATTGCATGGCATGTTTAACGATTGGGAGCTTGCCCTAGCAGCTTATAACTGTGGGCCAGGGAACGTTCGTCGTGCTATTCGCCGCTCAGGATATAAGAAGACTTTCTGGGAGATTTATAACTACCTTCCGAGGGAGACCCGAGGTTATGTGCCTCAGTTTATGGCTGTCAATTATGTGATGCGCCATACCGATGAGCATAACTTGTTTATTGAGAATGCACCAAGTTTGCAAAGCCACGATACGTATGTGGTGAACCAATATGTGAACTTGGATGTCCTTGCCCGCGAGCTTAATCTGTGTAAGGAGGAGATTTTGGCGCTAAACCCTGAAATCAAGAGGGATGTGGTACCAGCTCACCTTAAGAATTACGAGTTGCGTTTGCCTTGTCATAAAATGCCTACGCTGAAGGATAAGGAGCTGGCCATCTTGGATTCGGTAAAAGTGCGAGGCAAGGAAGAGTTGAACCAACAAGTGGCGTCAAAATCCAGTACGGCTGGCAAGCAAAAGCTGGTCTACAAGGTGAAGAGTGGTGATGTGTTGGGTTCTATTGCTCAACGCTACCATGTGCGTGTAAGTGATTTGCGCCGTTGGAATGGCATTAGCGGAAACCGCATTTATGTGGGTCAGCGATTGGCCATTTACAAGGATGCGAGCTACTTCAAGGCATCTCCGCGTAAGTCAACTACACCAGCGAGAGGCCAAGTGTATATTGTTCAGCCAGGGGATAGCTTGTGGAGCATTAGCCGGAAATACGGCATGAGCGTGGACCAGTTGAAGCGCATCAATGGATTGCGTAGCAACGGCCTCAAAGCAGGTCAGCGTTTGAAGTTGGGTTAATAGAGAATAGAAATAAGAATTAGGAAGAAAAGAATGGGTTTTCCCATTTTTCCAAATAGATGAAAGAGCGTCTGGAAGCAGTTCCAGACGCTTTTTTGATGTACTTTTGTCTGCCTATGGTTTCGGTAATTATTCCCTTCTTTAATGCGGAGCAGACCTTGGACAGCGCTGTAAAAAGCATTTTGTCCCAGACCTACGACAATTTTGAGTTGTTGTTGGTGAATAATGCTTCGACGGACAAGAGTGGAGAATTAGCCAAAAGATGGGCGGAAAAGGATGCTCGAATCAAGGTCTTGTTTGAGGAAAAACAGGGGGTGGTTTATGCCCATAACCGAGGTTGGCAGGAAGCCAAGGGCCAGTACATTGCCCGAATGGATGCTGATGATGTGGCTTTGCCTCATCGTTTGGAAAAGCAGGTAAGTTACCTTGAGGAAAATCCAGAGGTGGGGTTGGTGTCGGGGCGAATCAAGCATGTGGATGGACAGCCTGATGGGCGTGGCATTTCGCATTTTGTTGATTGGGTGAATGAAGTGCATTCCACCAATGACATTGCGCTAAAACGCTTTGTCGAGACGCCGATTATAAATCCCAGTATTCTTTGCCGCCGTGAGGTAATGGAGGAGCAAGGCTCTTATGAGGATGGTGATTTCCCTGAGGACTATGAGCTTTGGCTGCGCTATCTTGATAAGGGGGTGAACTTAGCCAAGGTAGATGATTATGTGTTAGAATGGAAGGATTCGGATGACCGCCTTACACGGACTGATGACCGCTATGCGGTTTCTGCCTTCTATGCCATAAAAACGGAATATTTGGCGAAATGGCTTAGGCAAAATGGCCATGACCATGTTTGGGTGTGGGGTGCCGGCCGAGTTTCCCGCAGAAGGTCTGATTTATTGTTGGATTACGGCATCTCCATTCAGGGATATATTGATTTGACTCCAAAGAAGGAAGGGCAGTTAGACTACCTTCATTTTGAGGAGATTCCCAAGCCCGGAAAGCTGTTTATTCTTTCCTATGTGGCCAATCGAGGGGCAAGGGAAGAGATTCAAAAGTTTCTCATAACTCGGGGTTATGTGGAGGGGATTGATTTCATGTTGGTTTCCTAAAACTTTTGGAAGATTTTGGTTGTTGCATCTTTGGGGCAATAAAAAGCCCAGTCGCCCGTTGCAGGCCTGTGAACGTTTTGAGTGAATACTTATGTTGTTTCGATTTTCAGCCTTTCTCGTTTTTTTGATGCCATTCTTGGGGTTCTCCCAAGACGCCTCCTATGGTGTGGGCGATTGGCAGGTTCATGTGCCTTATGATAATGTGAAGCATGTGGCAGTGGCAGGAAATAGGGTTTATGCAGCTTCGGCAAGCGGCCTCTTTTATTATGACAAGGAGGATAATAGCCTAAATAAACTGTCAAAAATTGAGGGGCTCAATGACTTCTCCATTAGTGCATTGGGCTATGACAAGGTGTCAAAAACCTTGGTAATTGCTTATTCAAGTGGGAATCTTGATTTGATTCAAGACAATACCATCATCAATATTTCTGACATCTACCGGAAGTTTATTATTGGCTCTAAAAAAATTAATCACGTTCATTTTTCAGGCAAATACGCCTACCTCTCTTGCGATTTTGGTTTGGTGGTATTGGACATGGAGAAGCAGGAGGTAAAGGAGAGTTATCAAAATATTGGTCAGGATGGGGAGCAGCTAAAAGTGTTGTCTACGACAACGATTTCAGACAGCCTTTTCTTGGTTTCGGATGAAGGCGTGTTGGGCGCATCCCGCGATGCTCAGTATAACTTGATGGACTTCAATAACTGGGAGCGTTATCCTGCTGCTGAATTTCAGAATCAGGAAATGAATTTTGTTGCTTCCAATAATGACACTGTTTATGTGGCAAGTGACACAAACATCTTTTATAAAGATGGGGCTCATTGGACTTTGCTGCCAAAAGAGACTGCTTACGAAGCATTAACGATTACATCTCTTTGGGGTGGGGGCAATTATATTGTTGCTGGACTTTACGCTGACGGTTATTTGAAGATTTCAGGAACGAATAAGGTTGAGTTTACAAAAATTGGTGGATTGAGGCCACAAGCTCTAGTTTTTGATGACCAAGGTTATTATTGGTCAGCTCACCCTTGGGCGGGTTTGGGAACGAATTATGGAGGTGGAAACTGGTTAAAACCAAATGGACCTTTGTCTACTCGATCACATTCTTTTTATTTCCATGATGGAACGCTTTTTACCCTTGCCGGAGGACATGACATAGGTTATGTGCCTTTTTACAGCAGTAATGGATACTACACCTATTCCAATTTTGAATGGAAGAATTATCCTAATCATGTAAATAAGTTTGAAGCTGGGGATCTTGTGGATGTCGTTTATAATCCTTCACGTGGGAAATATTACTTCGCCAGTTATGGTAGTGGAATAAGAGGGCTGGATAGCCAAGGGAATATTGAAGTGATCAATGATACTACTGCAGGTTCTGTTCTGGCTAATGCAGGTAGTGATACTTGGCGTCATGTCCGCGTCACAGATTTGACGATGGATCGCTATGGAAATATGTGGGGAACAGGCCATAATACCAATGGCAAAAATTCCCTGTATAAAATGCTTCCTGATGGTTCGTGGGAATCCTTCGGTTTTTCTGATAGCAGGACTCAATTCTTAGTTCAGGTAGAAATCGACCAGTACGATACCAAATGGCTTCGCATTGGTGGGTCAAATGCAACCAGTGGGGTATATGCCTTTAACGATAGGGCTGGAGAAGAGAAATATTTGCTTAGCCAATTGCCAAACAGCAAGGTCTATGATGTGGCCATCGACAAGGATGGTGCAGTTTGGTTTGCCACAGGAGCTGGAGTAGCGGTGTATTACAACCCAGCTCAGATATTTGATAACCAATCACCTACCAAGCCCATCTATGAAGGTTTTGCCTTGCTGAAGGATGAGATTGTGTATGACATTGCCATTGATGGAGGCAACAGAAAATGGTTTGCGACCTCTTCGGGCATCTGGTTGTTCAATGAGGATGTGACCGAGCAATTGCTTCATTTCAATGCGGCAAACAGTCCGCTGCCGACAGATAAGGTGACGAAAATTGGCATTAACGAGGAAACAGGGGAAATCTTTTTGGCCACAGAACAAGGGATTCTTTCCTATTGGGGAAATGCCACTGAGGTGACTACGGCTCCAACAGAAGAGAATGTCAAGGTGTTTCCTAACCCTGTTCGTCCAAATTTTGATGGTCAAGTTGGTGTTACTGGTCTACCAGAAAATGCCGTGGTTAAAATCACGGATATTTCAGGAAAACTGGTGTACGAGACAGATGCTGAGGGAGGCATGATTTCTTGGAATGTGCAGGACATCAACGGAAGAAAAGTAAAAGGCGGGGTTTACCTGATTTATGCCGTTACTCCTGACGGAGTGGAAGGCTTGGTGGGCAAGGTGACTGTTGTGGATTAATATGACGGTCAAGTCTCCAGCGATTGTCCTTAATGCGGTCAAGTACCGAGAAACATCTCTTATTGTTCGTGTAGTAACCGAGGAGTTGGGCCAGTTGTCTTTGCTGGTCAATTCAGTGCGCACAAAAAAGCCACGTTTCAGTCCCTCTCTTTTTCAGCCACTGAGCCTGTTGGATGTGGTGTTTTACTACAAGGAGGGTAGAGATATCCATCGTGTTTCCGAGGCAAAAAACCGCTATGTCTTTTCGGAAATCCCATTTGATATTAAGAAGAGTTCCTTGGCGATGTTCCTGACGGAACTCTTGGCCAAACTCACCCGTGAGGGTGGTGCCAACTCGGATTTATTTGAGTTTCTTTCTCAAGCCATTTATTCCTTAGATAACTGCACCAAAGGACTTGGGCATTTTCATGTGAGCTTTCTTTATCAGTTGGCCACGCAATTGGGTATTCAGCCCCAAGGCATTGAGGAGTTGTTGAGTGAATTGAAGAACGCTCAAATTCTCCCTCCACCATTGTCCCCCAATGATAAGGCATTATTTGACGCTCTGGTGGAAAAGGAACTTGGAGAGGCCTTTCCCATGGATGCCTCCCTGCGTCAGACCTTTTTGACCTTGATGCTCAAGTATTTTCAGAGCCAATTGCAGAGCTTGGGTACCTTCCGTTCGTTGGAAGTGCTTCGTGAAGTTTTTCATTAAAAAAAGAGGTTTCATGCCGTTTATAACGAGGAAGTTGAAGGTTCGTTTATCGCTATTCCTCATAACGCTCTTATTGGGCTGGATGGCTGTTGGGTATTTCTCAGCGAGCTATTTGACTTCGAGTGCTACTGTTCAAAACATGTCCATCCAAGGCGAGGAAGTTGTCTTGAAATCAGAGGATGGCATTGAAATTCACGCTTCTTGGATGAAGGGGAAATCGGAAACAGCCGTGGTTCTTTTGGCGGGTGTCAAGGCGAATCGAACATCAAATTATAAACGAGCGGCCTTTTATCAGCAGAGAGGATATTCCGTGTTGTTGCCTGATTTGCGAGGGACGGGCTTAAGCGAGCAAGCCCCAATTACTTTTGGATGGCAGGAGCGGAAAGACCTGTTGGCGTGCCTTGAATTTTTAAAGGAAAAAGGTGTCTCAAAAGTAGCCGTCCATGGTAGCTCCTTGGGTGCCGCCACAATATTATACAGCCTTCCGCAATTTGCGAATTATGCCTTTATCGTATTGGAATCTCCCTATGACCGATTGGATCACGCTTTTTACAATCGGGTTCAAAAAATTCCTTTGCCAGAATCGGCCTACCTTCCCGTCCATTTTTTCGTATCCCAAAAAATAGGGAAGCCCGTGAGTGAACTGAACCCCATTGACTTTGCACCGTATTGTCATGTGCCTGTCTTGCATTTGGCTGGCGATAGTGAGTTTCAGTTAAAAACGGCAGAGACAAAAGCTGTATTCGGTGCACTTGCATCCCCTCAAAAAGAGCTTCACCTGTTTCAGGGTGGAAAGCATGAGGATTTCCTCCGACGTTTTGAACAGGAATACATGGAAGTCATGAATGGCTTTTTGAATAAATTGACCACGACTGACCAACATACTTCAATACCTTAATCCGTGATAAAAAAGAGAACGGCTTTGCTCTTTGGGGCAACTGGTTTGGTGGGGCATTATACCTTGCACGCCTTGTTGGATGATGACCGCTATGATGTGGTCAAGGTGTTTGTACGCCGAACGCTCAACTTGAATCATCCGAAATTACAGGAGGTATTGACCAATTTTTTCCGCTTGGAGGAATTCACAGATGAGATGAAGGGTGATGATCTCTTTTGTTGTCTCGGAACAACCATCAAAAAAGCGGGTTCGGAACAGGCTTTTCGTCAGGTCGATTATGAGATTCCCATGCGATTAGGAAAGCTGGGAGAGCATTTGGGTTGGGAGAATTTCGTGATGGTGTCTTCCCAAGGCGCGAATGCTAACAGCCGCTTTTTTTATATGAAAACCAAAGGAGAGGTAGAGCGCGACTTGAGTGCCTGTAAGCTTAATCATGTCATCATTTTACGTCCATCCTTATTGTTGGGGCCAAGGGATGAGTTCCGATTTGGGGAGCTTATTGGGAAGATTCTTGCCAGATTGTTGACTCCATTGATGATTGGTCCATTGAAGAAATATCGTGGGATTCATGCCCGTAAGGTGGCAAAGGCCATGGTGGAGTCTGCAAACCAAACTACTCAATCACCAAGGCGAATTTTGGAGGTCGATGAAATTCGTGCCTTAGGCAAA
Organism: Bacteroidia bacterium; assembly: GCA_030431525.1. Taxonomy (GTDB): domain Bacteria; phylum Bacteroidota; class Bacteroidia; order Cytophagales; family JAAEPT01; genus JAUIJC01. Next base: position 67,823 of record JAUIJC010000019.1, on the reverse strand, counting down.
TAGCGCTTCGCTTCTTTTTTCCGTAGAAGGACATAGGGCCGTATGCTTTACGGCTCCATGTCCTTCTTTTATTTGTAGGTGTTTTTATGAAGCAAGTCATCATTATTGGTGCTGGGATTGGAGGCCTTTGCACGGCAATAGCCCTAAAGGAACAAGGTTTTCGTGTAAAAGTGTATGAGCGTTTCGAAGCCGTTCAAGACTTGGGAGCGGGCATCATTTTACACCCCAATGCGATTCGGGCGCTGGAAGAGCTGGGTATTAAGAATGCCGTTCAGATGGTGGGGCACCAGTTACATCAGCTGGGCGTAGTCTCGCAGGATGGTGAGGTGTTGTCTGCTATTTCCTCCAAGACACTAAAAGACGAAGTCGGGGAAACCATGTGGTCCTTTCATCGTGCGGATTTGCATGCATTGCTCATGAAAATGTTGCCGGAGGGAGCTGTAGAGATGGGAAAGACCTTTGTGAAAGCCGAGCAAAAAGGTGAAAAAGTAGAAGTTCATTTTAAGGATGGAACCCAAGTTGAAGGAGATGTCCTAATAGGTGCAGATGGGATGAATTCTTCTGTTCGAAAACAGTTTGTTCCCGAAAGCCATATCCGCTATTCAGGGTATACCTGTTGGCGCGGAGTTGTCCAGTTGGATTTGGGTGATCAAATGGATCATGTGGGGATGGAAGTGTGGGGTAGAGGCAAAAGATTCGGTATCATTCCACTTTCGGGCAAACGCGTCTATTGGTTTGCGATGGAAAATTCGGATCCTGATGATGAGGTGATGATGAATTATCATCGGAATGATTTCCAGCAATCATTTGATGATTTCCCGCCAGAAGTCCAGCGTGTAATTAGTCATATTGGAGAACCTCATGACATTATTTGGGGAGATATTGAGGAGGTAAAGCCACCAAAAACCTTGGTGTTTGGACGTGTGGCATTGATTGGTGATGCTGCTCATGCCATGACGCCTAATTTGGGGCAAGGCGGAGGCATCGCTATCGAAGATGCGGTGGTGATTGCGAAATGTTTAACCGATTCTCCGTCCGTGGAGGAGGCATTGGATCGCTATGAGGCAAAGCGGCTTACTCGGGTTATGCAAATGGTTAAGCGTTCAGAGAACCTTGGGAAGATTGCCCAGTGGGAAGGAAGGGTTTCAGTCGCCATCCGAAATTGGGTCACCAAAAAAATGGGGGACAGCATGAATGGTCCACGCTTGAGGAAGATGTATGATGTGAGGTTTTGATTGGAGATAGGATGCAAATATCAAAACACAAGACGGTTGGTGTTTTTATCTAGTCGATGGATTGCATCCATCGCTATGGAGAAACGCCCTTACAGGGCTACCACTGTATAGCCCTGTAAGGGCGTTTCTCCATAGCAAAGGACTTCAGTCCTTTGCTTAGTAAAAGAAAATCGCCTCTAAAAATCATCGAGAAGAGAAAGCTTCCTTTTATCTCCCTTTAAACTTCGCTGGCCTTTTCTCCAAAAATGCCTGAGTTCCCTCTTTGAAGTCTTCGGTGTGGGTACAGGCAGAGAAAAGTTGGGCTTCAAGTTCATAGCCCTTTTTTGTGTGGTCGTGACAGGCGTTTGTCGCCTTGATGGTATTTGCTACAGCGATTGGTCCTTTTTGGGCAGCCTTGGCTAATATTTCCTTACACTTTTCCATCAAATCCACCCTTGCCACCACGTGGTTAACCAATCCCAAGTCTAATGCTTCTTCGGCATCCACCATATCTCCGGTAATCATCAGCTCGATGGCCTTGCCTTTTCCCACCAATTTAGGAAGGCGTTGGGTGCCGCCATAGCCGGGGATAATGCCCAAGTTGACCTCCGGCTGTCCGAATTTGGCATTTTCAGAGGCCACTCTCATATGGCATGCCATGGCTAATTCACAACCTCCACCTAATGCAAAACCGTTGACAGCTGCAATCACGGGCTTGTGGAAATTCTCAATGGTGAAGAACAGCTCGTGAATCTCCTGTGATTTTGCTCTGCTCTGTTCCACAGAAAGTCCAGCCAGCTCACTGATGTCTGCACCAGCCACAAAGCTTTTGTCGCCAGCTCCTGTGATGATGACGCCTCGGACCTCATCGTCAGCGCTCATTTGTTCAAAAGCCTGCTTCAATTCCATCAAGGTTTCGAAGTTCAAGGCATTTAACTTTTTGGGACGATTGATGGTGATCGTCGCAATGTGGTTTTCGGTGGAGAGCAGTAGGTTGTTCATAAAAAAATAGGGGGTAGAGAGATGTTAGACATTAGAGTTTAGACATTAGCTCCTGTAGGGTCTTTGAGGAAGCTTAATTCTAATGTCTAAACTCTAATGTCTGCTTATTTATTCTTGCTCGCGTGAAAAAGCTTCTGCTTCTCGTCCTTGCTTAAGCTTTCATATCCTGAGTGGCTAATCTTGTCAAGGATGCGATCAATCTCCTCCTGAGAGGCGGTAGCTGCACCAGCCTGTCTGGATGAGCCATTACGTTTATAGGAAACCTTGATTTTTGGCTTCCTTTTGAAGAGTCTGCCAAAGAAATCGAGGGTAGCCATAATTGGTCGAGCGCCATCATAGCCATTTTTCAAAAGAACAATGAAAATGTAACCGGCCAAGGCACCACCAAGGTGGGCCATGTTTCCTCCAAAGTTCTTGTTGCCAAGAACCCCTACAATAGAAATTAATAAGTAGATGGCCGCAATCCATATGATTTTAACACGACCGATAAACATCAATCGAATTTCATTATTTGGGAAGTAAGTGGCTGCTCCTACTACAATTGCAAAGACACTTGCTGAGGCCCCAATTAAACCTGGTGAGCCAGGGAAAATTTGGAGGGTAGCTAGATAAGCAAGTGCACCAGCTATGGCGCCCCAGAAATAAAGACCAATTAGCTTACTGTTTCCTAATAGGTCTTCGATAATGCGGCCAAACCAGTATAACCCCAATAAATTGCCCAATATGTGCATTATGGAATAATGCGTAAATGCATAGGTGAGCAATGTCCAAGGTCTTAATAACAAGCCTGTCCAAGATGAGGAGAGTTTAAGCTGTTTGCCGATAAGCGCCTGCCCTTCAGGAAAAATTGAAGCCAGAAAAAGTACCACAAACACCACCAAGTTGATCAGGATAATCTGGATCAAACCATTGTTGGGTTTTTGGAAAGCTCCCTTGAAGTCATCTAAAATGCTGTTCATAGGCATGTTTATACGAAGTCCGTTGGTAAAAGGGTAGAGTTTATCACTCCCAGTTTAGTATCCGTTATAACCTCGCTTATTCCAGAATTTAATGAGTACGAACGCAATCGCCAAACCTGCCAAGTGCGCTAAGTGGGCGACATTGTCTCCCTCGTGTGGCTTATATACTGAGTAAAATTCAATCAGTCCATAGACCAGTACGAAGTATTTGATCTTGATTGGAATGGGAATAGGGAAGATGATGATTTGTGCATTTGGGAAATACATGGCGGCCGCCATCAATACACCGAATACCGCTCCTGATGCTCCCAGCATACCACCAACGCGTGTTTCTCCTGCCTGAAGGTATTGCCTGATAATTTGGTCCAAGGAATGGATGTCTTGGTCGGAAATGGTAATGAATTGCGCCAAGTCAAATAATGCTCCAGCACCGACTCCACAAATCAAAAAGAGAAGTAAGAAACGCTTTTCACCCATGGTGCGCTCCAACATTGGGCCCAAAAAGAAAAGTGGGAGTCCATTGCTGAACAGGTGACCAAGGTCTCCGTGCATGAACATGTGGGTGAAAATCTGGAAGGGCTTGAAATAGTCCGACCGAAAATCATAAAGCTTCCCGTAGACTTCCACCATCGGGGAAACGGACTGAAGAATAAAAATGCCCAGAAGAATTAAGAGCAGGTTTTTAACTACGGGGGTGAGTTGTCCAAACATTAATTAAAGGTCTTATTCGATTAAATCGTAATTGTCGGAAAGTTACAGCCCCGCCTCAAACAAGCTTCCAATATCCTCAGAATCAAGAAGCATAAAGGTTGGAGTGCCGTCTGGGGTGTAGTTCGGTTGATGGCAGGCAAAGAGCTTGTCAATCAAGCTGCGCATCTCTTCGGAGGTCATCGGGTTCTCGGAACGATGCGCCAAAGAGCGTTTGGCCAAGGTGCGGGCCAGTTGTTCCTTTCTTCCTTCTTCGGAAATGTCTCCGCTGTTTTTGAATTCCTCCAATAACTCCTCGAAGGTTTCCTGTTCGGTACCCAAATCCACATCAGCAGGTGCGCCGTGAATGGTCAACAGCCCATTGTCGTTGATATCGAACATGAAGCCCAAGCCTTTGATGTCCGCCTCGATGGAGCTCAACAGGGCACTGTCGGCAGGATTGAGTTCTACTACCTGTGGGAAGAGCAACTGTTGGCAGGCATCCCGTGCGGTTGAGCTGTCCAGATAACGCTCAAAGAGGATGCGCTCGTGGGCGGCCTTTTTATCCACCAAAAGCAATCCCGTTTTTGTGGAGGTGGCGATATAGCGATTGTTCACCAAGAAAGCCTCGCGCGGTCCTTTTCGTTCTACGGATTGGGACTGGTTGATGGCGCTTTCCACACGCATCGTGCTGTCGTTGGCAGCGCTCTCCACAGTGAACATCTCTTCCTGATGTGGTTCGACGTCCTCCTCAAGGCTGTCGAATTTTGCAAGGCTCTGTCCCAAGTCCATGGCCTCATCCTCCCAGCCACCGTGGCGTTCTTCTTCAAAGCCTTCGAAGATGGTTTCCCAATTCGGCTTTTTGCCGGTGTTTTCGGAGAAGCCACCACTGCTGTTGTTATCGGATGATGCTCCGCTGTCGAATCCAGAAGGAATACCGAAGTTAATGTCTTGGTCAAAGTCCAAGGAAGGGGCAATGTTGTGAATGCCCAAGGCTTGCTTTACGGCGGCCTTCAAGATGGCGTAAATGGTGCGCTCATCCTCGAATTTGATTTCCGTTTTGGTCGGGTGAACATTGACGTCGATGCGCTCGGGGTCGATGTTCAGGAAGAGGACGTAGAACGGGTGGGTGCCATCAGCCAAAAGGCCTTCGTAGGCCGTTGAAAGTGCGTGATTGAGGTAGGAGCTTTTGATGAAGCGGTTGTTCACAAAAAAGAACTGCTCACCACGGGTTTTCTTGGCAGCCTGTGGCTTTCCAATGTAGCCGCTAATGCTGACCACATCGGTTTCCTCCTCACAACGCGCAAGGTTTTGTTTATAGCTTTTCCCGAAAATGCTGACTACCCGCTGGCTGAGTTTTGCCGGAGGCAGGTTATAGGTTTCTGACTCGTCTTGCACCAAGGAAAAGTGAATGTCTGGGTGCGCCAAGGCGATGCGTTGAAATTCTTCAATAATATGTCTGTTCTCCACCGCCTTTGACTTCAGGAAGTTGCGGCGAGCAGGAACATTGAAAAACAGGTTTTTTACAGAAATAGAAGTTCCCTCTGGGCTGGCAGCAGGCTCACTGACCTTCAGCTCACCGCCCTCGATGCGGATGAGGGTACCCAATTCTTCCTCCGCCTGTTTGGTTTTCATCTCCACCTGTGCTACCGAGGCGATGGAGGCCATGGCCTCACCCCGAAAACCGAAGGTGTGAATGTTAAACAGGTCTTCGGTTTGGTGGATTTTGGAAGTGGCGTGGCGCTCAAAGCACATGCGGGCATCCGTTTCCGACATACCCTTGCCGTTATCAATAATCTGGATGAGGCTTTTGCCGGCATCCTTAATGATGAGCTGGATATTCGTGGAACCCGCATCAATGGCGTTCTCCAACATTTCTTTGACTGCGGATGCCGGACGTTGAACCACCTCGCCGGCGGCGATTTGGTTGGCAATGGAATCAGGAAGAAGGTTGATGATGTCAGCCATATGAATAGGTCATCGGTTGTTATTAAAAAGGTGCCTTGTAATGAAATACAGGGGAATGATGCCGGGTAAAACGATGCCAATCATACCTGTATTAAGCCATAACCAGAAACTACCCAAAAGGATAAAACCAATGAGAAAGATTAATGCGATTCTGGAGTTAGACGACGAAGGTCTTGGGGCTTTAAAGGCGCCTCTGAAACGGTTTTCGGTATCCTCCTGCTCCGTGCTTTGATGAGCCTCCGCCCTGCGGTGGAGTTCCTCAAAGCGCTCCCTGTTTTCGTCATAATATCTCGCGGGATATTGGAAACGCTTTTGTTTGGGAAGCCGTACTATGGAGGGAAACCGTTTCATGGTTAGGAATCTTTCAAGATTTTTCTGTCAAGGTTTTTTTTCAGGCGGAGTAATTATGAGCGACAAGAAATAAGAATTTGAGCTATGAGTCTGGTTTGGAATCCAGTTGTTAGGAATAGCACGGTGCATATTCTTAACGTTTAGCTCTCACTTCGTTCTTCCTTACCCTCTAATTCATGCCTCCAAAGTGTTTCCCTGAATGTTTTCAGGAACAAAACGCCTTGAAGAAAAGTTGAGAAAGTAGTTCACTATCCTTGTAAAAATACGCCATTTTTGAGCTTTCACCAATTAGGCCTTTCATCTGGGAAGAAGGTTTTGGTCATTCATCGGTTCAACAATCCAGTATTCAGAGGAATATTGTTTTTGAGTTCAATCTTTAGCGAAAGTGAAATAATAAACTGGCCCACTAAGGCACAGTTATTTTGTTCGTTGTTTGTGGCAAGTTGATGCAGGGATAGCCGCAGCTATCGCAAATCAACTTGCCACGAACAGCGGGCAAAAGAACAAGACGACTGGGTCTGCTTATTGTTTTTCTTTTGCTTAGCCCTTGTGGCCAATTATTTGCCGTTCATTTAGGCCATTGGCGTAGGGACACGTCACAAAAGAATTAGGGGCAAATCAGTCATATCATATTTCAATGCTTCATAAAAAATACCTGCCGTTTTTACTGTTGTTTCCTTTGGTGTTTCTTGGTTTCACCACCAATGAGCGTGTCGAAGAAGTCGCCGAAGGAGCTGATGCCAAGCAATGGGTGGACAGCGTATTCGCTACATTAAGCCCGCAGGAGCGTATTGGGCAGTTATTTATGGTGGCGGCCTATTCCAACCGCGACGAGACGCATTACCAAGAAATCGACCAACTAATTACGGAATACGGTGTTGGTGGACTCATTTTTTTCCAAGGTGGCCCAATGCGTGAGGCTAAGCTGACTAATCGTTATCAAGCCAAATCCAAGGTGCCTTTGATGATTGGAATGGATGCCGAATGGGGCTTAGGAATGCGTTTGGACAGCACCATGGATTTCCCGAAGCAGATGACTTTGGGCGCTATCCAAGATGACAAATACATTTACAGAATGGGCGAAGCGGTGGCTGACCACTGCAAGCGTTTGGGCATTCATGTCAATTTTGCGCCAGTGGTGGACGTGAATGTCAATCCTGCCAACCCTGTCATTAACATTCGCTCTTTTGGTGAAGACAAGGTAAAGGTGGCCCAGAAGGGCAGCGCCTATACCTTGGGCATGCAAGATCATCATGTGATGGCCTGTGCCAAGCACTTTCCGGGACACGGCGATACCGACACAGATTCCCATCTTGATTTGCCAGTCATTACGCACGATAGAGATCGCCTAAGTGATGTTGAATTGTATCCTTTCCGAGAGTTGTTCAAGGACAGCATTGGTGTGAAAAGCGTGATGGTCGCGCATATTCACATTCCTGCTTATGACGATACCAAGAATCGTCCAACTACACTTTCGCCAGCAGTCGTCACTGACTTGCTACGTGAAGAAATGGGTTATACAGGCTTAGCTTTTACCGATGCGATGAACATGCAGGGAGTAGCCAAACACAATAAGCCCGGCGAGGGTGAGGTGCAAGCCTTGTTGGCGGGAAATGATGTCTTGTTGTTCCCGACGGATGTGCCAAAAGCCATTAGGGGCATTGAAAAGGCCCTTAAAAAAGGGAAAATCACCCAGAAGACAATCGATGAGCGTGTGCGGAAATTGCTCTACGCTAAGTATTGGTGTGGCCTCTCGAAGACTCAATACATCGAAACAGAAAATCTTGTTGAGGATTTGAATGCCCCAGAGGCTCAGGCCTTGCAGTTGAAGCTCTATGAGAAGGCGATGACTGTGGCGAAAAACAAAGGGGATTTCCTTCCGGTGAGAGTATTGGATACAAATACATTTGCCTCGGTGTCCATTGGTGCTTTCAAAGGAAACCATTTCCAACAGACCCTTTCACACTACACCAGTTTTGATCACTTCAGCGTCAAGTCCACGGAGCAGAGTGTTACGGCCTATGATGAGGTGTTTGAACAGGTGAAAGGCAAGAAGGTGGTCGTGATTGGTCTCCATGATTTGAGCAAGTACGCCTCAAAGGAGTTTGGCATTAGCCGCTTGGCCCGCAATTTCATTAAGCGTCTTAATGAGCAGACTAAGGTGGTATTGGTGGTGTTTGGAAGCCCGTACAGCCTGAAATATTTCGACAAGATGGACAATCTTGTTTGTGCTTATGAGGACAATAACCTTACGCGCCGTTTGGCTCCGCAAGTGATTTTTGGGGGCATTGGTGCTGATGGTGTTTTGCCAATTACGGCATCTGAAAATCTAAAAGCGGGGACCGGATTCAAGACGGAAAGCTTGATGCGTTTGGGCTATAGTTTGCCAGAGAATCAGCACATGGACAGCCGAACGCTGGCTTACATTGATTCCATCGTGATGGAAGCCATCCAGAGTGAGGCTACCCCAGGCTGTCAGGTGTTGGTGGCGCGTAACGGCTCAGTGGTTTATGAAAAGTCGTTTGGTCATTACACCTATGAGAATAAGCAACGGGTAAACAACTTCACCATTTACGATTTGGCTTCTGTCACGAAAGTGGCGGCGACGACCCAAGCCCTGATGTTTTTGTACGATTGGGGAGGGCTGAATTTGAATGGCTATGCCTCAAACTATTTGCCGGAGCTCAAGGGGACAAACAAAGAAAGGTTGCGTGTGCGGGACATTTTGACCCACCAATCGGGGTTGATTTCCTTCATTCCTTTTTGGCGATACACGGTGACTGAAGACCGATCGGGTTTGAGTGAAGAATACTATTGTGACAGCCAAGACGATAACTTGTTCTGTAATTCCTTCGACGGCAGGTTTTATGCCTTGACTTCCATGGAGGATTCCTTGTGGAAATGGACGATTGAGTCGGATTTGATGCGTAAGCGTCGCCGCCAGAAACGCTACCCTTATCGCTACAGTGACCTCGGATTGTTTATCATGAAAAAGGTGGTGGACAGTAAAGTCAATCAGCCGATGGATGAGTTTTTGGCGCAAAACTTCTATCGTCCATTAGGGGCAACGCATTTGACTTACAACCCATTGAATCAATTCCCGAGAACAAGAATTGTCCCTACGGAAAATGATGAATTGTTCCGTAGTCATTTGGTGTGGGGAACGGTTCATGACCAAGGTGCAGCTATGGTTGGTGGTGTTGCAGGGCATGCGGGCTTGTTCGGTACGGCCAATGATTTGGCCAAGCTGATGCAGATGAATATGCAGGATGGAGAATACGGCGGCATGCGTTTTTTCAACCCAGGAACGGTAAGTCTTTTCTCTGCAAAACAATACACGGATAACCGTCGTGGATTGGGTTGGGACAAACCTCAGTTGGATGGCAGAGGGCCTACAAGTAAGTATGTGTCGCCGAATACCTTTGGTCACACTGGTTTTACGGGCACTTGCGTTTGGGCTGATCCAGATTATGATTTGGTCTTCATCTTCTTGTCAAACCGCATTTATCCGGATACCAGCAATAGGAAGCTCATTTCAATGGACGTACGCACCCGCATCCAGAGTGTCATCTATGAGGCGATGATGGTGTACGAGGACAGAGCCCTGAAGCGTGGGAAGCCTGGATTGGATGGCTCCGATATCACGCTTAGTGAATGATAGAAAGCGTGCCGGCCAGCATGGTCAGTTTGCAAAGCAGACTGAGAAATTTGAAATGTTTGCTGCGGTCGGCATAATAAAGCTTGACCGCAAAAAGGAGCTGAAGCGGAATGATGGTCAGCATCGACCAAATGGCTCCATAAAAAGTAACTTGGCTAAGCCAATACACAGAAAACCCTGCTAATACGGTCCACAGGACGTAGCACAGGGTTTTTGTTTTTCTATACCCCCATACAATTGGAAGGGTTTTGCAACCGCCTTTTAAGTCGCCTTTCAAGTCCTCCATGTCTTTGACCAGTTCCCGAATCAAGGACAGGATAAAGGCGAATCCTGCAAACCAATAAAGGGAGGTTTTCACCTCGAAATGCAAGGCAAAGATGCCTACGGCCAATGCCGAAAGCCCAGCGACCATGAAGTTCCCGATAAATGGGCGTTGTTTCAGGTAGGCGGAATATACCCAAAGGCTAATTCCCGAAACCGAAACCAACAACATCACCTTCACCGAAACGCTCAGGGCTAATCCCATGCCCAACAGGTTGAGAAGGTAATGGAGGAAAAGCACTTTTCTGCGTGTGATTTGACGACCCACAATCACCCGATCGGGTTTGTTCAGCGCATCAATCTTGACGTCGTAATAATCGTTGATGGCATATCCTGCGCCAGCCAAACAGACTGTTGACATCAAAATGGCCAAGAAGTCTAGATGGGGGAGATGGGGTAGGTTATCAAGCAGGAAAAAATAGGTCAGCGTCTGCACGACAATCAACAACATGAGGTTGCCCGTGCGGACCAAAGTCAGCAACGGACGAAGTTTTTGTTGATATGTAGCGCTTAGGGTTGACACTCCTACAAGTTAAGAGGAGTGAGGGGTATTTTTCTAATAATTGAAGCTTAGAAATTATAGCTCGTCCCAAAGAACAACCCGTAGTTTTCATAAGTGATTTTACTCACGAAAGTCCCTTGGTCAATGTCATTCTGCCCTCTTGAATAGAATACGCCCAACATGTTGTCCAGAAAGGCGAATTTATATTTGACGCCCAGCGTCCCCGTCCAGAATTTATAGTTGTTGTCCTTGCTGTATTGGCTCGAAATCGGGAGCGAGTAGGCCGTGCCCACATGGAGCATGCTACGTTCCGAAAGTTGGTGCTGGATGCCCAAGGTAGAGCGCCAAATAGCGTTTCTTTCCTGAATGTCATCAAATTGGGAATCAGGGAAAACATCATAGCTGATGCCCATCGTATAGCTGTTGTCGGTAGTGAATCGCCATTTTTCTGTCAGCCGATAGGCCAACCCCAAGCGGAAATCAGCGGGAGTTCTGAACACCGCCTTTTCACTACTTCTGCTCACCTCAGTGTTCACCGCAGGATTCCCGTCCGAAAGGTTTTGGTAATTGAAATCGCTGGTGCTTCCATTCCCAAAGAGGTAGAGGTTGGGGAGCGTGATGCGGACACCAATATCCCATTTTTTACATCTACGGTGGGCGCTCGCCACAAAAAGCAGGTGATAAGGTGTGTATTTCTCTCGGGTAACCTCCTCAAAAAGAAAGGTAGGGTCGGCTGGGTCCGTGGTGCGCCCTTCCACAAATGAAAGGCTGGAATAGCCCTGAAAGTTGACAGAAGCCCCGATGGACCAGTTGGTATCCAGCTTGGTTGCAGCCGCAAGGCCTACCTGAAACAAGGATTCCTTATAGACTTGGTTGATGGAGAATTTTTTCGGCACGCCTCCCACACTTACATTCCATGACTCTGGTCCATCATATTCAAATTGCAGGGGGATGATGATGGACGTTCCAATCCGCCACCGTTTCCATGACCGAACACCCACCATGGTTGTAGGGGTGCTTGTTGAGCTGGAACCTTCATAATCAAGGTTTGCTCCCTCGGCTTCGAATAGTGGCGTGGCTTTGAAACGGTAGCCCGTGTAAGTCGCTCCCGAAACTTTTAGGGAATTGCCCTCCAATTGGGTCAAGGCGGCAGGGTTGTAGTAAATGGCTCCAACAGAGTTTAGTCCAGCAGTTCCTGTATTGGCCATAAGGGCCTCTACGCCACCTACTGGCAAAATCTGGTTGTCGTAGCCGGTTTGGCTAAAGGCTTCAAGAATGCTGAAAAAGGATAGAAGTAGGCAGAGGAATACCCCTCTTTGGGTGGAAAAGTGCTTCATACTCCGAATAAAAAATCGTCTGAATAGACTTTGCTACTTTATGTAGAACGGAGGAGAAAGGGTGGGGGTTATTGAAGGGGTAGGGGTTTTGTGAGTAGTTTCGTGACTGTGAGATGAATTGCTGAAAGCTTTCTTTTCAGTTTGATGACATGAATGAAAAAATCAAAAACTTAATTCTAAGCCTTCTTTTCTATGGTGGTTGCATCATTGCGACCTCGTTGATTCATAAGGAATTCCCAGGAGGTATGGGTGGCCCAGGATTGGGGTTTGTGCTTCTCATTTTTGTAGTTCCAATCATAGCCATGGTCCGGTTTGCTGTAAATCTTAATTTGGTTAGAAAGGGAAAGCGAGAGCATTTGTATTCACTTATTGCTCATGGAGTTGTGTTTGGTGCCATTGCGTCAATTATTTTATATAATGTCATAAGGGTGTCATAAAGTTTTTTTCGATTAGTTGTCTGAGTGTATGAAAAGGAGTAAAGTGAAATTCAGAGTAATTGTGGTTTTGAGTGGCTTCCTGTTTTTACTTCTAATGGGAAGTTGGCAGATAAAGACTGATTCGTTGAAAAGCGAGGTGTTTCCAACGACAATAATTTATCATAGTTTTCATGGCTGTGGAGGGATACTTGAATCAGCAAAAATCAAGATTGAGCAAACAGGGGATGTAGTGATAGCAAAAAGATATAATTGTAGTGTTGAGCTTGATAGTATCGGCTTAGAAACTATAAACCAATTTTACAAGAACATTGAACAGTTGAAAAAGATTGGTGAGGATTGTAGTGGTTGGTCAGATTGGACTAATACAATTGTTGTTCAGTTAGAGGGCCAATCAGAAATAAGCTATTTCGGAAGTTCGTGTGAATGGCCTATCGAAGAGTTTAGGACGTTCGAGACGAGCTTATTTGAAAAGTGTGCTGACTAAAAGAATGTGAAGTTACGGCCTCGGAGAGCACCAGGGGGTTAAAAATAATTTTAGTTTCTCAATCTATTTTAATTCCTTTTGACCATCATACTGATGACGAATGTCAGTACCAGGCCTCCACAAGCGTAAATGTAGTACCAGGCAATTGATCTATCATACTGCCAGAAGTTAATAACACACATTATAGCGACGACTAAAAACCCTAAAATTATTTTTTGAAAAAAGGTCATTGGTTGTTTTATCTTATTGTGAAATCATAATTCTTTACTTTTTTAAAGTAATTTTTTTTCATCGAAAACCTTCCAGGCTATACTTTTTCCTCGATCGCGACTCCTGTTGCATTCGAAACTGTACCTAATATTTCAAATGTCTAAAGTACCTATGCGAAAATATTGAAAATGACATGTACAGTTTCTGACGCTTTTTAAAATAGCCAGATAGTAATGGGCTGTTTATGTGATAAATGCGGACTAGGTAGGGGGTGAAAGGTGGCGAATGAACAAAGGAATTGAGGGAATGATTCGGTGGGGGCAGGGAATACTTGGTCAACCCCACCCTAACCCTCCCCTTTCTAAGGGGAGGGGAAACCGTCAGCCTATGGTTTATCAGCCTTGATTGCTAATATAATGGGTTACATTCTCTTCCCCTTGGATAAGGGGAGGACAGAGGAGGGGTTGAATTATGGAATGTGCACCAAATATGAAAAAGTAAAGTGTAGGTGTATGGGCCACATCCAAGGGCTATCATTATGACTGCGGTTCAACTCTTAGTGTTGATTCAGTTTTTCCATCAATTAATAGTTCAATATCGAACTCATTTTCAATTTTCATATATGCAAAATGGCTTCGGCCATATTCACAGAGTCGCTTAATGATCTTTCCTAGAACGATAAGTAAGCCAATTTGAATTGTTTTGGGGTAGTGGAAAAAGTTAGGGAACATTATGTGATTGCTCCATCTTATGGATTCATGTGTTCCACAATTTGGCTTGTACTTGACGTTTTCAGCTCTACGTGAGCTAGAACTGAATTTTACAGAAGTCATCAAGTCTTTTGATACTGTTCGATATTCGAGCGTTAATTTTTCAATTGGCTCAGATACCTTTAAAAACAGAAGACCACCATGAAAAGTGTTCATCAGTAGGAATTTTCCCTTGTCAAAGAATTTGGAGAAATCTTCTTCTAAAAGAGCTTTATGGTTTGAATCCAGTTTAGATGAAATGAGCTCAATTTCCCTATCAAGGTTATAGCTGGAGTGTGGGTCAGTAGTGAAATCAATGTTTTTTAGGTCCTCTAATAGTTTATCCATCATTCATTTGTATCTAATAGCGCAAGCGTCCGCTTGTGCTAAAAAAATATGGGCACAGGCGAACGCCTGAGTTAGAAGAAAGAAGAGCATGGATTTTCACCCCACAAGCGTTGAGCTTTCATACTTATTGTCATCATCCAAGGAGACTTGGATTTCATGTCCCCAGAAAAGGTCGTTTGCCTTGTAGTAAATTTCAGTATCGCCTTCTTCGTAGATGTTGATGCCGTATATGGAAACCTCTTTTTGAAATGCACTCTTGGTGAGTTCGGCCTCTCCTTCATCAAGCCAATTTTCATTTTTAAGGGAAAGCATTTCTTCAATCATCGCCTCTTCGATTTCCTGAAGTTGAGTCAAAAGCACTTCGGTTCGTCGAAGGTTTGAGGTCATTTGTTCAGCTGTGGTATTTGAAAACGAGAGTTCAATTTTTCTGTCCTTAAAAAGATGCTCAGTAATGAAGGAATCCAAGTCTTTGTCAAGGCTTAATTGACCAAAGAAGCTGTCTTTCAGACTTTTTTTAGTGATTTTTTTGATGGGTTGAACTTCCCTTCTCTTGTTTGATAGGCCATTGAATTGGTCCAATATTTCTTGTGTGGATAGGTTGTCAAACGTCCAAAGACTATTCAGCTCTTCAAAGTTTGTAACCGTTGTTCCCTCAGAATGAAAAATGGTGATGGTATCGCCCTTGAGTGCTACTTTTTCATACGTCAATGAGTTTGGAAAAATGACGTTACTGGAGGAAGAGCAGTCGTCGGAATATGAAACAAGCGTCATTCCAAAATGGGCGATGGGATAGTGTTCACTGGCCTTTAAGTAGGACTGGTTGAGCATATCTATTTTCCCTTCAAATACCCGAGCTGAAAATTTTCTGATAACGATGAAGTGATCTTTTTCGGCGTTTATGGCTGAAAGCGGGTAGGAGTTACTTAAGGCAGTTAGTTCATTGGACTTTCCTTGGTACTCATCACTAATAGCACTTGTGAGGTCGTCAATTTCCCATCCGGTGTTGCTCATATTTATTAGGTTTTCTATTTCCAGCTTTGGTTTTTTTAAACAAAGGTAAGCCCTTGCCTACTCCCTCAAAATCTTCTCCATGGCTTTCCCCTTCGCCAACTCATCAACGAGCTTGTCGAGGTAGCGAATCTTTTGCATCAGCTCATCCTCAATTTCCTCCACACGATACCCGCAGATGACACCCGTGATTTTTGAAACATTGGGATTGAGTTCTGGAGCCTCTGCAAAGAAGGTCTCGAAATCGGTTTTATCGTCGAGGACCTTTTGCAGGGCCTCTTGGTCATAGCCTGTCAGCCAGTGGATGATAGTGTCCACTTCTTCCTTGGTGCGTCCTTTCTTTTCCACTTTTTGGATGTAAAGTGGGTAGACAGTCGCAAAGGGCATTTTGAAGATTTTTGGCTGTTTCATGGGGGCGATTGAAGATTTTAGTTGGAATAAGAATGTTTTGCTGAACATCCTTAAAATACATCCGGGAGCTCCTTTTAGATGTTTTCTAATGATTGTTGGTCATCAACAAGTTGTGCTCAAGTTCATGGACAAGATTTTGCCTCTCCTCCGTTGTCATTATTTTTTCTAAAAATCGAATGGAGTAAACGCCGTCGGTCAAAAGTTCGTTGAGGTATTCAAGCCTGTATGTACTGTAAAATGAATCGTTGTTTGCCTCACTAATGATGCTTATTAGGGCGTTATGTTTTAGTGCTGATAATTTTTTTGAGTCTTCAACGGTGGTTGGGTTGAATGATAGTATTTGGTTAAACATGATGGGGTGCGGATTCTTGAGTAGATGTTTGATCTCTCTCTTGTGTTTGTCCATCTCCATCCATGTATGTATTGTGTCAAGTTTTACAAATAATGGTTTGAGTTTGTTGAAGACTGTGAAAAGGCTATCGTTATAAGTTTTTAGGTTTTTGCTGAGGTCCGATTCGTTGATTGCGGAGTGAATTCGTTCTCCACTTTTTTTCGAGTATGTTAAGGAGTATAACGATTCAATAAGATATCGTCTGGTCTTTAAATCAAGTCTTTCCTGAGAGAGTGTTTTTATAATGGAAGCCTGTTGGGTGGAATCCAGTTCTCTAAATTCTCCCACAGAATAAAGGATGTTGTAGTGATAAGTTCTGAGGAATGCATATCCATAGTTGTCTTCTGAAATGTATTTGGACAATTTTTCTTGTGGGAGTGTGTTTTCTAATTGGATCGCTGACCTCCGGTGAAGATGATAGAGGTAGTTTCTTTCTAAAATTTTAGCGCACAGATCTATTTTCTGGTTGTGGGTCAGACTTGTTGCCAGAGAGTCACTAAGTATTCTGTCTAGTTCTATTTCTCCTTGGGTAGTGTGTCGCATGATGTGTCCATAGTGGAATTCGATTTCAGGAGACTTATTCTCAATTGCATTTCGTTTTTCCTTGGACAAGTATGGGAGGCTTATAAAGGTTGAGTCCTTATTCTCAATCTCTTGGCATGTGCAGAAATTATATGAGAAAAATATCAGTATAAGGGTGAAGTGAATTTTCATTTGTTGAAGTTGTTTAGGTAATCATCACCTTGGTCAAGGAGGAGACAAGACTAGCGCAAGTATCTGCTTGTGCAATAAAAATGGGACACAGGCGGACGCCTGCGCCAGTGAGGGGGTGTTTAATACGTTTATTACCCGTCAATAGTCACAAAATCAGGTTCAAAGTCAATGAAATATACAGTGAACATATGGTTTTCATCGTGGACGGTGTCAAAAGCCAAATGCCACTCCAGTGGTTTTGTGGATTGATTGGGAATGGATATCCCAACCAAAGTGAATTCAGCATTGAAGTCTTTTATCTTAAAGTCTTCTTTCCAGTTTTTGTATTCCGCTTCGATCATTGAAGCACATTTTTTCGATATAAGCTCATAGTCTCGCTGGACCTTCTTATAGAATTGTTCCTGCTTAACGGTAGATCCAGTAAGGTTCCCAGAAATCTGGAATTCAATTTTTTGGTTTAAGGGCTCAAAAATTCCTGATCCTTCAAAATAGTTGTCCTCGGAGTCCTTGTCTATTTCCATGAAGGTCAAGGTGCCAAAAAAGGGATGTTCTATTGTTGGCGTCTTTTTGAAGAAATCAAATAGGCCCATGGAGAATCAGTGTTTTTTAATGCTACAGCTATCGGTTTTAAAGAACCATGTGTTTTGACAGGTGAAATCTCTTAAGTAAGTCCCCTTTGAAAGCCTTCCTATTGCAAATAGGGTCTCGTTTCTGTCATCGTTCTTTCGATTGTCTCCCAGTTTTTCTGATGCCAATTTTGAGTACAAAGTCTCCCCAATCAAAAAGTTATATTCTTCATCAGAGACAGAATCAACTTCCCACAAATGATTGAATTCATCACAGCCTTCATTAATTCCATGAGCTTTGATCGAGATTGTTTCAGACCTAAACTCATTACAAGACTGGATCATCAGCATTGCCCCAAATAGAAATAGTGCAGTTCTATTAATCATAATTTCTTTTAGCTGTGATTTGACCATTAGAGCACTTGAAAACTTGTCTGCAAATTACCCGAATTCCCTTGAATGCAAATTCACTCTACAATGGATGGAAATCAAAAAAAGCGACAGCCCCATTTCTGAGACTGTCGCTATTCCTATATCTGCAAAACCTAATTGTTAATTCACATCAAATCGGTCAAGTTCCATCACCTTGGTCCAAGCTGCGATGAAGTCGTTAACAAACTTCTCCTTGGCATCGTCGGTGGCGTACACCTCGGCGAGGGCGCGGAGCTCGGAGTTGGAGCCGAAGATAAGGTCGGCGCGGGTGGCGGTCCATTTCACTTCGCCCGTTGAACGGTCCTTGCCTTCGAAGACTTGCTTCTTGTCGTCGGTGGCCTTCCATTCGTAGCTCATGTCCAAGAGATTCACGAAGAAGTCATTGGTCAGGGCGCCAGGCTTGTCAGTGAAAACACCGTGCTTGGAGCCGTCATAGTTGGTGTTCAGCACGCGCATGCCACCCACAAGTACCGTCAATTCTGGAGGAGTTAGGGTAAGCAATTGCGCTTTGTCCACCAACAATTCCTCAGTGGTCAAGGTGTATTCCGTTTTCATGTAGCTGCGGAATCCGTCGGCCATCGGCTCAAGTACGGCCATGGAAGCGGAGTCTGTCATTTCCTGCGTAGCGTCCATTCGACCAGGGGTGAACGGCACTTTCACTGGATAGCCCGCTTTCTTGGCGGCTTCTTCTACGGCAACTGAACCTCCCAATACGATTAGGTCGGCCATGGAAACCTTTTTATTGCCTCCTTTGGCGTTGAAATCCTGTTGGATTTTCTCCAAGGCGGTCAACACTTTGTTCAATTGCTCTGGGTTGTTCACCTCCCAGTTGCGCTGTGGGGCCAAGCGGATGCGGGCACCGTTGGCGCCGCCCTTGCGGTCGGAGTGGCGGTAGGTGGATGCCGAGGCCCAAGCCACGGAAATCAATTCGTTGTGGCTCAATCCTGAGTTGAGGATTTGGGATTTCAAGTTGGAGATGTCCGAAGGGTTCACCACTTCGTGGTCAAGTGCTGGGATTGGGTCCTGCCAAAGGAAATCTTCTTTTGGAGCCTCAGGGCCCAAATAGGTGGTTCTTGGTCCCATGTCGCGGTGCGTTAGTTTGAACCAAGCGCGAGCGAAGGCCTTTTCGAACTCCTCAGGATTTTCGAGGAACCTGCGGGAGATTTTTTCATAGACAGGGTCGAAGCGGAGGGAAAGGTCAGTGGTCAACATGGTTGGCTTGTGCTCCTTTTCCTTGTCGAAGGCGTCAGGCACCATCACTTTCGGGTCTTTGGCCACCCACTGGTGCGCACCACCTGGGCTTTTGGTCAACTCCCACTCATGCTCAAAGAGGCTTTTGAAGAAGCCGTGGCTCCACTCGGTAGGGGTGGTTGTCCAGATGACCTCCAAGTTGGAAGTGATGGCGTCTGGTCCTTTCCCTGATTTGTAGTTGCTTTTCCAGCCAAGGCCTTGTTCTTCGATGCCAGCACCTTCGGGCGCAGGGCCCAAATGCTCGTCATTGGCAGCGCCGTGTGTTTTACCGACGGTGTGACCGCCAGCAATCAAAGCCACGGTTTCCTCGTCGTTCATGCCCATGCGTCCGAAGGTTTCGCGGATGTCAATGGCAGCCAATTTAGGGTCAGGGTTTCCGTTCGGGCCTTCTGGGTTCACGTAGATGAGTCCCATTTGCACGGCGGCCAATGGCTTTTCCAAATCGCGGTCGCCTGTATAGCGTTCATCGGCAAGCATTTTTCCTTCCGGTCCCCAGTATACATTGCTTGCTGGTTCCCAAACATCTTCGCGACCGCCAGCAAAACCAATGGTTTTGAAGCCCATGTCTTCATAGGCCACGTTTCCAGTCAGAATCATTAAATCTGCCCAAGAGATTTTCTTCCCGTATTTCTGCTTAATAGGCCAAAGTAAACGGCGCGCCTTGTCGAGGTTGCCATTGTCCGGCCAGCTGTTCAGTGGAGCAAAACGCTGTTGCCCTTCGCGGGAACCGCCACGGCCGTCTCCTGTGCGGTATGTTCCGGCGCTGTGCCATGCCATACGGATGAAAAATGGTCCGTAATGACCGTAGTCGGCGGGCCACCAGTCCTTAGAATCAGTCATTACAGCACGGATGTCCGCTTTCAAGGCTTCATAATCCAAGCTGTTGAACGCCTTTTCATAGTCAAAATCCTCGCCCATGGGGTCGGACTTTGCAGAATGCTGGCGGAGTACACTCAAGTCAAGTTGGTTGGGCCACCAATCGCGGTTGGTCATGCCGTCATTGCTCACGTTTAGTCCGCTGGAAGGGCCTTCTGAGCTAAAATGGAAAGGGCATCCTCCTCCTTTCTTTGAAGATTCCTCAGTGTGTTCTTTATCCATAGCATTTTTCTTTTCGCCACAGCTCACAAAGAATATTGCCAAGCTTGTAGCAAACAGGAGCTTTTTCATCTTAATCCGTTTTACGTCAGTACTTTATTTGAGTTTGATACTCAAAATTACCGCGAATGAATTATTGATGAAAATTATTAATATCTATGGGTGTATAGTTTATAACTATATATTAGAATAGGAGGTAGAGGAAAAGCATAGAGAATATCACTGACCTTCATACAAAATCAAGGTAGTGTCAGTGGTTAAAAGCTCACGCCTCTTGATCTTATCGAATTCTTCAGGTGGAATGTCGCTGTATTGGGGCTTGATTATTTCATATATCACAGGAATGGCAAGCGTACTGTCAGTGATGATTCCAAAAGGAAGATTGTCTTCTGGTTTTTTCCTTCCTTCATAGATGAAGGAAATGGTGTCATTCGACAGCGTGTATTTGCCAAAGTATTTCTTTTTGAAGCCAAGTGTGTTGTCAACCCTTGTAAAGTATTGGTCTTCCCTAAGGAAGAATTGGTCATAGGAATACCTTGAGGGAAAGGCATATATTTTTTTGACAGGTTGGCTGAAATACTCCTTTTGTTTACAGCTGGTGAGGATTGCACAAAAAGTTAGGGTTAAGATGATGAGGGATTTCATGTTATGACAAAAGTGATGCAATTGGTCCATTGAAAATGGGATGAACAGTTTCGGACGCTTTTCAAAAGCGCCCGAGTGGGAGCAGTTTTTTCATGTTGGTTGTACGTGAGTCCCCATTTTATTGGAGCTCGTTTTTGGTGACGAACAGCTTGAGGGGCAGGCTGTCATTCGTGCTTTCATATAAGGAAATCTCCGTCCTGTTTATCAATGCAAACTTGTAGAAGCCCGAGCTGTTGCGCGTAGGTTGAATGTTGTGGAAATAGATGGTGTCGTTCTTTAGCGCATAGGAACCAGTGGTTTCGGAGGTTCCAAAACAGACACTTTTTTCTTTGAAGGTAAGGTCCTCCTTGAGCTTTAGGGTGGTCATGCAGTTTGCTGCACCTTCTCTGTTGGCGATTAACACATCCTTTCCTTGGAGGGATTCAAAATTAATAAGCCCTCTTGGTTTTAGGTAGATAAGGCCTAATAAGAGGATGAATACGGCTATTGTGATGTTTCTCGATTTGTCTTGGAATCTCTCCTTGATTCCTAAGAAGAATTGAAGGGTCAGGACTATGCAATGCGCTATAAAAGTTAGTCCAAGGAAGGTGATTACAGGGAAGGTAAATCCTCCAAGCTTTGCCTCCCAGAAGTGCTGGGTGTTCACCAAGAGGAAGAGAAGGCTGACGGATATGATTAGGATTCTGTAAATCAAGAGGGTGTTTTTATGCTGATGAAGGAAGAAGCTAATAAACGGGTTTTTCGGTTCCTTCGCTAACATGCAGGAGAACAGTATAGGGTTCAGGCGCCCAAAAAATATCATCCACAAAAAAAGCTGCCCCATTTCTGAGGCAGCTTTGATTATCACGTGAATTGCTAAAGGATTAGTCCTTTACAATCATCTGGCGGGAAACGCCGTTTTGGTGCTTCACTTCTACCACATAGTTGCCGCTGGCAAGTGTGGAGATGTTAAGGTTTTCGCCTTTTGAGAAGCTGGCTACCGTCTCTCCTTGGATGGAGTAGATAGTTACTGACTCAACGCCTTCCGCCTCAACATTCAAGAGGTCTTGGGCTGGAACTGGATAAAGTTTGATGGCGCTGGAAGCTTCAAGCTCCATTCCAGTCACTTTTTTCTCATTCACGGTGAAGAGCACCTCGTCAGAAACAGTAAGTCCGCCTTCATCCTCAGCAGTGAAGGTGATGGTTTCTGTACCGAACCAATCCATGGTAGAGGAGATGGTTGCAATGCCGTTGGTGATGGAAACTTGGATATCGCTGTTGCCAGAAACAGTGTAAATCAAGTTAGCATCCGAAGTCTCAATATCCCCAAAAGTGTTCTTCAAGTTGATGGTGTAGTCCTCGAAGTTTTGAAGGATTACTTGGTCTTCAATTGGGTTAGTTACTGTTGGCTGGTCATTCACGCCGTTGTCCGCCTCAATGTTGAAAATAACGGTCTCAGAAACTGTCAAACCGCCTTCATCTTCTACAGTGAATGTAACAAGGTCGATGCCTGTTTCTCCTGTTTTAGAAGAAATCACTGCCAAACCGCCAGTAGCGTTGATGGAGATTTTGGAAGGAGTGGAGAAGGTGTAGATAAGGTTGGCGTCAGAAGTTTCCAAGTCACCGAATACTTCCTTGAGGTCAATCAAATAGTCGCTGAAGTCCTCTTGAAGGTCTTGCTGACCCAAGCTGCTTTCTACGAATGGAGCAGTGTTGGCATCCACTTCATTCACAGTGAATTTAACCTCATCGGAAACAGAAAGTCCGCCTTCATCCTCAGCAGTGAAGGTAACGTTCTCGATGCCGAACCAGTTTTGAGTCGAAGAAATGGTGGCAATACCGTTGGAGATGGAAACCTTGATATTGTTGTTTCCAGCAACGGAGAAAATGAAATCCTCATCGGCAGTTTCGATATCCTCAAATGCTGATTGCAGGTCGATAGTGAAATCGTTGAAGTCTTGGTCGAGGGTGTAGTCCGAAATAGCGTTTTCAACCATTGGCTCGTCATTTACGGGAGCAACGTTGAAAATGACAGTGTCACTAACTTCGTTTCCTTCAGAATCTGTAGCTGTGATCACGATTTCTTCAGTACCGAACCAGTTCTCAGTAGAGGAGATGGTAGCGATACCGTTTGAGATGGAAACGTTCACGGCACCTTGGTCGCCAATTGCATCGAAGCCCATGTCTTCGCCTTCAGTTTCCCTGTCGCTAAAGTAGTTTGTCAAGTCGATATCATAGGCCGTGAAGTCCTCGTCCAAGTTCTGGTCTTCAAGTTTGTCCTTCTTCAAGTAAGGAGGAAGGTCGGTAACGGCTGTTCCGAAACGGATATACTCAAATTCGATAGTACCAGCAGGCATGTTTGCGCCCTTGGCTGTGATGCCCCATCCAATCAGGAATTCTCCGAGTGCTTTGCCCTGCCAAGTTTTTGTACCACCAAAAAGGAAGTAGTTACGCCACTGGTTGTCGCCCACCAATTCCACAGACTCCGCATTTCCGTCAGCGAGAGCAAAATCTCCCTCTACATTACCTGCGAACATGATGCGGAAATCCTCAACATCTACATCAGAGCGAAGACGCACTTCCACATAGGCGTAAGGGTCATATTGGAAAGGATAGATTTCGTTACAATCGTCTTTGTAAAAATGGTTGGCCGCACTACTATACTCTCCTTGGTTTCCAGAAAGCTCAAGTTGGAGGTAGTGGTTTGTTTCATCAACATCAAAGCTGTACCCCGAAGTGCTGAAGATGTTAAAGCTTTCATCCAAGCAGTTGTCCTCAGTAGTACCCTCAAAGTTGAACTCGTAACCCTCGTATTCAACAAGGTGGTTATTCGCTCTCTCAGCTTTGGTCAAAAGGCTAAGTGGGTCAATCGCCTCTCCATCACCGAATGTGATGTATTCAAATTCCAAGGTGCCAGCAATGCTACCCAAAGAGCTGTAAGCTTTCAGTCCCCAACCAACAGAGTTGGAAAGGTCCAAGATTGTGTCATTCCAAGTCTTGGTGCTTCCAGTAATAGTGATCTCTTGCCACTCTCCATTGCCAGAGATGGTTGCAAACTCGGATTCTCCATCTGCATAGACATAACTATTATTATGATTGACGGCAATGTATAGGTAGAGCGAGTCGATATCAACATCGGAGCGGACCTTGAATTTAATCGTTTGGTCTTGGCTCAAATCGATGGAGGTAGTATTACAGTTACCAACAGTAAATCGTTGTGCTGCAGCACCATATTTTGGTTGGGAACCATCCAAGTCCACTACCAAAGTATTCAGGTTTTCATCGAATGAGAAATCGTATCCCGAAGCCCCAAAGGCATTGAATTGGGTGATGCAGTTTAGCACCTCAGGGTCCGCCCAATCCTCATTAAAGAAGTTGTAGCTGTAGCCTTTGCCACTCTGGCTTGGCTCATTTCTCGAAACATCTGAGTTTTCAAAACTGCCCTGTCCAAAACTTAATGCGGAACAAAGTAGTCCAATGACTGTGATAAAAGTCTTTTTCATTGACCCAATAAAATTTGTTAAAAGAGGTTGAAAAGGTTGAGCTGACGAAAGTAATAAAATTCGCTTTTTGAGGTTCTTTATTCCGTTATAAAAAGTCCTTTTTTTGTGTAAATGGTATTATTTTAATGAATAAATAGATTATTGTAATCTTCCTTGGGTTGGTGTTTTAAACGACTGTTTTTGAGTTAGTTAACTTTGTTTGCAAAACGTAAGTGGCTGTTTTATAGGTGGTAAGGTGAAGGGGCTGGGTCTTTGATAGAAAGGGAAAATGTGAAGAGGAAAAACTGTATTTTCAGTTCCATCCCTGAGGATTATTGAAGATTGGTGGATATTACAGCGTTTTTGCCGAATACCCTTACATCCATTTTTTAGGACAAATAGAATTGACACTATGATTGCCAAACTACTGAACAGAAGAAAAGTGCATCCAGAGATTCCAACCTTTACTGGAGTCAAACAGATGGATGAAATCCACGCCCAATTGTTTACTTATGATGTGGATCAATATGCGGAGAATGAAAACTACCTGATCTCCGATTTTAAGGGTTTCTCTCCAGACGGCGTGAACAGCTGGCTGAACGTCTATGGCATTCACGAGCCCCAACTCATCAAAGGAGTTTGCAAGGAGCTTCATGTCCACGACTTGGTGATTCAGGATATTTTGGATGTCAATCAACGTCCAAAATTTCAGGAATATGAGCATTACTGTTTTTTCACACTAAAGTCTATCGTGCCCTCTGATGATGAGCTGTTTGAGCACGAGCAACTGAGCTTTATTCTCGGCGATAATTATTTGGTATCCTTTCAGGAAAAGAAGGGCGATTTTTTCAATCACATCAGAGAGCGGATTCGCAAGAACATTGGCATTGTCAGGGATAGGAAGTCGGACTACCTGTTGTTTTTGCTGTTGGAATCCATTCTTGACAACTATTTCAAGGCGCTAAATGATATTGAGTCCTCCATTGAAAATGACATCAGGGTTGATATCGATACTGATCCATCCCCGATGGTCATCAAAAAGGCGGAACAGTTAAAGCGCAAGGTCCATAAGATTAAAAAGACCATTTTCCCCATCAAGGAGTTTGTCACAAAAGTGGAGCGCGAAAACATCAAGTTTATCAGCGAGCGACATATCAAGTATTTCCTTGAATTGAAGGACTTGTGTCTATCCCTAATTGATGAATGTGAACAGATAGAGGTGAGCCTTGAGAGTAATATCAACCTGTTCTTTTCGGTGCAGGGACATCGCATGAACCAAGTGATGAAAACCCTCACCATTGTCGCCACCATTTTTATCCCTTTAACCTTTGTGGCGGGAATCTACGGGATGAATTTTGACTATATGCCCGAATTAAAATGGGACTGGGGCTATTTCATTGTTTGGTTTTTGATGGGGCTGATCTTTATAAGTATGGTGCTTTACTTTAAAAGGAAGAGGTGGTTTTAGGTTTTGAGTAATCAAAAAAATTTTTTATTGAGAAATTTTTCTGGATTAAATTCAATTTGGTGGGTGTTTGTGAGGTTATTGTTGTGTGTATTTTTAATACCAAAAAGGGACGTATTTTGCATGTTTTTTTGAACTGCTTTCTGGATCGTAGTCTTTGACCATTCCTGCTTTTATTGATTCTGAAATTATTCTTGATGCAATGGAGTAGTTTCTTTCTTCGATTCCAAACCTTTTTCGTAGTGATTGATTAGTCATATGTTCTCCTGATACTATTTTTAAGCAACTGTGAAGATAGGTCGCACGTATTTTGTCTTCTTTATCCATTTGTCTTAGTGTTTTATGGGCATAAAGAATTATTCTGGTATAGTTTTCTCCTTCAATAAATTTTGGGGCAGGTAGTTGATATAACTCGCACTCAAAAAGAACTTTGTCAATCCCACTACCTCTTTCTTCACAAATATTCAATCTTCTCATAAACTGAGCGAGTTTTTCGTTTCTAGATTGTGGGTTGTGGTCAACAAACCTAAGTGTACTAATTAATGGTTTCCCAGGGTTAGTTATTTCAATTCTGTCAGAATAAATCTCAACCATAGGGCCTGTTCCTGATACAGAAAAGTCCTGGTGAATAATAGCATTTGCAACAAGTTCTCTGATAGATAACTTGGGGTACATTTTGACTTCTTTTCTTAAGGTGTCAATAACTTCGTTTGATGGGAGTTGGTCGTCGATGTAATTTATTAGTCCATCAAATCCATTTGCATATCCTTTTTGTCCTCTTTGTTCTTTTTTTGTTTTAAGCTTATTTTTTCCATCATATATGATAACCCGAATTGCTTTTCTGTTTATTGATTCAAATTGTTCTATGTTTTTTGCGAATAGAATAGCTCCAAGGTTAGTGATTGAAAAATTTGCATGATTGGATTGTATTAACTTTTCTTGGCATAATTTTTCAATAATACCATCTTTATTTGATGGTAAAGGGAGGTTCATCATGTCAAAGTATGATGGGTAGTCTAGTAGCTTTAGAACTTCATCGCCATTTAATCCATCTATCGCGTTTCCTGCTTCAAAATCTGTTAATGGGTCTTTAGTCCAAATTAAGCGTTCTTTTTCGGGGAATTCAGAAAGTTTTTTCTTATATGATCCAATTCTAATATATGAAATGTTCTGAAATGTGACAGGGGTGTTAGTAGTCGCCCATATTCTAAAGATTACTACTTTGCCTTCTTGGTGGTTAAGTGTAAAGTGGTCAAAGTGTATTTTAGGGTTGAGTAGCCGTGTTATCCATGGAATCAAATCTTCATTTCCTTTGCCTTTTTTATCTGGTGTAAAATCAGTTCCAACAATGCGATGAGTCTTATCATCTATACCAAAGATGATATATCCAAATGTTTCACCCTGTAAACAAGCAGAATTAGATAAAGCGGAAATGTATTCACCTAGGTCTTCATCATTATTCCTTTTAAATTCTATCCATTCTGTTTCACTGGGGAAAGAACGAAGTTCACTTAGTAGTATGTTGAGGTCTCTGTCATTCATAAGTCACATAAAAAACCGTCTATAGGTAAAGATAGGCTATAAAAACCATTCTTAGTCACATAACAGTCACATAAGGTTGTTGTTGATGCAGTATGGTCATTTTTTTGCCTTGAGAAAGGTGAGATTTGGTAATATAATTGGAATTGGTGTATTGAAGTATGTGGTGTTTAAGTATGTCTGTTTTAGTTATAGAGTCCGTTTTTAATAAAATAGGGCGTTTTAGGTAGTTGTCTGCATTATAAGAACCGAAGATAAAACAAAAAGCGCCAACCCATGGAAACCCAAACCATGAGCCGACGCTTTTTGCTGAATGAAAGCGATGAATTAAACTGCCTGACTGAAAATCCTTGTCTCGGGCTGTTTGTCCCAAAGGCGGTAGTCGAAGGCCATGCAGACATTTCGGACGAAGCTTTTTCCCTCCTGTGATAACATGATGCCCTTGGGAAAGATGCCGAGCAGGCCGTCGTCCTCCATTTCTTTGAGGCGGGCGTTAAGGCCTTGGAGCAGGTGGTTTTCGATGTCCGATTCCGAGTAGCTTGTGCGGAATTTGCACATCAGGTTGAGGATGTGTTGGCGGATAACGAGGTCCTCATCGGTGAGCTGGTGTCCACGCATCACAGGGAAACGCCCTTCCTCGATGGCTTTGTAATAGCTGTTCAGCCCTTTTTCGTTTTGGGCGAATGCCGTCCATGAGTCGCCGATGGACGACACGCCGAGCCCCACCATCAGTTTGGTATGGTGGCTCGTGTAACCCATAAAGTTGCGGTGCATGGTTTCGGTTTCCATGGCTTGGAACAGGGAATCGCCTTTGAGGGCGAAGTGGTCCATGCCGATTTCTTGGTAGCCGTTTTCCTCCAAAAGTTGTCGCCCCAGTTCATAGAGACGTCTTTTTTCCTTGCCTTTTGGGAGGTCATCCTCGGAGAAGAGGCGCTGTGCTTTTTGGGTCCACGGCACGTGGGCGTAGCTGTAGAAGGCGATGCGGTCTGGGCGCAGGACGGCCACTTCCTCAAAGGTTTTTAGGATGCTTTCCATCTCTTGGAAAGGCAATCCAAAAATAAGGTCGAAGTTGACGGAGGTATAGCCGAGCTTTCGTGCTGTTTCAGTGACGAAGCGCACCTCTTCCACGCTTTGCGGACGGTTGATGGCGCGTTGCACCTTGGGGTCGAAGTCTTGCACGCCAAGGCTGATGCGGGTGAAGCCTAGCTCGTGGAGCATCGAAAGCTGTTTTTCGTTGGTGTAGGCGGGGTGCACCTCCAAGCCCATTTCCACGTCGTCGGCCAGCTCGCAATCATCCAAAATGGTTTTGACCAGTCGTTGGAGATTCTCTGCGCTAAAAAAGGTTGGCGTGCCACCGCCCAAGTGCAATTCCCTCAGTTTTGGTTTCTCACCGAACAGCCTGCGGTACATGCCCCATTCTTTGATGACCGCCTCGATGTAGGGATGCTCCAAGCTGTGGTTCTTGGTGAAAATCTTATTGCAACCGCAGTAGGTGCAGAGGCTTTCGCAGAACGGCAGGTGGATGTAGAGACTGATGCCTTCCTCCTTGCTGTCTATAAAGCTCTGAAGTACGTGTTGTTGCCAGTCCGATACCTCAAGGTTGTTTTCCCAATAAGGGACCGTGGGGTAGCTGGTGTAGCGCGGGACGGGGATGTTGTACTTGTCGATAAGGTTCACGGCGGTGCTGTTTTTCCCACTGAGGCAGGGAGAGGGAGTATGTCGTTGGCAACGGCTCTCCCTGTTCCTCGTGGTTCCCTTAAACTTCTGGTGAAAAGGAGACGCTTTGAGAGATTTTTTTAACCACAGAGGGCACAGAGAAAGGGAGGAAAGGAGCCGATGTAGGTGGGCTCTGTGCCCTCTTTTCCTCTGAGGTCTCTGTGGTCATTTTCAACCAAATACGCGTCCTCAATAATGCTTTTACAAAGTTGAGATGCTTAGGAGATGCCTTGGCTGACAAATGTCAGTTTTTGGCTTGAAAGAAATCATGGGTTGGGAGGGGGTATGGGGGATAGATTTACCGTAATAAAAAATTCAACCCGATGATTTTTGGGGTCGATGGATTGAAATCCATCGCTATGGAGAACCGCCCTTACAGGGCTTCACAATGGTAGCCCTGTAAGGGCGGTTCTTCAAAGCAAAGGACTTTAGTCCTTTGTTGTGTAATAGTGAGAAACCAATCAGCAATCAAAACTTTTCCAGCGATGATAACCAAGGAGACTACCCTGAACGAGATTCAGCAAATTGACAAGTCGTTGGGACTTGTCCTGAAGCGCTATACCGACAATCCGAACAATGACGCTTCTTCATTGGAGCATTTATGTCAGGATGAGGGCTATGACCCACAGTTCTTGGCCAGTGTCTTAAACGTCTTTCACCAGCAAAAGGAGACGCTGGAAGAGCTGAAGCATTTTTCGGTGCCCGTCATTCTGGATTATCTGACGCGCACCCATTCCTTCTATCTGGAAAAAAGACTGCCCGAAATTGAGCAGACCGTGGAGCAGTTGATGAAGGTGATGGATGAGGAGGAAGGCCATCTAAGGGATTTTATCCAGATGCTTCATCGAGTTATCAAGAAGGATGTGGCTCATCATATCCAATTGGAGGAGCGCATCTTTTTCCCTTATGTCCGTACCCTGCATAAGGCGCTTTGCTCAGACGAATTGGATAATGGCATGGTGCAGGAGCTTAGAGGTTATTCCGCTCAGATTTTTGAACAACACCACGATGACACCTTGGAGCGCCAACTCCATTGGATGTGGACTTATTTGGCCAAGTTCAAGCCGATGGGTGAGCGCCTAAGCCCTTTCCGTATTTTGGTCAGCCAATTGGAATCCTTTGAGGTTGATTTGCGTGTCCACAGTTTGATGGAGGAGCAGGTGTTGTTGCCGAGGGTGATGGAGTTGGAGAGTAGGGTGAATAAGCGGTTTGAGCTTTGGTGAGGGGCAGTTATCAGTTAGCGGTTAACAGTTATCAGGCGGGAGGGGCTGTGTGTGCAATTGTTTTGGACGATGGATTGAAATCCATCGCTGAGGAGAACCGCCCTTACAGGGCTCTGATTATCACCCCAAATGGTCAGCCGTTAACTGATAACTGCTAACCGTTAACTGAAAGGTTAACTGAAACTTTTCTGTATTTTGGGGTATGGATATTTTTCAACGACTTTTTATCTGGCTGTTCGTGTCCTGCCTCTCCCTTGGATTTGCTTTAGGACAGTCTTTTACCACGCCTTTACCTATTCCGCCTTTGTTGGAAGGGAGCACCCTGAACCTTCGGATTCATGAGGGAAACCATCATTTTTTTCCGAGTGTCAGCACGCCTACCATCGGGATGAATGAGATGGATTACTTGGGCCCAACCTTGTTGTTCAAGAAAGGGGATTCAACCCATATTCGGGTGGCTAATGACCTGAACGAAATGGTCACCGTGCATTGGCATGGCTTGAATGTCCCTGCAAGTTTGGACGGCACCCATGCTAATATGATTCCTGCTGGAAAAGTATGGAAACCCGATTACCTCATTAACAATTTGGCTTGTACGATGTGGTACCATTCCCACCGCCATGGGATGGTGATGAATCAGGTGAACCGTGGGTTGGCGGGTATGATTATCATTCAAGATGATGTGGAGGCTCAACTACCTTTGCCACGGACTTATGGCGTGGATGACTTTCCGCTGGTTTTGCAAGACCGTGCGTTTGAGCCAGATGCCAAGCTAAAGGTTCAAATGATGGGCAACCGTCATACGATGAATGGCGCCATAGAACCCGTGTTGGAATGTCCAGCGCAGGTGGTTCGTTTCCGCATTTTGGACGGAGCCAATGCACGGGTGTACCAACTCGGTTTTTCGGACAATCGCACCTTCCATCAAATTGGGACCGATGGCGGATTGGTGGAGGCACCGATTCCCTTGTCGCGCGTGACGCTTTCGAATGGTGAGCGTGCTGAATTATTGCTTGATTTGAGTGGACAAAAAGTAGGGGATACGCTTTATCTGATGAATTACGCTTCGGAGTTGGGTGATGGCGTTATTGGCGGGCCAAAGGTGTTCGATGTGAATTTCAATCCATTGGATACCACGGATATGCCTTTGCTGAAAATTGTGGTGGGCGCTAAAAAATCTCAGGCCATTACGTCCATTCCATCGTCCTTGGTTCCTATTGATTTTATCCCTGCCAGCGCCTCCAATAACTATCGAAAAAAGGTGATTGACCCAGAGGTGGCGGGCGAGCCGATGACCATCGACGGCAAGCTGTATAATATGATGCGGGTGGACGACACCGTGATTTTGGGAAGCACCGAGATTTGGGAGTTTGAGAACCAATCCTCGGTGGCGCACCCCATGCATTTGCATGATGTTCAGTTTCAGGTGTTGGACAGGGATGGACGAACGCCTCCCGCCAATGAGCGGGGCTGGAAGGATGTGGTGTTGGTGCATCCCTTCGAAAATGTCCGCATCATCAGTCGCTTCCTGAATTTCGCCGATTCCAACCATGCCTATATGTGGCATTGCCATAATCTCCACCACGAGGATGATGGTATGATGTATCAGTTTATCGTTATCGACACCGTCAAGAAACAACCTGTGGATACGGTCATTACTTCAGTGGAACCACTGGAAGCCATCAAAGTGCATGTTTTCCCAACGCCTGTGCAGGAACAGCTTTCGGTGGTTGCCGAAGGTATCGGGGAGAAGACTGAGTTAATTGTATTGGATGTGTTGGGGCAGGAAGTGATTCGCCAAAAGGCCTTGGGCCAACAAAAAATCTATACAGGTGATTTGAAGGACGGGGTTTATTTCCTGCTTTTGGAGGATGATAGTACGGGCAGGTTTGTGGTCCAAAAAATTGTGAAGGGTGGTGGGTGACTGTTTTTGTGGAGTAGGGCTATACGCCCCACTCTGATATATTTCGCCCTTACAGGGCTTTGCGGTGGTGATTCTGCAAAGCCCTGTAAGGGCGAAATATGTTAGCCAAGGACAACGTCCTTGGACGAACAATTTATATACATTTCCCCGTCAGGCCGATTTCCGCAACGAGCCACTTTGAATATCACTCAACACCATTTCCAGCCGTTTCTTCACCTCCTTGGCAAATCCAGAGAGTTTCTCATTCTCCACGAGGTCCATCACCGTTTCGGGGTCCATGATGGCCACCTCGGTGCCATTTTTCTGTTCAATCAGGCAGATGTTGCATGGAAGCAATGCCCCGATGTGTTCCTCAAGCCCTAAAGCCTCAAAGGCGAAGTCGGGGTTGCAGGCACCCAAAATGAGGTATTCCTTGTAATCCCTGTTTAGCTTTTTCTTGAAGGTCGCTTTCAAATCGATTTCCGTCAGGATGCCAAAGCCTTGCTTTTGGAGGGCTTCAGCAATCATTTCTCTGGTCTTGCTGATGTCGGTGGGAACCGTGGTGTTCAGTGTGTAATGCATGGCTATTGGGTGTTGCTCTATTTGAAAACCGTTTTGTAGCGTGAAAAGTTGTGTTCTGGATACGAGTCATGCACAAATTTCCCGAATCGGGAAGGAAGGGGGCTTGTGATAACGGTTACATACTTCTGAGGCCTCTCAGTGTATCTTGCAATCAGTAAGAAAATTGAAAAAGACCTATGAATACGCTGAATAACGAAGTATTGAAACAAGCGGGAACAACCATCGTGGATGTGCGTTCCGCAGGTGAATTTGCCTCTGGACATGTTGACGGCGCTTTGAACATTCCATTGCATGAGGTACCTTCTCGATTGGAGGAATTCAAGCAGATGGCTGGGCCGATTGTAGTGTATTGCCGTTCTGGGAACCGTAGTGGTCAGGCACAGGGTTATCTAATTGCCCAAGGCCTCCAAGATGTGTACAATGGCGGTGGCTTGGCCGACATGAAAATCCGAATGTTGAATTAAACCGAGGAGAACCGATGAATAAAATGAAGCGAGTATTAGTGCTGTTGGTGATGAGCCTTGGTTTGATGAGCTCATGCGCCAATGCCCAACAGGGAGAGGGCTATCAGTTATTGAAGGCTGATGCTTTCCTGAAGTTGGTCGAAGAAACGACCGATGAACTGTTGCTCGATGTAAGAACTCCTGCTGAGTTCAATCAGGGAAATATTGAGGGTGCCATTAATTTGGATTATTACGCCGATGATTTCCGCCAGAAGTTGGAGGCCATGGACAAGACCAAGCCCGTGTTTATCTACTGCGCCAGCGGTGGCAGGAGCCATAATGCGATTGCCTTGTTGCAGGAACTGGGTTTTGGGGAAATTTACGAGCTGAAGGGAGGATATCGAGCACTAGGGCATTAAGTGTTATCTCCATTTCAATGAGAGCTAACGTCTAACCTCTAAAGTCCATCAAATCCTTACTTTAAAAATCCTTTAGTGTATGACTACGTTAGAAATTGTAAACTTAAAATGCGGTGGATGCGCCAATACCTTGAAGAAAGGTTTGTTGGAGCTTGATGGCATCAGCGATGTTTCCGTGGACTTGGAAGCTTCAAAAGTGACCATCCCCACCGAAGACGAACAACTTCTGGAAAAGGTGAAGGCCAAGCTCTCCAGCATGGGTTATCCTGAGGCCGGAGATGCCAACACCTTGTTGCACAAGGCAAAGTCCTATGTGAGTTGCGCCAAGGGCAAGTTATAAGAGCAGAGCCCCCAGAGTTTGTGTTTTCCCCAAGTTTCCCTTGGGTGATAAATGTCACAGACAATGAGTGGGGGACGTGTCATATTTTCTTTGCAGATACGATTGATAAGAATCTGAATAGCGTTTGATAAATCACAGAGGGCTCAGAGGAAAGGAGATTAGGAGGCTCTTTACTCTCAAAAACACAAACTGTTTGGAGAATGGGAGTCTCTCAGACCTCCTTTCCTCTGCGCCCTCTGTGGTTCCGAACTAACATTCCTATTCGGAAAACTCTCTAATATTCTTTTTATGAAGGCCTTGTTGAAAAAACACTTCCCGACGCTATATGATGAGCGCTTGCTGGATGAAATCGCCCAAGTGGGTAAAATCGTCCACCTCAAGCAAGGTGACTACCTAATGGATACAGGCACTTCCATCAAGTTTATCCCTTTGGTGCTAAGCGGTGTGGTGAAAGTGTTTCGCGAGGATGACGACCACAGGGAATTGTTGCTCTACTATTTGGAGGGTGGACAGTCATGCGCTCACGCCTTTATTTGTTGCATGGTCGATGAAATCAGCAACATCAGGGCGGTAGTGGAGGAAGAGGCCGAGGTCATCAAAATCCCAATCCAATACATGGATGAGTGGATGGATAAGTACCGTGTGTGGAAGGAGTTTGTGATGCGGAGCTACACTGCCCGCTTCGATGAGCTTTTCAAAACCATCGACCTGTTGGCCTTCCATAAGCTGGACGAGCGTCTCTTGACCTACTTAAAAGAAAAAAGCCGTATCCTCGGTCAGCATATTTTCTACGTGACCCACCAAGAAATCGCCAACGAGATGGGCACCTCCCGCGAGGTCATCTCCCGACTCCTCAAAAAACTGGAGCAAAATGGTCAGATTGAAATGACAAGGAACAAGATTAAGCTGTTGGGTGAGGTTGCCTCCTAAGGTCAACTTTTTTTTGTTCTTTTTGTCCCCATTACTCATTTGAACGATTTGGGGATGTGATTGACAGATTTGTGGCAAAGCCTTTGACTTAATTGGGGTTTGGTTTTTAAATCTCTTTTAAACTCAAATGCTTATGAACAAACAGCTACTTCGAACATGTAAGAAAGGGGCTTTCTCTGCTGTCCTTTTTAGTGGGGCTTTTCTACCCACAACCTTTGGCCAGGTCAATTTTGAGCTGGTAGATGTTCCCGAATATGCTGGGCAAGAAATTTCTGTTTTACCTGCTGTCTCCGGTACAAAGGACTTTGTGGATGTAGATGGTGATGGTGACCTAGATTTGTTTGTAACCGGGTATTCTGTACACAGCCAACGGGAGAGCCTGTTATTTACGAATGATGGAACGGGAGTCTTTACCTTGGATTATTCCAGTGTCTTTGTGGGGGTAAGAAATAGTGAGGTTGCCTTTTTTGATGTAGATAGCGATGGTGACAAGGATTTACTTTTGGTAGGCGAGAAGTCTAACAGTGAGAATGTTTCCTTGGTGTATTTGAACGATGGTTCCGGAAAATTTACGGAGTTGCAGGATGCTGGTTTGCCTGGCGTTGAGGATGCTTCCTTGGATGTTGGGGACGTAGATGGAGACAATGACTTGGACCTGCTTTTGAACGGAAAGGAGGTGGATGGAACCGTGGTGAGTGCTCTGTTTTTGAATGATGGGGGCGGGGTGTTTTCCGAGGATGTGTCAACCCCACTTGAGCTAGTTGTGGGACAGGCAAAGTTTATTGATTTGGAAGGAGACAGCGACCTGGATGTGGTGTTTGCGGGATCGGTAAGTACCCAGGGTCAAGTGAAGGCTTATGAGAATGATGGTACAGGTACTTTTGTTCCTGTGGACCTCTTGGGGCCTCAGCCTACGTATTCCTCTATTACTTTGAAGGTGGCTGATTTTAACGGTGATACCTATTCAGATTTGCTGTTAGTTGGTCAAAGTACCACTACCAATCAAATCTATTTGAATGATGGGAAAGGCGATTTTCAGAATGCGGAAAAACTTCCATATGCCAATTTCCGAGATGGAATAGTAGAAGTAGCAGATTTGGATGATGATGGTGACTTGGATGTGGTGGCCAACAGGCGTGAAGGCGTGGGGGATTATCCCACTCATGTATTTGTGAATGATGGAGCTGGCGTTTTTTCTGAGGTTTTGGATGCAGGTTTTGAGGGTGGAAATAAGGCAAGTTTTGCGCTTGGTGATGTCGATGGTGACGGCCTTTGCGATGCAGTGCAGGGTACCTACGTTTTTGAGAATGCTGGTGGAGCAACCTTTAAGAAAGTAACAGACTCCCCTTTCCAGGGAATGAGAAGCACTGCAGTGGCTTTTGCCGATGTGGACGGGGACAAGGATGTTGATGTCCTTGTTGCGGGAACGGATCCTTATGGTATTAAACGTTCAAAGCTGTACCTCAGTGATGGAGTTGGGGGTTATGAGCTTGCAGGCCAGGGCTTTGAGGGTGTTTATGGAGGGGCAGTAGCCTTTGCCGATATTGATGGTGATAATGATTTGGACCTGTTCCTAAACGGACGAAAGAACAGCGGAGGTTATTTCTCTCGTTTCTACCTCAATGATGGGGCAGGCAACTTTACCCCAGACGCTACCAATACGATTATTTCGCCAATCTATTCAGCTGTCGCCTTTTCGGATCTTGATGCCGATGGTGATGTCGATTTCCTGATTACTGGAATTTTGAGTGGAGGCAAGGTTGCTGAGCTCTATTTTAATGACGGGACTGGTGTATTCACCGCTTCCTCGCAAAATCTTGATTCCTATGGCGTATCCAATTTTGGGGTTAGGGTGGAATTCGCTGATGCTGACGGCGACGGTAGTCCCGATTTGTTCATGACTGGACAGAAATCTGATTTGAAACACGGTGTTTATCTTCTCAAGAATGATGGAAAAGGCCGTTTTGATGAAGTGGCTTTAGTGGGAGGGCCAAGAAGTAGTTCGGGAGCACTGTCTGCCACTGGCGATGTAGATGGTGATGGCGACTTGGATTGGGTTATCTCTCACGGTTCTAAGATTTATGTGCATAGGCAAGACGAGGACGGTGTCTTCATAAAGGACAATTCCACGGCTATTAGCAGGTCATATACTTCCCTTTTGCAGGTTGTTGACGTGGACCACGACGGTGATCTTGACCTAGTTGTTTCCGGAGATAAAGGCGAAGTGTATGAAAATGATGGAACAGGTATTTTCTCGAAAGTATCTTTCTCATTACCTGCTGTAAATGAAGGAAGCCTTGCTGTTTCCGACGTGGGTGCTGACGGCGATTTCGACCTATTAATCTCTGGAAAGGACACCAGTTCCCAGGTTATCACTCACCTTTACAGGAATGTAACGGTGAATACGGGAGTTAAAAGTATCCAAGGAGGATTCTCTGCAAACGGCCTTTATGCCTCATACCAGTGGGTGGATTGTTCCAATGGCAACAGCCCAATTTCGGGTGAAACCAAGCAGGTGTTCTTCCCGAAGCAGGAGGGAACCTATGCGGTGGAAGTAAGCTACAATGGCAATACAGGAACCTCCGAATGTTTGGAGATTCTCTTCCCGAAGACCAAGGTTATGCAGGATGGAGAAACTCTTGTGGTAGAGGATAATGGCCCTGAAGCCATCTATCAATGGATTGATTGTGGCACGGGCGAGCAGGTTGCAGGAGCAACCTCCCTATCTTATACCCCGTCTGAGGAGGGAAACTATTCGGTGATTGTGGAGGCCTATGGCCAAAAGGATACTTCTGAATGTATGTCTTATGCCAAGCCTTTGTCTACAGCATTTGGTGAGTTGTCCGTATTCCAAGTCTCACCCAACCCTACAACGGGGGAAGTCATGATTGATTTGGGTGAGTTGAGAACAGCCGTGGAACTTAGTGTAGTAAGTCTCTCCGGCCAAATCTTGGAAAGAAAGTCATATAGCTCAGTACAAGAGATAAGCTTTGTCCTAGATGCCCCAAGGGGAGTGTATTTCCTTCATGTGAATGAGCAAGGAAACTCTCTTGGCGTTTTGAGGATTGTGAAGAAGTAAACGAGTTTTGTTTCTATCGTTTTAGCCAAACGGAGATTTGCGAAAGGACCTTGACTATTGCAGTCGGGGTCCTTTTTATTTGTGGTGGGGTTTAGAGGAGTGGAGCCTATGTGCCCAAATATTTCAAAAGCTATTTTTGCTTTAAAATCACTTCGATGATTGCAGATAAGATGAGTGTACAGGTTTTTATAGAAGAAATATTTTCCCTCCTCAAACGGCCATCGCTTCACAAGGTAGAGTCCGTTGAGGATATTTGGGTCTTTGTGCGTGGATATGA
Source organism: Bacteroidia bacterium (assembly GCA_030431525.1). Lineage (GTDB taxonomy): Bacteria > Bacteroidota > Bacteroidia > Cytophagales > JAAEPT01 > JAUIJC01. The sequence continues at coordinate 29,706 of JAUIJC010000019.1, read as the reverse complement.
AGCGTGTTATCTAAAAGTTGCTGGCTCAACAGAGTTGACGGATTTTCTTTCAGCGTTTGACGACTATTGCATCAAACATTTTGGTCACAGTGATGCCTACAAATGGTTTAAGACGATTAGGTTTTACTCAGGCAGTAATTGGCATTCTCTTCAGTTGTTTGAGAAGCTGTTCACTGAGTTTTTGGAAAGCCGAAATCCTGATTGAGTAGGGGCAGACTTGTGTGTCTGCCCGAATAGTTGGGGCGGACACATAGGTCCCGCCCCTACACCCGCCAATATTCCCTGCCAATTTTTTCGCATTACACCCCCCCCATGTAACACCTGTCACTGAACTCCACCCCTCCCTGCCTGTATTATTGTAATACAAATAACGTATTCTAAATCAGACACAAGCAGGGTGAAGGCATCTCTGAAAAGCTTGTGTCCAACACATAAGCTATGAACGGGATAAAAAGATTTCTCCCCATTTTGGAATGGCTGCCCAACTATCAGAAAGAATGGTTGAAAGGGGATATGGCGGCAGGATTGACGGTGGGTATCATGCTGATTCCGCAGGGGATGGCATACGCCATTATTGCGGGGCTGCCTCCGGTGTATGGGTTGTATGCCGCCTTGATTCCACAAGTTGTTTATGCCTTTTTCGGGACTTCACGGCAGTTGGCAGTAGGGCCGGTGGCGATGGATTCCCTGTTGGTGGCGGCAGGTGTTTCAGCCTTTGCGGCGGCTGGATCTGAACATTACATCTTTATAGCCATTTCCATCGCCTTCTTGATGGGCGTGATGCAGTTGCTATTGGGGGTGTTCCGGATGGGATTTTTGGTGAATTTCCTTTCCAAGCCAGTGATTAGTGGGTTTACCTCTGCGGCGGCTCTGGTGATTGGCTTGAGCCAGTTGAAATACTTGTTGGGTGTGGATTTGCCACGCAGCAACAAAGTGCATGAGGTGCTTTGGAATGCCGTCCAGCATTTGCATGAAGTGCATTGGCTGACTTTGGCCATCGGTATTGGTGGAATTGTATTGATCAAATACGCCAAGAAGATTCATAAGGCGATGCCTGGCGCATTGTTGGCCGTAGTTGTCGGTACGGCAGTGGTTTATTTTGGGAAACTCACCGAACAGGGAGTAAGCATTGTGGGTGATATCCCAACGGGTATTCCAGCCTTTCAGATTCCTACGATAGATATGGAGCTGATTGGGGAATTGATTCCCTTGGCGGCTACCATCGCATTGATTGCTTTTATGGAGTCCATTTCCGTGGCGAAGGCCGTGCAAGCGCGTCATAAGGATTATGAGGTGGATTCCAACCAAGAGCTGATTGCCTTGGGGATGTCTAATATCGTGGGCTCGCTTTTCCAGTCGTATCCGATTACGGGAGGTTTCTCGCGGACAGCAGTAAACGACCAAGCCGGAGCCAAAACGGGCGTTGCGCCATTTATCAGTGCGGTGTTGATTGCCTTGACCTTGCTATTCCTCACGCCATTGTTCTACTATTTGCCGAAGGCCATGCTGGCTTCCATCATCATGGTGGCGGTGTTCGGGCTGATTGATTTCAAGTATCCCGTATTCCTGTGGAAAACGCGAAAGGATGACTTCTTTATGCTCTTGGCCACCTTTGTGGTGACCCTTTCTGTGGGCATTCAGCAGGGAATTGCTGTAGGTGTGGGCTTATCCATCATCATGGTTATTTATCGCAGTGCCATGCCTCACTTTGCCGTGCTTGGTCGCTTGAAGGGGACTACGGGATATCGAAATGTAGGACGTTTCCCTGATGTTGAGGTCCGTGATGATGTGTTGGTCTTGCGTTGGGATGCTCAGTTGTATTTCGCCAATAGCGATTATTTCCGTGATACGGTCAGGGAATTGGTGGCTGAAAAAGGGGAGAAGCTCAAGCTGATTGTGATTAATTCCGCTTCCATCAACGCCGTGGACGCCAGTGCGCTGGGGATGTTGTCGGATTTGGTGAAGGACTTAAAGGCCAGCGGAATCACCTTTGCCTTGTCAGGTGTGAAAGGGCCAGTGCGGGATGTGATGTTCCACGCAGGCTTGATGGAGGAGATTGGCAGGGAGCAGTTCTTCCTTGATATCCAAGATGCGATTGATTACTTGGATGGGAAACCAAAAGTTGAAGCGGAGGCTTCGGTGCAGGTGAAAAAAGGGTAGGGGGAAAGGGTATCAAGTAGCAAGTATCAGGTATCAAGAATCAAGCGTTTTTTCAGCGATGGATGAAACCCACCATTATTATCGGGTAGGTTGACCACCCTGCATGTCTTGCTACTTGATACCTGCTACTTGTGTCTATCCAAATCAAATCTTCTGCAACAACTCCCAAGCACCAAATTCCTTTTCCTTGTCTTTCACCACCAAAATTGGGCGGTCGTTGACAAGTTCTACAACCGTTTCGGCAACACTGCCGAGTAGGAAAAGGGAAATGCCACTTTTGCCTCGGGCGCCAATAATGACCAACGAGGCGTCTGTATCCTCGGCGCCTTGGCGGATGGCCTCGGCATATTCATCATGGTGACAAAGAGAGAAAACAGGTTCGATTTCTACGCCTTTGGTGTCGATGTCGGCAATGAATTTATGGAAATGATTTTCCGCATTTTCCTTCATGATTGACGCAAACTCCGAATAGGATTTACCCGTTTTGGAGTAGCCTGATGGCACCTCATACACGTTTTGGCAATAGAGTTTTCCACCTGAGCTTTTGGCCAAGTTGATGGCTTTTTCAAGGACGTGGCGGGAGTAGTCAGAATAGTCGATGGCCACCAAAATATTTGAAATCGCCTCAGGAGCCTTTTGCGGAACAATAAGCACACTGGACTTCACCTTGCGCACCAATTTGTGGTGAACCATGCCACGGTGGTCCTTATCTTTTTTGCGTCCGACAATCACTAAGTCGATAGACTTTTTGGAAGAATTTCTGACGATTTCATCCAAAATAGCGCCTTTCAGTACTTGGTAGTGTACCATAGTGCCAGCCACCTTGAATTCACGGGCTTCCTTGGCCATGCGCTCCACAAATATCTTATCGATGTCCTTTCCCAGCTCAGGAAACTGTGTTTGAACATCTTCTGGGATCTCCATTTCCTTGTGGACGTTCACCATCACCATTTCTTTTGGTTGGCAAAGACGGCGGAAATTATGGGTGAATTTCAGCACCTGTTCGTCCGCAGAGGAGAAATCAAGGCCAACTAATACCTTTTCAAAGGGGGTAGCCGGAGCCTCCTGATTGATATTTAGTGGTTTAGGACGATGCATAGCTTAGAAATGAGTGGTTACTTTTGGGTATAACGTCAAAACTAACATGGGCAGGTGCTGGTAAGGAATGACTTTTATCGTTCAAAAAACTGATTTTTGTCATCATCTCTGTATTGGAGATATTGAAATTTTGTAAACGCTTGATTCAGCACGATCTTTTGAGATGGAACAGAAGACGCAGAACCTCGGAGAAGCCATATTCACACATACCGTAGAAGCCATTTTGGTGGTGGACGCCCGAGGAAATATTCGCAACATTAACCCTAAGGCAGAAGAGCTGTTCGGCTACGAGGAGCATGAGTTGGTAGGGAAGAATATTAGTGTGCTGATTCCAGCGAATTTCCGACAAGCCCACCAAGGGTATGTGCACAATTATTCCGAACAGCCACACGCCCGAACAATGGGCGAGGGCCGTGACCTATATGGTCAGCGAAAGGATGGTGTTCAAGTGCCTGTACTGGTCAGTTTGAGCCCCGTAGTGGTGCAAGAGCAGTCATTAATTGTTGCCTTGGTATTCGACATCACCGAACAAAAGGAGGTGAAAGAGAAGCTGAAGCAACTGAATGAGGAGCTGGAAAATAAGGTGGAGGACCGAACCCGCGAGCTGGCGCAGTTGGTTAATCAATTGGAGAAGTCCAATGCCCAGTTGCGTATGGCCGAGGAAGATATACGGGAGGCATTGAAAGCGGAAAAGGGTTTGAACGAACTCAAATCCCGATTTGTATCCATGGCTTCCCATGAGTTCCGGACGCCGTTGGGCACCATTATGTCATCAGCCTCATTGATTGAAAAATATGGTGCGGAGGTGAAATTCAATGACCGCCGGACAAGACAACTTCAGCGGATAAAATCCAATGTTCGAAGCTTGACGTCGATTCTGAACGAGTTTTTGTCATTGGACAAACTTCAAGAGGGAAAGATACAGCCCACGCCGTCCACTTTTGATTTGAAGAGCTTGTGTGATGAGGTGTTGGAAGATTTAAAGGAGCATACCAAATCAGGTCAAGTACTTCACTTTAATCAGGAAGGGGTTCAAACCGTTTGTTTGGACAAAAACCTGATGAAGAACGTGCTGATTAACCTACTGTCCAATGCCATCAAGTATTCTTCCGAAGGAAAGAACATCTGGCTGAAGACGTCGGTGGAGGATGATGAGATGATTCTGTTGGTGAAGGATGAGGGCATCGGAATTCCAGAAGAAGAGCAAGAACATTTGTTTGAACGCTTTTTCCGCGCCAAGAATGCCACCAATATTCAGGGAACTGGATTAGGGTTAAACATTGTGAAGCGGTATGTAGAGTTGATGGGAGGTTCCATTTCATACACCAGTAGGTTTATGGAAGGGACCACTTTTAGGGTGAAAATCCCGATGGCTGAGTGATTCGGCCAACCAGAAAAGTACTAAGTAAAAATGCTGACGGAAGGCTATAGGTAAAGGGGCCTGACTCAGGATAAACGACAGAACATGAAACGGATTCTTCTTATCGAGGACAACTTGGACCTGCGCGAAACCACTGGAGAGATCTTGGAATTGGCGGGCTATGAGGTGGAAACTGCCGAGAATGGAAAGGTGGGGGTGCAAATGGCCCAAGAGAAGGAGTTTGATTTGATTGTTTGTGATATCATGATGCCAGAGCTGGATGGCTACGGCGTGTTGCATATTCTGAGTCGGAATCCGGATACGGCATCTATTCCATTCATCTTTTTGACGGCCAAAACCGAGCGTAGTGATTTCCGAAAAGGCATGAGCCTTGGTGCGGATGATTACCTCACCAAGCCTTTTGAGGAAACTGAGTTGCTCGATGCGATCGAAGGGCGCCTCAAGCGCAACGAGGTGTTTAAGGTAGATGGTAATGAGAAAAATAACCTTGGAGATTTCTTGGATAAGGCTTCCACTTTGGAGGATTTGAAGAACCTTTCGGAGAACTGCAAAACCGTAAAATTCAGGAAGAAGGAGTCCATTTATCAAGAAGGAGATTACGCCCGTTACCTCTATTATGTCAACTCCGGAAAGGTCAAGTTGTACAGCGTCAATGAGGACGGCAAGGAGTTCATCACAGAACTACATTCTGAAAGTGATTTCTTCGGTTACATTTCTTTGTTGCAGGAAACTGACCGCATGGAATACGCCATGGCCATGGAAGCAACGGAATTGAGGCTGATTCCAAAGGATGAATTCCTTAATCTGTTGTACACCAATCGTGATGTGTCAGCGCGCTTTATCAAAATGCTTTCGCATAACCTCCGTGAAAAGGAGGAGGAGCTGATTGATTTGGCCTACAATACCGTCCGTAAGCGCGTTGCTGATGCCTTGTTGCTCCTCCGTGACAAATACAAAAGGCATGGCGAGGCAAGTTTCACCATCTCCATTTCCCGAAATGATTTGGCGGGTATGGTGGGCACCGCCCCAGAATCTGTGATTCGCTTCCTTTCGGAGTTTAAGAAGGACGGCTTGGTTTCCGTGAGTGGCAGTCAGGTGGAATTGTTGGATGAGAAAGGCTTGGAGAATATTCGCTACTAAGCATAAAAGTTAGATTGTTGATAGGGTTTGATAGATGGCGCGGGCAATAGCTCGCGCTATTTTTTTGTCATTAGAGGGGTTCGTTTTAAACCACGGAGAGAAGGAGGAAAGGAGCGTTTTACCATTCAAAAGGATATGCTCTGAAGTTGGATACGCAATATGTGGTTGAAATCATGGGCGTCTCCCTTTCTCCTAACCTCCGTGGTAAAAAATCCCCATCCATTCCCATTTGCGGAAAAACCTAATCCGCCAGCCATTGCCCACACTAAGCCAACTTTTTCCCTCGTTTTTTTGGGTGAATAAAACATCCATTGAATTGTTATGGGAATGCTTGAAAAGCGTCAAACGCATCAGCCAATCTTTCCAGCGATGGAAAACCTGTGGGACAACTTCTTTGGTCACAGCGCCATGCCATCGGTGAATGTGAAGGAGGACGAGAATGAGTTCGATTTCCAGTTGGCCGTGCCGGGTTTGACCAAGGAAAACATCGACATTACCTTGGAGGGCAATGAGTTGAATGTGAAGGGTGAGAGGCGAGAGGAGACGGAGGATACTACTGGAAAATTCCACCGTCAGGAGTTCAATTACAGTTCCTTCCAGCGCTCGTTTGTCTTGCCGGACAATGTGGACCCTGAAAATATTCGGGCGGATTGCCGTGATGGCGTCTTGCACATCCACTTAACTAAAACCTCGCCTTCCACGCCATCGAGCCGTCGGATTGACATCTCCTAAGGCATCTGATCAGAAAAAGTAAAAGGCACGAAATTCCCGTTTGGGTTTCGTGCCTTTTTGATTGAAAATTAATTTCCCTCAAAGAGTCCTATTTTTGAATGGCACTTTTGATTTGATAATGGGAAAGACTGAGATCGGACAGAATAGCAAATACATTCTGCTTTTGGTGGTGGCTATGCCAATAGCAATTCTGGTTGGAATAGAAGCTTTTTTACTTCCCTCCAAACCAGGTCAAATAGTATTTGGGATGATTCACATCTCTCATTATTACGCCATATTTTTGGTGGAAGCGTTCTGCGTTTGGTATTGCTATCAAAAATGGAGCGGGCTAAGAAAGGTGATGCTTACGTTGGCCTTTGGGCAAATGGCTCTACTTTTCCTTGGGATGGTCATAAAAGCCTTCTTGCAACCCATATCTTGGGCGGTAATGCCCATGGGTTTGACCGTGCTGATAATTGCCGGACTTGGGTTCGCTTGCTTTAAAGCGAATAAGGAAAAATAGAGGTGAAAAAAATGGGGGCCTAATTGGCACCCAAACAGAAAATTAAGCCTTTCGCACAAACTCTGACTTCAGGCCCATGGCTCCAAAGCCGTCAATTTTGCAGTCGATATTGTGGTCGCCTTCGGTCAGGCGAATGTTTTTCACTTTGGTGCCGGCCTTTACAGGGCCTGGAGCGCCTTTTACTGGCAAGTTTTTCAAGACAATGACGGAGTCACCATCCTTTAGGATATTGCCGTTGGCGTCTTTCACCACCAAGCCTTCTTCTTCGACTACTTCTTCAGGGTTCCACTCGTGGCCACATTCAGGGCATGCGTAGATATTATCTCTTCCAGTGTCGTAACCGTATGGGGAACTGCACTGGGGGCAGGGTTTCATTTCTTCAGACATGAGGGCAATATATTGAATCTTTTTATGGAGGAAGATGCGATTTGTCAGGGGTAGGTTTATTCAGAGAGAATCAAATATGTCTGCACCATGATTTTGAGACTATTGGATGAGTAGGATGCAGACTGTTATGGGCATTCCGCCCATCCAAAAAAACTTTCCATCAAGGTTCTGTCGTTTTGGATGATATCTGTTAATTCAGAGGAGGCCGAAGCATAAAAACACTGGTTTTAAACGTTGTCCTCTTAGGGGGTATGAAGTCAAAAATTGAAAAGTTATGGCTACGTTTAATCCAAGTGTCAGTTCAAGCAAGGATTGGCAGTTTTCATTTGAAACACCATTTCATCTGCAAAATTCCGCTTCGGGGAGTGTCTTACGGGGTGAGCTTGATGCATTGTCCAAAAGCTTTCCCGTATTGAAGAATAAGCGAAGGAACAGGCTGTTTATTGATGGTCCATCACTGGATGTGAAGATGATTTATTAGGGGTGTTCATGTATTGCACCAACAAAAAAAGCTCGGCAACCAAATTGGTCGCCGAGCTTTTGTTATTTGAAATCAAGATGTACTTGATCTTTTGTCTGCTTAGTGCAAGAAGTGACGAACACCTGTAGTCACCATGGCCATGCCATTAGCGTCACAGTAATCGATAGACTCTTGGTCGCGGATAGAACCGCCTGGCTGGATAACAGCTTTTACGCCAGCTTTGTCAGCCAATTCCACACAGTCAGGGAATGGGAAGAAGGCGTCAGAAGCCATAACAGCGCCATTGAGGTCGAAGCCGAATTCTTTAGCCTTGTCTACAGCTTGCTTCAAAGCGTCAACACGGGAAGTTTGACCAACACCTGAAGCGAACAACTGGTTGTCGTTAGCGAAGATGATGGTGTTCGACTTAGTGTTTTTACACACTTTCATGGCGAACAACATAGCCTTCACTTGCTCCTCAGTTGGGGCAACCTTTGTAACAACCTTAAGGTCTTCAGCAGTCTCGGTTTTGTTGTCCTTGTCTTGTTGGATGAAACCGTTCAAAAGGGTCTTGGTACGGCTAGTTGGCAAAGCAACGTTCTTGCGCTTAAGGAGGATACGGTTCTTCTTGCCTTTGAGCAATTCCAAAGCGTCGGCAGCGAAAGCTGGGGCGATCAACACCTCGAAGAACAATTTGTTCAACTCCTCAGCAGCGGCCAAATCGATAGGCTGTGTGGAAACGATAACACCACCGAAAGCGGAAACTGGGTCACCAGCCAAGGCTTTGAGGTAAGCGTCTTTTACGTCAGTACCGAGTGCGCAACCACAAGCATTGTTGTGCTTGAGGATAGCCACGGCAGTTTCGCCTTTGAACTCGTCAATCAAGTTGATGGCGTAGTCGATGTCCACCAAGTTGTTGTAAGAAAGCTCCTTGCCGTTCAATTTCTCGAACATAGCGTCCAAGTCGCCGTAGAACGTACCTTTCTGGTGTGGGTTCTCACCGTAGCGAAGCGTGCGGCTCTCCTGAACGGAGATTTTGAGGCTTTTTTCCTCTTCCTCCTCAGCGAACCAGTTGAAGATGGCTGAGTCGTAGTTAGAAGAAACGTCAAATGCTTGCTTAGCGAACCACTTGCGGTCAGCTAAATCAGACTCGCCACCTTTTTTCTCGAGCAAGCTCAAGAGTGGGAGGTATTCGTTTTTGGAAGCTACAATAGTAACATCCTTGAAGTTTTTAGCGGCAGCGCGGATAAGGGAGATGCCACCGATGTCGATTTTCTCGATGATGTCCTGCTCAGGAGCGCCAGAAGTTACAGTGTCCTCGAATGGGTAGAGGTCAACAATCACCAAATCGATGTTTGGGATGCTGTACTCGGCAATTTCCTGTTGGTCCGACTCATTGTCACGACGGTTCAAAATTCCACCGAAGATTTTCGGGTGAAGGGTTTTTACGCGTCCACCAAGGATAGATGGGTAGCTCGTCAAATCTTCAACGGCTGTTACCGGAACGTCCAAGCCTTCGATAAAGCTCTGGGTGCCACCAGTGGAGTAGATGGTCACGCCAAGCTCGTTCAACTTGCGTACGATAGGCTCCAGATTGTCTTTGGAAAAGACGGAGATGAGTGCGGATTGGATTTTCATAGGAGTGGTTGGGAAGCACTTTTGCACGTGTGCTCGTTAACTCAATCGACTGTAAATCAATAAGACCTGAGAGGCCGTGGAGCTTCTCAGGTCTGAGGGGGGCAAAGGTAAGAAATTCTGGGGAAGTAGAGACAAGGCAATGCCTTGTCTCTACAAGTTTAGCGCAATTTTCTCCACCACCACTGGGAAATGTTCGTATTCCAAGGCGTGGATTTTTTGGGCGACATCCTCTGGAGTGTCCGTAGGAAGCACCTCGCAGGAGGCTTGAAGGATATGCTCGCCTTCGTCGTAGCGCTCGTTCACGTAGTGAATGGTGATGCCCGTTTCCGTTTCCTTGTTCTCGACCACGGCTTGGTGAACGTTCATGCCGTACATGCCTTTTCCGCCATAATTAGGTAATAGGGCAGGGTGGATGTTGATGATGCGTTCTGGGAATGCCTTCACGAATGCCTCAGGAATCAGCCAAAGGAAACCAGCCAATACAATCAAATCGGTGTTTTGCTCCTTCAATGTTTTGAGGACGCCTTCCTCTTGGCGGAATTCATCGCGGGTAAAGGAGACGCTCGGCACACCGAATTTCTTCGCGCGCTCATGTACGAGAGCGTCTTTCTTGTTGGAGAGGATGAGGCTCACTTCCACTTGGTCGTTGTTTTGGAAGCGCTTCATGATTTCTTCGGCGTTGGAGCCGGAGCCTGAGGCAAATATGGCAACCCTTATCATCTGTGGTATTTCGTTTTGGAGAGGCAAAGTTAAGGAGAACGTGGCTTATAGGTTACTGGATAGTTGTACAATGTATCATGTATTATGTACAATGATTGCCTACTGGCTGAAGTCATTGTACATAATACATTGTACTTGATACAAGAATATTAAGTAGTCTGCGGGGGCGATGTGCGCATTTGTCTGCTGGTGAACCTGCGCAATCGTGAAATAGTCTTTAACTTGCCATTATGGCCAGAATAGGAATTGTATGCTACCCTACCTACGGTGGAAGTGGGGTGGTTGCAACAGAACTCGGAAAGTCCTTAGCCTCGCGAGGACATCAGGTGCACTTCATCACCTATGAACAGCCGTTTAGGATCGATCACCTGAACGAGAATATTTTTTTCCATGAAGTGAACGTCCGCGATTACCCTCTCTTCGAATATCCCCCTTACGTATTGGCGTTGGCGAGTAGGATGGTGGACGTGGTGCGCCATGAGAAACTGGACTTGTTGCATGTGCATTATGCCATTCCTCATGCCACAGCGGGCTATTTGGCCAAGCAGATTCTCTTGGAAAAGGGGATTCATATTCCTGTGGTGACCACATTGCATGGCACGGACATCACTTTGGTGGGAAGGGACTTGACTTACAAGCCCGTTGTGCGTTTCAGCATTAACCATTCGGATTGCGTTACGGCAGTTTCTGAGTCTTTGAAGCAAGACACCTTAAAACATTTTGAGGTGGACAAGGAGATCAAGGTCGTTCCCAACTTCATTTCCATTAAACAGCCCAAGTTCAAGGATTGCCCCGAAACTTTCCGAAAAGCCTTCTGTCCTGAAGGTGAACGCTTGCTGGTGCATGTCTCCAACTTCCGTCCAGTGAAAAGGGTAGAGGATGTGGTGCGTGTGTTCAGTAAGGTGCGCGAAAAAATTCCAGCTAAGTTGATGTTGGTTGGTGATGGGCCTGAACGTCCAAAAGTAGAGCGACTTTGTCGAGAGCTCGGCGTCTGTAAAGACATTCGCTTTTTAGGAAAAGTAAATCCATTGGATGAGTTGCTGTGCGTTTCCGACTTGTTCATTCTTCCTTCTGAGCAGGAAAGTTTTGGCTTGGCCGCACTGGAGGCCATGGCTTACGGCGTTCCAGTGGTATCATCAAATGCGGGTGGAATTCCCGAGGTGAACATCCATGGAGAGACGGGCTTCGTATGTCCTGTGGGCGATTTGGAAGGCATGGCAAAAGCAAGCCTTCATGTGTTAGCCGAGGACCAGTTGCCAAAATTCAAGCAAAGGGCTCGGGAGCAGGCTGATCGATTCAGCACCGAAAAGGTAGTGCCCGTGTATGAGGAGATCTACGCCTCGGTGATGAACAAGCCCGTCCAAGAGGTTTAAAAAGTATCATACTACTGTACATTATTGTATTAAGTACAATGTATCAAGTACAATGACTTCAGCCAGAGGGCAATCATTGTACATAATACACGAGACATTGTACAAATGCATTCCAGCATGGAACAACTTTCCAATATTGACAAAAACCTTGTGTCGCTTCGCAAGGCCTTGACCACTCACGTCCTTTATGACAAGTTGCAGACCCTCGAAGATGTTCGGGTGTTTATGGAATACCACGTCTATCCTGTGTGGGATTTTATGTCCTTGTTGAAAGGATTGCAGTTGCGACTGACGGGGATGGAACTGCCGTGGATTCCTGCGCCAAACCCAATGGTGAGCAGGTTTGTCAATGAGATTGTCCTCGCGGAGGAAAGTGACATCAATGAATTGGGGGAACCTAAGAGTCACTTTGAGATGTACTTGGATGCAATGTCCGAGCTTGGGGCTGACCGCAGTTCCATCGACACTTTTATCGCAGGCATTCGAAAAGGGCATTCTGTGGCCCAAATGATCGATGAATTGTCCTTGGATCCAGCCATTGCGAATTTTCTGACGGTGACATTTAATATTGTGGATGGTGGTGAGCCACATCAAATTGCTTCAGCATTTACTTTTGGTCGTGAGGAAGTGATTCCCGATATGTTCTTGGAGATTGTTCGCCAATCCGAAAAGCAGACGGACAAGTCCTTTGATAAATTGACCTATTACCTCCAACGCCATATCGAACTCGACGGTGATGAGCACGGTCCATTGGCCATGAAAATGATTGGGCTGTTGTGCGGTGATGATGAGCAAAAGTGGGATGAGGTGTTGGAAACTGCCAAGGAGGCTTTGGAGGCTCGGTTGGCGCTGTGGGATGCGATTGCGGAAAAGATGTGATTCGATTTTGGACACAAGTATCAGGTATCAAGACACAAGAGCAGAGAGCAGTCTGGTGTCTTGATACTTGATACCCATTTTCAAAAATATGGTTCCAGCATTCAAAGAATGGGCGAAAGTTGTTGAGGCCTTAGGGACAGGAAAGCAGGTTGTCGTTCTGAGGAAAGGGGGGATTTCCGAGGATTTTACCCTTCAGTTCAAAAAGTTTTTACTGTTCCCGACCCAGTTCCATGAACAGGAGAATCTGGTAAAGGACGACTGGTTGGCCGAAAGCCGTGAGGATGACGGCTGGAAAGGTCCTCATGAGGTGGAAATGCGTTATTTCGCCACTTTGGAGGATGCCTTTATGGTGGACTCATGGGAGAAGGTGCAGGCCTTGGACAAGTTCCATGTGTGGAAAGAACCCGTGGTCAAAGAGCGTTTTGAGCGTTGGCAACAAGGCGGTGTCCACTGTTTACTCCTTCGGGCATATCGCCTGAAAAAACCCTTTTTGATGGAGGTATTGCCAGAGTACGGCGGGTGTCGCTCTTGGATAGAGACACAAGAAAGCATCCCCCTTGACGGAATTCCTGCCATGGAGGATGATGCTTTTGAAGGTTTGCGAAACGCCATAAAGGAGGCGCTCCAATAGCCTTCGTCCCAAGACGCCAAACGGATTACTCTGGGCTTTTCAGCTCGTTGTGAATATCTGGGTCAATCTTGTTAGGTGTCCAAGGGTTTGGGTAATAACGGTGAAACTCGTCTGCCTCGCAACGCAATCGGACTCCGTTAATATATCGATCGGCAAACGCCTCGATAAATGACTTCTTCTTAAGATTGTTGTTCACATCCATTTGACGATCCCGAAATAGCTGACGGATTTCTTCGCCATGTTGTTGGACTCCCCAACCATTTGGGAACAATATGCGAAACAGATTAAATTCCATAGTGGTAAGTCTTTAGTGATACAAAATGGGCTGGGTGGATAGCGCCTCTACTTCATAAACAAAAAAACCGTTGGCCTCAGTTTACATCTTCGGTGAAATTTTCTGTTTTATCGATGTGTCTGCGGTAAAAGTCGACGAGTTGTTGCTGGGAACTTCCCAAACGGTAGAGCAGATGGATGCATCCGAAAAGGAACTGCAGGCGGAAGTAGCCATTGCGTTCGTATTTTCTGGCCGAAGTCACCACTTTTTGGGGAAGGATGCGAAATGAGGTCTGCGTTTTTAGTCGTTGGATGATCTCTATATCCTCCATGATGCGATGACTCTCGTCAAATCCCCCAATCCTTTCAAATAATTCCCGCTCAACAAAAAGTGATTGGTCTCCACCTCTGAACAATCCCCCTTGAAAGCGTGTGAACCAAGCTGAAAAGTCCAATAAAGGATGCCTTTGGTCGAATTGGAGCTGGAAACAACCCGTCTTTGCACCGCTTTCTCTTATCAATTGGTCAAAGTTTTTTGGAGGAAGGCTGTCGGCATGTAGAAAGAAAAGCATGTCCCCCTCAGATTTTTTTGCACCCGCGTTCATCTGAATTGCTCGGCTCGGCGTACTTAGAACGAGCTTGGCTCCATGGCGCTGGGCAATGGCCTGCGTGTCATCATGGCTATGACCGTCGGCAATAATGATCTCGAAAAAAAAGTTTGACGAAGTGTTAACCTTTAGCTCGGTTAGGAAATAATCTAAGGTTGCACCCTCATTAAGGGTGGGGATGATTATGGACAACATTGTCGTTCCGTTTGGTAAAAAAAATGGGGTTACCAGTTAAATTCACTTTCACTAAAATCAGCTTTTTGAGGGAAATAGGACAGTTTGGTCATTTTGGAATCTTTTTCCTCAAGATAGTTTCGAGTTTAGGTGTTTGGTAAAGTGTTGTTTTTCAGTACCAATGAGTTAATTTTGAGTTATCCATCGTACACACTTTTCGTTTTTATGTCAAAGCACACACACACGCGTACGCATACCATATGGATGGATGAAGGGGAAAGCATCATCTATTCTGTGGTGTTGCCAGATGCACGGATATCTGGTGAGGATGCACAGGAGGCCCACAATGTTCGGGAACGCTTGCGTTCTGGGCGTAAGGTTGGGCTGTTTTTGGACATCCGCAATGTTCAAGTCATTGACTTCGAAGCAAGGAAGGCAATCGAGGAGAACTTTTCAAGGGACAGCTACGAGGCCGTAGCTTTGTTGGTCGACAGTCCGGTAAGCCGGATGTATGGCGCATCTGTCTTTGGCTATAACCAGCCGGAGGCCGAATTCCGCTTGTTCGACGACGAGGTTGAGGCGCTTGCTTGGCTCAAAAAGGTGAAGCCTTTGAATTTGGCCAAGTTTGAGGTCGCTTGAAAAGAAAAGTCTTAGAGGCAAAAAACCCGTGAGGATATCCTCACGGGTTTTTTTTATGGCGTTTTGCCAATTAATTTATCAAGATGCCAGTATCAAGTATCAAGACCCCGTTACATGGGGAAGTCCTGTGTCTTGATACTGGCGTCCTTTTATACCTATCATTTTGCCTCCTCCAATTTCAAGGCTTTTATCTCAAGGCTAAGCTCATTCATCTGTTCCTTGCTTGGCTTGGATGGCGCGTCAATCATCACGTCACGGCCGGAGTTGTTTTTCGGGAAGGCGATGAAGTCACGGATGGAGTCCGAACCGCCCAACAAAGAGCAGAGACGGTCGAAGCCGAAGGCGATACCGCCATGTGGTGGGGCACCGAACTCAAAGGCCTCCATCAAGAAACCGAACTGCTCTTTGGCCTCCTCATCAGTAAATCCGAGGTGCTTGAACATCAATTCCTGCGTGGATTTGTCGTGGATACGGATGGAACCACCGCCAACCTCGACACCGTTGATGGCCAAGTCATAGGCATTGGCGCGCACAGCTCCCGGATCGGAATCCAATTTTGGAATGTCCTCTTTGTGCGGTGAGGTGAACGGGTGGTGCATGGCGTGGTAACGCTTGCTGTCCTCATCCCACTCGAGCAACGGGAAGTCGGTCACCCAAAGGCAAGCGAAAGTCTCCTTGTCGCGAAGGCCCAATTGGTTGCCCATTTCCAAACGCAACTCGTTCATGCAGTTGCGGGTGTGGTCCTTGTCGCCAGAAAGTACCAACAACAAGTCGCCCGGCTTCGCATTGGCCTTGTCAGCCCATGCTTTCAAATCCTCTTGAGAATAGAATTTGTCCACAGAAGACTTGAAGGAGCCGTCCTCATTGCACTTCACATAAACCAATCCTTTGGCGCCAATCTGTGGTTTCTTCACAAAGTTGGTCAAGCCGTCCAATTGCTTACGAGTGTAATCTGCACAACCCTCGGCGCAGATAGCGACTACCAATTCAGCATCGTCAAAGACCTTGAAGCCTTTATTTTGAGCCACGTCGTTCAATTCGACGAAGGTCATGCCGAAGCGAATGTCTGGCTTGTCGCTACCATAAAGCGCCATGGCCGTGTCGTAGTCCATGCGAGGGAATTCCTCGGTCATGTCCACGCCTTTCACTTCTTTGAAGATGCGCTTTACGAGCCCTTCGAAAGTATTGATGATGTCTTCCTGCTCGATGAAGGACATTTCGCAGTCAATCTGAGTGAACTCAGGCTGACGGTCGGCGCGAAGGTCTTCATCGCGGAAGCATTTTACGATTTGGTAGTAGCGATCGAAACCAGAAACCATCAACAATTGTTTGAAGGTTTGTGGCGACTGTGGCAAGGCGTAAACCTCTCCCGGATTCATGCGGGAAGGAACCAAGAAGTCACGGGCACCCTCAGGCGTGGACTTGATCAATACTGGGGTTTCCACCTCGATGAAGTCCTGCTCGTCCAAGAATCGGCGTGCCGACTGGGCTACCTTGTGGCGCAAGCGAAGTGCCTCGCGTATTGGATTGCGTCGCAAATCGAGGTAGCGGTACTTCATGCGGAGGTCATCACCGCCGTCAGTTTCGTCCTCGATAAGGAATGGAGGAAGTTTGGCAGGGTTGAGGATATTCAACTCGCCTACAAAAATTTCAATCTCGCCCGTAGGGATCTTGTTGTTTTTGGAAGCACGCTCAATCACCTTACCCTTCGCCTCAATGACGAACTCGCGTCCGAGGGAACGGGCAGTTTCCAAAAGGGCCTCTCCAGAGGAGTTATCCAACATCAATTGGGTGATGCCATAGCGGTCGCGGAGGTCAATCCACACCATGGCGCCCTTATCCCGTACTCGTTGAACCCAGCCACAAAGTGTTACCTGACTGTCCTTGTCTGAAAGGCGTAATTCGCCACAAGTATGCGTGCGCAACATTATTGTCTACGATTTTTGTTTTCTTTGGCAGAATATTGTCTTGAAGAAGGATTCAAGACTCCAGTATCAAGACACAAGATGATCGACCAATATGCGAATCTTGATACTGGCTTCTTGCTACTTGATACAAGTAACGCGCAAATTACCAATTCGCCTCGGCAATAAGAAAGTAGAAAGCCTCCAACTCGTGTTTGTATGAAAAAGTTACTCTTTGTTTTTGCCCTTTTGGGCCTATTCGCCTTCACCGCTCAGGATGTTGCTTTGAAAAAGAAGAGCATCGACGGCAAGATTAAGATGCTTGTGCCGAAGTCTTTTCGCCATTTGAACGCCGACAAGGAGCAACCAGCCTCTGAAAATCCTTTGGGGCAGTTTATGAATAGGGCCGAGCCGTTGGCCTTGTTCGCTAATGATGATGAGTCCATCACCTTGAGCATTCAAGAAACTGTGGAGCCGGGTAGCAAGTCCCGAAGCAACAAGAAATTGGAGGTGGAGAAGCAGATGGGCACCCAGCGTGACTTGGAAACCGAGCGCAAGTTCAAAAAGGCTTCTTTCGAGACTTATTTCGAAAATGTCCGCTTCCTTCGTGATGAAGTGACCACCATTAATGGAAACCAGTTTATCGTGTTTGAAATGGAGGCCAAGCTTGCTGGAGAGAATAGCAAGGGTGAGAAAATCGTGAGCTACCGCTATATCTATATGCTTTACGGCTACAAGGGCAATAGCTCCTATTCCATCAATTTCTCATGTCCATTGGACCAGAAGCGTGAGTGGCAGGTTGCTGCCCAGCAGATGATGGAGTCGGTTCAGCTTTAAGTATTGGAGTGTTGAAGTGCTCGGGTGTTGAAGTATTGCAGTTACATTCCAACACTTCAACACCCGAGCACTTCAACACTATATATTCTATGTTCACTGACGAATATTTCATGCGGGAGGCCTTGAAGGAGGCCTCTTATGCATTTGAAGAGGAGGAGATTCCTGTGGGTGCTGTGGTGGTGTGTCGTAATCGAGTGATTGCACGTGCGCACAACCAAACGGAGCGTTTGAATGACGTGAGCGCCCATGCCGAGATGCTTGCCCTTACGGCTGCTGCCAATAATTTGGGAGGAAAGTATCTTGATGAGTGTACCCTTTATGTAACCTTGGAGCCTTGCGTGATGTGTGCTGGAGCCTTGTCTTGGGCGCAACTTGGGCGCTTGGTAGTAGGAGCTCCTGATCCGAAGCGTGGTTGTTTCCGACTGCAGGACAACGTGTTGCATCCTAAAACGGAGATTGTAACAGGTGTAATGGAAGGGGAGTGTTCGGCATTACTGAAAGAGTTTTTTCAAGGCTTGAGGCAGTGATTTAGTAGTGTTTTGATTCAAAAAAGCGGGATGCAAACCTGATACATGTCAGGTCTGCATCCCGCTTTTTTGCTTGGTTTCCTTTGTTAAGAACTATCAAAGGCTAATTTTGGATTAGAGCCCACTCGTGGTTCCTTTTCTGTTAAAAATTCACTTTAAAATTGCTTTAGACATGGCCTTTGAATTGCCTGCTTTGCCTTACGCTGCTGACGCCTTGGAGCCTCACTTCGACAAAATGACGATGGAGATCCACCACGACAAGCACCACGCTGCTTATACTAGCAAGTTGAATGATGCTATCGCTGGTACTGCCTTGGAAGGTAAGTCTATCGAAGAAATCATTAAAGGTGCCGGTGCTGCTGGCGCTGCTGTTCGTAACAATGGTGGTGGTTACTTCAACCACAACTTGTTCTGGACAATCCTTTCTCCAAATGGTGGTGGCAAGCCTTCTGGTGACCTTGCTGCTGCTATCGACCAAGCTTTCGGTTCTTTCGAAGCTTTCCAGCAAGAGTTCAACAACGCCGCTGCTACTCGCTTCGGTTCTGGCTGGGCTTGGTTGATTGTAAAAGGTGACGGTAGCCTCGCGGTTACTTCTTCACCAAACCAAGACAACCCATTGATGGACATCGCTGAGGTAAAAGGTACGCCTATCCTCGGTCTTGACGTTTGGGAGCACGCTTACTACTTGCACTACCAAAACCGTCGTCCAGATTACGTTAACGCATTCTGGAACATCATCAACTGGGAGGAGGTTTCTAAAAACTTCGCTTCTGCCAAATAAGGCCTTGATTTAAGGATTTATTGGATGACAGGACTTTCCGAAAGGGAAGTCCTGTTTTTTTATGTCTTGTTCTAAGCTTAGTACATAAGCAAAAAAAGGAGGCTGTCTCAAATCCAGAGACAGCCTTGTTTTTTATAATCACCAAGAAATGATTAGATCTCGGCAAGTACAGGTTCTTCGGTAGCGGTTTCGATTTCCCAATCACCTTCAATCATGCGATGGACATAACAGTTATCAGCCTGTTTTAGGAGTTCTTCCCGCTGGTCTTCCGTAAGGTCGCCCTCAATGCTCATGCTCACTTTGATGTGCGTGCTGAGTTTTCCGTCCTTCCCTCTTTTGACCTCTTGAGAAAGCTTGGCATCCACATCTCGCAGGTCCCACTCATTTTTTCGGGCGATATACCTGACGGTCGCAACTTTACACATGGCGATGCCAGCCAATACCAACTCTGGGGGAGAGAAGCCCAAGTCGGTTCCCTTACTTTTTATGGGTTCATCTCCCAAAATGGAGTGTTTTCCATTGCTGATGATGGATTGATAGCCTTGCGGTAAGTTCTTAATGCTGATTTCTGTAGCCATAACTGAAAGATTTTTTTGAGATATAATGAGTGGAAAGGAGCCCAAATCAGTACGTGCTGATTCGGGCGTTTTCAGAATCGTTAGGCGGTCTCTTTTTGGAGAGCAGGGGCCTCAGGAAAATCAACAGGCAAATCTGTCAGGTTGTGGATGAAGTTGCTGATGATTTTTGTGCCGATGGCAATGTTCAAGTCCACTAAGTTTTTCTCGGAATAGCCAGCGGTAAAGAATTCATCTACCACATGGGCATCAGCCTTACCGCCATGTTCCAAGATGTTTAGCGTGAGTTTTGCCAAGGCGTCGAGCTTGCTGTCGAAGGAAGCCCTTCCTTGACGAATTTCAAGGATTTGTTCGTCCGAGAAACCATTCATTTTGCCCATTGCCGTGTGGGCCGATAGGCAGTAACGGCAGTCACTGTATTGGCTGGTGACCAAGTTGACCAATTCCTTTTCTTTGCCTTTCAGGCTTGATTCACGGTTCTGGAAGGTCAGGTAGTCACCCAATGCCGAGTCGCCCTTTGCGTAATAGGCGTAGAGGTTTGGTACGAAGCCCACCTTTTCTTCCAATTGGTCAAAAATCGCTTGGTTGGCGGTGGTAACTTGGTCTTTGGTTGGGATGCTGAAAGTAGCCATGGTATTGTTGTTTTGGGTGATTAATAAACTAACAATACAAAGGTGGGGGATGAGGCAGGCAATCCGTTAGGCCGATTTTCCCGAAGAGGTGGCAATTTTTCCCATTTGGATTTTTTCGCGGTAATCGCTCGGCGATAGCCCCTCCATTTTCTTGAAAAAGCGACTGAAACTCTGTTGGTCTTCATGGCCTAAGGCATAGGCGATTTCCTTGATGTGTTGGTCACTGTAGCCCAACATTCGACGTGCCTCCAAGGCCCTTCTTTCTTGGATGTATTGGAGGGGCGTCTTTTGGCCGAGCTTGGCGAAGAGGTTGGAAATGGTTTTCGGTGATTTGTTTAAGAGGTCGGCATACTCGGCTACGGTATGCTTCGTTTTGAAATGCTTTTCCACCAAAAAGTTGAATTCGCGAACGATGTCCGCCTGTGGGTTTTCAAGCGCGGTGAAGTGATGCTGTTCTTTGTAGAGGCGAGTGCAGAGGATGAGGATTCGCTTCAGCATCATTTGGAGCATTTCCAACTGAAGGGCATCCTCGGATTCCATTTCCATCCAGAACATTTTCCAGACAGTTTCGAATTTGTCTTGGGCCTCTTCGGGGATGGTGATGATGGGTAGCTGAGAGGCTCCAAAAAATAGCGCCCCTTTGCATCCTACCTCGCTATCGTGGTCAAGAATGCAGTAGAAAGGGCGATTAAAACGAATAATTCGGGCGGTTTTGATGTCGCCCAATGCCATTTGGTGAAATTCAGTGAGGCAGATAATGGTGTTTTTCCCGAAGCAATGAGACTCCCCATCGATCACCACTCCTGAGCAGTCCTGTGTAAACCAAATTAAGGTAAGTGTGCTGGGCTTTTTGTCGGACAATAAATCCTCCGCATTGCCTTGAGAAAGTTGGTCAAGGAGTAAGAACTCTTCAGCTTTTCCAGTAAAAGTCATAAGTCATTGATGGATGGCTTGGGTCTTAAGTTACCAAAGCCATCCATAGCTGAATGTCGTCCAATTTGCCAACCTCCATTTTGTCGGGCTAAGACCTGTTAGGTTTGGTCGGGATCTTTTGAGATTTGAGCTAAACCCACTTTAGCGTTTTCAATGTTCCATTCTCCTTCGAGCATGCGATGCACATAGCAGTGGTCGGCTTGCTTCAGGAGTTTTTTGCGTTGCTCATCCGTCAGGTCGCCTTCGATGTCGATGGACACTTCAACGGTGGTGTGGAAGCCACCATGTTCCTTGCGTTTTGCCACTTGTGATAAACAGGCATTGACCTCGCCAATGTCCAAGTTGTCTTTGCGGGCTACGTATCGAATGGTAGCCACTTTGCACATGGCCAATCCAGCCAACACCAATTCGGTCGGGGAAAAACCAAGGTCGGTGCCTTTGTCTTTTACAGGTTCGTCACCAACGATGGAATGCTTGCCGTTGCTGATGATGGATTGGTAGCCGTGTGGCAGGTTTTTGATATTGATTTCGGTAGCCATGGAAGCTGTTTTTTAAAAGTAGAAATGCAGGAAAATCATCCCGTCGCTTGTCCCCGCCAAGGAGGAAGGCAAGGAGTTAATGTCGGTAAATCCGCTGGGAAGGCCGTTATTATCGGCGCCTACGCCGAGGGCCACATTCTTATCCGCAGGTTTTTTTGTCACTGATTCTCGGGTTTCTCCACCTGTGAAAAATTCCTCGCGTACTTGTCCGTGTCCGCTGAAGGTGAAAAAGGCGCTAAGCCCCAGTTCCGTGCCGATGGAGATTTTTGGAGCGAAGAAATATTCAACCCCAACAAAAATTCGAAGGCCTAAAGAAAGCCCAGTTCCTTGAATTGCAGTGGCATTTCCCGCAGGGTCCAAGGTTACGTTAATGGCCCGAATAGCGCGCCCACCACTTGGTCCCATTTGTTCCTCGGGAGTGGCCACGGGGTCGGAGTCGTTCAGGTCGCGATCGTATTTGTAGTTGGTGGAAACATAGACAAAACGCAGATAGGCCTCGCCTCCAAACAATCCCTGCACCCGTCCTCGTCCTCGTCTTCGCTCTTGTCCCACGCCAATCAAAAAGTCTGTTCCCTTGCCGATTTCCCGATGGGTTTCGTCTGGATTGCCCAAGTAGGGGATCACCAAGCGGTCGTATTGGGTGCTAAATCCAAGTTTTAGTCGGTTTGCGATTTGTGGTGTGATGAAATGCTTTCCCACAAACATGTATTGGTAGGCGTAGCCAATTTCCAATTCGTTGTCGGCCGTGTTGTTGAAAAAATTTCCCGCATAGTTGAAAAGTGGCTGTGCGTTTAGGCTAAGGCCATATTCGCCCGTTTCTGGCAGGATGGGCACGCCCCGTCTGGAATAGAGTTGGGGGGAGCTTAAACTATCGCCTTGGGCGAATGTCAGAAAAGGAGAAAAAAGAAAAAGGAGCCGAAAAAGTGCTTTCATCATGGAGGACGTTAATGGTCAGACATGAGAATTCTGCGCCGTGCCCAACGCGGATGTCAGGACAACATCGCCCAACGTCTCCCTTTATACGCAACCCATCACCTTTTAGATATGAACACCTCTTGGTTGAAACCCTCTGCTGTTCTTCTTTTAGCTATTTTTGCAGTGTCTTGTCTTGATTCCGAGCCCAGTTCCTCGGCAAAAACCGCTGTGTTGGCTGAAACTCCTCCTTTGGAGAAGCCAAAGCGGGATCCCATTGCCGATTACATGGCCCAGTTTCCTGATGACGGCATCGAAAGCAAAGCCGTCGGGAAAGTGGGGGATGGCCGTTTGGAGTACGGAAAACTGATGCCTTTTGCGGGTCCTAATTTCAAATATTTCGACACTTCGAGTTATTTGATGGGCAGGGCTTTTCTCCACTCCAAAGTGAAAAGGGCTGTGTTGGAAGGCTACAAAGGCTGTGAGCAGAAACTTTCTGAGCGCCACTTTCGGTTGATGGAATGTGCGGGCGAGCATGGTGGAAATTTGTTCCCACACCGTACCCATCAAACGGGCATGAGCGTTGACTTTATGGTTCCTCTCCAAAAGGAAGGGAAGCCTTTCACCAAGCTCGACGATTACGGCAAGGCGCATTACTTCCTCAGTTTCGACAGCCATGGACGATGGTCCCAAGATGCGTCGGTGGAAATTGACTTCGAGACTATGGCCAAACACCTGTTGGTCTTGGATGAGTCCGCCAAACGGCAGGGCCTGAGGATTAAAAAAGTGTTGTTGAAAACGGAGCTAAAGGATGAGCTCTTTGCCACGCCAAGTGGAAAGGAGCTCCAACGGCGAGGCATCTATTTCGCTCGTTACTTTGAGCCGTTGATTAACAATTTGCACGACGATCATTACCACGTGGATTTTGAATAGAGTATCATGTACAATGTATTATGATGCTCACTACTTCAAGTCATAATACACGATACATAATACATTGTACAAAGTATCCCAATGATAAAGTACCAGCAAAAAGGCTTGCCTGATCCAATGGGAAAGGCCATGTTCGACTACCTCGAAAATCCAGATCCAAGCATTGCCGTCAAGGTGGACACCAACCTGACCGAGGACGAGGATTTGCCGATGACTTATATGTTCCGCTCTTTTGAGGAATCGCCGGAGCTGGAGCAGGAGGCCTTGAAACTGTGTAAGGGAAAGGTGTTAGATGTGGGCGCTGGTGCTGGTCCCCATGCCTTGTGGTTGCAGGAACAGGAAGGCATCGAGGTTTCTGCCATGGAGGTTTCCGCAAATTCCATTGAGGTGATGAAGCGTCGTGGTGTGAAAAACCCGCTGTTCGCTGATTTTTTTACCTATAACGAGGAGAAGTTTGACACCGTCCTTTTGTTGATGAACGGCTTGGGCATTGCCGGAAAAATGGAGGGCGTGCCTAAGTTTTTGCAACGCATCCACGACCTGCTGAATTCAGGAGGGCAGTGCTTGATTGAAAGCGCCGATATTCTTCACCTTTTCCGTGCGGATGACGGTTCGGTGATGCTTGACTTGAACGGTCCTTATTACGGGGAAATCACTTACCAAATCAGCTATAAAGGAATTGTGGGCGAAGAGTTCGACTGGCTTTATATGGCCTATGACCTTTTGGAGGAGTTTGCTACGGGTGTTGGCCTAAAGTGTGAGAAACTGATGGATGGGCCGGAGGATAGTTATTTGGCGAGGATGGTGAAGCCTTAAAGCCAGTGATTTGTCATTGATTGAAAATCAAAAGTTTGTTTATGAAGTATATTTATAATCTCAGGGCTGTTTTGGCCTTATTTATTTCCCTCTGCTCTGTCAGTGCTTGGGCGCAAGCGCCGACCAGTAAGCCAGTGATTTTAGGGAATGCAACAATATGTCCTAGCCTTCAGACATATTCTATGTCCGCTGATCCAAATGGTGAGGCGACTTCTTATGTGTGGGAAACTCCCTTTGGTACTTTTGAATCAGATTCTAGGAGCATTGATCTTGATTTTACATCTCCTGGGACATACGACATTACAGCATGGTATCGAAATGCTGATGGAGATGGTCCAAAGGCTGATGTATTAGCAGTTGAAGTAAAGAGTCAGCCATCAGTGACTTTGGCGCCAATTCCACAGGTGTGTGTTGGAGAAGAGGTGACATTTGAGGCTGTAGGTAATGGTGCTATTGATACCTATGAGTGGTCATCTTCTCTTGGAGATTCTCAGAAAGGTGTTAGTCCAAACTTCACGATGAATTTGACTGGAGATGCTACAATTACAGTTTCTACAAAAAGTAATATTTCTGGCTGTCTTAGCGCTGTTACATCATCTAATGTATCCCCCAAAAATCCAACCATTGCATTAGTCAGTTCTAGTGCTGAAAAACTTGAGCAGTTTTCTTCATACCCCTTGTTGTATGTCCAACATCTCTGTGGGGATGAAACTGTCACATTTACTGAGACAGGAGATGAGGCTGGAACATTAACCTGGACTTGGGTGCCGAGTGATACACCAGCCTCTAACGTGATAAAGGGAGATGATTTAAGGGGGGATGCTGATATACTTCAAGTAGCAAAAGATGCAGGGTGTAGTAGTCCGTTGTTGGCAAGGGTATCATTTGATTTGCAGTTGTTACCAGATGCCCAAATTGCTATTCAAGAGGGGGGTGATTCTGTACTTTGTACAAATGATAATTCACCTGTTACATTATTTTCTGGTGAATCAAATCCTAGTTATTCCTATAAATGGTCCTATCAAAGTATAGGGGAGGCATGGTCTGATTACTCATCAGATGTGGGTGTTATTGAAGTTGTTGAACCGGGTAGTTATAAAGTTCTAATTGAAAAAGAATGGGGTTGTAAAGCTGAAGGTGCTGTGTTTTTTGTAGACGAATTAGATGTGGATGTTGGTCTCCCTCACATTATAGAGTTGGATCGTACGATGGAGCCATACAACCAAACCGTTGAGGTTGTAGCTGAAGAGTTAGGAAGTAGCAAGGGTTACAATTATAAATGGGGGACTGAATCTGGTAATGGGCTATTCACACCAGATAATTCACAGGTAGTGAATTTGGGTGCAGACAAAATTGATCAGGTGTCTGTTGTAGCATCTTTGGCTAATTGTCAGGATACCGCATATTCTGTTTTATTTGTGTATACCCCTAATCCAACAAGTGTTCAAGGTTCTATGATGGTGCATGAAAACCTATACATTTTTCCTAATCCAGTAGAAAGCGAGATGTTCTTCTCAAATGCAATGGTTGGAAAACTTGAAGTGTATAACATGCAAGGCATGGTCGTGCTGGAGTGTAATGTGGAGGGAGATTCGGTTGATATCAGTGAACTGCCTGCTGGAACTTATGTAGTGACCTTGGGGAATCTCACGCAACGCATTGAGGTGCGTTAAGTGTTTGATATGTTTTGTTGTAGGGGCAGACCTTTGTGTCTGCCCTTTTTTATTTAGGAGGACAGAGGTGGGGTTGAATTTTGGCGTGCACTTTTTACCTTATTTTAGCGCAAATTTTTAACCCACTTTATGCTTTCCTTCGACTCCGAAAAACGCATCTGCCGATTGATGGTGGATTATATTCTTGACCTAACGGCTGACATTCCTGCCGAGGATTTTAACAAACAGGTGATTGCCGATTCCATTTCGCCGGCTTGGGTGCTGGGGCATTTGTGCTATGAAACTGTGCGCACAGCATCTTGGTTGGATGTGGAATTGCCTTTGGACAAGGCGTGGGAGCAGTACTTTTCTCAGGGGACTTCGGCCTTGGATGTGCCTGAAATGTTGGAGAAAGGTCATCTCAGAGCAACCTTTAAAAAGACGATTGAGGCGTTTGCTGATGCCTTGTCATCCGTGGATGAGGAAAAATTGCGTCGCCCAAATCCGTCAAAGGTTCTTGCGGATTATTTCCCAGAGGTGCAACATGATGTGTCTCATACCTTGACCAGTCACTTGGCTATTCACGGCGGGCACTTGGGGATGTGGCGAAAGGCCTATGGGCTGAAAAATAAGTATGGGAGGTGATGGGGGAAAGATTTAGACCTGACCGGTTTCCAAAACCGGTCAGGTCTAAATCTTTTTTAATGCTTGTAGTAATTCAACAACTCCTCCAGTTTCCCAGCCGAATCGTCCAAACCTCCAGGCTGGTTGCGTTTGACCCAAAGCTCGCGGTGGCGATCAATAAGAGGCTTTAGCTCATTGTACAATTCCTGTTGCTTGGCCACAGGAATGTTTTTGGTGTCATAGCCTGGCGCCTTTAGGCGAGCAATGCCAAGGTCAATACCATGAAGTGCCAATGCAGAAGCCTGTTCCAGTTCGGCGATGATAATGGCAGAATCAGCGCATTGTGGGCGGGCTTGTTTCAATACTTCCAACGCCTCGTTAATTTCCTTGCGTGATTTTTCCAGACCGCTGATGGTCAGGTGCTTGGTTTGCCAGTTGCCCTTCATAGTCCATTTATAGCGACGGAGCATCAAGAACATGCCGTTGGCGTTGCCTTCTGGAAGTCCCATCGGGCGGTAGGCATCGCCTAACATCAACAGGGCTTTGGCCGTGTTGCCTGTGCTGTCTTGGAAAATGTAGTGGTTGAGTTGGAATTCCAGTTCGTCCGTGGAAGTGCTGTCCACGTTCCAAGCGTATCCCGTGCCGAGCATCATGGTTGGGTAACAGACGGAGAGAGGTTGCCAGTGGCCGTGGTCACCCCAGTTGGTGTTCAGGTAGCCCATAGCGCCATTTTTCTTGCCTTCGATGGCGCCATTTTTCATGTTGATAAAGGCGTTGTGGTTGCGTCCGATAAGCGATCTCCAGCTTGAAGTGCCTGGACAGACGTAGAATTTCATCCCCGCATTTTTGAACTCAGGCAAGTTCACATCAAACGGGTAGGTGTCGTCATAGCCCCATACCAAGGCAATCATGTTTTTCGGCAGGCTTGGAATCAACTCAGGGTGATTCAGGATGATGTCACCCCAAAATTGGGAGGTTTTTCCTTGGCTGTTCACCTCGTCGTTTAGCTTCTTGAGGTAATCCAAATACACCTTTCCCTGCCCGATGCGGTCGCATTCTTCCTTGGAGCGTCCGTTGCACAGCTCGATGGTCTCATCACAACCGATATTAAAATATGGGCTGTTGAAATTCGGCAATAGCTCACGGTAAAGCTCCTGCATCAACTCAAAGGACTTCGGATTGGTCGGGTCAAGGCTGTGGCGCTTGCGCGTTCCCCACTTGGTTTTGCAGTTGTTCGGGCATTCAGCCAAATCAAGGTATTCATCGTGCTTCAGCCAGTTCTCCATGTGCCCAAATGAGTTTTGGTTGGGCACCAAGTCAATGAAGCGCTCATTGCAATAGGTCTGTAACAGGGAAATTTCAGCCGGAGTGAGTGGGCTGGCATTTTCCCAAACTTCCTTGTGGTTTTGGTAGGCAAAAGTATGCTCGGTGTATAACTGTAGCTCATTGACCTTCCATTTGGCCAAAAGGTCAATCTGTTGATAAAGCGTCTGAAGTGTAGGCACCTTGTCACGGCTGATGTCCAGCATGTATCCACGACGCTCAAAATCTGGCCAGTCCTCGATATAGACGTTCGGAAGCTCTTTCTTTTCGCTGATGACGAAATCAAGCAATTGCCACAGCGTTTGCTTGCCATAGAAAATGGCGGACTGGTCATGCCCTTGAAGCTGGATACCGTTCTCGTCGATGTTTAGGCAATAGCCCTGAGGCTTTAGGTTGGTGGTATCCATCCAAACGGTAAGCTCCTTGCGTTTCCCGAATCGGTGCGAGGCTTTTTCCTTGGCGTTTCCCTCATCCAAGCTCAGGACCTTATCAAAAGTGTTATTGAATTTTTCCTCGAATTCAGCCTCGTAAGAAAGTCCAGAAGCCACCGAATCCAGCTTGATTGATTTAGGAACGGGGAATAAATATTCTTGAAAGTCTCGGGCCATCACTCCCAAGGGAAGCAGGCAGAGGATTAAAAAGGAGAATGAAAGTCGCATGGGGATGGTGTCGTTTTAGTTCCAGAAACAAATGCTGGAAGTATTTCTGCCGTAGGGGCAGACCTGCGTGTCTGCCTGCCATACCATAGAAGGCCTACAAAGTAATTACATTTTTTGGCTCCAAGGAAGTATAGGGTTGAAACAGCCTACTGGACATTTTTGTATCAAGTACAATGTATTATGTACAATGACCTCAGTTAGTGGGCAATCATTGTACATAATACACGATACATTGTACAAATGTCCAGTAGCCTGAGGGCTAATAGTCATGTCCTAAGCAGGGAAAACAGTTCTTCCCATAATGAAACGTGTTCGGATGAACCTTCGTTGATTTTGGGGCGTTCCCATTTGTAGGAATAAAGAAAAAGAAAGATATTAGTCGCATACGATATAATCTTAAAAGATATAGATATGAATTTCCACGACCTAAGTGCAAAGACCCCGCAGGGCAAGGAGATTAAGATGTCCGATTTTAAGGGCAAAACGGTTTTGGTGGTGAACACCGCTACGAAATGTGGCTTGGCTCCTCAATTCGAGGGACTGGAAAAACTCCACGAAACCTACGAGGACAAGGGTTTGGTGGTATTGGGCTTTCCCTGCGACCAATTCCTGCATCAGGAACCTGAGACCAATGACACCATGGAGGAGGTCTGCAAAATCAACCATGGCGTTACTTTTCAGTTGACTGAAAAGGTTAAGGTAAATGGATCGGATACGCATCCCGTTTTCAAATACCTAAAGGATGAGCTTGGCGGTTTTTTGGGAAAGAAAATCAAATGGAATTTCACCAAGTTTTTGGTGTCGCCTGAGGGTAAACCGTTCAAGCGCTATTCCCCACAAACGAAGCCTGAGGCTATTGAGGCTGATATCAAGTTTTTGTTGAAGGGTTGACAGCCTACTGTACATTTTTGTATCAAGTACAATGTATTATGTACAATGACCTCCATCAATGGCCAATCATTGTACATAATATACGATACATTGTACAAATCTCCAGTAGTCTGTCATTCAAAAATGAAGTCTGGGGGCAGTCTCCTGTAGCGACGCTTTGAAAGCGTCGGGACTAATTCGCCAAAGGCGAATTACAATCACCCAGAAACTTTTGTTTGTACATCAAGCCGACTTTGTCGTCTTGGCTTCGACGCTTTCAAAGTAGTCCTGTTCAAAACTTCACTAAAGTTACTATGAACGTTTAGGCTCTAACTAATAATTAACTTGACCTTATGGTTTTTCATCTGAGTTTGCCACTTGTCAGTCTGATTTT
>JAUIJC010000060.1 GCA_030431525.1 Bacteroidia bacterium | reverse complement strand
AAGGACTTGCGTTACATTAGTGTAGTTTGCCATTTTCTTGCTCTTTATGTGCTTCTTTATATAACGAGCGGGGAAATGGCTTTCTTTTTTAAGTTTTGAACAGGACTAGGTAAAACCTATCGACTATCGACTAAGCCATCCCAGAAAATCACACATCATAAATGTCCCATTTCTTCGATTCCAAAATAGAGTACCTCAAGGGAGTTGGTCCAAAACGGGCCAATTTGCTGAACAAGGAGCTGGACGTGTTCACGTTTGGGGACTTGTTGCAGTACTATCCCTTTCGGTACGAGGATCGAAGCAGGGTTTGTCCACTCAATGAGTTGGAGGAAGTGGAGGCCAGCGTACAGGTGCGTGGCCGATTGGTGCGTATGAAAACCGAGGGCGCTGGCAAAAAACAGCGCTTGGTAGGCGTGATTCGGGATGAGACGGGCGAGGTGGAATTGGTGTGGTTTAAGGGTATCAAATTCGTGCAGAAGGTCTTGCAGTACAACATGGAATACACCGTGTTTGGCAAGCCCAAGAGGTTCGGAAGCCGATTTAATTTCTCGCATCCTGAGATTGAGCCTTATGTGGCTGGGCGTGAGTTCAAGGCGACCTTGACCCCCGTTTATCAGACTTCGGAGTTGATGAAGCGGATGATGCTCGACAGCAAGGCGCTGTTAAAACTTCAGCGAAAGCTGTTGGCCGAAACCGCTGACAAGGTCCATGAGACGCTTCCCTCCTATTTGTTGGATCAATACGGCATGCTCTCCAAGGGAAAAGCGCTGGAGGCCATTCATTTTCCCGAAAACGATAAGATGCTCCAACGGGCTAAGGCTCGACTGAAATTTGAGGAGTTGTTTTTTGTCCAGCTCAAGTTGTTGCGCGAGAAACATTCCCGTCAATTGAAGTTCAAGGGGCAGGTTTTCAAGGCCATCGACACCCTAACCACTTTTTACAAGGAGCACCTCCCCTTTGATTTGACCAATGCCCAAAAGCGCGTGATTAAGGAAATCCGCAAGGATGTACTTTCTGGTGTTCAGATGAACCGCCTCTTGCAAGGCGATGTGGGAAGCGGAAAAACCATTGTGGCCTTTATAGTCATGCTGATGGCCGTCGATAATGGCGCGCAGGCTTGTCTGATGGCGCCCACAGAAATCCTTTCCATACAGCATTATCAAGGCCTGAAGGAGTTCGCTGATATGTTGGGCATTCAAATCGATTTGCTCACCGGTTCCACCAAAACCGCCAAACGCAGGGAAATCCATCAACGCTTACTTTCTGGCGAGCTCCATGTTTTGGTGGGCACCCATGCTTTGTTGGAGGATGTAGTGCAGTTCAAGAACCTCGGTCTTTGCGTCATTGATGAGCAACACCGTTTTGGGGTGAAGCAACGCTCACGGCTTTGGGGAAAGCACAAGACGATTCCACCCCATGTATTGGTAATGACCGCCACGCCGATTCCACGGACTTTGGCCATGTCGCTTTATGGGGATTTGGACGTTTCCGTGATTGATGAATTGCCTGCTGGCAGAAAGCCTATCCAGACTTTCCATCGCTTTGACAACCACCGCTTGCGTGTTTTTGGCTTCCTCCGAAAGGAAATCGAGAAAGGAAGGCAGGCCTATATCGTCTATCCTTTGATTGAAAGCTCCGAGAATATGGAGCAGTACAAGGATTTGATGGATGGCCATGAAAGCATCTGCAGGGCCTTTCCTGAATATCAGGTCAGCATTGTGCACGGTAGGATGCGCCCCGAGGACAAGGATTATGAAATGAAGCGTTTCGCCAAAAACGAAACCAAAATCATGGTGGCCACCACGGTGATTGAGGTGGGTGTGAATGTGCCGAACGCCTCGATTATGGTGATTGAGAATGCCGAGCGTTTTGGGCTTTCGCAGTTGCACCAATTGCGTGGTCGTGTGGGACGTGGCGCCGAGCAGTCCTATTGTGTCTTGATGACTAATGTCAAGCTCAGTAAGGATTCACGGACTCGGATGGAAACTATGTGCCGAACTAACAATGGCTTTGAAATCGCCGATGTGGATTTGAAGCTCCGTGGGCCGGGTGACATTTCGGGAACCATGCAAAGCGGGATTGCCGACTTGAAGGTGGCTGATATTTCAAAAGATGCCCGTCTGTTACAGGAAGCGAGGGCCTGCGCCCAAAAAATGCTTGATGAGGACCCTGAATTAAAAATGCCGTCCCACGCAAACGTGAAACGGCAAGTAGAGTTGATGAACAAGCATCACATCAATTGGGGGATGATTTCGTGATAATTAAGAGCTCTTTTTTAAGTGAAGTCGATTTTTGGCTGGATAACCATAACTTTGAGGCTTGATTTGTGGTAAAATCCGCCCAAAGTGAACATTCTCTTCCTCACGCCCTACCCTGCTGGCCAAGCTCCCTCGCAACGTTTCCGTTTTGAGCAATACCTTCATTTTTTGACTGAAGGAGGCCATCAGCTCAAATGCCAGTCGTTTATTGACGAGCAGACATGGGCGATTCTTTACAAGCCAGGAAAGGTGGTGAAAAAGGCTTGGGGCATTGTAAAAGGCTTTCTCAGAAGGTTTTTTGTGTTGTTCACGCTGTGGAAATACGATTATGTCTTTATCCACAGAGAGGCTTCGCCGATAGGTCCTCCTATTTTTGAATGGCTGATTGCCAAGCTGTTCAGGAAAAAGGTCATTTATGATTTTGACGATGCGATTTGGCTGGCGAACACCTCGGAAGAGAATAAGTTAGCGGCCCGATTGAAATGGCATCAAAAGGTGGGATCCATTTGTAAATGGAGCTACAAAGTGAGCTGTGGCAATGATTATTTGTGTGATTACGCTAGGCAGTTCAATCAAAATGTCGTGCATTTACCCACAACGATTGACACGGAAAACAGGCATGCTCAGCTCAAGGATCAGCATACTGATAATTTAGTGATTGGTTGGACGGGGACACACTCCACCTTGAAGTATCTGGAGCCAATTGTTCCTGTGCTTCAAAAGCTTGAAAAAGAGTTTTCCTTCACCTTTTTGGTCATCTCCAACCATGAGCCAACGTTTAGGTTGGATTCACTCATGTATCTTCCTTGGAAGGAGGAAACTGAGGTTCAGGACCTGTTGCGAATGAATATCGGGTTGATGCCTTTGACCGCGGACAAATGGTCAGAAGGCAAATGTGGATTTAAGGCTTTGCAATATTTGGCGTTGGGGATTCCAGCCGTGGCTTCACCGGTGGGGGTCAATACCAAGATTGTTCAGGAAGGGGTAACGGGGTTCCTTTGTGAAGAAGTAAATGCTTGGGAACCTCTGTTGAAAAAACTCTTAGAGGATCCCGAGTTAAGGGCTGAATTAGGCAAAAATGGGAGAAAGTTGGTAGAAGGAATTTATTCAGTGGAAGCCAATTGCGAACGTTTCTTGTCACTTTTCAAGTGATAATCCATGATATAAACCGCAATCAAATAGAACGGCATCAGAGGAATTTTGTAGCGCACCAACGACCCAAAGTTGTAGGTGGAAATGCCAATAGCGAAAGCAAAAGCGAGCGAGAAGGTCAGACAGAAAAACACGATAGGCCGACGCATTTCTGCGAATACTTTTGAAAACCGGTATTGGGCAAATAGCCTTCCAGTCAGCCAAAGGAAAAACAGGCTTTCCACGGCTGCAAGCATCATGACGGGGTTTCTGGCTTCCCATGGATGTGGGCGAAACAGGGATACCCAAATTGCCTGTGGCGTTTTCTTGAGCATGCCTGTTAGGCTAAAATCATCATCACCTAAGGAATATCCAGAGCCATTTGCTTCATCACTCATCCGGTAAAGGTATGTGGCGGTGATTTCTGCGGTTTGCGCCAGTTTATCCATGGAATAGCGGCGGTCGTTCTCACCAATTTTTTGGATGGCGATGAACCCCACTCCACCAGCAATCAAAATAAGAAAAGGTGCCAGAAGTCGTTTTACAAGCTTGTTCTTGATATGTAAATCAGCGTTTTGCAAGAATATCCACAACAACAAGGCAGGCAGGAAACAAAGTGTAATGTAAATTTTGATATGGGTAATCACTGCCAGAGCCGCAACTCCGATTATTCCGTTGACCACCAAATTTTTGCGTTCAAAAAATAAGTTTACCGAGGCGAACGTCAGCCACCCCAATGCGCTAAAGGTGATGGGGTCTTTTAGAATGCCTGAGCCCCAAAAGAATACTGAAGGAAGAAAGAAACAGGCGATGGCCAGCTTCTTATGTTGGCTGGGATAGAACTTGTAAAAGGCGCTGAACAGAGCCCATACCCCCGAAAAACTGAGAACGGCAAATAAGCTTGCTGTTGCTGAATAAGTGTGTAGTGTGAAGATGTCGAAGAAGCCAGCCAGCCTTACTACGAAATAGGAAGGTAAATCTCTATATGACCAAATTTGTGAGGAATACTGGATTGTTGAAGCCCTGCGGACACCATCCCCAAAAATTAGCTCAAAAGCCTTGACAGGGCTGTCCTTGAAGGCCTCCCAAATCCACTTGCTCCCGTGCTCATAGTAGTTGATTGTATCTCCGTAACTGTAGTAAAAGTAGTAGATAACCCCAACGGCGATAGCCCCAAAAATCTTTAGGCTAAGGGCGGGTATGAAATACTTTTTGGTTTGCTCATCCGAGACCAATGGCCGCACGGCAAATGCCAGCCCATAAATGATGAGCAGCCAAATGGGGGTGATAATGAGGTCTTGGAAGGACACTTTTTCAGTTAACAGTTATCGGTTAACAGTTATCGGTTAACAGTTATCATTTGTGCATGGCTTTTATATGAGTTATCCACAGATGATAACTGAAAACCGTTAACTGATCACTGAATATTTCTTCATCCAATGCTGGAACACCAACAAGCCCCAGATGCGGGCGTGGCTATCGCCTGGGTTTTTGGAGAATAATTCGTTTTTCAATTGACGGACCTGCTCCCTGCTGAAAATCCCCTGCTCATGGATAAAATCATCCGCCAATAGGTCATTCTCAATCATTGGGCGAAGGTCAGTTTGTAACCATTGAAGCAATGGAACTTCGAACCCTTTTTTGGGACGCTGGTAAAGCTCCTCGGGCAAGATGCGGCGGAATGCGTCTTGAACGATGCGCTTTTTCATTTCACCATTGATTTTGGATTCTTCAGGAAGCCCAAAGGCGAAATTGACCACATTGTGACTGAGGAAAGGTACGCGTACTTCAAGGCTGTGCGCCATACTCATGGAGTCCACTTTGGTCAGCATATCACTCACCAGCACAAGTTGCATATCCGTGAGTAACACCTCGTTCATATCACCACCCTCAGTAAAGTTGCGCAGGATTTTCTTTTTCCGTTTCCCGCTTTCCTTCTCTGAGAGTAAGCCTTTGCTTTTATCGCTTAAGAGCTCAAGCACCGAATTTTCTGAGGCATAACCACACCAACGCCAATAGCGTTCAGCATCAGAAAGATTCATGCCTTCGGCAAAGCGGTCCAGCTGTCGGAAAAGGTTACCCCATTTGCTGTGTCGAGATTGCGGCAATTTCCCCCATAAGGGCTTTAGCATGCCTACAGCCTTCTCTTTGAAGCCAGCATTGCGAATTTGCCATTCGGCCATATGCTTGTTGTAGCCAGAAAATAGCTCATCCGCTCCATCTCCTGACAACGCCACTTTCACATGCTCTCTGACTTTGCGGCTGAGGATGGAAACAGGCAGTGCCGAGGAATCAGCAAAAGGCTCGTCCATATGCTCCAAGACATGGCTTAGCTCATCATAGAGCTCTTCATTTCCAAGCTTGAATGTCGTATGGTCGGTGCCCGCTTTGTTCGCCACCAATTCGGCATAGTGGGTTTCGTCAAAAAACGGGTTGTCCTTGTAGCCGATGGAAAAGGTTTTGATGCCAGGGTGATGTTTGGCTGCCAATGTGGTTATCACCGAGGAGTCTATCCCACCACTCAAGAAACATCCAACTGGGACATCAGCGATAAGACGACGGCGCACGGATTCCTCCATGACTTCCCGCATTTTGCCCAATTGGTGCTGATAACTCCTGAGCTCGGTGTTCAACGTATTTGGGTGCGGATATGGAATACGGTAAAACTCCTTTTCCCAGAGGTTCCCTTGGGGATGAACTTTTATAAAATGGCCGGGTTTAACTTTCCTTACCCCTTTCAACATGCTGTGTGGCGACGGCACGTAGTTCAGCTGTAAGTAATGTTGGAGTGAGGAGTAATCCAGTTCGCGAGGAATATCATAGGCCATCAAGGCCTTGATTTCCGAGGCAAACACAATGCGGTCTTCATCTTGGTAAACCACCAAGGGCTTGATGCCCATGCGGTCTCTGGCCAGTAGCAATGAGTTTTCTTCCTTATCGTAGAGGGCTAAGGAGAAAAAGCCGTTCAGGGTGTTCAGGAATTTTGATCCTTCATGAATCAGCCCTTTGAGCAGAACTTCGGTGTCAGACGAGGTGCGAAAACTTACGCCCAAACTTTCCAAGAAACGACGGAGCTCCTTATGGTTATATAGCTCACCATTGTACACCAACACATAGCGCCCCGACTCGTCTGTCATAGGCTGGTTGGCGGCATCAGATACGTCAATGATGGACAATCGGCGATGCCCCAAGGCTACCTGTCGATGCTCATAAAAACCGTCAGCGTCGGGACCTCGATGCGCCAAAGCCTTGGTGGCTTCTCTGACCTTATCTAAGGAACTGTTGCCTCGCTCGTTTAAAGAAAATACACCTGTAATGCCACACATAATTCAAAGGCAGAAAACTTGCCCCGTCAAACCCTCTTTTCTTGTTCTCCCTTTCTTTTAGTAATTTAGAAAGCCTATCGGACCGATGTTTAAAGTCCAAAGAGATGACAAAAATACTTCCTTTCCCTTTAATTCTCCTTTTTGCGGGGAGCCTTTTCCTAACTTCCTGTAGTGGTACCAAAGTTTCTGTAACTCCAGGTTATGCTGGCGGATCAAAACCGACTGGTATGGCTACCAAGGGCAAAACAGGTTCTTCTGGTGGCTCTTCAAGTTCCAGCAAAACCCCTCAGTCAACGGCTAATTCCAGCAAGACGGTGAAGACAGCCATCTCTACAGCGAAATCCTACAAGGGCACCAAATACAAGTATGGAGGGATGTCGAAGAAAGGCATCGACTGTTCTGGACTGATGTTCAAATCTTACGAGGCAGCGGGTTTGACCTTGCCACGTACTTCTTCAGCGCAGAGCACTACTGGTAAACGCATTTATATTGGTGAGCTCCAGCCTGGAGATCTTGTCTTTTTTGGGGCTTCTCCTGGAAGCAAAAAGGTCACTCATGTGGGTATGGTTATTTCCGTGAGTAATGGAAATATCGTGTTTATCCATGCTTCCACCAGCCGTGGGGTAGTGGAGAGTAAAATGTCTGAGGACTATTACAAAAAGCGTTATATCAGGGCGACAAGGCCGACGACCTAATTGCGATATCTAATTTCAATGCAGTCGCTCCATAGAATATTGGTTCTGTGGAGCGATTTTTTTTGCAATGATTGGTGTAGGGGCAGGCTTCAATACTGTTGCTTTAAGCTCAAAAATTCGACCCCACCTCTGTCCTCCCCTTATCCAAGGGGAGGAGAATGTTACAGGTAATTCCTGCCAATTATGGTTTTCAGACTATGGGCTGGTGGTTTCTCCTCCCCTTTTTAAGGGGAGGACAGAGGTGGGGTTGACCCAGAGTTTGGGATTTTACATCCTTAATGCAACAGCATTGAGGCAGACCTGCGTGTCTGCCCTAACTGTGAGGAGGTCCGCCCCTACGGTAGAAAATCCTCGACATCAACCTAAACCTACTCCCTCCCCTCCTTTTTTTGTATTTTTGGGAAATGGCCTTAGCGCTCAATCTTGTCAAAGAAGATTTTTCAAGTGCTAAAAGTCAGGAATACACAAAGCACCAAAGTCATTTCCCATGAAGGTTTGCATTGCCGAGAAACCCAGCGTTGCCCGAGAACTTGCCCATGTTCTGGGGGCAAAAACCAAGAAGCAGGGCTATTTCGAAGGTAATGGCTATCAAATCACTTGGACCTTTGGTCACCTCTGCGAACTCAAGGAACCGGATGACTATTATCCCGAGTTGAAGCGCTGGCAGATGGTGCATTTGCCCATCATCCCGAATAAGTTTGGCATTAAACTCAAGGACGACAACGGTATCCAGCAACAGTTCAAAACCATTGAGAATCTCATCAAGGGGGCTTCTGAAGTCATCAACTGTGGTGATGCTGGACAAGAGGGAGAGTTGATTCAGCGCTGGGTACTGATGAAAGCCGGTTGCAAGGCGCCCATCAAGCGTCTTTGGATTTCATCATTGACCACAGAGGCCATCAGGGATGGCTTTACACAACTTTACGACAGCAAAGATTTCGACAACCTGTACTACGCAGGAAACATGCGCGCTATCGGTGACTGGTTGTTGGGTATCAATGCCACACGCCTTTTCACATTGAAGTTTGGTGGCCGTGGTCAAGTCCTTTCCGTCGGGCGCGTACAGACGCCTACCCTTGCACTGGTGGTGAACCGTTGCCTTGAAATCGACAACTTCAAGCCCGAGCCCTATTGGGAAATCAAGACCAATTATCGTGAGGTCACTTTCAATAGCACCAAGGGAAGATATACCAACAAGGAGGAAGCCCTGAAGGCCGCCGAAAGCATCAAAGGCGCGCCATTCACTATCAAGTCCTTCAAAATCAAGAAGGGAAAGGAACTGCCGCCTCAGCTTTTTGACTTGACCTCCCTTCAGGTGGAGTGCAACAAGAAGTTCGGCATGACCGCCGATCAGACCCTGAAGACCATTCAGAACCTCTACGAGAAGAAATTGGTTTCCTACCCAAGGGTTGACACCACTTTCCTTCCGAACGATATTTATCCAAAGGTGGCTGGCATTATGCAGTCCATGAAGGCATACAGCCAGTTCACACAGCCTCTGCTGGCCAAAAAAATCAAGAAGCCTAAAAAGGTCTTCAACGACCAGAAGGTAACGGATCACCACGCCATTATTCCTACTAACGTCACAGCTTCCGGCTTGATGACAGCAGAGCAAAACGTTTATGGCATCATCGCCAAACGGTTTATTGCAGCATTTTCGGATGACTGTATCATCTCCCGCACCGAAGTGTTGGGTGATGTCAATAAGTTGGGCTTTAAGGCAACAGGTAAGCAAATCCTAACTCCGGGTTGGCGAGATGTGTACGCCAACGAAAAGCAGGAAAAATCGGCCAAGGACAAGGATGAGGAACAGACCATGCCGGAGTTCAAGGAAGGCGAGTCTGGTCCACATAAACCTGACTTGCTTCAAAAGGAAACCAACCCTCCAAAGCTCTACACGGAGGCGACCCTTTTGAGGGCAATGGAAACGGCGGGTAAACAAGTAGACGACGAGGAGTTGAGTGCTTTGATGAAGGAAAATGGTATCGGCCGACCATCCACTCGAGCAAGTATCATCGAGACCTTGTTCCGTCGCAAATACCTGCAACGGCAAAAGAAAAACATCATCGCCACCGAAACAGGCATCCAGTTGATTAAAACCATCAACAATGAACTGTTGAAATCAGCTGAACTCACAGGTCAGTGGGAGAAGAAGCTCCGTGACATTGAGAACGGGGAATACGAGGTGCAAACCTTCATGGAGGAATTGAAGGGCATGGTGACGGGCGTAGTCAAGGAAGTCCGCCAGACTTCCAACGTGGTGCGCTTTGATGCCATTGAGGAAAAGGAGCCGACCATTTCTGCCGATTCTTCCAAGAAGGCTCCAGCCTCCAATCCTTGTCCAAAATGCCAGAAAGGCGAGGTCATCAAGGGGAAATCAGCTTATGGCTGTTCCAATTTTA
The DNA here is from genome assembly GCA_030431525.1 of Bacteroidia bacterium. GTDB lineage: Bacteria > Bacteroidota > Bacteroidia > Cytophagales > JAAEPT01 > JAUIJC01. The sequence goes on along the minus strand of JAUIJC010000060.1, from coordinate 5,842 downwards.
AAGCCTGTGATTTCCGTCTGCCATTCGAGTTCATGGGTAAAAAATTGACCGATAAACAGGTGGAAACCTTGGTGTTGAAAGGTAAGACAGGTAATCTTAAAGGCTTTGAACAGAACGGCGAGAAGGTAGAAGGGAAATTAATTTTGGATGACAACAAACAGCTCACCCTTGAGCCTAAGGAGGTAAAACAGCAAACTCCAGAGGATTTGGTGGGCAAACCCTGCCCTAAGTGTAAGAAAGGCACCGTGGTGAAAGGAAAGACGGCTTATGGCTGCTCTAATTACCAGGAGTGTGATTTTCGGGTGTCCTTGTAACTTTTGGGTGGTGGTACATTAGGTAAATAAAAAATGATGTATCGCCCCCTTTTTCTTATTCCACTTTTTCTCCTCTTCAGTTATAGGCAGGAGTCTTCCACTTTTTTTAATCGATTGGTCAATGCGGCCATCGATCGGACCGCCCACGAAATCCTTTACGACCCGAGCTATTTCCAAATCCCCTATCCCAATGGGGATATTCCCAAAGGCTTAGGAGTCTGCACGGATGTGGTCATAAGAAGCTACCGTGCCGTTGGTATCGACCTCCAGAAAGAGGTCCATGAGGACATGCAGGCCAATTTTGAGGCTTATCCTAAAAATTGGGGCATGAAGCACACGGACACCAGTATCGACCACCGCAGGGTGCCCAATTTGATGTGCTTTTTCAAGCGGAAAGGGGCCTCAAAACCTATCACGAAATATCCGAGTGATTACCATCCGGGTGATATCGTGGCTTGGAACCTTTTCGGCGGTACTACGCATATCGGCATTGTGGTCAATAAAAAAAGCGCTGACGGAAAGCGTTATCAGATTGTCCACAACATCGGGGCAGGCCCCAAGCTGGAGGATTGTTTATTTGACTGGAAGGTGATTGGGCATTACAGGTACATGAATTAGTAAACTATGAGCAATCGTGTTCTATTTTTTGCTCCTCCCCCCCAATCCCTTAATTTTGCACCGATAAGACCCAAGAAGCAAAACACAGCCATTAGGCTACTTGCGTCTTGATACTTGTGTCCCAAAAACATCAACCATAGCTCCATGAGCCAGAAAGTCAGAGTACGTTTCGCTCCGAGTCCGACCGGTCCCCTTCACATTGGCGGGGTGCGGACTGCCTTGTTCAACTACCTCTTCGCCAAGAAAAATGGCGGTGAGTTCATCCTTCGTATCGAGGATACTGACCAGACGCGTTACGTTCCTGGCGCCGAGGATTACATCATGGAGTCCTTGGAATGGTTGGGCATCTCCCCAGACGAAAGCCCAAAAAACCCAGGCAGCTGTGGACCATACCGCCAATCTGAGCGCAAAGCCATGTACATGGAGTATGCTCAGCGATTGGTGGACGAAGGAAAAGCTTATTACGCTTTCGATACTCCAGAGGAGTTGGAGGCTATGCGTGAGCGCTTGAAAGCTGCCCGTGTTGTTTCCCCGCAGTATAACTCTGTGGTCCGTGAGCAAATGGTCAACTCCTTGACTTTGCCAGAGGATGAGGTGAAGCGCCGCATTGAGTCTGGTGAGCCTTATGTGATCCGTTTGAAGGTTCCTCGCAAAGAGGAAATCCGCATGGATGACATGGTGCGTGGATGGGTGAAGGTGAACTCCTTTGACATCGACGACAAGGTGATCATGAAAGGTGACGGCATGCCAACTTATCATTTGGCTAACGTGGTGGACGACCATTTGATGGGCATCACCCATGTGATTCGTGGAGAGGAGTGGTTGCCATCTGCGCCATGTCACGTATTGCTCTATAAATTCTTGGGTTGGGAGGACACCATGCCTCGTTTTGCCCACTTGCCATTGATCTTGAAGCCAAACGGAAACGGAAAACTTTCCAAGCGTGACGGTGACAAGCTCGGTTTCCCAGTGTTCCCATTGGAGTGGAAAAACCCTGAGAGCGGGGAAATCGCTTCTGGCTACCGTGAGGAAGGCTACCTTCCTGAGGCCGTATTGAACTTCTTGGCCTTCTTGGGATGGAGCCCAGGCGACAACCGCGAAGTATTCAATTTGGCTGAGCTTGAGGAGACCTTCACCATCGAGCGTGTGGGTAAGGCTGGAACCAAATTCGACATCGACAAAGCCAAGTGGTATAACCAACAATACCTCCGTGAGCGCCCAGACAGCGAGCTTGCTGCTTACTTGTTGAACGAGCTCAAGGAAAAAAACATCGATTGCGAGGAACCAACCGCCGAAAAGATTTGTTCTCTTGTCAAGGAGCGTGCAGTCTTCCTCAAAGACCTTAGTAAAGAAACTGAGGCGTTCTTCGTAGCGCCAAGCGTGTATGACGAGAAAGTCACTCGCAAAAAGTGGACTGCTGAGGCTGTAGGAGTGTTGGAGGCGTTTGCAGAGCGTCTCAAAGGACTGGAAAGCATGAACGAAGACGAGGCGAAAGCCATCTTGATGGAAACCCTCGAAGCCCAAGGCGTGAAAATGGGCAAGGTCATGCAAGCCCTTCGTGTATCGGTGACTGGACAAGGTTCTGGCGCTGATTTGATGAGCGTGTTGTCGATCCTCGGACCACAGGAGGTTGCCTCACGCATTGGGTTGGCTGTTGAGCGATTGGCTGACCAAGTACAGGCTTAAACCAGTGTGTCCTTCGGTGGTGTGGGATACACACAAACGAAGGACATTATGAAAAAGAAACAGCAGAGTCATCATGAAGAATTGCACCCAAAAGTTCACAAAGAGCTTGAGGGGTTCGATATCAGCATAAACTCCTTCGGTGAGGTGAATTGTAACTTGAACATCGATAAGATCAACGAGTTTCTGAATCACACCGTGGAGGACAAAAAGTTGGTCAACCGTAAGGATGTCAACAAACACGAAAGTTGATAAGAAAACAGGCGCCGGTTAATTCTTTCCCTCAGTGGGAATTGGCTGCCAAAAGCAATTTTTCTCCTACCCTTGCCCCTTCCCTTTGAGCGGTTCTCGTTCGGGAAGGGGCTTTTTGTGTTTAATGGGTTGTTTTGGGGGTTGGAAAAAAAGGACTTTATGAAACCTTTTTGAGAGAAAGGAATGGGATTTACTGAGGTGATTTTTTTAGTATCCTTTGTTCGATGAGAACATGAAATTTAAATAATACTAAAAGGAATAAGGCGTTGGTTATCTGAAAATTAGATGTGTAACACTATCCAAATTAATGGTTTGCAAACCATGAAAACAGCCTACATCATTTTGGCCTATACTGCTCCGCAGCAGGTAGCCCGACTTATTCACCGACTAAACCAACCCAATACTAGTTTCTTCTTACATATTGACAAACGGGTCAATATCCGCCCTTTTCAGCAAGCCTTAAGGAATATTCCATTGGCCGACATTCGATTTGTGACCAGAGAGAATAGCAGCTGGGCCAGTTTCGAAACAGTACAGGCTTCCCTGAATGCCATGAAAGACATCATCGCTGATGGGAGTTTCCAGCGCATGACGTTGATTAGTGGCTTTGATTACCCGATTAAGAACAAGGAGCAATTGAATCATTTTTACGCCAATCATGCCCATCAAAATTTTATTGAGCATCAACCCATGCTGGCTGATTCTCAAGACGAACGCTTGGGCATGGAACGTTTGGAAAAGTATTACTTCGCTTGGCGAAACAACATCTTTGAGTATCCAATGAATGAAGGCGCTCCAAGCATAAAGCGCAAGGTGTTGTCAACGGCCATGGGCTTATTCCTTGATGAAAAAAGGCCGTTTAATCTCGACTTGAAGCCACATAAAGGAGAGCATTGGTGGAGTTTGAACAAGGAGGCAGGCAAATACATCTTGGACTATATCAACGATCATCCAGAGGTGGTAAGACGGTTTAAGTACACCTTCGCGCCAGATGAGATGTTCTATCACACCATTTTGGCCAATGCCTCCGAAGAGCTCAGGGAGTCGCTGGTTAATCGAACCATTACCGAAGTGAAATGGCCCAAAGAAGCCTGCCCAAGGCCAGAGGTCTTTACCGAGAAGGATTTTCGAAGGCTTAAACGCTCAAAGATGCTTTTTGCAAGAAAGGTGGTTTCGCCAATCAGTAACCAATTGCTGGATATGATTGACATGGAAATCTTTGGGATGGAAGCCTGTGAACTACGTTATAGGGCACAGCTTCTCTCAGCCTAAGTACTCGGCCAAAACATTTTACTAAAAATCTGAAGTTACGCAGGCTGTCACCTGCCAACAGCCGGAGGCTTTGGCAGTGTGAATTTTCCTACAGCACTATTTTTCATACCACACTGCCAAAGCTTTTAGCTGTTGGCAGGTGGTATGAAAAATAGTGCTGCGTAACTCCAGTAAAAAGGCTAACCACGGCCTCCATTTCTCTATGTACTCCACGAACTCAGTGGTTCATTCACTTTTATTCGGAAAGTTGTTTATTGAACACTATTGAGTCTCCCTACCTCCCTTTCTCCGTGGTTGAAAACCTTTATTTTTGAGGGAAATCAAGCCATAATGCCATGTCTGTTCTTTGTCGAGGGCTACTACTTTTTCTTGCCCCCCTACTTTTTATTTCTCCAGTTTTTGCACAAAAAAACTCCACCAACGGCGAGGTCTTTACCCCAAAAGGCGATTTGAGGATTCTGATTCTTTGTGTGGGTTTTCAGGGATATGACAATGACCAAGGTTTTCCCCATTGGCCAGCTGATCAAGACCTGCCAGATTATATGCCCAACGCCACTTTTCCAGCAGTCTTCTACAAAGACACCAGTGATTTTTCGCGCTTTCAAGAGGATACCACAGTCAAAAATCTCTCGAAGCTGTACCATGAAATGTCCATGGGCAAATTTCGCCTGATGGCGGATGTCTATCCCAAACGCATCAACATCGACCCAACCAATGTCCGCAGTTGGTCTGAAATCAACCGAAAGGCGATTCAAAAAATGCAGGAAATGGATCCTGACTTTGATTGGTCGCCTTATGATCAGCGGAAAAATCGCCCTGACTTTGAGTTCGACAACAGCCAAACAGGACCCGATGGCATCGCTGATTATGTAGTTTTTTACTATCGCTACAGAAAACCTTGGAAGGTTCAACCACGTCCGGGCATGGAACGATGGGTTGGTACTGGTGGAGGTGTTTCCACCATCATGGGGGTTTCAAAGTTTCCTTATGGCGAAATGAAAATTGGTCCAGAAGGATTCTTTGGGAATGATTCAGGAACGTTAGACGCGGGGAAATTCGCCCAGCTTTTTAAGCATGAACTGGCCCATGAGTGGTTCTCAAGCCCGCATTATGGAGGAGCAAATGGCACGATTGGGAATTACTACCATGTCTTTGGCGCTTCATGGGGCTCCACAGGGCCGAACACCCAAACCAAACTTTGCCTAAATGCTTGGGAGCGCTGGGTGCTGGGATGGACAGAAATCACTCATGATTTGAGCACTCCAAAAGACAACGGAGTTTATACCATTGATGATTATGTTACTACGGGGCAATCCATGCGCATCGAAATCCCGCATAGTGGTGGCCAACACCTTTGGATTGAGAATCACCAAAAGAAATCTGAATTGGACCATAATGGTTGGAATGGTCTGCTGAAAAATAGTCCAGAGGGTACAGCTGGAATTGGAGATATTGACAAGGGTCTACATCTATTTGTTGAAAACATGCTTCCAAGCCGTGAGGCCATAAAAATGAGCATGGTCACGAACATCAAAAACGTGAACGGTTTCCGAGCCATCAATGCCCAAGGGAACTACGATTATGTTCGTTTGGACACTTCCATCAAGACGACAGACTGGACAGTTTACTGGAACAATCGTGTTTATGGCTTCAAAAGAGGAGAAGCCAATCCCCTTTCAGGCATTAATCCTTATATCGGTTTT
>JAUIJC010000018.1 GCA_030431525.1 Bacteroidia bacterium | reverse complement strand
AGACACGGGTGTCTTTGAGGACGAAGAAGCTTGGCGCTCCGCCGCGGTGGACGGCATGGCCGCGCCGTTCATAGAAAATCTGCCCGACCAATATCAGACCCAGTTGGGCCGTTGGTTTCAAGGGGGTAGGGAGCTAAGCTTGGGGCAGTGGCAGAAGCATTGCCCACCACTGGGGTTTTGCTTTCAGTACCGTTATCATCGGTAGTGCTGTCTTCCTTGCTACATGAAAAAGCAGATAGACTTAACAAACCAATGATGGCAAATCCTTTTAGGGTAAAGGAATGTTTCATAGAAAATGGGGTTGAAAATGTGAATAAAAACAGTTGGGCTCACACTCCTTTTTGAAGAAGGAAGCTCAGAAAATATAGGCGCATTTGATAGCAAATATTACTCCAAGTCTTGACTGAGCTTCTCCAATAGGAATGGGCTTGTCATTAAATGAGCTTCCAATATGGTGCATGAGGGATGCCCAAATCGTTCAATTGTAGCCCTAAATCATTCAGGGAGGCCGAAATCGCTTAAAAAATGTCCCGATTCGTTCATTTTCCGTTTTTAACCTTTGTTAAAGAGGACCCTTGAAGGCATCACGTTTGGAATTCGAGGAGTCCGCCAATATCTTGGAAAACCAAAGAAGTGACAGGAGATGATGAAAAGACTGCTTGAAAAATGGTTCTTTCTAAAGAGTTTGGTACAGCTGGGTACGGGGGGTGAGAACACCAAACAGGAGGATAAAAAGGTAAGGTTTCTCAATTTTTATGTCTTGGTGTGGGAGATTGTGGTTATCGTTTCCACATTTGACAACTACTATCGAGATGTTATTAATGTTCCAGAGCAAAGCATCTTGTTCGGGAGTTTTTTGTTTTGCGTTCTCATCCAATTCTTGCAATCAAATCGGAGGTATGTGAGCGCCCGGTTGGTGGTGTTGGTGATGTCCTATGTTTTCGTGTTCAGCTACGCCAACTTCATCTTGCCAGGGACGTTGATGGAGTATTTTACACTCTTCCCATTAATCCTGATGATTGTGCTTTTCGAAAGCCGATGGCTTTATTTCAGTGCGCTGGGAGTGGCCACTTGCCTCTTCTTTTTCCCCAATTTTTATGTAGAGCATTATCCGATTTCCCTGTTCAACCAACTCCACAACCTGATATTCTTTATTGCCGTCTTCTTGGGTTTCTATTTTTTCAACAACCAAAACCGAAAAAGCGAACGTTCGCTGGAAGAACAACGCAATGAGGCATTGGCCCAAAAGGAAGTTATCGAAATCCAGAAGGCAGAATTGGAGGAACTGAACCGTTTTCAATCCAAGTTCTTTGTGAATATCTCCCATGAATTGCGCACCCCTCTGACCTTGATTCAAGGCTATGCTTCACAGCTCAATACCACGGAGCAATCAACGTCCGTTCGAAACATTTTGGATCAGTCGGGCAAAATGGCTGATATGGTGGACGACATCTTGGACATGTCCAAGGCGAAGTTCCAGAAGTTGGAGCTTCAGTTGACGACAGTGAATCTGAATGAGCTTGTTCACCGGCTGTATGTTTCTTTTCTGCCAAGTTTTGAGGCCAAGGGAGTAACACTTTCTTTCGACGCACCCCAATACGATTGTTTTGTGCAGACTGATTTGCGCTATATGGAACGCGCACTGAACAATGTCCTGCACAATAGCCTGAAGTTTACGCCAGCGGAGCAGTGGGTTAAGCTGAGTTTAAAATGCACGGATGATCAAGTGGAATTGGTGGTTGCTGATGGAGGAATAGGTATTTCAGCCGAGGACCTTCCCCAAGTTTTTGATCGCTTTTATCAGGCTTCCAACGATATCAACCAGTCGGGTGGAAGTGGCGTAGGGCTGTCTTTCACCAAGGATATTATTGAGTTGTGTGATGGAAAAGTGTCCATTGATAGCGCATTGGGAAAAGGAACCACGGTTCATATTTCACTGCCTTTGAAAAAAGTTGATTCCGCTCAGACAGTCGAGTACCAAGCGCCAATGGCCTCAGGTTCCAAGGTTTCAGAAGTTGCTACCCAAGCTTCCAATGATATTAAGGTGTTGGTGGTCGATGACCATGATGAGATGCGCGCCTACATTGTTTCCTTGCTTTCTGGAGTTGAAGTGTTGCAGGCAGTGAATGGCCAAGAAGCCTTGAAGTTGTTGAAAAAGGAACAGGTCGATTACATCATCACGGATTATATGATGCCGGTGATGGATGGGCTTCAATTGGTCGAGGCGATTCGGGCGCAGGAGCTGGATATTCCGATTCTGATGTTGACCGCTCGGGTGGATTTTGAGGGCAAGATGAAAGTGTTGCGTTTGGGTGTGGATGATTACCTGACCAAGCCTTTTCAAGCCGAGGAATTGTTGGTGCGAATGAATAGATCGCTGGAAAATTACCAACAGCGAAAAAAATTTCAGGCTGAAGAAAAAAATATTGAGGAGCCGGAAGAGGTCGAGTCAACAGGTGATCCACTGCTAGAGAAAATTCAGGAATTCATCCTTCAAAATGTTGGTGATGCTTCTCTAAGTTTGGGAGAGATTTGTGATGAATTTGGACTTTCTACGAGTTCTCTTTACCGGCGCGTGAAGTCAAGTACAGGTTTGAGTTCCAATGAGTTTGTTCGAGAGGTAAAGCTTCAAAGGGCTTTGGAGCTTGTGGATGAGGGCCGATGTCAGACCGTCAAGGAATTGAGCCTTTCAGTGGGCTTTTCCAAGCCGTCCTATTTCGTGCAGTTGTATGAGAAACGCTTTGGCAAAAAGCCCGAGGTGAACCGTTTTTAAACAGGGGAGAAGCTTCCAATAAGCATTTTTGTCCGCTAAATGGGATTGTTTTTTGCAGTAGGCAGTGTGCTTCCCCATCATTTTTCGGGGAGTTATCGTAAAACACTTTAAATGCTTTGTCTATGAAAGAAGAAACAACCCCAGAAAGGAAAATTCGTCGCGCTTTTAAGACTAAAACGTGGAACGACATAAAGACCGAGGATTCATGGTCCATTTTTAAAGTGATGTCCGAAATGGTGGAGGGCTTTGAGAAGATGAAGAAGATTGGCCCATGTGTTTCCATTTTTGGCTCTGCACGCACCAAGCCTGACGATAAATACTTTAAACTCGCTGAGGAGATTGCTTATAAGTTATCCATTAACGGCTACGGTGTCATCACAGGTGGTGGCCCCGGCATTATGGAGGCGGGTAACAAAGGTGCCCAGGCCGGAGGTGGCCGTTCGGTAGGTTTGAACATCGAATTGCCTTTCGAGCAAAATGGTAATCCGTTTATTGACCCAGACAAGCTGGTGAGCTTTGACTACTTTTTTGTGCGTAAGGTGATGTTCGTGAAATATTCACAGGGCTTCATTGGTATGCCAGGTGGTTTTGGAACCTTGGATGAAATCTTTGAGGCACTTACGCTCATCCAGACCAATAAGATTGGGAAGTTCCCTATCATTTTGGTGGGCAAGGAGTACTGGGGTTCATTGTTCGAGTGGATTAAAAAGACCTTGCTCGATGAAGGCTTCATCTCCCCAGAGGATATGTTCTTGGTGAACCTTGTGGAGACTGCTGATGAGGCGGTGCAGATCATTGATGAGTTCTACGGTAAGCACATGATGCGTCCGAACTTCTAATCTTGAGTACCAAGTACCAAGTACCAAGTACCAAGTACCAAGTACCAAGAACAGAGTACTGAGTTTGGAGTATGGGCTGAAAGCTCTCTACTCCATACTTAGTACTCTGTACTTTTTTCTACCTTTGTGGAAATGAATAATCCTGTCTTACAACAACTGAATGCCCTTCGCGCAGAAGGTAAAAAAGCCTTGGCCCTGTTGGTTGATCCCGACAAGGTGAGTGGTGATGACTGCATTCGGTTAATGGAATTAGTGACCGAAGGCGGTGCTGATTTCGTGTTTGTAGGTGGGAGTTTGTTGGCGGATGACCGTTTCCGAGAGGTGGTTGAACAACTTAAGGAGGCCAGTCAGTTGCCGGTCGTGATTTTTCCAGGGAGCAATATGCACATCGCTCCTGAGGCAGATGCCATTCTATTGCTTTCCCTGATTTCAGGACGAAACCCTGAATTGTTGATTGGCCAGCATGTGGTCGCCGCTCCGGCCCTGAAAAAATCGGGACTGGAGATTTTGCCAACTGGTTACATCCTTGTAGATGGAGGGAAGCCCACTACGGTTTCCTATGTGAGCAATACCTTCCCAATTCCTGCCGATAAGCCTTCGATCGCCGCTTGCACGGCATTGGCTGGTGAGCAGTTGGGGCTCAAGCTGATTTTCTTGGATGCGGGAAGCGGTGCCTTGAATTGCGTCTCTCCAAAAATGGTGGCCGCCGTCAGGGAGACTGTTGATTTACCGATTGTTGTTGGTGGTGGAATTGATTCCGTGGATAAGGCTACTGCCGCTTTTGAGGCTGGTGCTGATGTGGTGGTGGTTGGCAATAAGGTGGAGGAAGACGAGTCGTTCTTAAGTGAGTTAGTGACAGCTTTATAAATCAAAAACTCTTTCTTGAAATAAGAAAAATAGGCTACCCGTTTGGGCAGCCTATTTTGTTTAAAAGCGATTTTTGTCAGGATGATTATTCCACCACAAGACGTTGTGTGAAGACTTCATCCTGCACTTGAATGTGAATCAGGTAGATGCCTGTTGGAAGTTCAGAAACCGAGAATGTATTCTTCGTTGTGTTCAAAACTTCAATACCATCCATGGAGATAACACGGATTTTTTGTTCAGCTAAGGAGTGATTGAACGATACTGTTACCATGTCATTGGCTGGGTTTGGAAGCACTTGGAAGGTCAGGCTTTCCGACTCTGATGAACCAAAGCGAGCCGTACAGCTACCAACAACTTCCCAAGGAAGTCCATCTCCGATATATTGGTCAGGCTGTTCGTTGTTCGTCCACCATTTGGCGCGGTAAACAGTGCCATTGAAAGACACTTCATCACCGCCGTTGTAATTCTGGGTGGAACTCCAAGCTGGGGTTGTACAAGTGCTTGTCACGTTCACGGTAATGGAGATGACAGCCATTTGACTTGTCGCTCCTTGGTTATCGGTCGCGAAAGCAGAGATGCCATAGGCACCGTTTCCGCTTGGTGTCCATGTTACAGCATATGGGCTTGAGGTCAAGGTGTAAACCTGACCATCAATGACCAATTCCACTTCGCTGATGGTACCATCCGTATCATTGGCGTCAACAGTAACAGTGATTGGGTCATAGCTTGTGAAAACTTGACCGTCAGTTGGAGCAGTGATGCTGGCGGTAGGGGCAACGTTAGAGGTGCTGCTTACAGTCACGCTGATATTTTGCGTGGCGCTTGTAGAACCTTTGTCATCCAATGCATAAACAGACAAGTTGAATGTTCCTGAAGCAGATGGTGTCCAAGCGTATTCGTAGAAGTTGCCGTTCAACACAGCTTCATGGTTTTGGCCTTCCACATTGACTATGACTTGCTGGATGGAACCATCAATGTCAGTGGCGTCAATTTGAATAGTAGTCGCTGTGGAAGCGGAAAGGGTCTGCCCATCAAAAGGAGCTACAAATTCAGCTTCTGGGGCGATGTTGGAGCCGAACTGTCCTGCATCCAAGATGATCCAGTCCGAAGCCCACCAGCCATTTTGGTAAGTGCCAAACTGCACGTAATGTTGGTCATTGATGTTGTGCCATGCCTTCATGGTATTTGGCTCCCTGATGATGCGGAAGCGATCTGGTTCGTTCGGGTTTTTCAAAATCTCCCAGTAGGAATCACTGGTGTTGGCAGGCAACGCACCGATTTTCAACAAGCCAGCTTCCCGATAGACGTAGTCATTCCCTTGTTTGATTTGGTAGATGTTTGTTCCGGCGGAAGGCAGGTAAACAAAGTCCCAAATCTGTTGGGCATTGCGCTCCGCAAAGTGATCCTCGTCCTTAAGGTCAATGCTTGTTCCAGCAAGTTCCGAAACCTCAGAGGTCCAACGGTTGATGATGACGCAGTTGTCACAATCAATAATTCCTTTCTCAAAGGTCATGGAAATTGTGATGGATTGCGGATCACCCATCAAACCATCGTCATCAATAGGAGTGGCGAAAATGGTGAATGTGCCACTTGCTGTAGGCTTGAAATCCAAGCTGAACGGATTGGCGCCATCGACTTTGTACTCGTAATATTTTCCTTGGTCGTAATAGGAATAAAGTACGGACTGGACGGTGCCGTCTGCATCCGAAGCATTGACGTTCAATTGAAGTTCATCAATGTCAGTGAAACTCTGTTGGTCCGATGGGCTTGCCCAAGAAAGGGATGGTTTATTACCGGCGTCAGCGCTAACGGTAAAGGTTTTGGTAAATGTCTCACCAGAATAATCCTCTACATAGGTGTAGGTTCCAGCCGGCGCATTGGAAGGAATGGTAAAGGTGTTTGATTCCACAATGCCAGCGCCGATTTTTCCCTTGTGGTTGTCTGTCCATGATTTGAAAACAGAACCGTCAGGGTAGAGAATCTTGGAGTGGGATTCATGTGAGCCACCTTGGAAGACCGTGTAGTAACGAGAAACCTTAAAGTCCTCGCCACGGAAGTAGGTCTCCTTTTCATGGGAATATTCACGGGCAGGGCCAATGTCCTTGACACAACCTGAGAAATAAGGTGATTTAGTAACCACACCAATCCAGTTGATTCCTGTGTAAAGGTATTTTAATTGCTTTTTCCAACGGCTTGGCACTTGGTTGTTCGGTCCCGAGAATGGGTCGATTACATTGTTGTTCTCATCACGGATTTCCAAGTGAAGGTGTGGACCTCCAGAACCTCCAGAACTACCAATGGTGCCCAGTTTTTCACCAGTTTGTACGCTGTCGCCCACTTGTTTAGACGTCACCGTGCCTTTTCTCAAGTGACCGTACATGGCAATCGTGCCATCGGCATGTTCCACGGTGACAACGTTCCAGTCAGAGCTTTGGTAGGAGCTTCCGCAACCAAGGTCGTAGTTGCCGTCCTTACGCTCGATGATAACGCCCGGCGCCATGGCGATTACTTCCACGTCGTTATTCAAGAGGTTCACCCAACCAAATGGGTCAGCGCCGATGTCCGTACCATTATGTCCTCCATAGGTCCAATTGCCGTGGTTGTAATCTGTATTGCTTCCGTGGTCAACACGCGAGGAAATTACGAACAAGCCGATTTCATTATCGTAGTGGTCAGCCGCTTTGATAGGCCATTCATAAAGAACGATGTTCGGTTCATTGACGAAGGTCACATTGGAATGTAGGATGGGACTATTGGTGCCGCTCTGGTCTGTAGAGAAGGCGTCGATGGAGTACGTTCCGAAAGCCGAAGGTTTCCATTTGTAAGTGTAAATGGTGTTGCCCGTCAAGACGTGTTGTTGTCCGTCAACGGTTAACGTAACGCTCTGCACCTCGTCGTTCGGGTCTTGAGCGAGGATGCTGATTTCTACAGTATCTAGATTGCTCAAGATTTGGTTGGTGGCAGGGTAGAGGAGTTGAACCTCTGGAGCAATGTTCTGCGGAAGCTCGCTCTTGTCCTTGATGGACCATTGGGAGCTCCACCAGTGGGATTCGTAAGTGCCGTATTCCACCTCGCCAGTTTGGTACTCCATGTGCCAGCTGGTTGTCACATTAGGCTTGCGGATATAGAAGTAGTCACCTTCGGAAGTAATGATTTCCCAGTGGGCTGTGGAGGCGTCTGTAGGAAGTGCTCCAAATTTCAGGTCACCATTGTCACGGTAGGCATAGTCAGTTCCGTTTTTGATATAAACTACTGAAGTGGTCTGTCCAGAAACGCTTTCCAACTGCCAAGTTTTGTCAGCTGAAATGGAGCTGGTTGGAGATTTATAGGAAAGAACAATGTTGTTGCTCTCAACCTGCGGAACGGCATTCGTCCAGCGGTTCATGAACACACAGTTTGTGCAGGAAACCGGCAATGTTCCTCCACTTGGTTGAACGGTGATGCTGATGGAAGCAACAGGGCTTGTAGCGTTTTGATTGTCCGTGGCCACTACTTCAATGGTATAGTTTCCAGAAGCAGAAGGAGTCCAACTGTACTCGTAGTAGCTACCATTCAAGCTAGCGGAATAAGGAGTTCCGTCCACTGTTACGGTGACGCTACTGATGGAGCCATCGCTGTCCGATGCGTTGGCTTGAATCAGGATTGGAGAAAGGGAAGTAAAGGTTTGGCCGTTGGATGGGCTAACAATACTTGCAGAAGGAGCTTGGTTGCTTGTTCCGCAGTTTCCAGTGAATGACCATGGATCCCATGCCACCACACTGTTTTCCGGGTCAGAACCTTCAGACCAGTAATTGGCTTGATAGGCCTTACCGTTTTTAACGACTTCGGCCCCTGTGGAATACGAGGCATTTGGGTTCCATGTTGGAGCATTACAGTTTTGAGCGAAAAGTTGGAGTTGCTGGCCCATCAAAATAAGGCAACTCAGCAACCAACTGATACTAAAAGACTTCATAAAAGGGGAGTTTAGTTTCTACAAAAGTCTATAAATATCAAAAAGGAAATGAGCGCTCATTAGTGCAAAGTAGATGGGGGGTTATGAGTGGTAGAATTTAATTAGTTATCGGTGTTGGGGCGTGTTATTATAGGTCAGGCAAAATTGATTGTTGAATTTTAACCACGGAGAATGGGAGAAAGGAAGGAGTACTCCCTTTCTCTAAATGCTAAGCATCTCCTTTCTTTCCTCCATGGTTTAAACGTGAGGAGAATGTTCAGGCTTACTTTATATTTCTTCTTTATCGTCATTCCTGATAACTTGTCAATAGTTCTGATTTAAAACGTTTTAACGAAGCATTTTTGTGATGAAAAAACTATTACTGACTCTTTCTCTGGTACTTGTAAGTAGTGCGTTATGGGCGCAATGCGAAACAACAGCAGATTTTACACTGATTCCTGCAAATGGCTGTTCCATTCCCCATACTGTGTTTTTTACCGACCAATCTAACATGCCAGATACATGGCTATGGGACTTTGGGGATGGTGGTACATCCACCGCTCAAAACCCCGTTCATAATTTCCTCAGCGAGGGTGATTTTACAGTTACGCTAATGGTTGCTGATACCATTTACGGTTGTCAGTTTATTCACTCTGAAACGGTTTCTATTTCTATTCTAAATGCGGATTTCTCAGCGAGCACTGTCTTTGGTTGTGGGCCTTTGGCCGTTGATTTTATGGACAATTCCACAGGCAATGGCCTTGGTGAGTGGGCATGGGATTTCGGTGATGGAAGTGTTTCCAACGAACAAGACCCAACACATGTTTATGAAACGCCAGGGGTTTATGATGTGACCCTGACCATTACTTCGGAAAATGGTTGTACGCGCACTGTAAACAAGACTAATTATATAGAGGTTGTCGGACCAGATGTTGCATTCTCGGCTAATGTATTCAGCGGATGTGATGAGCAATTGGTCGAGTTTGAAGATCAGTCCAATTCCGGGGCGTCAGTCACTTCTTGGGCTTGGGATTTTGGTGATGGCGGTACGGCCGATGTCCAGAGCCCTTCCTACCTGTTCGATGAAACCGGCGCGTTTGATGTCAGTCTTACTGTTACGGATATGGACGGCTGTTCACGTACGCTCACCAAAGGGCAATTGATTACCATAGGCGCGTCTTACGATTTTGAGGAGAACGTTTCGATTTGTTACGGCGACAGCTACACCTTCCCTGATGGCACTGTTCAAGATGACATTACCTCAAGTGTGAATCATACATCCAATTTCATTACTGTCGATGGTTGTGACAGCACGATTGTTACAAAGGTAGAAGTGGATGAAATAGACAAGAGTGTTACCGATATTGGTTGGACATTAACGGCCAACGAAACTGGTGCCGATTATGTGTGGCTGAATTGCGACGATGATTTTCAGCCGGTTTCAGGGGAAACAAACCAAAGTTTTGATGTTCAAGTGAATGGGGATTATGCTGTGGAAATCACCAAGGGTGCTTGCAAGGATACTTCTGACTGTATTGAAGTGTTTATTGCCAGTACAGAAAATGCTCAGGACATGATTGAGCTTTATCCAAACCCAAACAACGGTTCGTTTAACGTGTTTTCACTGGCTGGCCAGCCCGTAGATATTCAAGTGTTTAGCCTTGAGGGGGAATTGGTTTATGAGTCAAAGAAAGTGGCCAATCAGCATCAGATTGTGCTTGAACAGCCTGCTGGAGTTTATATCGTGGAGTTGGTTGGAAATGGAAAAAATCAACGTTATAAAATGCTGGTGGAGTAAAATGATTGCTTGCTGAACCAGAAAAAAGGGGCTTTCTCATGAGTTTGAGAAAGCCCCTTTATAGTTTACTTATTATGAATTTTTAGAAGGCCATATAGCTGATACCTAAACGGAATTGTAAGAGGTAGTTGTATTGCAGGCCATGTTGAGTATTAATTTTTATTCTTTCTTGTTTTGTTAGCTCTTCTCCTTTATAAAAGCCATCACTATCATAACTGTGATAGGTATAGTCAGTATAAGCTGGGTTTAGCGATGTGTCCTTGAATCCAAAAGGAAAACTAAGTCCAGTTTCAATGGCGGTATTTATTAACACTCTCTCAAAAATCATCCATTGTTTGCCGTATGATAAAATCAAAGCAGGGGAATAAATGTTTTGTGTATTTATTTTATGATAGCTAACTGTTTTGTTGTTTTCATTGATAACTGTTTTTTCCTGATATGATGATGTTCTATTAACGAGTATTGTAACCTGAAAGTAGTCCCCTAAAGGGGCGAGTGGTTTTTTTCCAAAAAACTTGAAATATATTCCCAGGCCTTGTCCGCTTAACTTTCCTTTTCCATTGTATAAATAATCCCTGTATTCTCCATGAATATCTTGTCCTTCTTCAAGGATTAGTGGGTGAGGGTCATAGCCAAAATTATGAGTAGTATAATAAGGAGAGTAAATTCGTTCCTCAATGGGTATGCTGTGTTGGTTTTTTTTCCAGAATGAAAGATATCCTCCAATAGCAGTTCCTCGGGTAATTAAGTAATCAAAATGGATTTGGTGGTTTTGATTTGAAAGTAGTTGAAATCCAGGGTCGTATGGGTCGGTGTAATAGTATTCTTGAAAAGGGCTTAAGAGAATTTCTTCAGTCAGTTTACTGGCTGAAAAAATGGATGAATATCCAATAGAAGCCCTTTTTCCCATATATCCAGGGCTTTGGGAATACCCTATTTTACAAAAGATAATACTAAGCAAGCTGATTAGATAAAAACTTTTCATCGTGTTTGTTTAAGTTGTTGGAAGGTGTAAAAAAGGTTGGACTGCTGCATGAATTTATGGTCCTTGGATTTGATTTTCACAAACTCCACCATTTCTGAATTACCAGTTTTTAGATTGTAAGTAATTGTGAAATAATAGGTGGTATGTTTTGGTGTTAGGGAATAGATAATTCCTGCAGGGAAAACATATGAGTATAGTAGTATAGTAGTAAACGCGTCGTTTTTTTCTGTAATTAGGGCCCCTCCAATCCAACAAAAATTTGTTGTCCCATAATACTTTGAAACACCTAATATTTCGTTATGTATAGGGCTGACTAAGTGCATACCATCCTCATGGTGAATTTTTTCAGAAATCCATTCATTCAAAATAGTGTGATGATAGAAGCGGTCTGCTTGATTGTTATTGATACTTCTGGGGTTGATTATTTCAATATCTAACCCAGTCGCTGTGGCGCTTTTTTGAATTTTTTCATTAAAGGAGGTTAATACGGTTTCTCTATTTTTATAGCGAATAGGTTCGCTTTTCCGCTCATTGTAACGCTGGTACATCGGATTCACAACCACCACCTTGTCGAAGCCTTTGGCATGACCATAGCGGTTTTGCAATCGGACTTCTTTTTGTTGCTGGCGGAAGAGTTTTCCCTTTTCGCTTCGAGTCATTTTTTCTCTTGCCTCCTTCTCAGCTTTTTTTGCATCTACCTTTTCTTGACTTGCCTCAAACTGGGCAATTAATACTTCATTTTCTCTCCAGGGCAGGAAGGCAAAGCGGTAGTAGTCAGAATCCTTTTCGGAAACAACCTCATCCTCGTCGTCGCTTTGTTCTTGTTTGCGGCGAATCTTTTCCAGTTTCGAAAGCCCCTCCAAGTTTTCCTCCTCCTCTTCAGTATTGGCAACGAGGCTATCCTCCTTAGCGGCTTCCAGTTTGAGGGCCTCCTTCTCTGCTTTAGACTGTTTATAGAATGAGTTCCAATCAAGTTCATGCTCATTGGCCAATTCGTAGGAAAGGTCCTCTACGATGAGCTTCAGTTCCTCGTCGTCGAGATTGTCCTTATACACCGACCAGTTCCAGCGAAGGGCCAAGATGTTCAGTTCTTCAGAAGACAGCTCACTAAGCATGTAATAGACCTGTTGGGATTCTCCCTCAATATCTTCCCAGTCGTTCACCACCTCGTAGCGCATGCCTTGGTTGGAGTATTTGGAAGCGCCATAGAGTGCTTTTCCTACGGTCTTTTTAAGGTACATGGAGTTGGAATCTTCGCGGAGGAGAAGGAAGGCGTTGTAGAGCGCCTTAGGGTAATTGTGGCGCAGTAAATATTGGCGACAAATCTCAAATCGGGCGATTTTTCTATACTTGACGAACTCTTCTTTGGAAACCAAATAGGTGCTCTTACCTGTTTGGTCGCCAGCGCCCTTCAATTCTTTTTTGAGTGCTTTCCGACGTTTCTCGGTATTTGGGTGAGAACTTTTTGAATCGTCGTAGTCTTCGTCCACTTTGATTTCAGAAACCTCATTTAGGAAATAAGCTCCCGGAATTACATAGTTCTCATCATTGAACATGGTGGTGTCGAAAGGCACTTCGTCAAACGGGAGGTAGGCGTATTGCAATACGTCAAAAGTGCGGACGATACTCTCGGTAGAATAGTCCGATTTGAGGAATATTTCCAGGCCTTCAAGGTCTGCCTCAGATTCTTGGTCTTTGGAGAAACCGAACTTGGCCAATACTTTTTCATCAAAGCTCAAGTTGCGGTAATCGCCACGGCCATATTGGATGTCTTTGGTTTCTACGAACTCCGTTACGGCATGCTCCTTTTTAAAATGAACGGCTTCGTGGGCGAGGATAAAGGCAAGTTGAGCTTCATCTTCCAACTGTGACATCAAGCCGTGGGTGACCACTACGGTTCCGTCGTCAAAGGTGAATGCGTTTACTTGTGGCGTCCGCAGGGTGTAGATTTTCAGTTTATTCCGGAAAGCCATGTCGTGGGCAAACAGCTTGTCGGCCACTTTATTGACATAGGCAGTCAGTGGATCGTTAAACATGACCCGTCCACTCATCAGAATTTCCTGAAGTCCGAAGTTACTTTTCAGGTAGAATTCTTCTTTTGCCTTGCGGGTACGGCGTTTTTTGTCATTGATGGAAGCACGATCTGCTTCGTATTTATGGGTGGCCGTCTCAATGAATTGAGGAGGAATAGAGCCCTGAACGCGTAAAGGCTGATAGCGGTTAAAATCTTGAGCTGGTAAAAGGTGGTTTAGTACCAACCCAGCTAAAAGCAGTAGATATTTTTTCATTGGAATTTAAATTTCCCGAATCAGTTTAGCCCGATAAATTCAGATGTACCTTTTTGAGAAGGGTTGCAAATTTCTGAAAATCAGGGCGAATTAGGAAACCTTTCTTTTGATGCTGATGGAGATGATTAGCAAAATGGACAACACCGAGGCCCAGCGTCCTAAGAAGTTGCCGTGTTTGCTGTAGTAGGTGATTTCCTCGTTTGGGTAAAGGGATTGTTTTAGTGTTACTTTTTCCCACCATCCACTTTCTTCAATGAACTCACCTTTTTTGTTGATGAAAGAAGACACGCCAGTATTCGCTGATCGAGCAATATCACGGCGGTGAGAAATCGCCAAAAGTCGGGCGTAGAGGTTATGCTGGCGGTGGCCTTCGGTGTCTTTCCACCAACCGTCATTGGTCATGATGAAGAGCAATTGGGCGCCATTTTCCACAAAATCACCCACATATTCCCCGTAGATGGATTCGTAACAAATCATTGGTGCAACGCCAATGCTGTCTGGTCCCCAGAACACGGTGCGGTCTTCTTGTCGGCCATAGTTACCTGCATGTTCAAAGTCGATAATCAGTGTCAGCCAACCCAGGATGTGTGGGAAAGGTAGAATCTCAACCCCTGGAACCAATTTGGATTTGTGGTAAAGTGAAAGACTGTCCTTATAAACTTGTACTCCTGCGTTGTAGGGCTCATAGTGCCCCATGCGGTGGTTGTGGTAAGAAAAAGGAGTGACTTCAGCAGGTTGCAACTTTTCCCAACATTCCAAGCCGGATACTAAAGATGTATTTGGATGCCGTTGGGCAAATCGACGGACTTGTCGAATCACTGGGTTTTGATAGAGGAAACGCTCTTGGTTGTCGTTAAGGTATTCTTTTTGGATCGCAGTTTCTGGCCAAATAACAAATTTTGTGCTGTCCGTCATGGTCTGTTCTGACTGCTCAACGTGGCGACGAATTTGTTCTGGAATTTTAATAAAATGAACACCTCCTTTAAATTTCTCCCCATAAGGATCAATGTTTGGCTGTAATACAACAACCTCTGTTGGGTTACCTGTTTTTACCACTACTCGTTTTTCAATTTGCCACGAAATCAAAATCGGGCTGAGGACGAAAAATAGGGTGAGTAACCAATAGGCAGGGTAGCGGTATTCCCAAGTGAAATACTTCTTTTGCAGTGCCCAAAACAGGATGATGTTGATCAAAAACACCCACAGCGTTCCTCCCAAAACGCCAGTGTATTCATACCATTGAATCCATGAAGGCATTTGCGCGAAAACATTGCCCACGGTCAGCCACGGCCATGAAATGTCCCAGTTCAAATGCAGGTATTCAAAGCCAATCCAAAAAACAGGCAATGAAATAAAAGCCAGCTTTTGGTGGATGATGCGACGAGCTCTCCTGTAAAGTAGAAACGGTACGCTCATCAACAGGCTATTGGCGATGATGGCTGTAATTGCTCCACCTGGCGAGGCAAAACCAACCCACCAAGTAGTCAGCCCATTCCAAATCAGAAAGGCCAAATAGGTGTAACCAAAAAAGGTCCAAGCAGGGCGCTTGATGTCCTCCCTTCTGGCAATGACATTTTCCAATTTGAGCAAGGGTACGAATCCAGCAAAAATCAAAAATGTCAGTGGGCTGGTCGGCCAGCTGGCCCATAGCAGGGTGCCTGACAATAGGCTGAGCAGGAGGGGAGTGAGTTTTTTGGGCATGGGAGGGAGTGAATTTTTGGGAGCCCTGTAAGGGCGAAATATGTTAGCGTGGGGTGAAACCCTACGCATCCGTAGCGTCGTCCGCCAGCTGGCGGACGACGTTTTCGAATGAATGATATGTTAATCGTTTTTACCAGCCAACACCACCACAATTTCCCCCTTCACCTTCTTCCCACCAAAATGGGCAATGGCCTCCTCAACAGTTCCATTAAAGGTCTCCTCAAACATCTTGGTCAATTCCCGTGACACGGAAACCTGGCGGTCACCACCATAATGTTCCTTGAATTGCTCCAACAGCTTTCCAATGCGATGAGGTGATTCATAAAAAACCATGGTGCGTTGCTCCTCCACCAAGTTGAGCAATTTGGTTTGACGCCCCTTTTTCTGAGGAAGGAACCCCTCAAAACAAAAGCGGTCACAAGGCAAACCAGATTTCAACAAGGCTGGTACAAAGGCCGTTGCGCCAGGCAACGCTTCTATTTTTAGACCGGCTTCCATCACGGCTTTGCCCAAAAAGAAACCTGGGTCGGAAATTCCTGGTGATCCAGCATCAGAAATTAGCGCGTAAGTTTCGCCATTTTTCATGCGCTCAATCAAGCCCTCGGTGGTCTTGTGTTCGTTGTGGGCGTGGTGGCTGATGACCTTGGTCTGGATATCGAAATGCTTCAAAAGCTTTCCGCTGGTCCGCGTGTCTTCTGCCAAAATCGTATCCACCTCTTTCAAGATGCGAAGTCCCCGAAGGGTGATGTCCTCCAAATTGCCGATGGGCGTGGGCACGAGGTAGAGCGAGGTTTGTTGGTCAGCCATGTTTTGCAGTTAACAGTTAACGGTTATCAGTTAACCAGTTCCATAGCGTCGGGTTTTATACCCGACGTTTTCGAAGGTTTTTAATCATTGGGGTTTCCCAATCATAAAAGGGGCCTCCGTTGCGTAGTCCGCCAGCTGGCGGACTACGACTTGAAAGAATCCCCAAAAATACAAAACCCCAAGGGATTGGTCCCTCGGGGTTTTGGAATGATATGTTTTGGGTCAAAGGCCTAAAGACCTTTGCTATGAAGAATCGCCCTTACAGGGCTGAATTGCGGTAGCCCT
Organism: Bacteroidia bacterium; assembly: GCA_030431525.1. Taxonomy (GTDB): domain Bacteria; phylum Bacteroidota; class Bacteroidia; order Cytophagales; family JAAEPT01; genus JAUIJC01. The sequence goes on along the minus strand of JAUIJC010000018.1, from coordinate 82,004 downwards.
GAAAGGGCGGTTCTCCACAACGATGGGATTCATCCCATCGATTTATCGCATCACCACCAACTTCTGCGCCTCCGAGGCGAAGTTGTCTGTTTCCAAACGATAAGTGTACACGCCAGCGTTAAAGTCAGCCACGTTCAACAACAAGTGGTCAAAAGTGTGATCAACAGTCAAGCTCTTCACCAAAATGCCCTGCTCGTTATAGATTTTAACTACGCCTTGGGAAGCATTTTCTGGCAATTCATAACCGATTTGAACCACGCTGGAGGCAGGGTTTGGATAAGCCTCCAATAAGTTTTGTGGGGCAGATGCTGGTGAATCTACGGATGTAATTTTTGGTAGGGAACCTGGAAGGGAGTAGACTTTTAGAATCTGTTCAGTGACCATTGGTGTTCCATAGTCATAATAAGCAGAAGTTAGGTATAGCTTTAATCCATCACTGGTTTCTTTAATGAAGGTGCTGAAAGTTGATTCATCAACAAAGTTAAAACTACTTAGCTCTGAGCTATTCCAAATAGGGGCCAAACCGTCTGCTTTCAATAGCACAGTGCCATCCTCATTATAGATTACAGTATTATAAAGAATCCCGTTTTCTACGTCTGTCTCATCAATTACCATGAATTCTAAATCATCATCCGAGTCAAAAATATGTTGAGAAACAACATTGACAGTAAATTCTCCTGTTTGAGCTGGAATTTGAATGGTTTTGTACAATGAGTGATCCTCATTGTAAATTTTCATTTCTTGTCCATTTAGAGTCAGGATTTTTGTTTCGCCATTAAATAGTGCTAAAACCAATATCATAGTGACGGATATTTTTATCCCAAGTGTAAGTGTGATCCTCTGTAATCTGCGCTTGAGTACCCAAAGCCAATCCAATAGTTCCACAAAGTGCGAGTAATGTCTTTTTCATGTTGAAAAGATGTTAAAAGGTTGAATAAAATTTGACTGCATAGATAGGTGGCTTACGTGGGAAATCATAAAGAATTCTCCAAAATCCAGCCTTGGTGCCCGAAGGTTTTCCAGTCTATTTTTCCTAAATCTATCGTGTCGTCTGTTAAAGTGGAATGATCTCGTCCATTTATGCCAACCCTTGCTTTGGCATAAACCGCCACATCAGGAATACCTTTTCGTGCGTAGTCCTCTTTTAAGAATTGGGCGAACTGCCAAATCATATCTGGCTTTGTGGCCATGGCTTTAATTTGTTTTGGAGTCAGGTATTCTTGAAGTCGGACAGCATACCTAATGCCCTTGCTTTTGTCCTCCACGGTGAAGCGTACATAACCACTTTTGGCGCGGAGCATCATGCGCCAAGAGCATCTGTGACCTTCTTCGGTCCAAAGTACATTTCCGGGGATAATCCAGTGGCGTAGGGGAATGATGGTTTGGAATAAAAGGTAGGTTAATGCAATGCTGACAACCCATGTAGGGGCAGACCTGTGTGTCTGCCCTGTGGTGTCGGGCGGACACACAGGTCCGCCCCTACGCTCATCAAAAGAATTCTGTTGTTTAGACCTGACAGGTTTCCAAAACCTGTCAGGTCTAAACAACCATTGAAACAATTTTGCAATCTGTTCCGGCTCATAAAAGAATAGCGCAAAGGCAATGGACATAAACGGAAAGATGCCAATATGAAAAATGGCCGAGTTGAAAAGATGAAAGGCCAAGGAAGAAATGAACGCCCACTTCCGTGTCTTTTTCCAAAGGAGCAGCGGAGAAATTAGTCCGTCAAATAGGATGGCGCTATATGAGACAATCAACGCAAAATAGGGGAGATTCAATAGTGGCCCGATGATGGGCCAGTCTTTTCTGGCTTCAAAAGCGAGTTCGACAAATTTGCCTTCCAGCCAATCGGGATAAATTTTGGCGATAGCTGCATAGGTGTACACAATGGTGATTTGCGCTATCCAAAACCAGCGTATGCCTTGGGGCATGGTGTCCGAGGCGATATTTGGATTCCGCCTTGCATCCAGAGAGAAGCGCTTGTTGGCTGGCATAAATGCCATAATCCAACAGAGCAACATTAACAGGTAATAGTGGTTGTTATAGGCTGTTTTCTGCGCCAGATAAACGGAAGTCCACATGATGGCGTAAATCACCATAGCAGGCCGATAGAATAATCCAAGCATTACAAAAATGCCTGCAACTGCCATAAGTGCGAAATAGCCATACATCATTTCGCCTTGAAGGAAATTAAGCCATTCAAAACCCATGAAGGTGAAATGGAAACTGGGTTCCACAAACACACGTTTTACCCATCCTGTGGCGATGGCGCCTCCCGCTTCCAAGGTGATGAGCAATCCGAATACTGCTCGGAAAAGAACGAGCGGGGCATTGTTAATTGGTTGAGAAAGCACTTCCCGATTAAAAATATTCATGCTTGAAAAAGGCTAAAATAGAAAGCATAAAAAACGCCCTTGGAAAGGGATTTTCCAAGGGCGTTTGTATTTCAATAGCGTCGGATTTTATACCCGATGTTATTAACGATTAAACGTGAATCGCGCGATTCTCAGTAGCGGCCAAGCAAGCCTCCTTCAACGCCTCAGTGTACGTCGGGTGGGCGTGTGACATGCGAGCAACGTCCTCGGCAGAGGCACGGTATTCCATAGCAACAACTGCCTCAGCAATCATATCAGCAGCACGTGGGCCGATGATGTGTACGCCAAGGATTTCGTCGGTTTCCTTGTCAGCCAATACTTTGGCTACACCGTCAATGTCCATGGATGCACGGGCACGACCAAGGGCCTTGAATGGGAATGAACCAGCTTTGTAGGCTTTGCCTGCTGCTTTCAACTCCTCTTCAGTAGCGCCAACGGCGGCAACTTCTGGCCAAGTGTAAACAACACCAGGAATCAAGTTGTAGTGAATGTGCGGCTTTTGTCCAGCCATCACCTCAGCTACGAAAGTACCTTCCTCCTCAGCTTTGTGGGCCAACATCGCACCTTTCACCACGTCACCGATGGCGTAGATGTTTGGAACGCTGGTCTGCAATTGACCGTTCACGTCGATGCGTCCACGCTCGTCGGTTTTGATGCCAACATTCTCCAGTCCAAGACTGTCGGTGTATGGCTTACGTCCGATGGATACCAAGCAGTAGTCTCCTTTCACCTCGATGGTTTCGCCTTTGGCGTTCTCGGCGGTAACAGTCACCTCCTTGCCATTGCTCTCCACTTTGGTCACTTTGGTTTTGTAGTTGAACTTGAAGCCCTCCTTTTTCAAAACTTTCTGCAACTCTTTACCCATGGTTTTGTCCATGGTTGGGATGATGGAGTCAGCGTACTCGACAACAGTGATTTCAGCACCCAAGCGAGCGTAAACAGAGCCAAGCTCCATACCGATTACACCACCGCCGATAACGATCATGTGCTTAGGTACTTCCTTGAGGTTAAGGGCCTCAGTGGAAGTGATGATGCGCTCCTTGTCAATTGGAATGGCAGGGATGCTCATTGGCTTGGAACCAGTAGCAATAATGGTCTTTGCAGACTTGATTTGCTGTTCCTTGCCCTCGGCGTCAGTGATTTTGATGGTGGTAGCGTCCACGAAAGAACCAAGACCGTTGTAAACGTCGATCTTGTTTTTCTTCATCAAGTAGTTCAAACCTTCGGTGGTTTGTTTTACTACGCCGTCTTTGCGGGTAATCATTTGCGCCAAGTCAACTTTTGGGGTGTCGATCTTGATGCCGTGCTCCTTGAAATTGTGCAAAGCATTGTGGAAATGCTCTGAAGAGTCAAGAAGTGCCTTGGATGGGATACAGCCTACGTTCAAGCAGGTGCCACCAAGGGTAGAATATTTTTCAATCAATGCAGTTTTGAAACCGAGCTGTGCGCAACGGATTGCCGCTACGTAGCCACCAGGTCCGGCTCCAATCACCGTAACATCATACTGTGACATAGAGGAAATGCTTGTAGGGGCGGACCTGTGTGTCCGCCCACAAAAATGATGGTGTTTGTTTCGCAGGGCACGAGGCCCTACGTTACGGATTGCCCTATGAAAACGTAGGGCACAAGGCCCTACGGTAGGGAATCAAATTAGATTTCGAGGAGCATTCTTGATGGATCCTCGAGAAGCTCTTTCACACGCTTCAAGAAGCTTACAGACTCACGGCCGTCGATGATGCGGTGGTCGTAAGAAAGCGCCAAGTACATGATTGGGCGAATCTCAACCTGTCCGTTGATGGCTACAGGACGCTCAACGATGTTGTGCATACCGAGGATAGCCGACTGAGGAGCGTTGATGATTGGCGTGGAAAGCATAGAACCGAAGATACCACCGTTGGTGATGGTGAAGGTTCCGCCCTGCATTTCGTCCATGCCGAGTTTGCCGTCGCGAGCGCGCTTCGCCAAACGAACAACTTCCTTCTCGATTTGAGCGAAGTTCATTTCCTCGGCGTTGCGGATTACAGGAACAACCAATCCTTTTGGTGCAGATACCGCGATAGAGATGTCACAGTAGTCGTTGTACACCATCTCGTTGCCGTCGATGAAGGCGTTAACTGCAGGCCACTCTTGAAGGGCAATCGCACAAGCCTTGGTGAAGAAGGACATGAAACCGAGGTTAACCTCATTCTTGTCCTTGAACATTTCCTTGTACTTCTTGCGAAGATCCATAACAGGCTTCATGTCCACCTCGTTGAAGGTAGTCAACATGGCTGTTTCGTTCTTCACAGAAACCAAGCGGCGAGCGATGGTGCGGCGAAGCGCAGTCATCTTCTTGCGATCTTGGTGACGGTTGCCTTTTGGCGCAGCAGCTTCTTCAACTTTAGTCAAAGACTCTTGCTTAGGAGCAGGCTTCTGAGCGTTCATCGCATCTTCCTTAGTGATGCGGCCGTCAACGCCAGTGCCTTTTACAGTTGATGGATCGATGCCTTTCTCAGCCAAAATTTTGGCAGCGGCAGGAGCCATGTGGCCAGTAGCATAAGTTTGCTCACCAGAAGCGGCAGGAGCAGCAGAAGCTTCAGCGGCAGGGGCGGAAGCTGCGGCTGCAGGAGCGCCACCTTCCATGACCTCGATTTTAGCGAGGGTAGCACCGATTTCGATAGTGTCACCTTCTTCGGCAACGATGCGGAGAATACCGCGAGCCTCAGCTGGGAATTCGAAAGTAGCCTTGTCAGACTCCAATTCACAGATTTCCTCGTCAAGCTCAACGAAGTCACCGTCTTGCTTTAACCAGTTGGAAACAGTCACCTCGGTGATGGACTCACCAACCTGAGGAACAACCATGTCCTTCACTTCGCCAGTAGCTTTTGGCTCGCTGGAAGCAGCAGGAGCAGCAGCTGGAGCGGCCTCGGCTGCAGGAGCAGCAGACTGACCATTGCCAGCGGCGTCAGTGTCGATAACAGCGATCAAAGCGCCGATTTCTACGGTGTCACCTTCCTCCACTTTGATGGAAAGTTTACCGCTTGCCTCAGCAGGGAATTCCTGAGTGGCTTTGTCAGTTTCGAGCTCTACGATGATTTCGTCTTGCTCTACATATTCGCCATCAGCTTTCATCCACTGGGCGATGGTAACCTCGGTAATTGATTCCCCGATAGCAGGGATGCGCATTTCGAGTGCCATAATCTTTTAGTTGTGCCAAGCACTTAGTGCTTGAAAAGTAATGTTGTTGGCAATTTTTCCCGTAGGGGTGGACCTGTGTGTCCACCCAAGTTAAGGGCAGACACATAGGTCTGCCCCTACGAGGGATTGCGGAAAATCAGTGATTAGATATCAAAGGCCTTGTTAACAACCTCTTGTTGCAACTGGTCGTGAATCTTCTTGTAACCAACGGCTGGTGAAGAAGAGTCTTCCTTGGTGATGGCGTCGAGGTTTGGAACCTTTTTCCAGAGGCAGCGGAGTATGTAACCCCATGCGCCAATGTTACCAGCTTCTTCCTGAACCCAAACAACGTCTTTTGCTTTCTTGTACTTCTCAAGCACTTTGTCGAGCTGCTTGGCAGGAAGTGGGTAAAGTTGCTCCAAGCGAACGATGGCAACATCTTTACGACCGTCTTTCTGCTGCTTTTCCAACAAATCGTAGTACACTTTACCAGAGCAAAGCAATACACGCTTGATGGATTTCGCGTCAGCGAAGTTGTCGTCGATCAACTCTTGGAAGCGACCCTTTGTGAACTCCTCTTTTGGAGAAGCTACCAATGGGTGACGCAAGAGCGACTTAGGCGACATGTTGATCATCGGCTTACGGAACTCCCAAGTCAACTGACGACGCAAAGCGTGGAAGAAGTTGGCGGCAGTAGTGATGTTGGTCACCACCATGTTTTGGTTCGCGCAAAGCTTGAGGAAACGCTCCAAGCGAGCTGATGAGTGCTCAGGACCTTGTCCTTCCTGACCGTGTGGAAGCAACATCACCAAACCACTCATGCGCTGCCACTTCGTTTCGCAAGAAGCGATGAACTGGTCAATCATTACCTGAGCGCCGTTGGCGAAGTCACCGAACTGAGCTTCCCAGATAGTCAAGCCATTTGGCTGGGTCATGGCGTAACCAAATTCGAAACCAAGCACACCGTACTCTGAGAGTAGGGAGTTGTAGATGTAGAATTTAGCGTCCGTGTTAGAAGCTTCCTCAAGGCTGTTGTATGCCTCGTTGGTTACCGCATCCTTCAATACCGCATGACGGTGGGAGAAGGTACCACGCTGAACGTCCTGACCAGAAAGGCGAACTTGCTTGCCATCGGCCATCAATGAACCGTAGGCCAACAATTCGGCGGATGCCCAGTCAAGCTCCTTCTTGTCGAAGAACATCTCCTTACGAGTCTTCAACAATTTCTCAATCTGCTTGAGCGGCTTGAAACCTTCAGGAAGCTTGATGAGGCCCTCACCAATTTGCTTATAGGTATTCTCGTCAATGCTAGTGTCAGGAGACACGTCAAAGTCTGCAGGAGTGGAGCGACGAAGCTCTGCCCATTCTGCTTCAGTTTCCTGAACGTTATATGGTAAAGGCTGCTGCTTCACTTGGTTGAGGCGATCCTGAAGCAAAGAGCGGAACTCCTTGTCCATGGTTTTCGCCAACTCGGCGTCCACATCACCGCGAGCGATCAACTCCTTGTTGTAGATTTCCCTTGGGTTAGGGTGCTTGGAGATGATGTTATAAAGTGCAGGCTGCGTGAATTTCGGCTCGTCAGCTTCGTTGTGACCGTGGCGACGGTAACAAACCATGTCGATGAAGATGTCACGGCTGAATTTCTGACGATACTCAATAGCGAGTTTCATACAGAATACCACAGCCTCTGGATCATCACCATTTACGTGAAGAACTGGAGCGTCAATTACTTTGGCTACGTCCGTACAGTAGATGGAAGAACGAGCGTCCTCAAAGTCAGTTGTGAAACCAACTTGGTTGTTAATCACAAAGTGAATGGTACCGCCAGAAGCATAACCTTTCAACTTGTGCATTTGAGCTACCTCGTAAACGATGCCCTGACCAGCAACGGCAGCGTCACCGTGGATAAGGATAGGCACACATTTCTTGGAGTCACCTTCGTAAAGCTTGTCAATTTTGGAACGAACAAAGCCTTCAACAACAGGGTTAACCGCCTCCAAGTGGGATGGGTTAGGAACGAGTTTCAGGTAAACGTCCTTACCACCTTCGGTCTTCATCAAAGAAGAGAAGCCCATGTGGTATTTCACGTCACCGTCGCCCATGGTCATGTCTGGGTCGGCAATCGCTTCAAACTCGTTGAAGATTTGCTCATAGGTCTTGCCCATGATGTTCGCCAACACGTTCAGACGACCACGGTGGGCCATACCGATTACGAACTCTTCAGCACCAAGGTCAGCACCTTTTTCAATCAAGGCGTCCAAGGCAGGGATGGTGTTCTCACCACCTTCCAAAGAGAATCGCTTCTGACCGATGTATTTGGTGTGAAGGAAGCTCTCGAACACAACCGCCTCGTTCAACTTGGTGAGGATACGACGGATGTTTTTCTGCTCAGGCTTATAGTTCAAGGATTCCTTCTCGAATTTTTCCTTAAACCACTCCAAACGGTCGCGGTGACGGATGTACATGTACTCGAAGCCAATGTTTCGCTCGTAGATGCGATTGAGGGCTTCGACGATGTCTTTCAATTTTGCTGGGCCGAGACCAATCTCGCTTCCGATTTGGAAAACAGTATCAAGGTCCTCTTTGCCCAGACCGTAGTCCTCGAGGTCGAGGTGTGGTCCGCGATCCTTACGCTCACGAACTGGGTTGGTTTGGGAACGCAGGTGACCACGGCTACGATAGGCGTGAATCAACTGGTACACGCGGAGCTCTTTTTCATTGAGCCCAACAGCAGCACCAGCGCCCTCGCCATCTTCTCCGAATTTTTCTAAAGAAAACTCGAATCCTTCGAAGAATTTTTGCCAGCTCTCGTCGATGAGTGACGGATCTTTTTGATAATCGGCATACAGCTCGTCGATATAGTTACCGTGAGCGTTGGCGATGTAAGAATACCTGTCCATAGAAAAAAGGTATGTGAAATATGTTTTTATTACGTGTTAGCGAAAGTGAAATAATAAACTGGTCCACTAAGGCGCAGTTATTTTGTTCACTGTTTGTGGCAAGTTGATGCAGGGATAGCCGTAGCTATCTCAATTCAAGTTGCTACAAACAGTGGGCAAAAGAACAAGGCGACTGGGTCAGCTTATTGTTTTTCTTTTGCTTAAGCTCTTTGTAATGAGCTACTTGTGTAATAAGCGGTATGTTATTGCATCCTTTGATGCCTTTGGATGGTTTTTACCCCCTCGATTTCAAAGGTACAAAGCCATTAATACTAACAAAAATCGCATATTCGTTAAAGCGAATATAGTTGGTTTTCTTGGCTTAAGAATAATGGGATGAGAATGCGGGGAGGGGGCAAAAGAAAAAGCCTCGGACTTGAAGATAATCTTTCATGCCCGAGGCTCAAGTAATTATTGGAGGAAAATTCTCCCTATATCAATCTTAGCTTGCGAAGTAAATCAAGGAAGCTGGGATGGCGAAGAACATGATGCCCATGTAGCCGATACCTACCAACCTGTTCTTGGCACTCATTTCTCCAAGTTTCTCTGCAAGAATGACAGGAATGTTTTTCACACCAGGAATCGCGAAGAATATCGTGGTTCCAAAGATGTTAAAGAGCAAGTGACAAAGTGCAATGGCGATACCTGCTGGCTTGTCTGCGTTAGCAAAGGCAACCATCAAGGCAGTTACTGTTGTTCCGATGTTGGCACCCAAAAGGAATGGGAATGCTTTTCTCAAGCTGATTTTACCAGTGGCTACCAATGGAACCGTCATGGAAGTGGTCACAGAGCTGGATTGAACAGCAGCGGTTAAGCCAGTACCCCACAACAAGGATTTGATTTGTGAGCCAAATACCACTTTCTCAAAACGCTCCTGAGATTTTCCAATCACCAATGCCTTCAGAATCTTGGAAAGGAAGCTCAATGAGAAGAAGAGGATGATCATGGCCAATGGAAGGGCGATGTATCCGTTTCCAATCACATCTTTGGTCAAGTATTTACCCACAGCTTTCCACGGCATGGTAGTCTTTGGGTTCACGAACTGACCAATGTGAAGTCCTTCTGTGATGTTGATGGCGATGTTAGACAAGAAGTTGAACTTGAGTTCCAATGGGAACAAGATTAAGGTCACCAAAATGTTGAAGAAGTCGTGAATGGTAGCGGCAGCTACTGCACGTGGATATTCGTCCTGTTTGGCGATGTGGCCAATAGAAACAATGGTACTGGTTACTGAGGTACCAATGTTTGCACCCATAATCATTGGGATGGCTTGTTGAATCGCGTGGATTTGATCTTCGGAGAGAACAGCGGCAGTGGATACTGCGCCAACGCTACCGATAAGCTTAACTACTGTGGAAGTAGTGGTGGAGCTACTTTGCACAATGGCCGTAGCCAACATGCCTACAAACAGTCCGATAAACGGATTGTCCAAATAAGATTTAATCAAGTCTTTGGCACTGTCCTTCCCGAACAGTTTGAAAGACTCGGACATCATGTCCAGAGAGGTCAAGAAGGCGAAGAGGATTAGGAGCAAGAAGAGAATGCTCACCAATTTGTTTTGAAGAATTCCTTTGATCGGAGATTCTTGCTGGCCCGTCGGCAATGAGGTCGTAGATTGATCCATCATCTCGATAATCTTTCACACAGTAGGGAGGAACTGGTAAACTAAATAACAGGTGATTTTAGTTCCTCCTTTTTCTGATTTTCTGCAAATACGTAATCGAATGTTAACTGAAAGTTAACTTGGAGATTAATTTTTGGAAAAGTACCAGGTTTTTGAGGTAAACGCCTGATATTTTGTGAGTTGTGAGATTTTTGGTGAGGTGAAATCCTTCAAATAGACTTCATCAGGGAGTGTGTGTTTCATCTTGTCCATGAAGAAAGTGCGTCAGTCTTAACTTACCCCAAGTCTGACCAAGCGGTGTGCACTTCTCTTATAGAGAACGATAGAGGAGGAAAATCATTTCCCCATATCCATAGGACGGATGCCCTTCTCAAATTTACCTATAATTAACCTAAGGGTAGCAAGTTCATAAGGGTTAATTATGTCAGTTTTTCGTGGAAATGAAAGAAAATGAGGGGTGGGACGTCTAATGACTTAATTATTTGGGTAGCTCGTTTTTGAAGGGGAGTAAAAAAAGAACCCCAATCCGAAGAGGAATGGGGTTGAGTGTTAAGCAAAAGGAAAATAACAGACCGAGTAGTGTGTTATTACTCTTTTGTTAAAGATCAGTGCGCTCAAGGTTTTTGACGGCAAGCCAAGCCATCAGGCCAGGACCAACTTCGAGGCAAGATTCGTCCACATTAAAGGTTGGCGTATGCAAGCCAGAAGTGATTCCTTTTTCCTCATTGCGGATGCCAAGTCTGTAAAAGCAAGCATCAACTTCTTGAGAGTAGAAGGCAAAATCCTCGGCTGCCATCCACAGGTCGAGATCTTCCACGTTTTCCTCGCCCATGTATTCAATGGCTGATTGTTTTAAGTAATCCGCCAATTCAGGAGCGTTTTTCAAGAAAGGGTAGCCTACTTTGATGTCCACCTCGCATTCACCACCCATACCTTCGGCGATGCTCTCGGCCATTTTCTTGATTTTTTTGTGGGCCTCAGCGCGCCATTCCTCGTTCATGGTTCGGAAAGTGCCTTCCACTTTCACCTCGTTCGGGATGATGTTGGTGGCACCTTCAGCGGTAACCTTACCAAATGAGAGTACAGATGGCACTTTCGGAGAAGCGTTTCGGCTGACAATCTGCTGAAGCGCGACAAGAATATGGGAGGTGATGAGGACTGGGTCGGTGAACATCTCTGGCATTGCGGCGTGACCGCCCTTGCCTTTCACCGTCAAGAAAATCTCATCAGCGCTGGCCATGTACATGCCCGAGCGGAAGCCTACTTTACCAGCGTCAATCAATGGCATCACGTGCTGGCCAGTGATGTTTTTTGGACGTGGGTTTTCCAATACGCCATCCTTAATCATCAAGGAAGCGCCACCAGGGAGGCGTTCCTCACCAGGCTGAAAAATCAATTTGATGGTGCCTTCAAACTCATCTTTGAGCTCGTTCAAAATTTTTGAGGCAACCAACAAAGAAGTGGTGTGGACATCATGTCCGCAGGCGTGCATGACGCCCTCGTTTTTCGATTTATAAGGAACGTCATTGGCCTCCACAATTGGGAGCGCATCCATGTCGGCGCGCAAGGCAATGACTTTCTTGTCAGGATTTTTTCCCTTGATATAGCCTACAAGGCCAGTGTCAGCCACTCCAGTTTCATGTTCAATGCCGAATTCAGTGAGCTTTTCTGAAACGTACTTTGCAGTTTCATATTCCTGATAGGAAAGCTCTGGGTTGGCGTGGAGGTGATGACGAATATTAAGCGCCTCTTCAAAATAGGCTTTGGCTAAAGACTGTATTTTTTCTTTCATGGGAGTACAGAGTACCAAGTAAAGAGTACCAAGTACAAAGTGTTGAGATTCATTGTGAGGCTCAATACTCTATACTTGGTACTCTCTACTTCTTTTAAAATCAATCAACGTTTTCCAGTAGGATACGACTCTCAGGAACAACCAAGGCATTTGGGAATAGCTCTTTGAGTTGCTGTGCCATTTGATAGGCCTGAAGGCGGTCCCTGAAATCCCCAACTTTTAGGCGGAAGTTTGGAGCCTTATAAACAAGGTAGGAAGCCCTGTCAGTGAAAGTGTCAGGGTTGTTTTGCTTTTGGGCGGATTCCCATTGTTTAAAACGCCTCAAGGCCTGTTCAGCTTCGGCCTTGCTTTGGCCAACATAAAGGAGAATGCGGTAACCTTGGGCCTTGGTTAGTTTTGCATTTTTTTCTGCAATCTCTTCCAAGCGCTGTTTTACTTCCAAGTTCTGGTCATTGGTAGGCTCTGGAATTTCCTCTTGGGCTGTTTCCGCCTCCTCCGAAGGCTCTGGGTAAGTTGGACGCACCTTTTTCAGGTCCTCGTCAAATGCGGTGGCTTCGGTGCTTTTTCCTTTAACTTTGTCCTTTTGAGCTAAACCAAGGCTTGAGCATCCGAAAAGGCAAAAGCAAAGCAAAGGAATGAGTAGGCGAGTGAGTTTCATCAGTTAACAATTAGCAGTTAACAGTTATCAAGTTCAAGGATTGGCCCTTTATGAGGAGCATTTTCCTTAGGTGTAAAAATCAAAGTTATTAAAATATGATGGAGAACAAGGCTTTTGACCACAAGCAGTTTATTCAAAAGTATTTTGTGGAGGAAGTGGAGCGGATGCAGGCCAGTGGTTTTCAGTATTACTCCTTTGTATTGATTGCCCAAATTATTGAGGCCATGGGCGGGTTTTTGGACAACAAGCCCTTGAGGGCGAAAGGGCAATCCAAGAAGCGTTTTGGGCGAGCGATTAAGGCGCTATTCTCTCATCCATATCGCAAGGCCAATATTGATGATTGGCTGTATTTTCATTTCCGTTGCAATATGTCTCACCTCTTTTTGCCGAGCGGTAGGCTTTATCTCGTAAGCCAAGAACAAGCCGAAGAACGAGGAATGACCCATCTTTCTCAAAAGGATGGGCGACTGGTGTTGGTTGCTGAGGATTTTTCCGCTGACCTTCGATTGGCCTGTGAAAAGCTGTTGGAGAAAGTTGATAAGGGAACAGTGGATTTGAAGCCCTTGGAAGTAGGGTGGGATGGGGTGAGTTAAGGGTTGTTTTTTCTAAAAAGAGCTGGGTAATGAGTTACTCAAATGAAATTTTTTTGTATAAAAATCTTGATCAGGGAGATTTTACTGTATTTGACTTATTGGAATCCATTAAAGACACTCCGTGGGAAGTAACCTATTCACTTCTTGATAAAGGGAATGCATTTGATTGGGTTCAATTGGGAGTAAATGAACGAGAGCGCTTTTTTGAAATCATTAGGTATAAAACTCAAGCCAAGGAACTCATTGGGTTAAGTTTGGTGAATAAAAATGAAAATAGGCTCATCCATGTTCATGTCTATTCAGACAGTCTTTTGTTGGATGTAGAAATTAGGAAGGGGGAGAACGAAGAAGATTGGTTTTCGTGGTATCACAAAAACTTTGTGTTGAAGATTCCTACCCTGAATATCCAGTTCTCCAGCATTGAATGGAGAACTGGATATGAAAATAAGGTCATTAAGTTGATCAAGTTTAGATGAGGTCACTCATTTAATATTTTTCTCCCGCTTCCGCTCAATCACCAACTTCCCGTTCTCAAAAGTGTAAACATTGTCCTTGTCACGTTGGAAGTTGCCCTCCAAGATTTCAAAGGTGGCGGGGTCAGTGTCTGGAACTAACTTATCTTTCGTTAATCATCAGCCAAAATATTCAATCATTTCTTTGGCTGTCAACACTTCAAACCCTTCAGGATGACCAAGCCTTCGCTCGTCAATCAGAAGGCGCAATAGCTTGATGATGCTGTGCACTTGCTCAGAAGTTGGGTCTATTTGTATGCCATTGATGAAAATATGTCGAGGGCGCATCACGTCCTTTTCAAAATCAGTCATGGCGTCTTCGGGGCTGGGCATAAAGTCAATTTCAATTTTTTGGTTTTGATGATTGACTATCCCGATGACCAAACTACTTGGTTGTGGTGGTGTCCAGATATGTAATTCCTTGATTTCCTCAAGGGTTGGGATGCTGATGTTCATCTTTTCAATGTTGTGAGTCATCTTCTGAATCCCTAACCTCCCGCTTCCGCTCAATCACCAATTCCCCATTCTCAATCGTGTAAATGTTATCCTTGTCCTGTGAGTAGGAATAGCCTTTCACCTCAAAGCTGGCAGGGTCAATTCCTTCTTGTGGTTTGCGGTACCAATAGACGTGGTTTTTGTCTTTGGCAAATCCGTAATCCAAAATCTCAAAACTATTGACATCCGCGCCTTCAATGGTGGTGTGGTTGAAATACACTTTGGATTGCCCGATGATGTAAGGCTCTCCAATATGGATGGCCGTTTTGGGGTCGATGTCCAGTTTTTGGGGGCCATAAAAAAGGTGGTCTTTGTCGCGCTGAAAGTTGCCCTCCAAGATTTCAAAGGTGGCGGGGTCGGCGTCTGGAACCAATTCCCCCTCGTAGAAAACACGCTTTTTGTCCTTGATGTAATCCCCGTTTTCCTCAATCAATTGGCAATCTTTTCCCACCAAATCGATTTGGGTGTCGTAGTGGAAGGCGTGTTCTTCGTCGCAAATGAACTGATAGGAAAGGGCTCTTGTGGTTTTTGGGTCAAGCCCTTCCAGTTTTTGATTGCTGTAATACACTGCGTTTTTGTCCTTGGAATAAGCGCCTTCCAAGATTTCAAAAGTAGCGGGTTCGGCCTCTGGAATTTGTGCCTCATAAAAATAGACGGCGTCCTTGGTCTTGAAATAATACCGCTCTATTAGTTCAACGGAAGCACCATCAAGGTTCGGGGCGTGAAGTAGATGTCCGTAATGCCTGTCCACGATATAGACGTTCCGTTCATCCTTGAAAATGTATTCGTCCAATTGCTCAAAGGAAGCTGGGAAGCTGTTTTCAATGGCTTCGCCCATGTAATAGAGGCGTTGTTTGTCGTGGGCGAATTCAAAGTCCCAAACTTCGAAATTAGCGGTGTCCACACCTTCCATTTCCTCAAAGCGGTAGAAAGCCCTGCCGTTGATAATGGCGTAAGCTTGGTTCAGGATGCTAATTTCATCGACTTTCCCCGTGAACATTTTCTCCCCTTGGAAAAATAGCCCCGAGCTGTCTTTTGCCCAACCGTTTTCCAGCATGGTGAAACCTTTGCTGTCCTCGCTGATTTTCTGGTTCTCATAGAAGTAATAGACTCCACCGTTTGTCTTGAAATAGCCGTGGCCCAGCTCCTCAAAACTCCCATCGTTGGGACAAATGGCCTTGCCATCACTGCCGTTCCAATAGACGAAATCTTTGTCCTTGAAGTGGTCGTCGCTGATGATTTCAAAAGTCTTTACGTCCACGTTTTCCAGCCGTTGACCAAAGCGATAGACGTGGTTTTTGTCGATGGCAAACGGATGGTCTAATTCCCGAAAGCTCTCCAAGTCGGCCTCCAGAACCACGTTCTCGCCATTCATGACCTGTTTGTCATCTCTGAAATAGCTGGTTTCAGGACTGTTGCCAATCAATTGCAAATGTGCAGGATTCATGTCCAACAACGCCTTGGAGAAGTGGTAAACGTGGTTTTTGTCTCTTGCCAAGCCATGATTCCACGCTTCGAAGGTTTCCACATCCGCCTCGGAAATCGGTCTGTCTCCGCAGTACACGTGGTTTTTGTCCAGCGAATAATTGCAGTTCAGCACCCTAAACGTTTTGACGTCCACGTTTTTCAGAGGCCTGTCATAATAGCTGATGGTATCGCCTTCAAGTTTGAAGCCCGTCTGCCAATCATATTCGTGGTGAAAATCGAGGTGCTCCAAACGGATATCCACACGTTTTCCATCAATCTCTAAAAACCATGGGCCGTCCTGATCTCTGTTCAGGATCGCTTTTATTCCACCAGAAGGTGCTGTTTGATAGCTCTTGGATTGAACGGCATTTTCCTCGTCAATAAAGTATTCGTCCTCCGAATAAAAAATGGTGGCGTCCGTGGTGATGGTGACTTCCAATGGTGGAGTAAGGTCGGGCTCCACTTCATTTCGGACATAAACAAGGTGGGTGGTTACTTCGTCGTTAATGAGTCGGTATTCGGAGCTTGATTTGGTGAAGTAATACATAAAAAATCAGGATTCGATAAAAGGGCAGTACATCATGATAGCGTGGTTTTCCACGGCGATTTTTTCATCAAGGATATTCCCTTTTAGGTCGTTTGTTCGTTTGATGATGCGGTTGTGGCGGGTGTAGCCTCCCCAAGGTTCGTGGCGGAAAAGGTGGTCTAATTCCTCTACTTCATAACGTTCATTCAGTTCCGCATCAGTTGTGATTTCTCCGTGGAGGTACTTCTCGTCCAGCCAGAGTTTGAGGTGGAAACTGTGTTCCGTCTCGTTCTTGGCTTGGAGGTCGATGTAGTTGTAGGAGAGCGTGGCACCACTTCCGAAGGGGATTTTTCGGCTGACATCTGGAAAGACGTCAAAGCCGTGGCGATAGCGTTCGGTGATGGTCAGTGGGGAGTGAAGGAACATCCAATGCAGGAGGTTACCCATTTGGCAGAGTCCGCCACCAATGCCCGTGGCGATTTTTCCGTTGTCCAAGACTAGTCCTTCCTTGAAGCCCCGTTTGGCAGTTGGTTCGCCCACCAGTTTCCAAAATGAGAAGGTTTCATTCGGTCGAATCACCAAGCCGTTGATTTCTTTTGACGCCAGTTCAAGGTTTGTCCGCTTGTTGTGTTGCAGGTACATGTCCACGTCCTTGAGCTGACGCAAAATCAGCGAACGGTGGGATTTTACGGAATTTTCAAAGCCATTTTTCTGTCGAACCTTCGCCCATGTTTTGTCAGAGAACAGCCATTCAAAACGGCGTTTCCAGCAGAAATACGTTTTGCCGAGGCGCTTTCTTAGTGGACTTCGCTGTTTGGGTTGTTCGACGGTGGCTTGCATGTTTTCGAGGATTATGTTGTAAAAAACGCCTTATTTTCGTGTCGATTCAACTCTAAGTCAATATGAAACAGCTTTTATCCTCTTTTCTTTTTGCCCTTGTCCTCAGTCTTTTCTTCGGCTGTCAAGAAGGTGGAGATGCCTCCCAGCAGGATGCTCAGGAATTTATCGATACTGTAACAGCAGATGAACCCAAGCTAATGGAGGATGTGGAGACACCTTCTTCTTACCAGATTCAGGTGGAGGCGGTTTATGCTTCGGCCACTCGTTCCCCTTACAGTCAATATGGATTTGAAAAGGCTTTTGATGGCGATGTGAGCACGGCTTGGGAAACGCCGATGGGAACTGGAAGTCAGGAAGGAATCATGTTGGCTTTCCCTGAAAAGGTTTTCATAGGTGAAATCAAGGTTTTTGTGGATAACCCAAAGGAGAACGCCTTGAGGATGATTGCCTGTTTCCTCGATGGGGGAGCGCCTGTTAATTTGTATGTCGAGAATGGAAAGGTGGCTGTAGGAAAGGAAGTGAAGACCCTTTTTCTGAAAATGGATGACATTAAAACCTTGGCCTCCTCATCCATTCCAATGGAAGATGTACTGGGTTCTCAGGAGAATTTTGACCCGAATAGTAATGTGGTTTTGGCAGAGGTGGAATTGACCAATCGCCAAGGTCAGGCTTATGAGTTGATTTTCCCCAAAGTGGTGGAAGGTGAGGTATCCGCCAGTTCTGTGCTTGAGCCTGAGGATGTTTATTCCCCTAACCGTCTTTTTGACAACCGACGTGAGTTTGCCTATGCAGAGGGCGCCAAGGGCAATGGTATTGGTGAGTCTTTGAAATTTGTTTTCAAGAATAAGCAGACCATTCGCAAGCTGAAGTTGTGGAATGGTTATCAGCGAAGCCAAGAACATTTCAAGGCGAATGCCCGAGTGAAGTCCTTTTTGTTTGGCCCAACGGGCGGGGAAATGCAACGTTATTCTGTGGCTGACCAATTTGAGCCTGTTGAAGTTGAGCTGGGTTCACCGCTGTCTGCAACATCTTTTGATTTCAAAGTGGAAGAGGTCTTTGAAGGGGAAAAGTATCAAGATTTGGTCATCAGTGAGTTGTCGTTTATCAATGATGAGGGCGTGTTTAAGTTGCCAGTCCATGACGAGGAGTTGGTAGCGAAAAATAGAAAGCAATTTGAAAATGGCCTTTTGGGTAAGCTGTTGGGCAAGCCTTTGGTCAATAAGGCACAGGATGAAATTGGCGATTATTTTGAGGAAACATCTATTGTACTTCGTCCGAACAACACCTTTGTTTACTATGCCAAGGAATTGACTTATGGTGAGGGCAAGACTGAGCGGATGAATGTCGTGGCTGATGGAAGTTGGACAGTGCTGAAGGAAACGGAGCAGGAGGTTGTTGTAAAGGTGTTTGGGAAGTTGGTGCGTCTGAATGAACTGTCAGAATTGTACAAAGGGACAAGCTCAAATAAGGCGGTACAGATTTTCAAGGATGAGCTGACCATCACAAAAAATGAATTGCGGGGTAAGCAATTTTTGAAACGCATTGTCTATGGATTGTCGGGTCGGGGCTTGGAACGATTAGGGTATTTTACGCCAATTCACCTTGATGTAAAGTATGCGACAAAGGATAATTTCTTGGGGGAGGCGGTTTATCCGTGTGCCTCTTGCGTGGTGAGGATGGAGGTGAAGGATGGTCTTAAAATCGCAATGGACGCTTTAAAGGAAAAAGGCTATGCCATTAAGTTTTTTGACTGCTACCGCCCGCTCAGCGTTCAACGTGCCATGTGGAAAATCAACTCGGACCCACGCTATGTGGCCAATCCAGCAGGGAAAGCTTCTTCCCATAATCGTGGAGGTGCTGTGGACATAACTTTAGTGAATGCAAGAACAGGCGTTGAGTTATACATGGGAACGCCATTCGACCATTTTGGCGAGGAGGCGCATCATTCTTATGCGAATCTTTCGGATGAGGTAAAGGCGAATCGGAAACTGTTGCGCACAGCCATGGAAGAAGCTGGTTTCAAGGCCTTGGAAACCGAGTGGTGGCATTATTCCTATGTGGGCTCGGAGGATTGGGAGCCGTTGGATATTTCCGTGTGTGATTGATGGACGTGAATTTGAGTCATAGCATAAATCAGCCTTGGTGGGAGAAGCGCCCATCAAGGCTTTTGTTTGTTGCAGGCATTGTGGGCTTGTCTGTGCTGTCCTTTCTACTCCGATTACAGGCTTTTTCGCAGACGGCATTTGCCAATGGCTGGGACAGTTATTTCTATATCATTCAGGTCAAGTCCTTCCTCGAAGAGGGGCAAATGCACTCCACAGACCGTTCGTTCATTTATCCATTTTTCATTGGGCTCCAGTGGTTGGTGGGGGATTACGAATGGAGTTTTAAGTTGGGTTCAGCACTGTTGGCGGGACTCTTTACCTTGGTGTCCAGTATTTTTATTTGGCGAAGGACGGCTTCCGTGAGTGCCATATTACTTGTTTGTGCCTTTCTTTGTTTCAGTCCGCACTTGACCTATTTCGCCTCCCAATACCCCAAAAACCTGTTGGGCTTGGTCTTCTTTGTGGGGATGTTAATCTTTTTGTTCGAAGAACGGTGGATGGAAACGCTTGTCTTTTTGGTGCTCTGCTTTTTTGGACACCGCATGGCTTTTGGCTTGGGAGTAATCAGTCTGTTGGTGGTGGCCAGCGCAAAATTGCCGTGGAAACATTGGGCGGTAAAGGCTGGAATTGGATTGGTGGTTGTGGTTTTTATCGCTGGTTTTTTTGTGCGGGGATTGTTGAGCCTGTATGATTTAGAGCGGTTTCGGGGAATGCTAAGTGCTGAAATTCACTGGATGCCGTGGACGTTTTATCAAGCCTTTGGAGTTGAAAAAATGTCGTGGTTTTGGAGGGTGGAGTTCATCTTAGGGCACCTGATATTACTTTGGATTAGTATCCAGTTTTTAAGAAAACCCAACGTGGTTTTGGGCTGTCTGTTGGCCTTGCAGTTTCTCCTGCTGTTTCCACTTTGGAAATTCTCCTTTGATGGAATGGGATACAGGCTGTTTTTGGTTGTTCCTTTGTTGTGGCCACTTGCGTTTGTGTCAATTCGATTGAACTGTTTTGTGTCCATTGGGCTGAGCGCCTTGTTCCTGATTGTAGCAAGTCTTTCATGGAAGTCATATCAGCCTTTAAAGCATGACCCGCCTTATGCCCTGTATCAAAAGGTGAGTGAAAAAAGTCCTGTGGATAAGGTGGAGTTGGTGATTGCCCACAAAGCCTTGGCTGAGTACTTTACCTTCAAAACGGGAGTTGATGCGCTACCTTGGTTGCCCGAATATCCTTTGGAAAAGGACAAGCTTTGGCGCATTACCAATGGTGTGGATTGGACGTGGCTGAAAAATCAAGCTGGACCAGAAAACAGGGACAAGCTCAAACGGCTTTCCGTGAATTATGTCTGGATACGTGAGGATGTCTATCAGGAGGTGATTTCAAAAATGGGGGAGGGTGATGTGTTTTATTCGGAGGTGCGTTCTTGGCGGAATCCGTATGAGGTTCGGCCGATGTATTTGTTGAAGGGCAGGTAGAGACAAGGCAATGCCTTGTCTCTACGGCACAAAAAAGCCTTCCGAATTGCTTCGAAAGGCTTGGTGTGGGGAGAGCAGGATTCGAACCTGCGAAGTCGTAAGACAACGGAGTTACAGTCCGTCCCATTTGGCCGCTCTGGAATCTCCCCGAATAGTGATGCAAAAGTAAGGACATAATTTAAAAGTGCAAAAAAGTGGGTGTGATTTTTTGATAAAAAATTGCGTTTGGAGCGTGATAACGGGGAAAAGTGTGGGGTGGTTGTATCTTTGTGGTTCCATAAATGATTAAAATCCAGCTATCTATAACTTCCTCATGCCGATTTATCAACTTCCCGAACAATTGGTTTTTCCTCCCGTTGAAATGAGTGAGCCAGACGGGTTGTTGGCCATCGGCGGTGATTTGTCACCAAGTAGGTTATTGCTGGCCTATAGCCAAGGCATCTTTCCTTGGTTTTCAGAGGGGGAGCCGTTGTTGTGGTGGTCACCCGACCCAAGGAGTGTGATTTTCCCCGAGGAATTAAAGGTTTCCAAAAGCATGCGGAACGTCCTGAACCGTGGCATGTTCCGCATCTCCTTTGATCAAGCCTTTCAAGAGGTGATGACCGCTTGTAGTGAAATGCCCCGCCGTGGACAGGACGGCACTTGGATTACCGAAGAAATGGTGGAGGCTTATTGCGAGCTTCATGCCTTGGGTTTTGCCCACAGTGTAGAGGTTTGGAGGGATGAGGAACTTGTTGGTGGGCTTTACGGGTTGTCCATGGGAAGCTGTTTCTTTGGGGAGTCAATGTTCTCCAAGGAAAGCAATGCCTCCAAGGCTGGATTTATCACCATGGTGCGGACTTTACAGGACAGAGGCTTTTCCCTGATTGATTGCCAAGTGCATAATTCCCATTTGGAAAGTTTGGGCGCTCGTGAGATTCCAAGAGAAGAATTTCTCCAGCTTTTGGAAAAAGGTTTGAAAAACCAGACAATGAAAGGAAATTGGGCAAAGCTTTTGAATAGCCCACAACTCTGACACTAAAATCACATTGAATATGTTGAAGCGATTTCTTCCACTGACGCTAATTTTTGCCCTTATGGGTTTAATGACCTCCTGTGATGAGGTTGATTTGGATAGCCTTCTCAAGGATGGTGAACTTTCCGAAGAGGACATGGCAAACGGCCTTAAAGAAGCTTTGAAGGTAGGGACTGATACTTCAGTAGCCACTTTGAGTGCTGTGGATGGTTATTATGGCAATGAGGCCTTGAAGATTTTTTTGCCAGAAGAGGCGGATATTATTGTTGATAATATTGGTGTAGTACCAGGTGGTCAGAAATTGTTGGATGATTTGATTCTCCAGATTAACCGTTCAGCTGAGGATGCGGCGACTGAGGCTAAACCAATTTTTGTGGATGCGGTTACTTCCATGACGATTACTGATGCAAAGGATATTTTATTTGGTGAGGATACAGCAGCCACTCATTACTTAAAATCTAAAACTTACTCAGACTTGAAAACAGCTTTCCAACCTAAAATCAAGGCGTCTTTGAGTAAGGAACTTGTTGGTGGGGTATCAGCTAGTAGTACTTGGTCAACTTTGACATCAAAGTATAATTCTGTGGTTGATAATCCTTTGGTTGGAGGTACCTTGGGTTTGACTCCAGTCAACACCGAACTTGACGAGCATGTAACAGAGAAAGCACTCTTTGGTTTGTTCGTCAAAGTCTCCGAGGAAGAGAAAAACATTCGTGAGGATCCTTTGGCTCGTGTGAATGACTTGTTGGAAAAAGTGTTTGGCGAGTTGGATAACTAAGCCGATTTCCAAAACTGTTTGTAATTTGACCCTTCATGGCATTGCTGTGAGGGGTTTTTTCAGTTATCAGGGAGCAGTTATCAGTGAACAACAGATGGCTGTCTGAACAACTCATTGATAACTGATAACCGTTAACTGATAACTGAAATGGATAGGATTTCTGAGCTTTTCAATATTCAATACCCCATCATCCAGGCAGGCATGGTTTGGTGCAGTGGATGGCGATTGGCCTCGGCGGTAAGCAATGCGGGAGGTCTGGGGATTATTGGGGCGGGCTCCATGTATCCCGAGGTGTTCCGTGAGCATGTTCAGAAATGCAAGCAGGCAACCGATAAGCCTTTTGGAGTCAATTTGCCTCTCTTGTATCCTGATTTGGATAAGCATATCAATATCCTTCTTGAGGAGGGGGTGAAAATTGTATTTACTTCGGCTGGAAATCCAAAGAAGTGGACGCCCATGTTTAAGGAGAAAGGTTTGACGGTGGTGCATGTGGTGTCCAGTGTCAAGTTTGCTTTGAAGGCTCAAGAGGCTGGGGTGGATGCCGTCGTTGCCGAAGGCTTTGAGGCCGGAGGGCATAACGGAAGGGAGGAGACCACCACCATGTGTTTGATTCCGATGGTATCCGAAGCGTTAGATATCCCCGTAATCGCTGCTGGTGGCATTTCCGATGGACGTTCGATGTTGGCGGCCATGGCCCTAGGTGCCGAGGGTGTTCAGGTGGGAAGCCGATTTGCCATCAGCGAGGAGTCTTCTGCGCATCAGAATTTTAAACAGAAGATTGTTGATTTGGGTGAGGGAGGAACCAAATTGAGCCTCAAACAACTCACTCCCGTTCGTTTGGTAAAGAATCACTTTTATGAGGAGGTTCAAGAGGCGGAGGAGCGTGGCGCTAGCTCAGAAGAACTCAGGAATCTTCTTGGAAAAGGCCGTTCAAAAAAAGGCATCTTTGAGGGGGATTTGGACACTGGAGAGCTGGAAATCGGTCAGGTTTCTGCATCAATCCATGACATAAAGCCTGCGGCTGCTATTCTCAAAGAGATTTGGGAAGGGTATCAGCAGCGGAGGAGGGAGGTCTGAAAAGACCTTAGACCGCTACGCTTTTAGACCTTAGACTTTAGCTCCTTCCCAGATTCTGAGGGAGGCTAATGTCTAAGGTCTAAACTCTAAAGTCTTTGAAAAAAATTACTGCTATGAGAATAACCTACAACGCCCCCGTCATTTTGACCTATACTTTTTTGTGTACGGGCTTATTGGCCTTGAGCAAATTGATGGATCCAATTGGAGAGAGTCCTGGTGATTTGATTCTGGATTTTTTTACTGCCCCTGGAGATTTTAATCCGGCAATTCCAGCCCATTATTTTCGTCTCTTCTCCCATGTGCTGGGCCACGCGGATTGGGACCATTTAATTGGTAACTTTACAATCATTCTGCTTATCGGGCCGATGATTGAGGAAAAATACGGCACCGGCAGGCTATTGCTGATGATGACTGTCACAGCATTGGTCACAGGTGGGTTGTTTACCCTCTTCTGGGATGAAAACTTGATGGGAGGTAGTGGCGTGGCATTTATGCTCATCATTCTCAGTTCCCTGACAGGTTTCAAGCAGGGGCGGATTCCACTCACCTTCCTGTTGGTATTCGGCTTCTTTGTCGGAAAAGAAGTATTGAGCGCCTTGAATCAGGATAACATTTCCCAATTCGCCCATATCATCGGAGGAATTTGCGGAGGTGTCTTCGGGTTCTTCTTTGTGAAGCAGGACGAGGAGCCACCTAACCCAGACCGTGAGCCGCTGAGCCCGATTGAGGGTGATCCGTTGGGTTTGGATGATGAGCCTGAACAAACGCATTTGCCAGAATAAAAATCATTTAGGCTTTTGCTCGGTTTCGGTAGGTATAAAACCTACCGTTATTGACAGCGAGAGTTTACAACGTGCTGTTCCGTAGCGTCGGGTTTTATACCCGACGTTTTCGAAAATTGTAAATACAGCAGCAATTGGGCAGACACACAGGTCTGCCCCTACAACACAATGAACATACTCGATAAAATTGTAGCCAATACCCGCAAGGAAGTGGCGGAAAGGAAGGCGCAGGTAGCGGTATCTGAATTGGAGGCTGCCGAGTTCTTTGGTCGCGAGACCTACTCCATGAGGGAGTTTTTGGTGAAGCCAGGTAAATCGGGCATCATCGCTGAGGTGAAAAAACAGTCACCGTCCAAAGGAGTGATCAACGACAAGGTTTCCGTGGAGGAAGTGGGCAGGGGCTATTGCGAGGCAGGAGCTTCAGCGATTTCTGTATTGACAGACTTACAGTTCTTTGGCGGGAAAATGGAATACTTGACAGCTGTACGTCGCTTGGTGGACGTGCCGGTGCTTCGCAAGGATTTCATCGTTGATGAATACCAGTTGTTGGAGGCCAAAGCCATTGGTGCCGATGTTGTGTTGTTGATTGCCGCTTGTTTGGAGCCAGCTGAATTGGAGCGCTTGGCGCAGTTCGCTCAGTCCATCAATCTTGAAGTGTTGATGGAGGTGCACGATAAAGAGGAGCTTGAGCGTAGTTTGAACCCATTTCTTGATGTGGTAGGTGTGAACAACCGGAACCTCAAAACCTTTGATGTTTCCGTAGAGACATCCATCGAATTGTCAGAATTCATTCCTGACGAGTTCCGCAAGATTTCCGAGAGTGGCCTCAAGGATGCCGAGACCATCAAACGATTGAAATCCCACGGCTTCGAGGGCTTCCTTATCGGGGAAACCTTTATGAAGACAGAGAATCCACCGCAGGCCTTGGCGCAGTTGGTGGCTGAAGTGGGGGTGAATCAATAAAAAAGTATCAAGTAGCAAGACACAGGTATCAAGACTGCAAATGAATCTTGATACCTGTGTCTTACTACTTGCTTCCCAAAACAAAATGAAAATCAAAGTCTGTGGCATGCGTGACTCGAACAATATCGAGTCCTTGGCGAAACTAAAACCTGATTATTTGGGTTTCATTTTCTACTCTAAATCAAAGCGCTATGCCGAAGGGGTGTTGAAAAAGGAAGCCTTGGAGGCTTTGCCGGCATCCATCCAAAAAGTGGGGGTTTTCGTGAATACCGACACCGACGAGGTGGCGGACATCATGCAGACTTACGGCCTTGATTTGGTGCAGTTGCACGGAAATGAGTCGCCGGAGCAATGCAGGGAGTTGAAATCCAAGGGATACAAAATTATCAAGGCCTTCTCCGTTGGGGAAAGTTTTGATTTTGGAGTCTTGGAACCTTACAAAACCGTTTGTGATTTTTTCCTCTTCGATACCAAATGCGAGGGTTACGGCGGTAGCGGAAAGACCTTTGACTGGTCGGTGTTGAAAGGCTACGACAATGAATTGCCGATTTTCATGAGCGGAGGTTTGGGCCCCGACAACGTGGCTTCTGTAAAAGACTTAAATTGGCTAAACATTCACGCCCTCGATCTGAACAGCAAGTTTGAGCAGGAACCAGGCTTAAAGAATGTGGAGTTGTTGAAAGAAAGTGTGTTTTCGAGTATCAAGTAACAAGACACAAGATGCCAGCCATTTGAGTTCCTGATACTTGATACATGATACTTGATACAAAAACAATGAACTACTCAGTAGACGATAAAGGATATTACGGAAAGTTTGGTGGTGCCTATATTCCAGAAATGCTTCATCCAAACGTGGAGGAGTTGGTGGAAAACTACCTCAAGATTATGGCAGAGCCTGACTTCCAAGAGGAATTCAGGGCTTTGCTCAAAGATTACGTGGGTCGTCCGACGCCATTGTACTTCGCCAAGCGCCTGTCTGAAAAGTATAACACCAAGGTTTACCTCAAGCGAGAAGACCTCAACCATACGGGTGCGCACAAAGTGAACAACACCATCGGTCAGATTTTGGTGGCCAAACGTTTGGGCAAAAAGCGTATTATCGCTGAAACAGGTGCTGGTCAGCATGGTGTTGCTACTGCCACGGCTTGTGCGTTGATGGGACTTCAGTGCATCGTGTACATGGGCGAGGTGGATATTGAGCGCCAAAAGCCAAACGTTGAACGCATGAAGTTGTTGGGTGCTGAGGTTCGCCCTGCGACCAGCGGTTCCAAAACCTTGAAGGATGCCACTAACGAGGCCATCCGTGATTGGATCAACAATCCTGTAGATACACATTACATCATCGGTTCTGTGGTAGGTCCGCATCCATATCCAGATATGGTGGCTCGCTTTCAGGCTGTGATTAGTGAAGAAATCCGTTGGCAGTTGAAGGAGCATGAGGGCACGGAAGAGCCTGATTATGTTATCGCCTGTGTGGGTGGTGGAAGTAACGCCGCCGGCGCTTTCTACCATTTCTTGGACAGTGAAAATGTGAAGCTTATTGCATCTGAAGCTGCTGGTTTTGGGGTGGATTCAGGGAAGACTGCAGCGACTACGGCTTTGGGAACAGAAGGCGTGATTCACGGTAGCCGTACCTTGTTGATGCAAACTGAGGACGGTCAGATTGTGGAACCACATTCCATTTCCGCAGGATTGGATTACCCTGGCATTGGTCCAATACACGCCCATTTGTTTGACTCAAAACGTGCGGAATTCTTCAGTATCACTGATGATGATGCTTATGCTTCAGGTGTGCAGTTATGCCGTTTGGAGGGCATCATCCCAGCCTTGGAATCTTCTCATGCCTTAGCCGTATTGGACAAGAAGCAGTTCAAGCCAGACGACATTGTGGTGATCAACCTCTCTGGTCGTGGCGACAAAGATTTGCAGACTTACATTGCCCGTGGAGGGTACTAAAAATAAGTCCTAATTGGACAGCAAAGCCCCGATAGGTTTTCAAAACCTATCGGGGCTTTCTATTTTGGGAGAACATTCATTTTCTAAACATCTTTTTATGAAGCGACTATTGATTCTTTTGCTCAGCCTTTTTTCAGTCAATTTGAGTTTTGGGCAGTACCACAAGTTTATAGAGGAAGGGAAGGTTTGGGTGGAGTCCTATTCTCTCAAAGAATTGGGTAAGCTTCCACCAGATGATGAAGAGATGAATTTCCTTTTTTTAGATGGCGACTCAACTTATCAGGGAAAGGAGTATAAAATTCTGTGGAGTCAGCGATTCTATCTCGAAGGGTGGAGAGATAACGGGAATATCCATTTGATGGATGATACGCTTCGTAAGGCAATACCATATGTATTAATGAGAGAAGATACCATCACTAAGAGGGTGTATGCTGTTGGAAACAGGCTTGAGGGGATAAGTGGAGATGAGTATTTGTTATATGATTTCTCCTTAAAAGTTGGTGATACATTGCGTAGTGAATCGAATTATGGTGGCTTATACGCCTATGGAGATGTTCGATTGGATAGTATTACGATTGTCAATCTTCCAAATGGAGAACAAAGGAAGCAGTATTGGTACGTTGGTCAAGCTTTCATTGAAGGTTTTGGTGCTGAACAAGGACTGATTGAACGTTTGTATTATCCAGGGCTAAGTGGTTGGGATGAGCAGGTTTATATCAATTGCGTTTCCAAAGACTCCATCCAACTCTACGGCGACTGCAGTTATCCCGAGTATAGGATTCTTTCAACCTCTGAGAAGTTTGAAGAGCACGGCATGTTACTTTACCCAAATCCAGCCTCAGCACAAACAACCATCGACTTTGGAGAAATGCAGGTTTCTGCGAACGTGCAAGTGTTGGACGGCCAAGGAAGAGTGATGATGGCACAGGATTTTTCAGGGGTGGCGGAAGGCTCCTTGGATTTAAGTTCGCTCGGTAAGGGGATGTATTTTATCTTTGTTGAAACGGACCAAGGCAAGCGTGTAACGCAGGTCCTGATGAAGGAATAATAGGCGATTCGCCAGATTCAAAAACAGAATTGATAGACCTGACAGGTTTCTGAAACCTGTCAGGTCTATCAATTCTGTTTTTGCTACGACCATATTAGCAAGATGAACAACCGACTTACCGAACTCTTTAAAAAGAAGGACCAAGAGGTTCTGAATATTTACTTCACGGCGGGCTTCCCGAAGTTGGAGGATACTGTACGCATCGCTGAGGCTTTGGAGAAGGCTGGCGCTGACATCCTTGAAATCGGAATGCCGTATTCTGATCCATTGGCGGACGGACCGACCATTCAGCAAAGCGGTCAGGTGGCCTTGAACAACGGCATGAGCATCCGCAAGTTGTTCGAACAATTGGAGGGTGTCCGTGAGAAGGTTTCCATTCCAATTTGCTTGATGGGTTACATCAACCCTGTCTTGCAGTACGGCATGGACAATTTCTTGAAAAAGGCCTCTGAGTTGGGAGTGGATGGCTTGATCTTGCCTGACTTGCCAATGGATGAGTACGAGGAGCTCTACAAGCAAAAGTTTGAGGAGTACAGCCTTTCCAACGTCTTCTTGGTGACCCCGCAGACCTCCAATGAGCGTCTGAAAAGGATTGATGCTTTGTCGGACGGATTTATCTACGTAGTGTCTACAAACAGTACTACGGGTAATGAAACCAAGTCTACTGAGGACAATACGGCTTACTTCGAACGCATCAAGTCTGCTGGCCTGAAAAATCCGACTTTGATTGGTTTCAACATCAAGGACAACAGCACCTTTCTGAATGCCTCAAAATTCGCCAACGGTGCCATCATCGGTTCCGCTTTCATCAAGGCCATTGAAGGTCAAGAGAATTTGGAGGAAGTGATTGACGGCTTTGTCAAGAAGGTGCGTGGCTAAGTTTCCTTACAACGCATTAACAGTTTCGAGGCCTCCCAATTGGGAGGCTTTTTTTATGAGCTGGTCGCCTTTGGCTCTATTGCCAAGTTTTTGATGGCAAAGGCCCAAGTAGTGAAGGGTGGGAGCGTGGTCGCCTTTGAAAGTGATTTTTGCCCAGACCAAAGCTTCTTTGGCATCAGCATAATTTCCCAAATCGTAGAGGGTTTTTCCCTTTTCAAAAAAGACTTGGTGCTCAATTAGTGGAATATGTTTGTTACTGAAGGACAAATAACCTCGACCAAAACGAGCGATATAAAGTTTGTCCAAAAGCTCAGAGGCCTTTTGGTAATGTTCTGAAGCTTGTTCCAAGTCTTGTGAATGGAGTCGGGTTAGGCGAGCAAGGTGGTAATAGTATTGGTATTCATCACCTTTTTCCATGATGAGCCTCCAGAAGCAATGCATGGCACGTTGATAGTCTCCAGTCTTTTCGTAACAGGTGGAAAGCATTTCAATGTGCTCATTGTCAAGTTTGAGTTCAGGGCGTCCAATTAATACCTCAAATAGTTTTCTTGCTGTCGAATACTCTTCATTATGATATTCAGCAGTTGCCAAATCTAAAATTCTTTTGTCAAGACGTTTGGTTTCGAAATGGCTATAGCCCCTTGGAAGCGTGTCAAGAATGTAATAGGCGTCTTCATAGTTTCCTGCCAATTGTAGACTATCAGCAGTCCATTGGGCTTTGGTAAAACGCATTTCACGTTCTTCTTCCTCCCTGTTGTGAATCTCCCCATTGACAACACCAATCATGGCCAAGAAAAGCACACTACCCACAGTAACGCTCAGGTTACGGATGAATTTGCGGTCTTGTCGCTTGATGTTTCTTGCCCTGCGCTGTTCCCATTGGCGCTTTTGTTCCTCGGTGTATTGGGTTTGGTGGGGTGCGTTGGGTTTTGGTTCCTGCTTTTTTTGTTTGGACTCCCTCTTTTTTGAGGGCTGCGGTCTTGTCTGATAATTGGTATAGCTTAGGCGGAAATCGTAATTCCTACGCCTAACAGGGTCGGAGAGAACTTGGTAGGCCTCATTAACGCGTTTGAAGCGCTCCTCCAACACCTTGTTGCCCCTTGTTTTATCAGGGTGGAGCTGAAGAGCCAGCTTACGAAATTGCCTTTTGATTTGACTTTGGTCTGCATTGGCAGATACTCCGAGTACATCATAAAGGCTCATAAGCAACAATTGAGGTGGTGATAGATTTTAGAGGTAAGAATTTTGTATTAAGTACAATGTATTATGTACAATGATCTCAGTCAGTGAGCAATCATTGTACATAATACACCATACATTGTACTCATTCTTAATTTCTTCTATAATACAAAAGGAAGCAATGGTTTCAGGGTAATCAGGCATTTTCCTTTTCTTCCTTGCGGATATCGCCCAGAAGTTCTCCTTCCTCGCGACCGAAGATTAGGTGCTTGCTTGCGCCAATTTTTTGGGATTTGTAGATGCCCACATGACCAGAGAACAGGTAGGCTGTAACACAAGCCAAGGCGACATAGATACCTGATTCGGCACCGAATAGTTCGATGGCCATAAAGATGGTGGCGATAGGGGTGTTGGCCGCTCCAGAGAATACCGCGACAAAGCCCATTCCTGCCATCAAGGCCATTGGAAGGGGAATGAAATTGGAAAGTGCATTGCCCAAGGTAGCTCCTATAAAGAACAAAGGAGTGACTTCGCCGCCCTTATATCCTGCACCAAGCGTTAAGGCTGTGAAGAGCAGTTTGGCAATGAAGTCATAAGAGGGAAGTTGTTCGTGGAATGCAGCTTCAATGGTAGGAACTCCCAGACCAATATACTTAGTGGTGCCCAATAGCCAAACGGCCACAGCTACGATGATGCCTCCAACAAATGGACGTAACGGAGGGTATTTGAGGTGTTTTTTGAATTGAGCGCCAAAGAAGTGAGTGGCCTTGGCAAAGCTCATTCCCGCTAAACCGAATAGTGCTCCAGCTAATAGGGCGTAGAGAATGTTTTGTGGTTCGAATGCTGGGATGCTATCAATGATGTAATGGCTGTGATGGATGCCCCAGTGATGTCCGAGCCAGCGTGTGGTTTGGTCGGCAATAATGGCAGACAGAAAGCTTGGAACGATGGCCTTATAATTCATCCGTCCCATTAGGAAAACCTCCAGCCCGAAAATGGCGCCCGCCAACGGTGTTCCAAATACGGAGGCAAAACCAGCGCTGACACCCGCAATAATTAATAGTTTTTTGTCTCGAGGGCGTAAGCCAAATATTTTGCTGAACTGGTCGGCGATTGTGCCACCCATTTGCACGGCAGTTCCCTCCCGTCCTGCCGATCCGCCAAAAAGGTGAGTGGCCACAGTACCCAATAAAACCATTGGCGCCATACGGAAAGGAATCATCCGTTTTGGATTGTGGATGCGTTCCAGAATCAAGTTGTTGCCAGCATCAACTTCGCTGTTCCCCAAATAGTGATAAATCAATCCCACAGATAGTCCGCCCAAAGGAAGCAGCCAAATAATCCAAGCATGCGCCTCTCGCCAGCCCGTTGCCCACTGTAATGACCACAAGAAACCTGCGGATGCCAAGCCCACCAATGGTCCCACAATGATGCTGATTAACAGCCATTTTAGGATGTGTTTGGAGATAGGGACTTGGTCGGAGTAATATTTCATTCCGCAAAGATACGGAGAATAAAAAATGCCCTGTTGATGCAGGGCTAAATGGAAATTTGGGTTGTTTTAGACGTTATACTTTTCAAGTAGTTCTTCCAGTTCTAATAGGTCAACGTCAATTTTATTTTTGGGGATGATAATGGCTGAGTTAAGCGAAGTATATAGAAATATATGTTCATGAGTCTGCTCTTGCTTGACGATAGTATTCCACACAAAATCATGTTCCGCACCTGGTCGCGTATAATGAATTCCAGTACTCGAAAGGTTGATTGAGGTTGGTCCCAAAAGGACTTGGTTGAAAATATGGTGTGCATTATGTTTTGCTGCTCGTTCTATCTGTTTTTTAAAAAGTGTTGGATAGAGGATGACCCAACCAATTGAGAAAATTGCCAGAAATCCTATAAAGAGATTGCTAGGTTCTTCTGAGTCTAATTCTTGAAAAAGAACATATAGGGCAACTAGAGGCCCTAAAAATCTGCCAGCAAAAAGTCTTTTTTTGTTTTGTTTCAGATGACTGTCATGGAAGGTGCTTAAAGCATAAAGGTCATCAGGAGAGAGTTCAAATGATAGTGTCATCTTTATTAAAAGATAAAAGGCCGTGTCATTGACACGGCCTTTGGATGTTTGTTAGGAGATTTTATCAAATCCGCAGTAAGACTGTAGCACCTTCGGAATGTTGATTCCATCTTCGGTTTGATTGTTTTCGAGGATAGTCGCCAAGATGCGCGGAAGGGCGAGTGCACTGCCGTTCAATGTGTGGCAGAGTCCTTTCTGTTTGCCGTCCTTGTAGCGAAGCTTCAGGCGGTTGGCCTGATAGGTTTCAAAGTTGGAAACAGAGCTAACCTCCAACCAACGGTCCTGAGCAGCGGAGTAGGTTTCCAAGTCGTAGGTCATGGCGGCAGTGAAACCAAGGTCGCCACCGCATAGGTTGAGCTTGCGGTAAGGCAACTCCAATTTTTTCAACAAGCCTTCAACGTGAGCCGTCATTTCCTCCAAGATATCATAGGAGTTTTCTGGCTTCACGATTTGTACCAACTCTACTTTGTCAAACTGGTGCAAACGGTTCAGCCCACGTACGTGCGCACCCCAAGAACCAGCCTCGCGACGGAAACATGGTGTATAGCCCGTGATTTTGATTGGCAACTTGTTGGCATCTACCATTTCATTGCGGTAGATGTTGGTCAATGGAACCTCTGCTGTTGGAATCAAGTAGAGATTCTCGTTTGGATCATGATACATCTGACCTTCTTTGTCTGGCAATTGGCCAGTGGCAAAGGCAGAATCCTCGTTAATCATGATTGGCGGCTGGATTTCTCCATAGCCAGCCTCAATGGCTTGGTCCAAAAAGAAGTTGATCAAGGCACGCTGAAGGCGAGCGCCCTTACCTTTATATACAGGGAAACCTGCGCCAGTAATTTTGCTGCCGAGGTCAAAGTCGATGATGTCGTACTTTTTAATTAATTCCCAGTGTGGGAGGGAACCTTCTGGCAACGTGATGTTGTTCTCTGTGCTAAAGACAATCGCATTATCCTCTGGCGTCTTGCCGTCAGGCACCTTCTCAGAGGGAATGTTAGGTAGCTGAACGAGAAGCTCCTTTGCCTTTTCTTCTGCAAGACGAAGTTCCTCTTTAAGCTCTTGGGACTTGTCCTTCAAGTTTCCTGTGGCTTGTTTAGCTGCTTCCGCCTCCTCTTTTTTTCCCTGTTTCATCAACATTCCAATCTGTTTAGAAATGGAGTTTGACTCTGCAAGGGTTTCATCGAGTTGCGTTTGAGTGGCCCGACGTTTAGCGTCAACCTCAATGATGCTGTTTACAATTTCAGCGGCATTGGGAACAAGTTTTCTTTCCAGCCCTTTGATGACTTCTTCAGGGTGCTGGTTTATATAGGAAAGTTGTAACATTCGTGAAAGGAACTTCGTTTGTGAAGATATTCGGGCAAATGTACAAAGTCCCGTCAAAAGAAGACGAACGGAAAACAGACAATAGGCTGTACCTTTTGTGGAACTCCGTGGTTGGATTGGAATAAAAAAAATCGGAAATAGGGGATAGGTATTATTAAGGGTCTCCTTTATCCTGATTTTTTGCCCTTCAAACGACGTTCGGAGTAGCAAATCCCAAATGTTTTTGTCCGAAATAGAAAAATTCCCGTGCTATTGCTAAATCCGTGAAGTAGAATTAAGTTTGCATTGAACGGCACTTTCTTTACAAATCAGTACGTTCAATCCCACTCCTGATTCTTTCATATCCAAGCCTTCTGTTCGGGACTGTTTCTTGGTATTCCCTCTCTGTTTCAGGCGTAAACCACTGGCCAAAGTATTGGCCTTAAAGTTCACTACCTACATCTTGGTAAAACATCTACACACACAATTTCCTAATCTGTATTTTTTATGTACAGTATCGATGAACTAGAGCTCAAATTGCTCTCTGAGCTCAAGGAGCTTGCTGATGAATTAGACATTCAGAAGTACAAATCCCTCCCTAAGCAGGATCTTATCTATAAGATTCTTGATCAGCAAGCCATCGCACCGCAAAAGGCGCAAGAATTGAAAAAGAAAGAGCTTGAAACCCAACAAACGGTTCAAGCTGAGGAAAAACCTGTTGAGGCTGAACCAGTCCCAAGCAAGGAGGAATCCACAGAAGAAAACGACCGACCACGTAGATCTAGAATGCGTCGAGAAAATGTTTCAGCTGGGGGTCCAGCTAATGGTGGTGGCCGCGTTGGGGGCGCGCCTACTCAAGAGTCACCAGCTCGTCCTCGCCAAGATCGTCAGGATCGTCCAGAAAGGCAGGATCGTCCAGAAAGGGCTCCAAGGACAGATCGCGCTGAACGCCCAGTTCGTCAGCGTAGAAATGTTGCTGCTCCTACTGAGCAACCAACTGCCGCAGCTCCTCAGTCGGCACCTTCTCCACGTCAGGATGTAGCGGCTCGACCACGTCGCCAAGAGGTACAACCTCAATCAGGCACACAACAATTCGAAGTGAAAGATTTTGATGGCCTAATTGAAAACTATGGTGTGTTGGAGATCATGCAGGATGGCTACGGCTTCCTTCGCTCCCCAGACTATAACTACTTGGCCAGTCCAGACGATATTTATGTATCGCCTTCACAAATCAAGCTGTTTGGCTTGAAAACTGGTGATACAATCAAAGGCCATATTCGCCCACCGAAAGACGGCGAAAAATACTTTGCGCTACTGCGCATCGATAGCGTAAACGGAAAGACAACGGATGAAATCCGCGATCGCGTTCCGTTTGAGCACCTCACCCCACTTTTCCCTGAGGAGCGCCTCAAGCTCTCAGACAATCCAAAAGAACTTTCTACTCGTGTGATTGACCTGTTTGCCCCAATTGGTAAAGGGCAGCGTGGTATGATCGTGGCACAGCCAAAAACAGGTAAGACTGTTCTTTTGAAGCAGATTGCAAACTCCATCGCTAAGAATCACCCTGAGTGCTATTTGATTGTTCTCCTAATCGACGAACGTCCTGAGGAAGTAACTGACATGGCTCGCAGTGTGAACGGTGAAGTGATTGCTTCTACCTTTGATGAGCAAGCCGATAACCATGTGAAAGTAAGTAACATGGTATTGGAGAAAGCCAAGCGTATGGTTGAGTGCGGTCACGATGTAGTTATCCTTTTGGATTCCATTACTCGTTTGGCTCGCGCTTACAACACGGTTGTTCCTTCTTCAGGTAAGATTCTTTCTGGTGGTGTTGATGCTAACGCATTGCATAAGCCTAAGCGCTTCTTTGGTGCTGCCCGTAATGTAGAGAACGGTGGTTCTTTGACCATCATCGCTACTGCCTTGATCGAGACTGGTTCCAAAATGGACGAGGTTATTTTCGAGGAGTTCAAGGGTACAGGTAATATGGAGCTTCAGTTGGATCGTAAGTTGTCTAACCGTCGTATCTATCCTGCGATTGACATTCCTGCTTCGGGTACTCGTCGTGAGGACTTGCTGATGGAATCCGATGAGTTGAAGCGTATTTGGATTCTCCGCAAGATGATGTCTGATATGAACTCTACCGAGGCGGTTGAGTTTATCAAGCAGCAAATGAAAGGCACTCAGGATAATGCTGAGTTCTTGTTCTCAATGAACGGTTAATTCCGATTCAAAAAATATAAAGCCCCACCCGAGTAATCGGGTGGGGCTTTTTTGTGTATTGGGAATACTGCAAAGTGGAGAAGATCGAGGGATGGGTTTAAATCCAATCACTAAGAAGAGTAGCCCTGAAAGGGCGTTTCTCCACAGCAAAGGACTTTAGTCCTTTGCTCTTCAAGGAAAATTCACCTCTAAATTATTTTTTATAGGTAAACTTTAATGGCTCCCAGAAAAACTTACTGCTTTTCAAGCTGCTTTTTCTCGTCTTGACGGCGCTTGAGGTCTAAGGCTACGATAATTGCAGCCATGCCCCAGAATAAAACAGAGGACTTATCGGTGTCCAAGAAGAAATTTACAACACCGTGTACCAGATAGGTGAAAAAAGAAAGTGTAGCGGCTTCGGCTATCCAACGGTGCTTTTTGTCCTTGGATTTGTGAAGCACGTCCATGCCTACCTTGATGGTGTAAAACATAACGGCCAAAAGAGTAAGGGTTCCTACAAGGCCAGATTCAGCTAAGGGTTTAAAATACTCCGAGTGTGCACCACCAATACTTCCGTCATTCACACTAATGATGGTTCGTTCACTGACTCGTTGGTATGGGCCGTACTTGAACATATAGGTTCCTGGTCCATATCCGAAGAGAGGTTTGTCTTCGAACATCCGATAAGCGCATTTCCATCGGTTAATGCGTTCGGTATTGGAAGCGTCCGTTTCAATATTGGTCGAGGAGGCTGCGTGCTCTACGACGCTACCCCCAGAGTCCGTATCGTTTCTAGCGAGTACAGAGGAGATGGCGGTCCAAGAGGTGTAACCAATGCTTCCAGCCACTAGAGCCCCAATAATTATTTGTTTAAAGCTTATTTTGAAGCGGAAAAGTAGCCAGCCTACGATGGCTCCCATAAATCCCAGCCAGCTTGCGCGGGAATAGGAGTAAATCAAGGCGACCATCAGAATGCCTAGAACCACTAGGATGAGCCCTCTTTTTAATGGTGCCTTATCCAAGAAATAGAACGCTATAAATAGCGGCACCATCATTAGTATGCAGGCAGCATAAATAGTGTGGTCATTATAAAAGGGATGGCAAATTCTGTTAGAAGTTTCCTGAGTTAGGCCCAGAGGGATATGCATGTAAAATGTGTAGGCAATTACTACAGTGAGTCCTGCCATGTAAGCCCAAGTAAACCGTTCAGCGTTTTTGACCTCACTGAAGATTTTAACGGCCAGAACATAGTAGGCCAAAACAAATACCAATCGGATAATGAAAAACTTCATTGACACTGAAGGCATGGTACTGGTCAACGAGGTAATGAATAGCCAGATAAGGTGAATGCCGATTACTTGTGTCAGGGGGTGCCTTAGGATTGGAATATATTCATCCTTTCGGTTCATGATATGGCCCACTGCAGCCACTGCCAGTAAGGCCGTTAACCCTTCACCTGGGATGCTGATGCCTAAGCCCAAGCCGATGTCTTTGAAGTTTAGGGAGACGGGAAGACTAAGTGCGGTAAGTAGAAAAAGTGCGTTCAGACGAAAGGCAAACAGGTAGGCCACTACTAACCCGAAAGGAAGTAGGGCCACCAGAAAGAACATTTTTTCATCCAGAACGAGGGTTCCCAATAATCCTGCTCCAAAAAGTAGAACAATGGCTACCAAATAGGTATTGGATATGGAATGGGAAGAGGCTTTCATGGATGAAGGGAGCAATTTCAACAAGAATTTTTGGGAGAAGAACTGTGGTTAACCCACTAGCTCATCAGAACTGATGGTGATTTGCTCTTCTTCCTTTTTAGCTAATTGCTCTTTGATTGCCAGCAGCACAGTAAGTAGTGCGGCCGCCGCAAAGCTTGCCAAGAGTCCAAAAATTGACCCTTTAGGGTAAACCTTCTTGTAATTTGGTTCTGCTTTACTGATTAAGTAGTAGGCTGGAGTATTTGCCTCATGGAAAGTTTTGGACTTTTCGTAAACGTCCTTGAGGTAGCCAAGTTTATTAATTTCTCTAACGAATTGTTTTCTCAGTTTTTCTGCTTCCAAGTTTTCCATGGAGAGGTAGTCACCTTTTGTAGATTTGCTACCTGCATCATGGAGGGATGCCTGTAATTCTGAGATTTCCTTCTGTTTTTCAGTGTATTCGGCTTTCCAGTCTTGGACAATGGCTCCAACGTTATCCTTAAGGATTTTTTCTTTTGTAGTACCACCAATCAAAACAATGTCGTTGGCAATTTTGGCTGCTAATTCTGGATCCGTGTCTTGAACGGTTATGTCGATGGCGTCATATTGGTTTGTGCCAATATCAATTCTACCATCATATTCTTTGGCCAGTTTGGTTTTCCACTCCTTTTTATTGGTGTCAATTTCATAGTGGCTTACCAAGTCATACTTTTTGATGATGGAGTCTTGGACAATTTTGGATTTCAAAGTCTGAATCAAACTTTGAGTTTCTTCGTCGCCACCAAATTTCTGGTCCGGAACAATCTTGTTGACGTCATAAGTACTTGCCGCATAAATCGTTGCTGACGAAGCATATTCTTTTGGGATGAAAAGCTTGACACATACGATGGTAGCGATACCTACAATGCCCGAAACGGTAAGTAGTAATTTCCAGTTGCGGGAGATGGTTGGCCAAAACGGAATAGCGTCCATGAACTTGATTTTCAGATGGATATGAATTCTTCAAAAATAATAAAAACCCGCCATTTCGGAGGTAAGAAATGACGGGTTTTTGGATAGAAAGCTGTCTTTTATTTGGTTTCCAAGACGTTGTCCTCAGTGATACGCTTGTTCAATTTTACTGGTGCATTGTTCTTTCTCATACGAATGTTCAACACCTCAACAATGAGGGAGAAGGCAACTGCGAAATAGATGTAGCCCTTAGGTACATGTTGGTGAAGGCCTTCCATCAACAACATACAGCCAATGAGAATGAGGAAGGATAACGCTAAGATTTGTAGCGTTGGGTGACGGTTGATGAAGTCGCTGATTTTCCCAGCGAACGCCATCATAACGACTAATGAAATGATAACCGCAGCCATCATCAGTACAATGTGCTCGGTGAGGCCCACAGCTGTAAGGATAGAGTCGAAGGAGAAGATGATATCCAGCATAATGATTTGAGCGATTACGCCAGCCATTCCACGGGCAACTTTTCCTGTTTCGGATTCCTCTTCCTTCTGTTCCATTTTATGGTGGATTTCGGTGGTACTTTTATAAATGAGGAACAATCCACCAATCAGAAGAATCAAGTCCCTTCCGCTAAATGCAAATGGGTCTTTTCCGATGATATCCAAGGGAACTGTAAGGATGGGTTCCGTAAGCCCAACAATGTAGCTAATGCCGCTAAGCAGGCCTAAGCGGAAAAGAAGGGCCGCCACCAAGCCAATATTTCTTGCTTTTGGCTGTTGTTCCGCGGGAAGTTTTCCTGATACAATCGAAATGAAAATGATGTTGTCCACCCCCAAGACAATTTCCAAAATGGTAAGGGTGAGTAGGGCAACGATGCCGTCAAATGTTAGAAAAACACTGAAATCAAACATGATAAAAGTATTCTAAGTTGATGAAAGGACAAAAATAAGGATAAACAGGCAGCTTCTGCTTTTTTATTAGTGGCTTTACAATCTTGAAAAGCACCCACATGAATTACGCTTTAGTTTGTACCTTGATGTTTTAGTCTAAATTTCCCCCCGATATGAAAAAGAAGTCACAAAAATTTCTTGAGGAATATTTGAACAATCCTTCGCCAACGGGCTATGAGAGTTCTGGCCAGCAGATTTGGTTGGATTACATTAAGCCTTTTGTGGATGAAACTTTCACAGATACCTATGGCACAGCAGTAGGCGTTGTCAATCCCAAAGCCAAATACAAGGTGGTGATTGAGGCACATGCTGATGAGATTTCATGGTTTGTGAACTACATCACATCTGACGGATATATCTATGTGGTTCGCAACGGCGGTTCTGACCACCAAATCGCTCCTTCTAAACGCGTGAATATTCACACGGAAAAAGGCATTGTCAAAGGTGTTTTTGGATGGCCTGCCATTCACGTTCGAAACAAGCAAAAAGAGGAGGGGCCTTCCTTGAAGAACATTTTTATCGACGTTGGGGCGGATTCCAAAGAAGAGGTGGAGGAAATGGGTATCCATCCTGGAACAGTCATCACCTTTGAGGATGAGTTCATGGTGTTGAACGACAAATATTATGTTGGTCGTGCCTTGGATAACCGCATCGGTGGATTCATGATTGCCGAGGTCGCTCGCCTCTTAAAGGAAAAAGGGAAGTCTTTGGATTTTGGTCTTTATATCGTGAATGCCGTTCAGGAGGAAATTGGTCTTCGTGGCGCGCAGATGATTGCCAACCGCATCAAGCCGGATGTAGCCATTGTGACGGATGTTTGTCATGATACCCAATCTCCGATGTACAATAAGAAGGAGGAAGGTGATTTGGCTTGTGGAAAAGGACCTGTGCTTACTTTCGGTCCGGCAGTGCAGAACAACCTTTTGAAAATGGTGATTCAATCGGCGCAGAAAAAGGAGATTCCATTCCAACGCGCGGCGGCTTCACGTTCAACGGGTACGGATACGGATGCCTTTGCCTATTCCAATAATGGAGTGGCCTCAGCATTGATTTCTCTGCCGTTGAAATAC
The DNA here is from genome assembly GCA_030431525.1 of Bacteroidia bacterium. GTDB lineage: Bacteria > Bacteroidota > Bacteroidia > Cytophagales > JAAEPT01 > JAUIJC01. Next base: position 41,545 of record JAUIJC010000018.1, on the reverse strand, counting down.
ATGCACACCACGGTGGAGACTGCCTCCAAGTCGGATGTGGATAACGTTATTAAAATGATTTACGAGTTCTTGGTGCAACTGAAAAGCGGACACGATTTCCGTTACATCAAGTAATTGAAACTCCATTTAGTGAAAAAGGCCTTGATGCATTGCGTCAAGGCCTTTTTGTTTACCAGTGTCTGTGTGACCAAAATTTGTCGAGATGTTTCCGTTTGTTGTAGCGGAATGTTACTTCATGCCCTTTTGGTGGAGCGTGGAAGGGATCAGGTCGCTTTGGGCCGCCTTTTTGGAAAGGTCCATGGTAGGTGATCTCGGTCCCGTCCCAGAGCATGGCTTTGTGCGGATCTTCTTTTATGATCTTCATGGCGATTGTGTTTTTAGCGTACCTCCTTAATAGAAAACGATTTGGTGGACTGGTTTCGTGTGGGAACCAATTCCACTTTTATTGTTGTCTATAAGGCATGAAGTCAGTTTTCGTCGTCTTATTTCTGTTTGTAGCCCAAAATCTTTTTGCCCAGTTCTATAAAGGAGGGCAGTCCATCGGGGCTTCCACGGAATATATAGGGGTGAATTATGACAATGATGTCCTTTTTGGCTTGTCTGACCGCAACTACACCTTTGGGTTTGATCTGTTTTTGGCTAGTCCCAAACTTCAAAAAGTACCCTTGTTATTTAGCAGGCGCCCTGCTTCAGAACATGTTTTCAGGAGGTCTACCTTTGGGTTTAGCTATAATGGCTTCACTCCGGAAGATATTTCCAGCGCTGAAATCCAATATGGAGACAGACCCTATGCCGCCTCCTTGCTTTTTCATATGAATGATGAGACAGCCTTCCGCCAAATTGGTATCCGAAAAGAAAGCGAGTGGACAGTTGGTCTTATTGGTCCCTTGGCTGGAGGGCATCCGATACAGTCAGGCTTGCACAAAATGATTGACGCCACGCAACCAAACGGTTGGCAATACCAGATTGGAAATGCGCCTGTGGTCAATTATCGACTAAAAGTGGGAAAACAATTGCTTCGGACCGAAAAGCTGGAATGGGAGGTTGCAGGACAAGGGATGATCGGGACCCTTTATGGAAACCTTTTGGGGGAGACCAGCCTAAAAATTGGTCGTTTCAATTCCGTTTATGATTATTCTTCAACTGCTTCAAAGGGTGAGTCCTATTTAACTTTAACAGGAAGGGGGGTAGGATCCTTTTATGACGCTACGCTTCAAGGTTCTGTACTTAATAGGGAAAACCCTTATGTGTTGAGATCATCTGAGATGCAAAAGGTAATTGGGAATTTCTCTGCTCGATATACCAAAACTTTTGGTCCTTGGGCGTTTGGGCTTTCCTATAATTTCTTGAGTCCTGAGCTAAAAGGCGGGAAAGTGCATCAGTGGACGGGTGTGCATGTCGGACTTGCATTGTAGTAGCGGATGTTTCTTATTTTTAAGCATGAAACCATACCTTCTATTCGAAGAAAGAGTCACTATTCTTCAGCAAGCTTTCTCAGAGATTCCCCTTTGCGCGAAACAGCACCACGATTTTTTTCAAATGTGGAAGGAAAGGCCTTTTGATAAGCACCAATATTTGTCGGAGGCGGGTTCAGTGGCTAAGCATTTTTGTATTGTCGTCTCGGGGGTTCAGGCCCTGTATGTGATTGATACAAAAGGAAAAAAGGTGGTCTTGGGCTTTTCGTTTAAGGGAAGTTTTTCAGGCGATTATGCGTCGTTTCTGGGTAAGAAGCCCACAGAGCTTTATGTGGAGGTCCTAACCGAATCCCTTGTACTCTCCATTGATTACAGGCAATACCATTCTCTCTTTGAACAATACCCCGAGTTTGAACGCTGGGGACGTTTAATGCATCAGCAGATTTTATTGGGCAGACTATCTCGTGAGGTGGAATTATTGACCGCTGATGCCAAAACGCGCTATATCTCCTTTATGAAACGTTGCCCGCCTCAGCTGAAAACCATACCTCAGAAGTACCTCGCTTCGTATTTGAACATGACTCCCGAAACCTTCAGCCGTTTGCGGGCGACAGTGAAATATTGATCTGGGTCAATTTTTTTCTGAGTTGCCTGCCCTTCCTTTGTCAGCACCATTCAACCTCAGGTACTATGTGTTTCATCGATTTTGATCATCAGCTCCAGCGCATTGAACAGTTAACGAATCGTCTGAAAGCCATTCAAGAAGATGCTTTCCAAAAACTGGTGACCAAGCCAGCGCCTAAGAAATGGTCTGTGGTCGAAGTAATTCTACACATGACGCAGGCTCACATGTTTTATGAGCCAAAACTAAAACGGCTGATGGAGACCTTGCCCAAATCGCAGCAGCCTGTATCTACCATTAAGCCTTCGTGGTTGACCAATTTTTTGGTGAACGGGTTTAGGCCTAAGGAGGGGAAGGTGCGCTTCAAAATGAAAACCTTTGGGCCGTTTCAGCCTCAGTTGTCCAACTTGACGGAACAGGAAGTGGAAAAGGCATTCAATGATTTTTATAGTCAACTGGAGGTGTCTAAAACTGCGATTGCTGCTTGTCGTGGATTGGATGTTAAACGGAAAAAAGTGAATTCGGCCTTGGGGCCTTTGGTCCGCTTCAATTTGGCGGAGGCTATTGAGTTTATGCTGGCACATGATGAGCGGCACCTGTTTCAGATAGAGCGGGTGTTAGAGCAGGTGAAGGGCTAAGTTGTTGTGTCGATGGATTGGCAACCATCGTTAATGAAAATCGCCCTTACAGGGCTACACAGTGGTAGCTCTGTAAGGGCGTTTCTTCATAGCAAAGGACTTTAGTCCTTTGTTGTAGAGCATTGAAATCAAAAAAAACACCCCCGATAATTCTCATTATCGGGGGTGAAATATTTTAAACCGTCTGTGTTTCTTCCTCAACCACAAATCCCACGGATTTGAGGTCTCGCCAGAAGTCGGGATAGGACTTGGCAACCACGCTCGGGTTTTCGATGTGGATATCGCCAATCAAGGCCAATGGGGCAAAAGCCATAGCCATGCGGTGGTCCTTGTAAGTGGCTACAGCATTCTCCGACTGAATCTGGAACTGTGAGTTCTTGATTTCAATCGCCTCGTCACCGAATACGTCTACCGTTACATTAAACTTGGCCAATTCGTTTTTGATGGCGTCGATGCGGTCAGTCTCCTTGATGCGGAGGCTTTCCAAACCAGAGAGCTTGGCATCAATCTTTTTCGCACCACAAATGACTGCGATGGTTTGGGCAATGTCAGGGCAGTGGGTGAAATCCCAATCGATGGAAGCCTCGGCTTCTTTCTTTTGGAGCAACACGCCTTTGTCGGTAAAGGTGGATTTCACACCCAATTTGTCCATCAATTCCACCAAAACGCTGTCGCCTTGGTTGGAATCCTTGCGCAAGCCAAGCAATTCAACCTCGGCGTCATCGGCCAAGGCAACGATGCTGTACCAGTAGCTGGCACCAGACCAGTCACCTTCGATGGTGTAGCGGTTTGGCTGATAAGTTTGGTGAGCAACTTTGATGGTGTTGCCTTCCCAAGCGGATTCAGCACCAAAATGACGCATCAAGTTGAGAGTCATTTCGATGTATGGACGGGAACCGATTTTTCCTGTCAATTCCAGCTCCAAACCGTTTGGAAGGGTAGGGGCTACCATCAACAAGGCCGAGATGTACTGGCTGGAAACATCACCACGGATGGTGATTTTGTTGTTCTCGCAGTTCTTGTCAAAGCCGTTGATGGTCATTGGTGGATAACCATCATTTTTGTCGTAGCTGATGTCAGCGCCAATGCTTCGAAGGGCGTCAACCAACAAACCGATTGGTCGCTCCTGCATACGCTTGGAGCCAGTCATCACCTTTTTGATGCCACGAACAGCGGAGTAAGCTGTAAGGAAACGCATGGTTGTTCCGGCGTCCAACACGTCCAATACTTCTGGGTCCTCCTTGAGGAGGCGAATCATGGTCTCCGTATCGCGGGCGTTGGCCAAGTTTTGCAACTCGTGCTGGCCTCCACTCAAGGCGTTGATGATCAAGGCGCGGTTGCTCTCGCTCTTGGAGGAAGCGAGGTCGATGGTGGCCTTGATTGGTGATTTATCTCGAAAAAGCTTAATCATATTGATTTGATAGTAGGGCACAATTTACAAGCCTATGACTTGAGTTTCTTAATTGCTTGATGGTCTATTAGTGACTGCAATTGAGAAATTGCGATCTGGTTAAGTTGAATCAATCTTTCCTTTTGGGAAATGCCTTGTTGGATGAGTAAGGCATTGATACTTTCCAGATTTGACAAGACAACAAGTTGTTCAAGGGTCGCCGAATCTCTCATATTGCCCTTTTCATTCGGGTGGTCATTTCTCCATTCGGAAGCTGTTTTCCCAAATAAGGCAACATTCAAAAGGTCCGCTTCGGAGGCGTAGACGAAGGCAATTTGTTTGGAAGAAAGTTGTTTGGGAACCAGCTTTTCCTTGATGGCATCCGTATGGATGCTGTAATTCACTTTGGCTAATGTTCTTTGGAGATTCCAATCAAGTTGTTGACGGTTGTTCTCCGCTTCAACAAGTCGTTGGAATTCTTTAACAAGGTATATTTTGAATTCGGCACTAATCCACATGCCAAATTCAAAGGCGATATCCTTGTGGGCATAAGTACCTCCATAACGTCCTGCTTTGGCACGAAGTCCAATAGCGTTGGTTTTCTCAACCCATTCTTTGACACTGATTTTATAGCTGTTCAATCCAGCCTGACTTTTAATTGTGGCGAATTCGCCATAATTAAAATCTGGGTTATGGATGCGTTCCCAAATGCCCAAGTATTCGACGGTGTTCCGGTTGCGTAACCAGTCTGAAATAAAAAAATCACCATCCTTGGCTTTGAGCATATCGGTTAGTGAGATGAAATCATCTTGACTAACGGTGATATCCTGTCCAAGTACGGTGATTTGTTTGTTTTTCTTCCCCATCGTGATTCAACGGAAAATGCGTGAATACAAAATGGCAATTATTGCCTACGGTAATAATTTAGTCCCGCCTCAATGTCCTCCTTACCGATCGCTTGGTTGAAGTTGGCTTTGCCAATCTCATCCAACAGGGAGGCGAGTACGGTGCCACCTTCGTTCTTTTTGTCCTGCAAGGTCAATGGAACGATGTGTTCGTAGTCTGCCACAGGGATTTCAACTTTTCCATAAATGGATAGGATGTAATCCGTGATTTCTTGGCAGTCCTCCTCGGTGATGAATCCGCGTTGGAAGGAGAGGTAAGCCTCGGCAATCATGCCAACGGCGATGGCCTCACCATGAAGCAATTTCTTTTCCGTAGGAAGGTAGAAGCTTTCGACGGCGTGACCAATGGTGTGGCCGAAGTTGAGAATCTTCCGAAGCCCTTTTTCTAAAGGGTCAGCAGTGGTGATATCAGCCTTGACCTTGATGGAATGTTCCACCAACTCGTCAAAGTCCTGTTCCTCCAAGCCTTTCTGCTTGAGGCGGTCCCAGCGGTCCTTGTCGGCAATCAAGCAATGCTTGATCACCTCAGCATAACCGGAGCGCACCTCGCGCGGGTCAAGGGTTTTGAGGAATTCGGTGTTGATCAACACGGCATTTGGGCGACGAAATACGCCGATGTGGTTTTTCAACTCGTTGAAATCCACGCCCAACTTTCCGCCCACACTGGCATCTACCTGAGAAAGCAAAGTGGTTGGAATCTGGATGAAATCAATCCCACGTTTGTAGGTGGAGGCGCAGAATCCGCCCATGTCGCCAATGACGCCACCGCCAAGGTTGATGACCAATGCCTTGCGGTCGAAGGCCATGTCCGTCAGTTCTTGCCAGATGTGTCCGCAAGTGGCGAGGGTCTTGTTTTCCTCACCGCTTTTAATGCGAACAACCCCTGTTCCGGAGGGGAGCAGGGGCTGAAGTATTGGTAGGCAATGTTCCTCCGTATTCTCATCAACGATAACGGCGATTTTTGAATAGTTGGAGGCATTCAGGACATCATCTAAGGACGCTTTAAGATTGTGCGAAATGTAGATGTTGTGTTCCTGAATTTTAAGCATTGACCTTATCGTTGTTCATGATTTCGTTCTGCAATTTGATGGACTCCTTGTGGATGGTTTGGAACACCTCACGGATGAAGTCGTCATTCAAATCAAGAGAAGACGCCTTGTTCACACGGTCTTGCAACAAGTACTCCCAACGGTTCATCTGAAGGGTAGTCACGTTGTTCTCGCGCTTGTACTCACCAATCTGCTTGGCGATGTTCATACGGCTAGCAAGTACGTCGATGATTTCCTTGTCCTTAGCGTCAATCTGCTCACGCAAGTCCTCCAAAGAAGTGTTGAACTCGATGTTGTCAGAAGAAACGTTGCGGATCTTAAGGCTGGCAAGGATCTCTTGCAAACGGTCAGGAGTAACCTGCTGTTTAGCGTCAGACCAAGCCTCATCTGGGTTGCAGTGGGTCTCGATCATCAAACCGTTCAAGCCGATGTCCATGGCGCTCTGCGATACCTCTTGGATAAGGTCACGCGTACCAGCGATGTGGCTTGGGTCGTTGATGATTGGAATTTCAGGGAAAGCACGCTTCAACTCGATAGCAAGTTGCCACATTGGCTTGTTGCGGAAACGAGTTTTTTCGTGAGTAGAGTAACCGCGGTGGATGGCAGCAATTTTAGTGATGCCAGCAGCAGCGATACGCTCGATAGCCCCAACCCAAAGACCGTTGTCTGGGTTGATTGGGTTTTTAATCAAAACAGGAACGTCAGCACCTTGAAGGGCGTCAGCAATATCCTGAACAGAGAATGGGTTTACCGTAGTACGGGCGCCAATCCACAAAGCGTCGATGCCATATTTCAATGCCAACTCAACGTGCTGTGGGGTAGCCACCTCAGTACCTACTTTCAAACCGTAGGTCTCTTTAATGTTCTTGAGCCAACGTAGACCCTCCTCGCCAATGCCTTCAAAAGAGCCTGGACGGGTACGTGGTTTCCAAATACCAGCACGATAATAGTCAATGGATTGCTTAGAAAGCTGTTCAGCAATGGCCATTACCTGCTCTTCCGTCTCGGCGCTACAAGGGCCGGCGATAATCAAGGGGCGGTCTTTTGCTCCAGACCACTCCTCCATCGGAGTTATATTCAGTTTGCTCATAGTCTTAAATTCTGCTTCAGTGTCTCTTTGTCCAATCGACTGATTATCAGTGAAAAATGGAATCTTTTACAAAAGGACTGAGGGACAATTACTTTATGGATGCAAATATATTCCTTTTTTCTTAGAAAACCTGTTGGTGAGTCCCTTTGAGGGTAAAGGAACTATTAAATCTTGGTTAGGAATTTCTTGCCTCCACTAAGAAACAGCCTCCATGGCTCAACAATGGGGTGTCCAAAAACGTTCTCCATTTACATTTGTTGGCTTTTGTCTTTGTTGGAAAAAGGGAGGAGAGGACTTATGGGCAACGTAGTAAAATCCATAGGGAAAACGCTTGGAGACTGGTTTTTTTACAATTTGATGCGCTTTCCGACGGCGGTGAAAGCTGGGATGCGTTTGGCAACTTGGTCCATCGGGAAAGTTCCTTTTGCCAAAACCTTGATTCGAAAAACAATCTATGGCCGATTTTGTGGAGGAGAATCCTTGGAGGATTGCTTGCCAGTGATGAATGAGCTGGCGCTCCAAAATATAGGTGTTGCCCTCGATTTTGGACTGGAAGGTTCCGGAGAAGACGCTCAGATGAATCGGGCCAAAGAGGAGCTTCTACATTGTATTGCTTTCGCTCACAATAATCCACAGGTGCCTTTTGTGGTATTTAAGGTGACAGCGCTGTTGCCCAAAAAACTTCTGGAAAAACGACAAGGTGGTGAAATCCTTTCTGAGCAGGAAAGTGATGTTTGGCTTTCGGGAATGGCTCGAATTGAGGAAGTCTGTCGAACTGCTTCTGAAAATGAAGTCCGACTTTTTATCGATGCTGAGGAAAGTTGGATTCAACAAGAGATTCGGGGAATCGCCATGGGAATGATGGAGAGATTCAACAAGGAGGCGGTCACCGTTTTTTCCACCTATCAAATGTATCGCAAGCAGGCGTTGTCGGAATTGGATGAGGACCTGCGAAAGGCCGACCAAGCTGATTTTACTCTTGGCGTCAAGCTTGTCCGCGGTGCTTATATGGAAACCGAACGTCGAATCGCCTTGCAGGCCGGTGAAGTTTCTCCCATCCATGAAACTAAGATGGAAACGGATACCGCCTTTAATCAAGGTGCCATGCTTTGTTTCCGTCAAGGTGCAAATCTCTGTCTGGCCTCCCACAATCAAGGGAGTTGTGTCCTTTTTTCAGATTTTTTGCGAGAAAACGGCATTCGCTCTGATGATGCCCGTTTTTGGTTCTCTCAGCTTTTTGGGATGGCTGATGAGCTTAGTGCCTCTCTGGTTTCTCAAGGGTTTAATGTTGTGAAATACCTGCCTTATGGTCCTGTGGAGGACTTGATGCCTTATTTGTTGAGGAGGGTTGAGGAAAATAGTGGGGTGTTTGGGTAAGCGTCAGTTTTTGAAGAGATTTGCAATAAAAATGTAGATTTCATTATGAAGGCCTTGGTTAAACTTGGTTTGATCGGTTTTGTGCTGTTCGAGCTTGGGCTCTTGTTTTACATGTTTTGTAATACTCCTCTAGATGGAGATTTGCCAAATATTGTAGTGCCAGCTGAAGCCTACAGACGTGTCTTAACTGATCCATTGGCCTTTGGGGTTCTTTTTAATGGTGATATTTATCCCGCACCTAACCGATTTTTTGCGCACTGGTTCACAAAACAATATTTTGATCATGTTCCGGTAACTCTTCAGGTCTTTGTATCTCCTATTAAAAGCATTTATCTGTCAGTTGGCTTGGGGAAAATGTTAGGAGTGTTTTTGTTGTTGGGGCCATTGGTCTATCTAATTGTAGGGAAGCAAAAGTTCTTTTCTTTTCAAGGGTTAGTTATTTGGGCGTTATTGGTTCCCTGTGTGTTATCATTTGGGCCTATCGGTCTAATTGATCCTTCTATTACTTATACTTTTTTTTATGCGGTGCCCATTGGTTTTTTGCTATTGTTCTTATGTCCATTTCGAGAAGCCTTTATCGATGATTCAGCCTTAGGCTTTCCGTGGTGGCTGCATTTTATATTGGTTCCAGGGACTTTCTTTTTGGCTTTGAATGGGCCCTTAGTTCCAGCTGTAGTGTTGTTGGCAATGCCTATGGGTCTATGTTATTTGGCTTGGAGCGGGCTTCAAAAAAATGGGTTTTCATGGTTTGGCCTTCGAAAGGTGTGGCAAGAAATACCCAAGGGACTTCTGTTTTATTTCATGGTTCTCATTTTTCTTTCATTGTACTCCCTTTATGTGGGAAGAAGCAACAGTGAGAATCAGTGGGCGAGCATTCCCATATCGGAACGCTATGGGCGATTACCTCAGGGGTTTTGGAAAACGGTGTCCTCGACTTGGAGTTCTGCTCTGTTGTTTCTTGCTGTGGTTGTTAATGGCCTTCTCCTTTATTTCTCAAACAAGAAGGAGGAGACAGGAAGGTACTTGGGCTTATTTTTCTGGTTGGGGATATTTTCCCTTTTGTACACCTTATTATTACCTCTTGGGGGATACCGTGACTATCGTCCGTTGATCATCAGGTCAGATACTTATTTGCCTGTGACGGTTGTTTCCCTGTTTCTTTTTGCTGTGTCCACCAGTTTTTTGATTGAAACGGGTCGGTCTCATCTTGATAAGCTTTATTGGTTGTTCTTGTCTTTGGTGTTGGGTGTGTTTGTTTTTGCTGAAACACCATGGACGAGTAAGGCGATAGAATGGCGAGCGGTTCTTTGTAATTGTGAGCAGGAGTCTATGAGGCAGTTAAGGGATACGCCTGGTGATGTGGTCAAAGTTCCTGGGTGGTGTTCATTACTTTCTTGGGGAAAAGTTAAAAATAAGGAAGACTCAAGGGTTAAGGTTGAGCTTTTGAGGAGATGGAGAGTTCTTAAAGACGAAAAATTATTTTATCAAGAATAGGGGAAAGGCTGCATTTTTTTTCAGCTTCTCTGTCGAAGTAAGTAATTTTGTCTTTCTGAATAAAATGTAACTATATGTCTATCATTGATTTAAGTGTAATTATTCCAATTTATAATGAGGAGGAAAATATCTCCTTGCTATATGAGCGATTAACTTCGGCCTTGAAGCCATTGGATGTCCGCAAGGAATTTCTCTTTGTTAATGATGGCAGTAAGGACTCTTCCATGGAATTGATCCGTCAGCTAGCGGAAGTTCAGGAAGAGGTGAAGTACATTGATTTTAGTCGGAATTTTGGTCACCAGATTGCAGTGAGTGCAGGCTTGGAGTATGTAAAAGGTCGACGTGTAGTTATTATTGATGCAGATCTCCAAGATCCCCCAGAGCTGATTGTGGACATGTGGGAAAAGATGGATGAGGGGTATGAGGTTGTTTATGCTAAGCGCCGTAAACGTGCAAATGAGACAGTCTTGAAGAAATGGACGGCTAAGTGGTTTTACAGGACATTGGCAAGTATTACGTCTGTCGAAATCCCAGTGGATACAGGGGATTTTCGCATAATGGATCGCAAACTGGTGGATATCCTTAATAGGATGCCTGAGCAGAACAAGTTTATTCGTGGGCAAATTTCATGGGCTGGGTTTAGACAAACCTATTTAGAATATGATAGGGATGGTCGGCATGCTGGTGAGACAGGTTATACCTACAAGAAGATGTTCAAGTTTGCTCTTGACGGAATCACTGCTTTTTCAAATTTCCCACTAAAATTTGCTACAGCATCAGGATTTGTGGTGTCAGGAATTTCATTCTTAGTGATACTCTATACGTTAATACAACGATTTATATTCAAAAACTATGAGCCTGGGTGGCCCTCTCTAATGGTGAGTATTTTGTTTTTGGGTGGGATACAGTTGATAAGTATTGGAATTATTGGAGAGTACATAAGTCGAATGGCAGCAAATATTAGGAATAGACCATTGTTTGTAGTCCGTGATAGTAATGTTTCCAAAGAAAAAGTGTTGATCGAGGATGAGGCAGTCTAAAAAATACCCCATAACGTTTTATTGTTTTGTAGCACTCTTTGGTTTGGTTTATGGGTTGATTTCCTTGGTTAATCACTATAATTTCAGGACATATGGTTGGGATTTGGGGATTAACAATAATGCAATTTTTGATTATGCTCATTTTAGGTGGAATGATTGTACGATAATGGGAGATCCTCAATTTGAGAATATCCTTAGTGATCATTTCACTGTTTTGCCTCTTATAGTTTCTCCTTTTTATTGGTTGTTTGGTTCCTATACGATGTTGATTTTCCAAATTGTAGGTTTGATTTGGGGAGGGATAGGCGTGTATAGGGTTATTCTTGATAAAACAGAGAAGGAGTTTCTTGCCCTTTGTGGTCAGTTTCATTTTTATGCGATTTGGGGGGTCTATTCAGCATTATCGTTTGATTATCATGATAATGTAATGGCAGCTACTTTTGTGCCTTGGTTCCTGTATTATTTTAATCGAAAAAACTGGTGGGGTATTGGGGTGTATTTTGTCCTTATTTTGATTAGTAAGGAAAACATGGCTCTTTGGGCTATTTTTATTGGTTTAGGGTTGGCGTGGTTAAACTTTAAAGATCGTATAGCTTTACGTAATGCTTTGGTTATAAGTGTTATAAGCGGTCTCTACTTTATAGTGGTAGTAAAATTGGTGATACCAGGTTTGGGGAATGCTGGTAGGGAGTATCTTCATTTGAAGTACTCTGCTCTTGGGGCAAGCTTTTCCGAGGTACTTATGACTATGGTTACGCGCCCATGGTATACTATCAAGTTATTGTTTGTCAATCATTCCAATGATTCATCATTGGATCTGCTTAAGCTTCAAACCCATTTAGTTATTTTATTTTCGGGAGGGGTTGTACTTCTTTTTAGACCTCAGTATTTAGTGATGTTACTCCCGATTTTTGCTCAGAAGCTATTTAATGATTCATCAGGGAAGTGGGGCTTAGGAGCTCAGTATTCAATAGAATATGCTCCTATTTTAGCTATTGGATTGTATTTGTGGTTGGATGAACAATTTCGTAGGGATAAACTCAAAAAGGGTTTTGCTTTAGCATTTGCTTTCATGACTTTAATAACTACTGGTGTTGTGATGGAGAAGCGAATTCCTTCATGGTACAATTCAGTGGGGGTCGCTTTTTATTCCAAGAAGCATTATGAACGAGAGTTTGATGTAAGTTATGTTCACCAAGCCTTGGATGAAATTCCTGTTGATGCTAAAGTAAGTGCTCAGAGTTTTCTTGCGCCACATGTGGCTTTCCGTGAATTTATCTATCACTATCCTCATGTGAAGGATGCCGATTATATTGTTCTAGCACCAGCTGTTAGAGGAACGTACCCTTTGTCTAGAAAGGCATACGAAAGTGAAATTCGGAAACTTAGGGATTCAAAAGATTGGGAAATTAAGGCTGATCAAGGTGGGTTTCTTATGTTTAAAAGAGTGACCAGCTCTTTTTAATGTTATGGTAGTAGCGGTAGTTATTCCTTCCTATAAGGTTAAGAAACATATCTTGGGGTTGATTCCTGAGATCGGGTCAGAAGTCCAACGCATTATTGTCGTTGATGATTGCTGTCCTGAGCAAAGCGGGAAGTTTGTAGAGGAGAACTGTCAGGATCCAAGGGTGACAGTCCTATATCACAAGGAAAATCAAGGTGTTGGAGGTGCTGTGAAGACTGGCTATCAATATGCGGTTGATCATGAAATCGACTTGATGGTGAAGTTGGATGGTGATGGCCAGATGGATCCCAAGTTGATTAGCAAGTTCATTACTCCAATTCTCAACGGAGACGCTGACTACACTAAGGGCAACCGCTTTTATTTTTTGGAGTCCTTGAGTCGGATGCCTGGTATTCGATTATTCGGCAACAGTGCTCTTTCATTCATTAATAAAATGGTGAATGGCTATTGGAATGTCATGGATCCAACAAATGGCTACACGGCAGTTCATCGAGCGGCCTTGGAGCGATTGCCCCTTCCAAAAATTGCTAATCGTTATTTCTTCGAGAGTGATATGCTGTTCCGTTTGGGGACGATCGGTGCAGTGGTACAGGACGTGCCGATGCATGCCAAATATGAGGATGAGGAAAGTGGTCTAAGTGTTCGAAAAGTGTTATTCGAGTTCCCGCCAAAGTATATCAACCGTTTTAATAAACGGATATTCTATAACTATTTTCTCAGGGATTTTAACCTAGGTAGTATCCATCTTACTTTGGGGTTGATGCTGACTTTTTTTGGCATTGCCTTGGGAGGGTATTTTTGGGTAAAGAATTCTTTGGAGGAAGTTTATACCTCCAGCGGTTCGGTAATGCTTTCTGCGTTGCCAATTATTTTGGGTGTTCAGATGTTGTTGTTCTTCTTGAACTATGATGTGCAAAGCATCCCAAAGAAACCATTGTTGAAGAAAGGGGGCTTTACACGCTCATAAATCACAGGGAATTAGAATTGTTATGGTTGGTCAGGCTCAGGTTTCCCAGCGTTTATCTGCTTCTACAGAGAAAATTTACCGTCTAATTGGGCACGCTTCGTTTGCGGTGTTATTGGTGTATGGGTTGATCTTCTTTATGGAGCGGACCTTATACATTGACTCGGCCTACCAGTTGTTTGCCATGGTGAACAAGGAGGGGTTTGAGATTTTTGATGGGCGTTATAGTATGTTCCTTTCTCAACTTTTGCCTTTGGCAGCGATTAAGTTAGGGCTTCCTCTGTGGGTTGTGCTGGTAAGCTATTCCCTGTCCTTTTTCCTGATGTTCTATTTGGCATGGTGGATTTGTGTCTATCGTCTAAAGAATGTTGGGGCAGGTATCGTCATCAATCTTATTGTTTTCTTGGTTGCGGATGCCTTTGTCCATGGTATTTCAGAAACCTGGCAGGTAATTGTTTTTTCCTCATTGCTGTATGCATGGACTGAATTCGGTGAATCCAATGAGAAAAAGGTGAATGTCCCTGTATTCTATGGTGTTGCTACATTGTTGATTGCCATATTGTTTGGGCTTCATCCTGGCTCTATTCTTTTGATTCTCTTCGTTTTTGGCCTTCAGTATTTCGATAAGAAAGCCTTTAAAAGTCTACGTTATTATTTGCTGGCTGGTATCTCTTTTCTTCCTTTCTTCATCAAGATGATGATGACTAAATCAGGAAGCCGAGAAGGGAAGTTCTATGATAACTTCAAGGAGTTGGGGACTGATATCTTTAGGCTTGGAGAGTTGAATTCGGTCAAGTTTTTTTGCAGAGGAGAGTATTTTGTGATTATTGCCTTACTGATTGTCGTATTAATAATTCTGATTCTCAGAAGAGAATACCTTAAGGCTGGGTTTATTTTGGTGGCAAATTTTCTTTTTTGGTTTATTACCAGTATAGCTTTTAAACAGGGAGATTCATATTTAGCAATGTATAGCCGATATATGCCATTGATCTTAACTGTAGGTTTACCGTTTGTTTTGGAAGTTGTCTGTAGAGAGTCGTTTCAGTTACCTAAAATTATTTTGGTATTGGTCTTAATTATTTCAGGCTACGTTCGGATTGCCAAGATTACGAAGCGAACCTATACTAAGCGCCAACGTTATATTGGAGCCTTGTTGCATGAGGGTACTGTTAGTGGTGCTAACAAAGTGTATGTGCATGCAGATAGTCTTGATCGATCAACTTTACTTGTGCCTTGGGGAATTGCATTGGAGACAACTATGATGACGTCTCTGTGGAGTCCAAATAACACGCAGACACTTTATGTGGAAAACCACGATGAATTAGAAGGAATTAATGTGTCGGAAAGGCAGTTTCTATCTGTCCCCTGGTGGTTGAATGCATGGGGGGAAGGGAAGATTAATACAAAGTATTTCAGATTGAAGAAAGAAAGTTATTCTAAGTTGAATCACCCTTCTCCAAAAGGTTATAGAGGAGTGAGGGATTATGAGCGTTTAATTAGGGGAGATGCTAATTGGATGAATAATATTAAGGAGAAGGCCAGTAAGGAAGGTATTCCGGTGGAGGAAATGGTGAGGAGAGATGCCGAGTATATGCTGAAAAAAGAAAGAGAGGGATTTCTGTAAGGTTACATTAGCTCAGAAAGCAAAACCCCCATCTATTTGAGAACAATAGATGGGGGTTTTGCTTTCTGAGGGTTCTTGAAAATTTAGTCTGGAAATAAACTCATTGAGTTAGAAACAGATGTATTCTTCATTTTGTAATCTGCCAACGCCTCATTAAGAGATGTTTTAATGCTGTCAACCTCTGATTTTTCCAAGGCCAAGTCATTCCCTACTTTGTAGAGCCTTTCGCCAAAGAGGAAGTATTCCCCCTTGAGATAATCTGTCACTGATCGATTAGTGCGTGTAAAGGCCATTTCCCTTGTTAGGGAGAAAGTACTTGAGGTGTCCAATTCTTGCCCTACCCATGAAACTTTTTTGGGACTCTTGATGCCGAATGGTTCCAGAAGTGCAGTGAATGTTGGAGTGATGTCCCTGTGGCAACTGACGTTCGGGAAACGCTTTGCCTTTTTCAACATTGGGCTGTAAATAAGGAAAGGGACATGATAGCGATCAATAGGACTTTTCACCATGTCGTTGCCCATATTATGGTCACCCATGATGACAAAGATCGTGTTCTTGTATTCCTCTCGTTGTTGGAATTCCTTGAAGTAAGACCTCAAGGCATCATCCGTATATAGCACACAGGTTAAGGGCTTACGGTTTTTATCATAGACCTCTTCATTGGACCCTTTTGCAAGTTTGCTTAGGTGTACATCAAATGCATGGTGATATTTTTCTTCTGGGATCATGAAAGGACCGTGCATGGATAACGTGAGGTAAACATCTAGATAGGGTGTCTTGGGCTGAAGAGAATCTTTCATAATGAAAGACATACCAAACAAGGCCTTGTCTGGGAAGCCCCAAGTAAATCCACTTTCTTGATCTCCAGGTGTTTTCTGATACCTATTCCCAAAGTAGTTCCAGTCCATGATGAGGTCCATTTCCTGTCGTTCCAGGAAGAGGTGCATATCATCAAAAGTCTTCCAACTTCCATAATAGAAAGCAGTGTGGTAACCCAAATTTTTCTGTGCCAAGGTGAATAGGCTATGGTGTTTAGGCATGTTCTCGCCCATGGCCATGAATCCTTGGCTCCCACCATCAGGAAGCGAGGCAAAACTATTTGGGAGTACCCCAAATGTTCGTTCAGCATTACTCAGAAAGTTTTCCCAGTAAAGACTGTGGTCAGCCAAAGAATCTAAAAAAGGTGTAAAGCTTCCAATTTTTGCGTTTGGTCCAGAAAAAGTGCGGGAAAGGCTCTCCACAATCACAAAGACCAAGTTGGGAGGAGTCTTTTCGTCTAACTGAAAATAGGGTCCGAGAACATTTTTTGGAGCCCCTCTTTTTAAGAAGGGATAAGCTTTCGAATCCTCTTTATTAATAACATCCTCCTCGAATAGGCTATTTCCAACCGAAGCAGTGAAATAGGATAGCTTGTTTGTGTAAAGTTGATATTCACGCTCTGAATCGAATTCAGAGGAAGGAATAGAATAAAAAGGCGATGCCAAAAGAAGGAAAAGGCAAGTGACAGTAATGCCAAGAGAGAGTTTTTCCTGTGAGCGTTTGGCAAAAATCTTTTGAAGTAGAAAAAACAATGCAATGGTTGTGAAGAAGAGTAAGCCATCCATCCATGAAAGTGTTCCAAATTTTGTGGTGATGTCAAACAGTTCGCTTGGTGAATAGGAAAAAACAACACTATCCAACGGGATCAAGCCTTCCAGAAAATATCGAGATAGGGACAGATGAAGGAGTAAGGCCATTAAAAAGCTAAACGTAAGAAAGCCTTTAGCTAAGGTGTGGTTGAATGTTTCAATAAGCAGATAGGTTATAAAAAGTCCTCCACCAATGCTGGCAAATAGAAGTAGGTCATGAGAAAATCCATAAAGAATGAAGTGGCTTTCATCTGGAGATAGAGAGAACCTGTTGTTTAGCGAAAACCACTCCCAGACTCTTGTGAAAAAGAGGGTAGTGGTGATGGCTAAAAAAATAGATACAAAGAATGGGATATTTTTTTTTAGGCTTGAAATCATTTTTCTGGCGCTGAAAAGGCTTGGTTTTATGTAAGTTAGCGGTGTGTTGTCTTTGAAAACATATTGCAAAAATAGCGGAATTCAGCGAAATTTGTTTGTTATGGGATTACCCTATTCTGGGTGAAGAAGGATATATATTTAGAACTCATGCAGGTCACAAGAGAGAATACTATTTTTTTAAAGGGACTTGGCATTCTATTGATTGCCTTTCATAATTACTTTCACTGGGTACATCCTTCGCCAGGAGAAAATGAGTTTGATTTTAGTCGACAAAAGACTATAAATCTTTTTCATCTTTTGGGTTGGGAAACAGCTAATTATGACAAAGGAGAGACCTTTTGGCAAAAGGTTCTCAGTGTTTTTGAGACCTTTAGTGAACCTTGGCTAGTGATTAATGCATTATCTTCTTTTTTTGGTCATTATGGGGTTCCTCTCTTTGTGCTTTTGAGTGCCTATGGACTAGCAAGGGGGTATCAGGATAAGAAGTACTCTTGGTTATCTTTTTTGGTCAAAAGATTGTCTAAGCTTTACCCTACTTTTTTGCTAGCAATAGGTCTGTTGTTATTGCTAATTTTGTTTAGGAAAGAAACTGTTCCTGATCTGGCCTATTTCCGTGCGTTGCTCTGGAAACTATTGTTTATACATGCTTTCATTCCAAAAGAATCTCTTTCAGTCAACGGCCCATGGTGGTTCTATTCTCTAATCGTTCAACTCTATGTTCTTTTTCCAATACTATTGGGAATTCACAAGAAATTCCCTCGATTTGGAATGGCTATCGTTACATTGGCGAGTATTGTTTTTGGTCTGACTAATGGGCTGGATATGGCCAAAGGACTTGGGCTGGATTATTATGCTCTGTTTCCCATTCACCTACCTCAATTTTGTCTAGGGATTTTCTTGGCCTGTTCTGGTGAAAAGGTGAGGTGGCTTTGGGGCCGTTGGGCTTTTTGTGGAGGCATAGTTCTAATGGGGCTGGGTAACTGGTTTGAGTGGGCTTGGCACGTGTCCTTCTTGGGGAGTGCAATTGTATTGTTGATTGGAGGATTATGGGCAGAACGGTTCTTGAGGAATAAATTCCAAGCTGGATGGAGCTTGGTTGTCTTTTACGGTGGGATTTCCATGACCCTATTTGCCATCCACGGCTTTCTTCGCGGACCCTTCGTCAACTTGTCAAAAACCTATGAAAGTACATTTTGGACATTCGTATTCAGCTTTTGTTTTGTGTTGGTGGCAACGCTGTTTGCTAAGGGGGTTATGAGGTTCGAAACCTGGATAGTGGGTGAACAAAAAAGCTTTTCTACAAAAAAAATAGAGGTAGGGACTTGATCGCTGTGCAAGGACAAATTTCTTTTTAAGCAAAGAGGCTGTTTCAATGTTGATTTGAAACAGCCTTTTTACTTCTACTATTTGGTAGCGTAGAATGCACTAAAAATTTTCAAGCGCAGCTTTTCTTGTCGTTGTTGGTTGTTCCAAACCCAATACTAGAGATGTGTCTTTTAGGAAATTTGTTTTGTAGTCCACCAAGATAACATGGATGTTATCTTTCTGGGCCAAATCACCAATGATGGGTTTGTCCTGTTCTCCTTCCAAACCATTAGTCCATAAGTGAATGTTTTGTTTTGGGAAGAAATGGTTTAAGTAGTTATACATTGGGTAATGTGCAGAAATGGCGTTGAATCGAAATAGGCCCAGATTTTCGTGCAATGTGTTTTTTGCGTCCATTTCTGTGGTCTCAAAGTTTTCATTGTATATAAAATGTGGTATCCAATAACTTGTATAGAATCCAGCTTCTCCAATTTTTGAAAGTGCTGATGGATTGCTGGATTCAATGATGACCCTATTTCTGAGATTAGTGGAGTCTAAAACAAAATTCAGTCGGAGAATGGCTTCTTCAACATTCAAATCAGTACAATTCTTAAAATCAATCCAGTAGAAACTTTCACTTGGGTTGTCTATTCCTTCAAAAAATGAAAGAAGGTCTAAGTTTTTGGGAGTGTCGCTAATATCGTGTCTAACGTCAAAGTAAGCCGTGTTTACACCAAAAACAACATCGAATTCAATGCCTTGAAATTGTTTAAGAGCTTCATTCGCTGAGCTGATGTCATTAGTTCTGTGTGCCCAGAGTTTGGCGTCAGGTAGGGTATTGTAATTTGGAAATACAACTAATTCTTTTGTTGCGGAAGGTTTGGATTGAGATGAAATCATTGGCTTTGTAGGGAGAGGTTGTTCTTTGTTACATGAGCTCTGACCAATGAGTATTAGGAGTGGAGCTAAATAATTTGTCACAAATGAATGTGATGGTTTAATGATGTCAAAGTACTTCATGTTCTAGTTTATGGAGACGGTGATCATTTTTTAAAAAAATCTCAATTGAGTTTAGAGTGGATGATGTCGCGAAAAAGTTACAAAAACTCCTACTTCCTCTCCCTTTTCAATAATTCTATTCCCCCTTCCCCGCCAACTCCTTATATTTGCCCTTTAATTCGAGAACCATTATGTAGGGTGTATTTGTTTCGCGAGAAGAATACACTGTATATGATACACAATACCTAAAGTCCACAGGCATGCACTTGAGCGAACAGGAGATCCACCGTCGCGAGGAACGCGAGGAGCTGATGAGAATGGGAATAAACCCGTATCCGTCAAAGAGCTTTGAGATAAACACTAACTCGAAGGACATCCTCAAGAACTTTGAGAAGCGTCCGAACGACTATCAGGAGATTTCCATGGCTGGCCGATTGATGAGCCGCCGTATTCAGGGAAAGGCCTCCTTCGCTGAGATTCAGGACGCCAACGGGCGTATCCAGATTTATGTAAATCGTGATGAGATTTGCGAGGGGGAGGACAAGACCTTGTATAACACTGTCTTCAAGAAGTTGCTTGACATCGGTGACATCATTGGCGTGAAGGGTTATGTGTTCACCACACAGGTTGGTGAGACGACCATTCACGTAAAGGAGTTGACCTTGTTGTCCAAGTCGCTTAAGCCACTTCCTTTGCCTAAGGAAAAGAAGGATGAGGAAACTGGTGAGGTGAAAGTTTGGGATGCCTTTACGGATCCTGAGCAACGCTATCGTCAGCGTTATGCGGATATGATTGTGAACCCTCATGTGAAGGACACTTTCCGTAAGCGTACCAAAATGGTGCAGACGATGAGGAATTACCTTATCGACCGTTCTTTCTTGGAGGTAGAGACCCCAATCTTACAGCCTATTTATGGTGGTGCTTCTGCACGTCCGTTCAAGACGCATCACAATACTTTGGACATGCCACTCTATTTGCGAATCGCAAATGAGCTTTATCTCAAGCGTTTGATCGTTGGTGGTTTTGACCGCGTGTTCGAGTTTGCCAAGGATTTCCGTAACGAGGGAATGTCTCGTTTCCACAACCCTGAGTTCACGCAGGTGGAGTTGTATGCTGCTTACCGTGACTACGAGTGGATGATGAACCTCGTGGAGGAAATGGTTGAAAAATGTGCCATTGCTTTGACAGGTTCTACCACCGTTCAGGTGGGTGAAAACCAAATCAACTTCGAGCGTCCATGGAAGCGTTTCACCATGTTTGAGGCCATTGAGCATTTCACAGGTGTGGACATTTCTGCAATGGATGAGCCTGCTCTCCGCAAGGCGGCCAAAGAATTGGGCGTTGAGGTGGATGGCACTATGGGTAAGGGCAAGTTGATCGACGAGATTTTCGGTGAGAAGTGTGAGCCGTTGTTGATTCAGCCGACTTTCATTACAGACTATCCATTGGAGATGTCACCATTGGCGAAGAAACATTCCGACAAAGAAGGAATGGTGGAGCGCTTTGAGGCAATCTGTAACGGTAAGGAAATCTGTAACGCCTTCTCCGAGTTGAACGACCCGATTGACCAGCGCGAGCGCTTCGAAGACCAGTTGCGTCTTCGTGATATGGGTGACGACGAGGCTATGGTGTTGGACGAGGACTTCCTCCGTGCCTTGGAGTATGGCATGCCGCCAACCGCAGGTTTGGGTATCGGTATCGACCGTTTGGCCATGATCATGACCAACTCTAGCTCTATCCAAGACGTATTGTTCTTCCCACAGATGCGTCCTGAGAAGAAAGAGGTGTTTGCCTCTGATCAGGACTATGTGGGTATCGGTGTTCCATTGGAATGGGTGCCTGTTTTGCAGAAAGCTGGTTATGTAAAGCTTGAGCAGTTGGTTGAAACGAAGCATACCAAAGTGCATCAGGACATTTGCGGATTGAAAAAGAAAATGAAGCTTGACCTCCAGAACCCATCTCAGGATGAGGTGAAGGCTTGGCAAGAAGCTGTGAACAGTTAACGGTTATCAGGTAGCAGTTAACAACAGATATAGTTTGAAACGCTGGGTGGAGTTATCCGCCCAACGTTTTTTTTATGGGCTAAAGTCTACCGTAGCCTAATCGTTGTTTAATCTTACTAAAAGCCCTGAAAGGGCGAAATATGTCAGCATAGGACGCAAGTCCTATGCAAAACCCCAGCCCAGCCATTTGTTAACTAATAACTGTTAACCGATAACTGATAAAAACCCGTAGCTTTGTCCCAAATTTCGATTGTTGAACCAGTTGCTGTTGATTCAAGTCAAATATTGATAACAGCCAACTGTTAACTGATAACTGAATACAATGCTTTCAGCATCCAACGTCTCTTTAAGTTTTGGTAAGCGCGTCTTGTTCGACGAGGTGAACGTAAAATTCGCCGAAGGAAACTGCTACGGTATTATCGGAGCTAACGGTGCAGGTAAATCTACCTTCATGAAAATCCTTTCGGGTGAGGTAGATCCAACTACTGGACATGTTTCTTTGACGCCAGGACAGCGGATGTCCGTCTTGAAGCAGGATCACTTTGCGTATGATGACCAAACGGTACTCAATACCGTAATTATGGGCCACGAGAAGCTCTGGGACATCATGCAGGAAAAGGATGCGCTTTATGCTAAGGAAGACTTTTCTGATGCTGATGGTGAGCGTACTGCGGTTTTGGAAGGCGAGTTTGCAGAAATGGACGGTTGGAACGCCGAGCCAGATGCTGCTAACCTTTTGAGTGGTTTGGGCGTGAAGGAAGACCTTCACTACAAATTGATGGGGGAGTTGAGTGGTAAGGAAAAAGTAAGGGTGTTGTTGGCCCAAGCGCTTTTCGGTAACCCTGACTACCTACTTCTTGATGAGCCTACCAACGACCTGGACGTTGAGACGATTACTTGGTTGGAGGACTTCCTCCTTGATTTCAAGAACACGGTAATCGTTATCTCTCACGACCGTCACTTCTTGGATACCGTTTGTACCCACATTGCCGATATCGATTACCAAAAGTTGCAGCTCTTTGCTGGTAACTATACGTTCTGGTACCAGTCCAGTCAGTTGGCTTCCCGCCAGCGCGCTGACCAGAAGAAGAAGGCCGACGAGAAGAAAAAGGAATTGCAGGAATTCATCCAGCGATTCAGTGCCAACGTGGCTAAGGCCCGTCAGGCTACCAGCCGTCGTAAGTTGTTGGAGAAAATTGACGTAGAGGAAATTCAGCCGTCAAGCCGTAAGTATCCAGGCATCATTTTCCAGCAGGAGCGTGAGGCAGGTACTCAGGTATTAGCTGTTGAAGGATTGTCAAAAACGGTAGAAGGCCAACCACTTTTCACTGACTTGAATTTCCACCTGAATAAGGGAGAGAAGGTAATGATTCTCTCTAAAAACAGTGTGGCCATCACAGCCCTCTTCGAGATTTTGAATGGCAAGATGAAAGCCGACAGTGGTACGTTTGACTGGGGTGTCACCATCACCAGTGCCTACTTGCCGTTGGACAACGCCGAGTTCTTTGATTCAAAGTTGAGCTTGGTTGATTGGTTGTGGCAGTTCACTTCCGATCCAGAAGCTGACGAAACCTTTATCCGTGGCTTCTTGGGCCGCATGCTCTTCACTGGTGAGGAGAGCTTGAAGGAGGTGAACGTGCTTTCTGGTGGTGAAAAAGTGCGTTGCATGCTTTCTCGCATGATGCTCCAAAACGCCAACGTGTTGATGTTGGACGAGCCAACCAACCACTTGGATCTCGAATCGATTACCGCTTTCAACAACGGTTTGATTGACTTCCCTGGTACGGTGCTCTTCACCTCGCATGACCACGAGTTTGTGCAAACTGTTGCTAACCGCATCATTGAAATTACGCCAAACGGAATGATTGACCGCCACTTGCCATTTGACGAGTATATGGCCGACAAGTCCGTTCAAGCACGTCGCGCTGAGCTTTACAGCTGATTTGAGTACCAAGTATAGCGTACTAAGTACCAAGTCATCAAAAGGATCTTTGTACTTGATACATTGTACTACACAAAAGCCGAAAGTGGAGAAATCCGCTTTCGGCTTTTGTTTTTGGGTGGAATTAGCCCAAGTTTGCAGGCTATGTTGAAAACGAAATATTTGGTAGGCATGCTTGCCATTGCTTGTGGCATGTTTGCTTGTAAAAGCCGACAGACAGCGCCTCAAGAGACAGTTTCTCCTTTAACTACGGAAAAGGATTCAGCCAGCTACGCCTTGGGGGCAGAGGTGGCTCGTCGTGATTTCTTGGAAAAAATTGATACCGTCCAATTCAGTAGGGCTTCATTCGCCAAAGGGGTTTCTGATGTTTTGAATGGAGATTCCACCTTGTTGAATAAAGAAGAGGGGGATTTGGTTCTTCAAACCTATTCTGAAAAGCTTCAAGAGCTTGAGCGGAAGAAGCAGGAGCTTTACGTTGAGGAAAACCGCCTCTTTTTGGAAGGGAATAAATCCAACCCTGGAGTGGTCGCGCTCCCAAGTGGATTGCAGTATAAGGTCTTAAAAGAAGGTGCAGGAGAAAAGCCAGGACCTAAAGACCGTGTTTTGGTTCATTACCATGGTACCATGATCGACGGGACAGTGTTTGACAGCTCTGTTGAACGTGGTCAACCGATTACTTTGGGAGTTGGTCAGGTGATTATGGGCTGGCAGGAGGCTCTTCAATTAATGCCTGTTGGTTCCAAATGGGAGCTGTATATTCCTCAGGAATTGGGTTATGGCGGGCGTCAGGCTGGAAAAATTAAGCCTTATAGCACACTGATTTTCCAGGTCGAGTTGCTTGAGATTGTTAAGTAAGAAAAAAACAAAACCTGCTTGGTTGGGACGCTTTTAGATGATTGTGGTCCAAATTCTCGCAGTTCTTAAATAAGGAAGAAATGAAATACTTGGTAAAAGGCGCCATCCTAATGGCTGGTCTTGGCATGGTGGCTTGTCAAGAAGGAGGAAAAGGAGTTTCCAAAACTGGAAGTGAAAGTGCTGTGACACTTGCTGACGACAGGGATTCTGCAAGTTTTGCGTTGGGTCAGAATATGGCTATGCAGCAGCTGAGCCGTGGTTTGGATTCAACGACGATCAACTATGAGACGTTCATTGCAGGAATGCGTAGCGTTTTGTTGAAAGATTCAAGCATTGTAATGGACCAGATGACTGGTACCATGGTGCTCCAGAACTACGGTAAGCGCTTGGAGGAAAAGGCGATGCAGGAGTCTGAAAGCTACAAGCAAGAAAACGAGACTTTCCTTGTTGAGAATGGTAAGAAGGAAGGCGTTGTTACCTTGCCAAGTGGTTTGCAGTATCAAATCCTAACGGAGGGCAATGGTGAAAAACCAACTGCTTCAGACAAGGTAAAGGTACATTACCATGGAACGTTGATCGACGGTACTACTTTCGATAGTTCAGTTGATCGTGGTCAGCCTGCTTCATTTGGCGTTGGTCAAGTGATTCCTGGTTGGACAGAGGCTTTGCAATTGATGCCAGTAGGTTCCAAGTGGAAGCTCTTCATCCCACAGAATTTGGCTTATGGTCCTCAGCAAGCAGGTCCTTCCATCAAACCATTCAGCACCTTGATCTTTGAGGTAGAGCTATTGGATATTGAGAATCAAGAAGGAGGAGAAAAAGCTGACGAGCATAATCACCAGCACTAAACTCCTTTTTAGAGGTTAAATGAAAAGCCACCTTTTTCGACGAAAGGTGGCTTTTTAACTTTCAGGGGAGAGTTGCGTACCAATGAATAGACAACAAACTAAAAAATATGAAGAAGTTGTTTATCGCAATGGTGTCCGCGGCGACACTCTCCAGCTGTGCAATGGGATTAAGTCCTGTTACAGGTTTTGTCTATTCAAATGTCAAAGGTCCTCTGACTGCAACGGGTAATACCGTTGGAACAAAAGTTGGAACTGCCGAGGCTCGCTCTTACGTTGGTGTTGTGGGTAATGGTGATGCCAGCATCGATGCAGCAGCCAAGAAGGCTGGAATCACTAAGATTTCCCATGTTGATTATCACAACTATTCCATTCTTGGTATTTATACCAGAGTCACTGTACACGTGTATGGTGAGTGATTTCTGAGTTTTTCACACACCCTGTCGGTTTGTCCCGATGGGGTGTTCTTAAGATAAGCTGCTTACTCATACTCTACTTGTTGGGTATGAGTTTTTTTTGTGCTCATTTATTACTTAGATTTGCTGCAGAAGGTTTTTAAAGTAAATTTTAAGAAAATGAAAAAGTTTTTTGTTGCTGCTGTTGCGGCGGTGGCTTTGACAAGCTGTGCTGCTGGAATCGCTCCTGTAACTGGTTTGGTTTACACTAACGTTAAAGGCCCTATTGCCGCTACTGACAATACAGTAGGTTCTAAGGTGGGTACTTCTTCTGCGAAGTCTATCTTGGGAATTATCGGTACTGGAGATGCAAGCATCGATGCAGCTGCTAAGAATGCTGGTATCACTAAAATTTCTCATGTTGACTACGAAACCAAGTCTATCTTGGGTATCGTTGCTACTGTGAAAATTCACGTTTACGGCGAGTAATTATTATTTACTCAATAAGTAGAAACCCTGTTGGTCCTTGGCCGGCAGGGTTTATTGTTTTCAAATAGATTAGAAAAAATGAAACGCCTGTCCATTATTTTATTGTTACTCTCTGCTGCATTAACGCTTTCGGCGCAAAACAGTGCTGATTACATTAAGAAAATGAATCGCGAGGGTTTTGATTTATTTTTTATTGAGCCTGTTACCCTGAAAGGGGATGGTGCTTTTGAGATGGACTTCACTTTCACACATTCGGATTCAATACCCAAAGAGGTAACTCTACGCTTCTCGGTTATCTCAAGAGTGGCTTCAGGTAATTTGGATAGCTTGGTGTTTGAACAGGATGGGAAACCAATTGCTACGATTAGGGATTTCAAGAGAATGTATTTGGAGAAGAAGAGTAAGAAATGGGTGGCTCGCTATGAAGTTCAGATTCCCTATGATGTTTTAAGAATAATACTCTCAACCGGTGACGATTTGGTGATCAAGACCTATGATGGTTCTGGTGCATTGATTTTTGATAAAAGTAAAAAATGGGGAAAAGCGGCATCCATTGTAGAGGTAATTCTCGATGCTGAGATTTAGTTCTTCCAAACTATCAGCAGATTTGTCAGCCACTCCGCCGTTTTTGTCACCCTTTTGAGGAAAGTCTGAAAACTGATTTTTGAATCCTGCGCCAGATTGACAGCTTTTTGTGCCAAAATTCCCTTGGCACGGCCATTGACATCCCCCAGACATCAATACATGTTGAATCTGCGCCTTTGAGCAATCAAGGGCTAGAACATAAGTTAGAACAATGGGAAAAATTATTGGAATTGACTTGGGAACAACCAACTCTTGCGTCTCCGTAATGGAGGGTAACGAGCCAGTGGTAATCCCTAACAGCGAAGGCCGCCGCACGACGCCTTCTATCATTGGTTTTTTGGACGAAGGTAAAGGTGAGCGTAAAGTAGGTGACGCTGCAAAGCGTCAAGCCATCACCAACCCAGTCAACACTGTGAACTCCGTGAAGCGTTTCATGGGTAAAAAGTTCTCTGAGTGTTCTTCTGAGGCTTCGACTGTTTCTTACAAGGTTGAGCAAGGTCCGAACGACACGCCACGTGTAACTATCGGTGACCGCACGTATTCTCCACAAGAGCTTTCTGCTATGATTCTTCAGAAAATGAAGTCTACAGCAGAAGACTACTTGGGAACTACAGTTTCTGAGGCAGTAATCACTGTTCCTGCTTACTTCAACGATGCAGAGCGTCAGGCTACGAAAGAAGCTGGTCAGATTGCTGGTTTGGAGGTGAAGCGTATCATCAACGAGCCTACTGCAGCTGCTTTGGCTTACGGTCTTGACAAGAAGGATAGCGACCAAACTATCGCCGTTTATGACCTTGGTGGTGGTACTTTCGATATCTCCATCCTTGAGTTGGGTGACGGTGTATTCGAGGTGCTTTCTACTAA
This sequence comes from Bacteroidia bacterium, assembly GCA_030431525.1. Classification (GTDB taxonomy): domain Bacteria; phylum Bacteroidota; class Bacteroidia; order Cytophagales; family JAAEPT01; genus JAUIJC01. Next base: position 14,184 of record JAUIJC010000018.1, on the reverse strand, counting down.
CGGTGACGTTCACTTGGGTGGTGATGACTTCGACCAAGTGATCATCAACTGGTTGGCTGAGGAGTTCCTAAAGGATGAAGGCCTTGACCTTCGCAAGGACCCAATGGCCCTTCAGCGTTTGAAAGAAGCTGCTGAGAAAGCTAAAATCGAGTTGTCTGCTGGTACTTCCACAGAAATCAACTTGCCATACATCATGCCAGTTGATGGCATTCCAAAGCACTTGGTGCGTAGCTTGAGCCGTGCACAGTTCGAGCAATTGGCTGACGATTTGATTCGTCGTTCTTTGGAGCCATGTAAGAAAGCGATGCAGGACGCTGGCCTTTCTACTTCTGACATTGACGAAGTGATCTTGGTTGGTGGTTCTACGCGTATCCCACGTATCCAAGAGGAGGTTGAGAAGTTCTTCGGCAAGAAGCCTTCTAAAGGTGTAAACCCTGACGAGGTTGTAGCCATCGGTGCTGCGATCCAAGGTGGTGTACTCACTGGTGAGGTGAAAGACGTTCTTCTTTTGGACGTAACGCCATTGTCTTTGGGTATCGAAACTATGGGCGGTGTGATGACCAAGTTGATTGAGTCGAACACAACTATCCCAAGCAAGAAATCTGAGACTTTCTCTACAGCTGCTGACAACCAGACTTCTGTTGAGATCCACGTCTTGCAAGGTGAGCGTCCAATGGCTGCTCAAAACAAAACGATCGGTCGTTTCCACCTTTCTGACATTCCACCAGCACAGCGTGGTGTGCCACAGATTGAGGTAACTTTCGACATCGACGCCAACGGTATCCTCCACGTTTCCGCAAAGGACAAGGCTACTGGCAAAGAGCAGAAAATCCGAATCGAAGCTTCTTCTGGTTTGACCGACGAGGAAATCGAGAAAATGAAGCAGGAAGCTGAGGCTAATGCCGAAGCGGATAAGGAGGCTAAGGAGAAAGTTGAGAAACTTAACCAAGCTGACTCGCTCGTTTTCCAAACTGAGAAGCAGTTGAAGGAGTTCGGCGAAAAGCTTTCTGACGGCAACAAGTCAACCATCGAGGCTGCCTTGAACGAGTTGAAAGAAGCTCACAAGGCTCAGGACATCGCTAAGATTGACGCTTCCATGGAAGCACTTCAGAATGCTTGGCAGGCCGCTTCTTCTGAGATGTACCAAGGTGCTGATGGCACTCAAGCTGGTGGTCCTCAGGCAGGTGCTGAGCAGGCTCAAGGCCAAGGTGCCGGAGCAAGCGCTGGCGCTGAAGGTGGTGCCGAAGATGTAGACTTCGAGGAAGTGAAGTAATTCGCTCCAGAACATAAAAGTAAAGGCTCCGTTCCAGTTTGGGACGGAGCCTTTTTTGGGTTCGTAGGGCGCAAGGCCCTACGTTACGGATGGGCGGTAATCCTGTCCATCCTTCAATCCAAAGTAATCAAGGTTTAGACACTTTTCACTCCAAGAACTCAACCTCCAAGTCATCCATCCACGCCGTTCCCTTTTTTTCAGGGTTCCAGAGGTAGATTTTTAAGGCATTGCCGTCTTTGAAGTTGGTGTCTAAGTCAAAGGTTTGGGTGTGTTTCTTCCAGCCTTTGTCTGTTGTTTTTTCATTCGCTTCCTTCAGTTTTATTCCTTCATAGAGGAAATTCTCTCCGCTGTATCGGCGGTAGCCGTTCACAATCAACTCTGCTTTTTGGGCGGTGTCCTTGGGGAATTTGAACCAAGCGGAAACCTGAACTTTCTTCACGGCTTTTTCCTTGGCGGGGACTTCCTCAAAGTGGATGTCCATGGTTGGGCCAAACTCAGCAAATTGATTCACCTGCCCAGCATAGTTTCCTGAATGGGCGTCAATGGTAGTGATTGTTTGACGTGGGACAAAGCCCTTCAATCCTTCAAAATCCGTGAAATAAGTCAAATCGTTTTTAGGAGATGGGGGACAGCAGGGAGCTGGTTTTTTGTCTTGGCAGGAAAAGAGGAGGAGAAGGGAAAAGGGGAGGAGTAGGCGGGTCATAGGGGTAATGAAGTACGGAGTACGGAGTACAGAGTACTGAGCTTGCCCAAAATGGCTGAAAGCTTGGTACTCTGTACTCAATACTCCGTACCCCTTTTAAAACTGGAAATAAATAAACGGTTGGCTGTCTGCCGTTTTGGCTTGATAAAGCACCACAATCAAAACAGTGATGGCTACGGCTTTGGCGTAATCAGGCCATGAGGAGAAACTGCCTTCCAGTCGGATTTTGAATTGTTTGGGGATAAAGTGGATAAAGTATCCAAACAGCATAAGTGCAAAGACTTTCCAATAGCCTTCCACAATCTCAGGGAGAAGTGTCAGGTTGAAGTTTGCAAAAATCTGCTCAATCATCTGAACGACGGTTTGCACGTCTTTGGCCCTGAAATACATCCACGCTAAACACACAAAATGGAAGGTGAGCAACATGGTGGAAAAGCGGTAAAGGCTTTTGCTCCATGGCGAGCTTTTTTCCTTGATGTCATACATGTCTTTTGGCTGGATGGAAAGCCAAAACTTGTGGATGGACAAGGCCAATCCATGCATTCCTCCCCAAATGATGAATTTGATGTGAGCGCCATGCCACAATCCGCCCAACAGCATGGTCAGCAATTGGTTGATATAGGTGCGCACCTTTCCCTTGCGGTTTCCGCCAAGCGGAATGTAAAGGTAATCACGTAACCAAGAGGAGAGGGAAATATGCCAGCGACGCCAGAAATCAGTGATGTTAACCGCCTGATACGGCGAGTTGAAGTTTAAGGGTAGGTTAAAACCCAAGAGCAAGGCAATACCGATGGCAATGTCGGAGTAGCCCGAAAAGTCGCAATAGATTTGGAGGGCATAGCCATAAACGCCCATCAAGTTTTCGAAGCCTGTATAGCTGGTCGGACTGTCAAAAACGCGGTCCACCAAATTGACAGAGAGGTAGTCCGAAATCAAAACCTTTTTCACCAATCCCCCCAAAATCAGGAATAGCGCACGGCCAAAATCCTTTTCAGTCAGCTTGTAAGGCTGATAGATTTGGTCGATAAAGTCCGAGGCGCGCACAATCGGTCCAGCCACCAATTGTGGGAAAAAGCTGACGAAAAAGGCGAAGTCCCAGATGTTTTTGACGGGCTTAATTTCCTTCCGATAAATATCAATCGAATAGCTGATGGTTTGGAAGGTGAAGAAGGAGATGCCGACAGGAAGGAAAATCTTGTCGATGTCAAAGTCGCCATTGAAGATGGCGTTGCCCATCACGGCGAAGAAATCCACAGCATGGATGTCGGTGCCGAAAATTTCGTTGATGTGCCCAATCAGGAAGTAGCTGTACTTGAAGTAAGCCAACAGCCCAAGGTTGGATATCAGGCTGAGCACCAAATAACGTTTGCGCTCTTTTGGGTTGTTTGATTCATGGATGCGCTTGCCCAAGGAGTAGTCAATGACCGTGGAGAGCAAGAGCAACAGGAAGTATATGCCACTTGATTTGTAATAGAAAAACAGGCTGAACACCAACAGGAACATGTTTCTGAGGGTGATGCGCTCCTTGATAAATTGCATGGCCACCAAAATCAGCGCCAGCCATCCCCAGAAAATCCCATTACTGAAAATCAAAGGATTCTTTGGGTGGTAGCTAAAGATGGATTCAAGCAATTCCTGCATTTCTGTCATAAAGTTTCAAAAGCCCAAACGTAAAGATACAATCCTTCAAAGAAAGACCTCGAAGGATTTTTGGTTGGCTGTGGGAAAGTCACGCACTGCGTAGCGACGCTTTGAAAGTGTGGGAACCAAGCCGACAAAGTCGGCTTGAAAATCTGGAGAGGACTTCATGCTAACTGTATTTCGCCTTCGGCAAATTAGTTTCTACGCTTTCAAAGCGTCGCTACGGTGACACCTCATCCAACAATTTTTCTTTAGCTGAACCTGTTCCTGTCCTTTCTTGCTCCACGCTTCGTACCTTTGCCCCATGAATTGGAAAGAGGCTCTACTCAAACGAAAAGGACAAATTTACTTTGTCGTACTTCTGCTCTCCATGTTCATCGTGTATGAATGCCGAAAGCAGAAAGCCGAGAAACAATGGGAGGTTGCCCAGCAAGAACGCAAGGACCTGACTTGGTTGGAGGGAAAAACCATGGGCACCTATTACAGCATCGCTTATGCGGACACTGTAAACTACCAGCATGAGATTGACTCCGTGTTGAAGGATTTCGACAAGGCCCTTTCCACTTATCGCGACGACTCAGAGATTTCCCAGTTTAACCAAGGCGATTCGCTTCAGCATTTCTCGCCATTTTTCCTTCCCGTCCTAAAATCCAGCAAAGAGGTTTACGAGGCTACGAGTGGCGCTTTTGACCCCACCGTTTTGCCTTTGTACAATGCTTGGGGATTTGGGATGAAGAAGAATGAGGAGGAGCCAACTCCTGAAGCCTTGGACTCCATCAAAAACTTGGTTGGATACAATAAGGTTCACTTCAATGACACCCTTTTGACGAAAGATGTCAAGGGGCTTCGTCTTGACTTTTCGGCTATTGCCAAGGGTTACGGCGTTGATGTGGTTGCCGAGTTTTTGAAAAGCAAAGGCATCACTTCCTATAAGGTTGAAATTGGTGGCGAAATCCTTTGTGGGTCGCCAAAACCAAACGGCAAGAAATGGGCGATTGGCATTGAGCAACCAAAAAGGGACGGCCAAGCCGTTCAACAGGTGTTGAACTTGGAGAATGTAGCCATCGCTACCTCAGGAAACTACCGCAATTATGTGGAGCGGGATGGCAAACGCTACGGCCATACCATCGACCCTGTACTCGGCAGACCTGTTCAGCACGAACTTTTGAGTGCTACTGTATTCGCAAAGGATTGCATGACAGCAGACGCCTATGCCACGGCCTTTATGGTCTTGGGCATGGAGGAGTCGAAGAAGGTCTTGGAGCAACATCCTGAGTTGGATGCCCTTTTCATTTATGATGAGGATGGGAAGTATCAGGTTTGGGAATCGAAGGGCGTAAACGCGTATCGTGCCCAATAGGGGGGATATTTCGTCGGTAGGTATAAAACCTACCGCTATGGACGGTGCATGGTCTACGTAGGCTGTCTCCATAGCGTCGGGTTTCATACCCGACGTTTTCGAAGGATTAAGAAAAAATATGAACACCATGGCCACAGAATGGTTTGCTGACTGGTTTGATTCAGCCTATTACCACCTGTTGTACCAAAACAGGGACGAAGAGGAGGCCAAAGCCTTTATCAATCGATTGGTTGAATACTTGGATTTGGAAAAGAATGACCGCGTGTTGGATTTGCCTTGTGGCAAAGGGCGACATGCTGTGCATTTGAATGCCCTTGGTTTTGAGACAGTGGGTGCTGACTTGGCGCCACAAAGCATTGAGAAGGCACAGGTTTATGCCAATGAGCACCTTTCCTTTGCTGTGCATGATATGCGCAAGCCGTTGGAAAAGGATGGATTTGATGCCGTTTTCAACCTGTTCACCAGTTTTGGCTATTTCGAGGACGACCAAGATAATTTCCGTGCGATTGATGCCATGGCGACCAATTTGAAGGACGGTGGTGTTTTCGTGATGGACTTTATGAATGTCCCGAAAGTGGTGGCCAATTTGGTTCCCGAAGAAGAGAAAACGGTGGGGGATGTGACCTTCAAGTTGAAGCGCCAAGTGATTGACGGCTTTATCGTAAAGGATATTGCCTTCGAGGACAAAGGAAAATCCTATCGTTTTCAGGAGCGCGTTCAAGCCTTTTCCATGGATGATTTCAAAGGCTACTTCGAACATGCAGGCCTGAAACTCCGCAAGGTGTTCGGCAATTATGCCTTGAATGATTACGATGAGCAGTCGTCGGACCGAATGATATTTGTGTTGGATAAATAAGGAGGGAGTATTGAGTACTGAGTACGGAGCTTTCCCGTAATGGCTGAAAGCTTGGTACTCTGTACTCAGTACTCCGTACTCAAAAATAGAATGCCCTTGGAAGCCCTTTCCCTGTTTGTATTTGCCCTTTTGGGTGGTTTGGTGGCCTTTCGGTTCAAAAACATTGAGCCATTGAAGTTTCGCTTGGTGCTTACTTTCAGCGGAGCCTATTTGCTGAGTATCACCATCGTTCACCTCTTACCAGAGTTGTTTGAGATGATTGAGCACGGCCATGGTGAGGTGAGCGCCGTGGAAGTTGGGGCCTTTATGTTGGTGGGGTTCTTCATCCAAAAGGTGCTGGAATATTTCTCGGCTGGGGTGGAGCACGGTCATTGGCACCGCCACGAGGGACATTCGTTTGTGCCTTGGATAATCGTCCTTTCCTTGAGCCTGCATGCCTTTTTGGAGGGCACGGTGCTCACCCACGACCATACAGGACATGACCATGGCGACAACCACTTCACCATGTTGATAGGTATCATTCTCCACAAGATGCCCGCTTCCTTTGTGTTGACCAGTATTCTGCTTGCTGAGACGGGGAAGAAGCGCAAAGCCTTTTTGTTATTGATATTATTCGCCTTGGCATCGCCTGCTGGCTTGATGTTGTGCGAATATTTCTACCTCGAACAGTTCTTCTCCCAAAAGTTCTTCACCCTTCTTTACGCAGTGGTGGCGGGGAACCTCCTGCACATTGCCACGACGATTTTCTTCGAATCAAATCCTGAGCATCGTTTTGATGGCGGTAAACTCACGGTTACCCTGTTGGGGGTAATGCTGGCCTTGGCCACCCAGTTTTGGCTGTAGAGACAAAGGCACCGCCTTGTCTCGACCGCTAGGTTTCCCCAAACCTCAGAAAACAAATGTGGCTCTCAGAGAATTGAAACCTGCCAAACAATGTTGCTACAATGTCCAGCACCTTGTTGGGCAGGTTTTTTTCGACCACTGCAAATGTTAACTTGCAGTTATTTGAAAGAGTTCTAAATAAATGCAACTATCAAAATTGCCCAAAGGGCGCACCGGAGTGATTGAGGCGGTAGATGTTTCCCAGTTTGGGGCACGACTACTGGAGCTTGGGGTTTTGCCTGGCAAAACGGTGACCGTAAAGCGCGTTGGCCCATTCGGGTCGCCTTTGCATGTAGAAGTTGGGACCAAGGGAATCATCCTTGATAAACAAACGGCGGAGTTCGTTTCAGTGAAAGCACTATGAAGTTAGCCTTAGTGGGGAACCCGAATGCGGGAAAGACGACCTTGTTTAATGAGTTGACGGGCCTTCGCCAAACGGTGGGAAACTATCCTGGCGTAACGGTGGAAGTGAAAAGCGGTGTGCTGGACATCTTCTCCGAGGAGCATCAACTGATGGATTTGCCAGGCATTTATAGCCTTTACCCAAATTCCGCAGAGGAGAAAGTTACCGTGCGGACCTTGTTGGACAAGGACTCAAAATACCACCCAGAGGCCGTGGTTTATGTGGCAGACCTTACTAATCTGGCCCAAAACCTTCTGCTGTTTTCGCAGATAATCGACCTTGGTTTTCCCACTATTCTTGTGCTCTCCAAAACGGATGTTGCCCGACGTGACATTTTGTGGGATGCCCAGGTAATTGCCAAGGAATATGGCGTTACCGTTGTGGAAAAAGGTGATGATTCGGCCTTTGCCAAAGCCATTGAGGACTTGGGAAAACGAAGCGTTGAAACAAAGGCTTCAGAGAAATCACCCTACATTCCACCAGCTCTGGTAACGGAGATTGTGCAACGAAAAATGCCTGAATGCACGCCGTACGAAGCAATTTTGGTGGCTCACCACCGAGAGCATTTGGCATTGGATGAGGGCCTTACCCAGAAGTTGGGCGAGGATTTAAAAAACGCATCATTTGATACCTACGTGCTCCAGCATGAGGAAATCATGGAGCGCTATCAACAAATTGACGGCCTTTGTGCCAAAGCCATCAAACCCAAGGAGGAGGAAGGTGGATTTACAGCCAAACTTGACCGCTGGCTGATGCATCCCGTGGTTGGCTCCACGGTGTTTTTGGCGTTGTTATTTCTGATTTTCCAGCTTGTATTCACCATTGCATCTTATCCTTCGGATTGGATTGATGGGGGTATCGGTTTTGTTTCTGATGAGGTCGGAGCGATGATGGCCGACGGCTGGTTCAAGAATTTGGTCACCGAAGGATTGATTGGTGGCTTGGCTGGTATTTTGGTTTTTATCCCACAGATTTTCCTCTTGTTTTTGGTGATTTCCTTGTTGGAAACAAGCGGTTATATGGCTCGTGCCGTGTACCTCTCGGATTCGTTAATGCGGAAGTTCGGGATGAATGGCCGGAGCTTACTGAGCTTGATTTCTGGTACGGCCTGCGCTATTCCAGGCATCATGTCAGCGCGGACCATTCCGAACGAGAAGGAGCGCTTAATTACTATTCTTACCACGCCATTTATTACTTGCTCGGCGCGTCTGCCGATTTACACCTTGTTGGTTACTTTGGTGGTTCCCGCTGAAAAGCTTTGGAATGTCATTGACATGCGGGCTCTTGTGATGATGGGCTTGTACCTTGGCGGAACGCTGATGGCCTTGCTGGTAGGATTTATTTTGAAATTCGCCTTTTCCAAAAAAGAGGGTCAGTCCTTGGTGTTGGAATTGCCGAGGTATTCTCTGCCGAGTTTGAAAGATGCAGGTGTCAATGCCTACAACAAGGCCAAAGCCTTTTTGGTGGATGCTGGTAGAGTGATTTTCATTTCCAGCTTGGTGATTTGGCTGATGGCGCATCTCGGTCCATCGGGCTTTATCGCTGACCCTGCTGAGCTTGAGGTGGCGACCAATGCGCCTGCCATTGAGGAATCCTTTGTGGGAATTATCGGTAAGGCGATCGAGCCGGTGATGAGTCCGTTGGGCTATGACTGGAAAATGAGCATCGCCATTTTGACGTCATTCTCCGCTCGTGAGGCTTTTGTCAGTACGGTTTCCATTCTTTATCCGAATGAAACGACGCTGAGCTTTTCCGAATATTTGGCTACTCAAGTGGATATGGCGGGCAATCCCGTCTTCACATTGGCCACCTCGGTGTCACTGCTTGTTTTCTACATGTTTGCGATGCAGTGCGTGAGCACCTTGGCGATCATCAAAAAGGAGACAGGAAGCTGGACATGGCCGGCGTATTCCTTTGTCGGGATGACTATTATTGCATATGTGTTGGCTTTGGTTTCTTATCAGCTATTAAGTTAAGGTACTATCAAGTAGTTGTTTGAGAGATGACATTGTTTACATTATTTATCTGTGGATTAGCGGTGATGCTAATGCTTCATGATTTCAAGAAAGATACTGGTCAATTCAAGAAACAAAAGGTTATTCATTTTCTAACCGCCATTGGTTTCCTTGTTTTGTATGCTGACTTTATTCGAGCAACTCCTTGGATGCTTCTCAACTTCCAAGAAGTAATAGATAAGTATAATGTGACGGTGGGTTATCTTGAAAGTCAGTTCAGCTTTTTCCTTTATCTCGGTTATGTTATTGTTGTGATAGGCATCTTGTATTCTTTGTACCAAATGGTGAAAAGAATTGATCAAGGAAGGCTACGTTTACTGAAGTTATTACCTTGGTTGTGGGTCACTGAATTGGCTAATTTTTACCGATCATGGATGAAAGGGGTATCACTACCTGATGAATCTTTATTGCCGCTTGGTGTTGGAGCAGTTATTTGGGGCATTCCTCTCGGAGCCATTTATTTTTGTTATCGTTCAATCTTTATGAAGAGCTTTTTTCTTGGAGAAGAGATTCAAGTAGTGCCATCCGAAGAGAATGTATTGGATGCTTCTCTAAATGATAATTCGGGAGATTAAAAGAGTTTTGCGAAGTGTGAAAAAATGAGGCTGTTTCTATTATTGAGACAGCCTCATTTTTCTTCGTTTTAAAATAGATGCTTCGTTTTTTTCCGATGAGGCGGTTCCCATATTAGTCGGGTGAAGTAGCTGAATCGTTCATCTTCCTTTCCGATAGGAATTCCCGTTACAATACCGAGCATAAGGTGGTCTGAAATGGCGAGTCGCATTTGAGGCCTGATGGTCATCTTCATTTCACCTTGATCCATGGTTTTATTGAACTCTGTTCCGACAAAGTTGCGGGTACCCGGAATCATGTAATGAAAGCTGGTATTGATGTCGAAGGTGGTGTGGAAATGGTTGGTTTGAAAGTCCTGCTCAATCATGGGACCGGTATAGACCAACGAATGGAAGTTATTTCCCCAACGCTTTGCTACCACCAAGAAGGGATTGTACACATTCCCTCGTATCATTGGTGCATTAAAGTTGCGGAAGTCAGGGAGCAGGAATTCATTGATGTAACCTATCGCCATGGAAGTGGCAATGCGTTGGTTGACGAAGAATGAATATTGGCCGGCCACCTTAATGCTTTCAAGGCTGTTGGCAGGTACGGAATCCCGATCAACTCCAGAAGGTCTTGAATAGAAGGTGAAGGGCAATTCCACCTCCAAGCCCAGTCGGTCGATAGGCGCCCATTCATATTCAATTAAGGCCTCGTAGGCGTCGTGTTTGAGGTGATCAGTCAATCCAAAGCCGACGTTCCATTCCTTTTCGCCTTTGCGGGCACCGAGGTCACGGATAAGGTCAATGTAGAGCGGTTCGGCGTGCAGGACTTTTTCGGGGAGATGCACATCTTCCACTTCGCTGATAAATAGGCTGTCTTTTTGGGCTTCTGCCTCTTGTGCTTGGGCATAGGAAACCGCAAGTGCTAATTGGAGTATTAGCACCCATTTCAATGATGTTTTCATCTTGATTTGCTTTGTGAATAAATGATGGGAGCCAGCTTATTGTTTCGTTGGCTCACGAAAATTCAGGAGCAAATCAGGCTTTGGGTGGAGGAGAAGGGATGCTTAGGAAGGTTTGATTGAAAAGATTGGCATCCAATAGCAACCTCTTTTCGGAGGTTGGGAAAAATGGCACTTGATTAGGTGTCAGATAAAAGGCAGTGGGATTTACGAAAGTAAGTTGTCCTCCGGCTCTTTTGTTCTGAGTTTCATCGTCCGCTTCATCATGCTCAGGAATGGCATCCTCAATGCCAATCACTTGCTCCAATACCATCTCAATGATGGATTCTTGGTCGTTGAAACTGAGGTCTTCAGCGATGTGCTTTGGAAGGCGGTCGGGGCTATCGACGCTGATGTTGATAAGGTGCAGAATGAGCAAGCCCCAAAGGGTGTTCAGTAGGGCGCTATTTCTGAGGGCTTTCAACACGATGGTTTCGTTAATAGGTCTTTGCGATGAGTTAAATTAACAAAAAAATAGGTTGATGTGTTCCTCTGAACATATCAACCTATCAAATATCAGCTTGGTTAGGCTTTTATTGTTGAGCCACTACACGAGCGTGGTAGCGAGGCTCGCCGTCGCTGATTGTTGTTTTAATGACCTTAGCTTGGTAGAAAAGCTCCAACAAGGTTTGGTCAGTATATTTCATCAACTCTTTTTCGTTCTTGAATTCCTCATCCACATCATCCTTGATGAGTTCAGCAATACGCTCGCTGGATTGCTTAGGCTCACCTTGATCAGCACATTCCTTCAAGAAGTCGACAATTTTTTGTTTCAACTCCTGTTTCGCGAAGTAGTCCTTTTTTGGATTGTAGTCCATCACCTTTTCGAGGAATTCCGTGTACACCTTACGGTTCTGGATATCCTGAATTTTGGCTTTGGCGAAAAACTCGGAGGTAGGGTCAGCGTCGTTCTCGGAGAACGGCATGAGGGCCATGACCTTAGAAAGGCGCGGTTTACCTTTGCCTTTGGCTTTGGTCCACATGTAAATCATGCCTCCATCAAGGTAGGAACCTTCTTCAATGAGTTGTAATGCTTCTTGTTTGGTCATTCCCAAAGTGTGCTTTTGGTGAAAATGTCAATTTCAATTGGATCATGAACCATTGAAGGCCACCGTCAAGCAGTTTCTGTTTTCTAAAGAACGCCCTGAGGGCGAGCTTTAGTGTAAACTGCGGATGAAGCTGTTCAATCGTTCTTCGGATGTTTCATTCCCATAATCGGCTTAACAGTAAACCCATTTTCACGAAGAAGGTTCACTACACCGTCATTTCCTGCCAAATGTCCAGCTCCAATGGCCACAAAGGCACTTCGCTGTTCAATCAGTTTGGCAATGCGTGTTGCCATTTTATGGTTCCTCAACGGCATGAGCGCGTCGTAGAATGCATTAGCAGTGGAGTCTGGGGCACTATCCATTTCCGAGGCGATGAGTTGATGGAGCGTGTCCAGCTCCTCATGCCGATAGGCGTTTATCAGACGGTCATACAGCGGGTCGGCCTCTCCCAATTGGTCAATGTGGTCGAGCAATGCCTCCTTAGGCATCAGGTCCAACACGGCCATTTGTTCTTCCACAGTTTCAATCCCCACGGTCAGTTTATCGCGTTTGGATGCCTCCTGAAATAGGAAGATGTCCATGGCCACTGGTGGGGCGTTTCCCGCCACGGAGTCAGAAATGGTGAGCAGACCAATGACCGCAATTGGTTTTAAGTGGTCCACGATGGCCATACTCTGGTTCGTGTGTTCCTCCACGGCCTCCTTGATTTGCATGTATTCCTCTGGGGTGTAAATGTCCCGTAGGGTGCTGTCAGCAGGGAGGAGGAAGTGTTGGGAAAGGGCAAGTGCATTGCTGTTTCCCAGTTCGATTTCTGAGGCGAAGACCTCGCAGGAGTTCATAGCGATGAAGACGGAATCGCTGAACTGGAATACCCGCCCGTCTTGGATATGAATGGTTCCGAAGAGGTAGGAGGGTTGTTCCAAGCCTTCACCAGAAATTTCCCAAAGCAACTGTGCCCTGAGCGGGGCAATGGTTGCCAGAAGTAGGGCAAACAACGGTGCGAACAGCTTTTTTATCGTCATCAGCGTCGGCTATGGTGTCCGGTGCATGCCAGTCTTGACCAGAATCTGACCCGAAAGTACGGACTTTTCAGAAAAAACAAAGCCCCAGTGAAATTACTCACTAAGGATTTTGATTAATATTTCATCTTTTAGGAAGTAGAAAATATTTTTTTGGATAAAAAAGTAGCCAACAAAGGGGCACAACTTTCAAAGTGATGACCTAATTGTTGGCTACTTGTCTAATGTTAACCCGCTTTTCGGAAGGTACAAACTGGGATTGGGCTGTGTTGAATGAGGCTCTCGGCAAGGCTTCCCTCGAAGAGCTTACGAATGCCCTTATGTTGTCGGGTATTCATAATAATGAGGTCGGCGTGAGTGCCAGTGGCAAATCGCAGGATGCCCTGTTCCACAGAGTTGGTATTCTCGATGTTCAGGGTGTAATTATCAAGGCTCCATTGATCCGCAAAGTGCTTCATGGACTTTTCGATGATAAAGTCCATTTCTGAATCGGAGAAGTCATGGGTGTCAACCTGCAAGAGGTGGACGGTGGCTCCAAAGACGTTGGAAAGTTCAAGCACTTGCTCAAAGGCCTCGTGGTTGATGTCCTGATGTTGGAAGTCTGAAGCGTAGACCACATTGCTCATTTGGGCCTCAGTGTCATAACTGCTTACCGAAATCACTGGGCAGTCAGCCAGTCGGGCCACATGAGTGGTTCGGGTTCCTTCCAGTTGCGATTTCAATCCCTCGGCGCCCGTAGTACCCATTACGATCAGGTGGTAATCCAGTTCATTGGCGTGGTCGCTGATGCACTGTGCTACGGTCTGCCTGTCTTGACGACGAAGCACCAAGCATTCCATGGAGAGGTCTTCAAACTTAGGGTGGTTGGCCACCTTGTGCATCCTGTCGAGCACATGTTGTTCCAGCACCTCGGAATAATGGCGGAGTCCTTCCTCGGAATTAATGCGGTAATGTGCGGTTTCCCGTTTTACAGGCTCCATAACGTGGAGCAGGGTGACGGGCCGGTTCATGGTCCGGCCGATAAGGCAGGCAGTTTGCAGGGCGCTGTCTGCCTCAATGGAGAAGTCGGTCGGCACCAAAATTCGTTTCGTGCTCATGATCCTATGGTTTTGGCGGAGTTTTGTTCTCCGATGGAACCTCCGCGGTGGCTTTTTATGTTTCTCGCGGGGCTTTAACCCCTTGTAAATTAGGAACGTTGGGGAGAGTCAGATATTTTTAAAGGATGTTTCCAGATGGGCGAATGTTAGGGGTAAAGCTTATGGAACTGTTTTTTTCTTAAAAGAATCTCAATTCGTGATGGGATGATTGTCAAAATCTTAAGCCAAATGGTGGCGGAGAGAGGTTATTTGGACGGTACGATAGAAGGGGGCTATCTGGGCGGTTTGTTCCTGATGGTGTCGTATTGCCTGTTCATGTACCTGCGTA
>JAUIJC010000059.1 GCA_030431525.1 Bacteroidia bacterium | reverse complement strand
CCTGTCCGAGCCCGAAATAGCCGTTCAGGCTGTGTGGCAGGTGCAATTGGTCGCCATACATCGGGTCAGAGCAAATCTGATTTTCTTCTCCGTTGGCTTCGCGAATCAAGCGTGGGATGCTGAAATCTTGGCTGGCCATCGGTGGCAATAGTCCAGAAAGCCCTTTGAGCGGAGCGCCAAACATGCCTGGCACCATGTAAATCACAAAGCTGAAGGTGACGATGGAAAGGAGCATTCGGCCAATGCTGAGCGTTTCCGTTGGGCTGTCGTGGGACAGTCGGATTTTGCCGAGTAGGTAAATGCCCATCATGGCGAAAATGGCGATCCAAATGGCCAAGAAGATCTCGCGATCCAAAATACCCCAGTGATACACCTGGTCGGCTACGCTGAGGAATTTGAAGGCCAAGGCCAGCTCAATGAACCCGAGAACCACTTTTACGGAGTTCAACCAACCGCCAGACTGTGGCAGTTTGTTGAGCATGGATGGGAAAATGGCGAAGATGGTAAATGGTAGGGCGAAGGCCAAGGAGTAACCCAGCATGCCGACAATGGGCATCAACCAACTACCGCCAAAGGATTGAATCAAGATGGTGCTGGCGATTGGTCCGGTACATGAGAAGGATACGAGGACCAATGTGAAGGCCATAAAGAAGACGCCGAACAAGCCTCCTTTGTCTGCTTGGCTGTCTGATTTGTTGACCCAGCTACTTGGCAAGGTGATTTCGAAGGCGCCGAAGAAGGAAATGGCGAACACCACGAAAATAATGAAGAAGAAGACGTTAGGTTGCCATGCTGTTGAGAGCCATGTGGCGAAGGTTGGGCCGTTGAGTTTGGATACCAAAACGCCGATAATTAAATAGATGGCGATAATGGATAGGCCGTAAAATATAGCCTTGGTGATGGCTTCGCCTTTATTTTTGGAAGAAGAGGTGAAGAAGCTCACCGTCATTGGAATCATTGGGAAGACGCATGGGGTCAGCAAGGCTCCCAGTCCAGCGAGGAAGGCGCCAAAACCGAATACAATTAGGTCCCAGAAGCTCTCTCCTTGTTTTTCGTCCTTGGAATGACGCTCTACGGCGATGTCCTCAAAGCCCGCTTTGCGCTCCAAATCGCAAGCACGGCCACTGCCCATGGCTTGGGTGGTTTGCTCGATGTTTTGGGTGCAGGTGGCTAATTCATCCAGTTTTTGGAGGATAAGGCTGTCTTGACAACAGTTGTTGCCGGAGGGAGTAAGGGGTTGTGGTTGGGTGTTTTCTACCTTGCCCTTTGTTGGTTCAGTAGTGCCTTGACTTCCAGTTTTAGGAGTGTCCTCTTTTCCTGTTTTTGGTTCTACCTTTTTAGGGTTCTTTGTTGGTTCTTTAGGAGTATCCTCAGGTACTGAAGTTTTGCTGGCAGTCTCGGCTTTCATGGTGAGCGTAAAGGAGTTGGAGCCCATTACACACATGCCCGTTTCATTGCTGCAAATCTGGAATTCGCCCTTGCCAGAAATTTTGGCGTCTGCTGTGGTGATTTTCACCTTTTGCTCAAAGGTGCCGTGCTTTTTAAAGTAGGTGTATTCGCACTCAAAAATGTCGTCATACTTTTTGACGGCTCCTGGCGATGTAAGCCCTCCGACAAGCTCAATGCCCTGTTTTTCCTTTACTTCAAGGGTGAATGGGATAGGTCCACAGTCTGGTTTGTAGCCGGTGCCATAGATGTACCATCCGGGGTCAATATCAGCTTGGATGCGGATGGTGACCACATCACCAACCTTGACACCTTGGGTTTTTGACCACTCTGCTTTCCATTGTACCAGTTTTGCCGGGTTCTGGCCAAGGGCCATCATGGAAATGAAGAGGGCGGATATAAGAAGGGCTATTCTTTTCATAGGGAGTGAAACAGCAGGTGGGAAGAAGAGGTTCACTACCGCAAATATGAAAAATAATGTTGATTGGAAATGTGCGTTATGCGACAGACTGTTGTTTTTTCGAGGGAGAGTTAAATCGCCAATAACTCTTCAACGAGCTTCCTGTCATTCGACAGGCGTGGCACCTTATGCTGGCCGCCCACTTTTCCCTTGCGTTCCAGCCATTGATAAAAGGTGCCTTGGGGCAGGCTGTGGATGACAGGCATACCAAGAGCCATATCTTTGAAGCGCTTGGCCTCATAGTCGGAATTGATGTCCTTGAGTTTTTCGTCAAGTACTTTTCCAAAGAGCTCGATGTTGTTGGGCTGGGTTTCAAACTCAAAGAGCCATTCGTGGCCACCATTCTCGCCATTTTTCCCAAAAAAGATTGGAGCAGCGGTGTAGTTGCTGATGCTTGCCTTAGTGCGTTGGCAGGCTTCAGAAATGGCTTGTTCGGCGTTTTCAATGATGACCTCTTCCCCGAAGGCGTTCAGGAAGTGCTTGGTGCGCCCTGTAACGCGGATGCGGAATGGATTTGTGGAGGTGAAGCGCACCGTGTCGCCAATCATATAGCGCCAAAGTCCAGCATTGGAGGAGACGACCAAGGCGTAGTTTTTTCCTTCCTCCACTTCCTCCAAAGTGAGTGCTTTGGGGTGCTCCTTGTTGATTTCGTCCATGGGGACAAACTCGTAGAAGATGCCATAGTCGAGCATGAGAAGCATTTCCTCCGTACCTGGTAAGTCCTGTAGCCCAAAGAAACCTTCGGAGGCCGTGTATGTTTCCATGTAGTTCATTCCGTTGGATGGAATAAGCTTTTGGAAATGCTCCTTATAAGGTGTGAAGGATACTGCCCCGTGGATGAAGAGCTGGAGATTGGGCCAGACCTCAAGAACGTTTTCAGCACCTGTTTTTTCAAGCAGCCGTTGAAGTAGCACCAAAGTCCAAGTCGGAACACCCGCCAAATTGGTCACATCTTGGGTGGCCGTTTCTTTGACCATCTGGTCGATTTTCTCTTCCCAGTTTGACATCAGGGAAGTCTTGACACTTGGGGTCCGCAGGAATTCTGCCCAACCCGGTAGGTTTTTGATGATAAGTCCAGAGACATCACCATAATAGGTGCCAGGATTGACTTCGTTATGCGATACGCTTCCGCCAACGCTCAGTCCCTTTCCAGCCAATGGATTTCTGTGCGGAAAACTACTCAAGTAAAGCGTAATCATGTCCTTCCCGCCCTTGTAATGGCATTCTTTCAGGGCCTCTTCACTGACCGGAATGAACTTGCTCTTGGCATTCGTAGTGCCGGATGACTTGGAGAACAGCTTGATTTTGCTTGGCCAAAGGACGTTGTCCTCGCCACGGAAAACACGGTCGAGGTATGGGAACAAATCCTCATAGCGTGAGATGGGCACCCGTTCCTGATAGTCCTTTATGGTGGAGATGGATGCGAAATCGTATTTCCGTCCCCATTCCGTGTTTTTGGCTGTATTAAGCAATTCAAAAAATACCCCGTGTTGGGTGTCAATTGGATGATTCCTAAAAAAATCGATGCGCTCATAGCGGCGCTTCATCGCCCAGTTGAAGATTGGACTGAGTAGCTTCATATATATCTGCGGTCTAAGAGTGATAAGACGCTAGACATTAGATGTTAGACATTAACTGTGCTTGGTTGGGTGAGCTAATGTCTAACATCTACTATCTAATGTCTTTGAGTCTTAAACTTTACGCTTCAATTCAAAGTGTTCACCGAGGTAGACTTTCCGCACCAATGGATCGGCGGCGAGTTCTTCGGCGGTTCCTGCTTTCAGAATCTTTCCTTCAGACAGAATGTAGGCCCTGTCGGTGATGGAAAGTGTTTCGTCCACGTTGTGGTCCGTAATGAGTATACCGATGTTCTTTTTTTTGAGTTTTAGAACAATGGACTGAATTTCGGCCACGGCAATGGGATCAACCCCGGCAAATGGCTCATCGAGCAGGATGAATTTTGGCCCTACGGCCAATGCACGGGCGATTTCGGTGCGTCGGCGCTCTCCCCCAGAAAGCACCTTACCCATGTTTTTTCGGACGTGCCCAAGACTGAATTCGTCTAACAATTCCTCCACGATGGCCTCGCGTTCCCCCTTATTCTTGTTGGTCATTTCCAGCACCGAACGGATGTTGTCCTCCACGGTCAAATCCCTGAACACAGATGCCTCTTGCGCCAAATAGCCCAAGCCTTTTCGGGCTCGTTTGTACACCGGCAGGTCGGTGATGTCCTGTCCGTCCAAGGTGACAATCCCGCTATTTGGCTTCACCAAACCCACCACCATGTAGAAAGCTGTGGTCTTTCCCGCGCCATTCGGCCCAAGCAAACCCACGATTTCCCCCTGTTCTACGTCGATAGAGACGTTATTGGACACGGTTCGGGCACCGTATTTTTTGAGGAGATTTTCGGCCTTCAGCAACATGGACAGCTTCTTTTTGTGGTAATGTAAGTCAATTTACGATTGTTCCCCGAAAAGTTGAAGAGACAGCCCATTGATTGAGGATACGGACTCGATTGGGATTCTTGGCAATAAGACCGAACTTAGAAAAACAGCTATCAATTAATGGATTATATCAAGATGAAGAAGTTTTTGGGACTTGGGCTTTTATGTTTGTTTCTCAGTAGTTTAAGCACGGAAAAGGCGCCTTTTAGCGGTGTTATCGATTATAGGTATTCCTTTGAGGACATTAATGGGAATGATGTCTCTGAGGTGATGTCTGCTTATCTTGGAGCGGAACAACATTATCACATCAAAGCGGATTGTTGCTACAAAGCCTACAATGAAAAGGGGGATTTGGTCATGCTTTACGATGGTGGCGAAAACGCCTTTTATTCCTTTTCCAAGCCTCAAAACGCTATCAAATATGATGGTTCACAGAATGGCTCATCAGAATATAAAGTGACGAAGTTGAGTCAAACCGAAGAGGTGGCTGGCTATAAATGCCAATCTATTAAGGTGGAAACAGAAACCAGTATCATTACCTATTTCTTCAGCCCAAAAGTCAAGGTTGACCCACAAGTCTTCAAGAAACATGCTTTTGGCGACTGGAACAGGTATTTGAAAGCAACGAATGGAGCTTTGCCACTCAAGTATGTTTTGACGAATAAGGCTTCTGGTTTGAAATGGACAAGTCAGGCCTATAAGGTAAGCAACAAGACGTTGAGTGATGAGGCATTTGCCTTGCCTAAAGGTGTCCAGGTGAGTAAGGGTTGATTTAGGCCTTTGTCCTTAAAATCTAATGAACATTAAGACCGTGTGATTATGAAAAAGTATGTCCTATCGGGAATGTTGTTGTGTTTGTTTGGAATGCTTGTCGGTTGTCAGCCTAAGGGCTCTGAGCAGGAACAGCAGGTTGAAGCTTCCCAAGAAGTGAATGCTCAGGATAGTGTGGGGCTTCTTATCATCGATGCCCAAAAGTGGTTTATCCCTGGGCATAAAGAGTCGCTTTACAAAAAATGGAATGTTCCCATTGGCAATCGCACAGCCGCTGGCTTGATTGGAAATATGGACACGGTACTGGCGTGGGCTAATGCAAAGGACTTACCGGTTGTTGTGACTTATGAGGGTTTGGATACGGGTGCGTATGATTTGCCCATCGAATTGAAGCAACACCTTCCTGAGAACGCTTTTCACTATGTGAAAACATATTATGCGGCGCTCAAGCATGAGGATTTTCGGGATTCTGTGATGAGTAAACCAGTCAATCGCTGGGTGGTGATTGGTGCCGAAACGGATGTTTGTGTTTACCAAACGGTAAAAAGTCTGCTGGAGGCAGGAAAGGAGGTGAGTTTGGTCACTGAGGCGGTGTATTCTGGAAAGATTGCTCCAAAAACGTCATGGAAGAATATGGTGGCTTTTGGCGCTGACACCATTTCGGTGGAGCAACTTTATCAAGGTAAATTCACGAATGAAAGGGCTGAGGAGCTACTTCCTTTGGAAGAACCTCTGTCTATAGAGGATTTAGTGCTTACTGTGGTCGTGAAAGATTCTTCGGCTTGGGATACGACTTCCAGAGTTTATCAGCGCTTTGAATACATTAAGACATACGCTCAGGTGGTGGGCATTCCTCAGGAAACCCTTGTTTGGGGTGAGCATGAACCAATGGCCTTGGATAGCTCCAAGTCAAGATTGCTTGTCGGGCAGGTGGATGAAGCTGTTTGTGAAAAATTGGGGACAGAAACTCCGGCCGGAATCCGTGTGGTGGTTGACTGCGTGCAAGATGCGGGTGCTTTACCTAAAGATGTTTCAACCAATACGTTGAAGATGGTCTTTTATGATTTGATGGAAACCGCAGCTTGGTACGGCAAAGACGAGTCTGAATTAACAGGTTTCTTGAAAGATTTAAAGCGGGCTTATAAGGATGGAACCCTTGGGTATGTGGAGTCCTTGCAGAATGATTGATTTTTAAAGTGCTGGCTTCCTGATTTTTGGGAAGTCAGCTTTTTTGTAACTTGCGAGGATTACCCCGGTTTTCATTTTGGGATTTTGTAATTCTTTCTTTTATCACTCATGAACAAGAAATTTTTGTTTGCCTGTGCATTGGGCAGCGTAGTCGCTTTTTCCTCCTGTAAAAAATCAGAAGAAAGCACTGACCCGGTTAGCAAAACTGAAGCTCAAGACATCATTCAGCGCACTGCTGACAATGTTGTTGAGGATCTACAAGACTTGGTGAATAGCGAAGGCGCTACTGCAGGTGTAGAATTCATGAACGTTGTTGGAAACATGGATTCTGACAATGCTGCTCGTGTTGCTGACAAGCAAAGCGTTTTGGATGCCTACAAGAAGCAAATCGATTTGATCGAGGATGTTTTCAAGGTATCTGCCACCAATGGTCGTATTGCTGAGGAGGAGCTTGACTTGAGCACCACTAAAGGTGAGTTTGCTTGGAATGCTACCACTGAGGAAGTTGATACAGTGGACATGTCTATCGACAAGTTGATCCTTCACTTCCCTGCTGATGAAAATGACACTAAGAACTCAGCAACATTCACTTTGAATGAGTACACCGAGGACATGTATGAGCAGCCAACTGCCATTGACATGAGCTTGACAGTTAATGATGTTGAGGTAGCTTCTATTGATTTCACCGCTACTTTCCATGGTGAGGAGGATCCAAAACAGGCTGATTTCACCCTCCGCATTGTTCCTTTCACTTATGAGGCTTCTATTTCCAACTTGGAGACTTCTGCTTCTGTGAGCCAGTCTTTGAACCACGATGAGTTGGATATTCCAGTAACTTCTCAGAGCCTTTCTGCAACTTGGGAGGCTGGTGCTGACAAGTATGGCGAGGATGTAGTTCCATCTTCAATTAGCGCTGATGTATCCGTTCACGAGTTGAAGTTGTCCGGTTCATTGGATGGAAATAAAGCCAATGCGTTGGAGGAGCAAGATTCAATCTCTGTTGCAGATGTTAATGCTGTTTATTCTGCGGCATTCTATAAGACAAGCACCAATGCTAAGATTGGTGATATTTCATTTATTGAAAACACTGATGGGGATGTTGTTCCAGCGATCACTTATAGTGATGGTACAGTGGAGGAATTAGAAGCAGTTTTGGAAGATACTGCTGAAAAGATTGAAGCTGAGTTGGAAGCTTTCTTTGATGAAGGTGGCGTTTGATCCCAGTTTTCTTTAGAATTAAGGCTGAGAGCATTCCTCTCAGCCTTTTTTTTGCGCCATGCTGAACTCATTTTTTGATCTACTTTTTCCTCCAGTTTGCCATGGCTGTGAGCAACCCTTAGTGGTTGGGGAGAAATTCCTTTGTCTTTCCTGTGTGCTGGAGCTACCCAAAACGAACAGTCATCTCCATGGAAACAAACTCCGTTTAGGGCTTCCTGTTTCCAATGCCTTTGCGATGCTGAAGTACTTTAAGGAGGGTAGGGTACAACAATTACTACATGCGTTGAAGTATGAACAAGCAGAGGAATTGGCGGTTCATTTGGGTAGGCTTTATGGAAAGGAGTTGGAAGAGTCAGGTTTTTCTAATCAATGGGATATAATCATCCCCGTTCCACTTCACTGGCGTCGTTTTCTGTGGCGCGGATACAATCAGAGTTACCGCTTTGCTGAAGGATTGAGCGAAAGTTTGGGCATTGAAACCAAGGAGGGAATTCTTGTGAGAGGGCGATATACGCAAGTGCAGGCCAAACGTAAAGGGACTGGAGAACGCTTGAAAAACATAAAGGGCGCCTTTGTGGTAAAGGCGCCCCAAAAAGTGGCAGGCAAAAAAATACTGCTGGTTGATGATGTGGTGACTACTGGAGCTACCATTGATGCCTGCATTCGTCCCTTGCTGGATGCAGGGGCCAAGGAGGTGTCGTTGGCGTGTATTGCCGCAACGACTTTTGATTAAAACATCGCCGTCAACCCAACTTGCCCACCTTGCCCCTTAGTGGCATTCGGTACAATCAAATTCTCCAAGAAGAAAAGCTCGGTGGAGAGAAAGACGTTTCGGCCGAGTTGCTTGCCGATTTTCAGGCCGAAGTCCGTATCTCCCAAACCGCCCCAAGCGAGGACTGGAGCCACCTCAAAATTGAGGGGAAGGTAGAAATGCGCGCGTGCCCAAATACGTGGGCGGTAGCCGTTGATAAAGGTGTAGCGCACACCAGCCGTCATGCTCAACTTGTCGGGGCGAAGCATGCGCTCGTATTCCACCTGAAGGGTGGTGGGCATCCAAATCTTCTTTTTACGACCGCTTTCCTTTTCAGCGATGGCGTCGTACATGCTTCCCTCAAGTTTTTCGGTGTCGAAACCATCAAAGTTGAAGGGGTAGCCCAATTCGGCTCCTTCAAAGGTGATGGTGGTGTCGAAGTTGCGATAGTCAAGTTGTTGGTAGCTGACAAAGCCAAGGTCCTTGACCTGAAAGGTCAGGCTGTTTTTTCCGAACTGTTTTTGGCCGTAGAGCTGAAGTGATGCGCCCAAACCACGGAAGCGTTGAAATGAATGGTTTTTTCGGCTTCCATCTTCTTCTGAAGCACTTGTGGTGAGCATTTCGCCCTCCATGTCAAGCGTCAAATATTCCCCGTCAGGGGCAGTATAGAACTCTCCCTTTGTGATATCAATGTCGGTATAGTTGAAGGCGCGGATTAAAGAGAGGCTTCCACCCAAAAACAGGTTTTTGCCCTTGATTTCCTTTTCCAGTCCGAGACTCAATTTTTGGTAACCGAAGCGCTTTTGGTTCAATGGTGCAAGGTTGGCTGTTTGACCCTCGAATTGGGCGTTGCCATTCAAATACAGCTTAAACAAGTCCTCAGAGAACTTAGAAGAAGAGATGTCAAAGTATTGTAATCCTGCGGTGAGCGTGAATTTTTTGAGCCTGATTTTATAGTTCAATGAAAGGTCAATCTCACTGCCCATCAGGTTGGTTTCCTTGACGCGTTGCAGGGCGTTGCTTTTGGCGTCTTCAGTAATTGCACCTGAATAGGCGGAATTAAACAGGCCATTGGAAATGCCGTTGGTCTGGATGCTTTGATAAGCATTGAATTGGATGAAATGCTTGGCGGAGTCGCCTTCGTTCAACTTGTGGAAGGCCGTAGGGTCGCTGTAGAACTGCGAAAACCCTTGAAGGCTCAACAGTAGAATTATCGAGAGGGGTAGAAGTCTTTTCATGCCTTTTGTTTTCGATGGGGATTAAAGTCCCTCTACACTTCGGTAATTGAATTTTGCCGTCAGTTTTAGGTCGAGCACATAGTCAGAATACAAGGCTCTGATGGCTTGGTTTGGCGTATCGAAGGTTGCTTCGATGATGACCTTCCTCGCACCAAGGATGTTTTCGATGCGAGTTTGGTCAAAGCTAAAGGCCAATCGGCTTTCGGTGATTGACTCCACTTTGCCTGTGGCAACATCAACGATTCCCGCTTCAATCATCTCATCAGTGGACAGAGAATCGCTCAAGTTTCCGAACTCATCCAAGAAGTAGAGTTTCGGTTGAAGCTGAATCGGGAATCCGTTATCCGCCAAAAGGAACAGCGTTCCGCTTGTGATTCCTTCTACATCATTCACTTCCTTGAAATCCACCGTGTCACTCAGCATCAAGGCATCAATGCTCATTTTCAACGGGATTTCCACCTCCAAGGAAGCCTTCATCTCGCTGTCGTAATACACGAAGTTATTGTAGGCAGGTACATTGCCATTCGGATTGAGTTCCGCCTCCAAATCATAGACAATTAGGTTACATGATTCATTAATCATGTCTGTGGCTCCCTGCAATGGAATGGTTGTGACGGATGCCGTAGGAATCAGGCTAGGGAAGTTGTCCGTAGATTTTGGGATGTCCACACTATTATTGATGGCGCTGAGCGATGCTGTTGCTCCTGAACTGGTGTTGTAACCGTCCATTTTATTGAGCGTCAGTTTGCCTGTTGCCCCGATGCCGTTTTCAATCACCAAGTTGGCATTCACCTGTTCAAACTGAATTTGTCCATCATTCAAGAAATCAGGTAAATCGAAGGTGGTGGAATCTTTAAATGTCTCAATGCTATTGCCCAAATACCCTTTCAAATATTCAGGGACAGCCGTTTCCATGGTGATAAAAATGGAAAGCGTATCGTCCAACGAAAGGGAAATAGGCTCCTCGGACTGTTTGATATGTCCGCTAACGATGTTGTAAAAAGCGTTTACCGTATCAAGGTTCTCACCTCGGAAATCAACGTTGTAGCCATCAAAATTGAAGTATTGCTCAATCTTGTTGGGCTGGCCATTTTCAGATGGAGGAATGGCCACGGCAAAGGTGAATGGAACGCCGTTTTTGGTTACGCGTGGCAATTCATAATCGATGTACAAGGTGTCAGGAAGCGTATTGAAGGCCTCCACTTTGATGCCTGCGGCGCGCATCACTCCCTCTGTTAACTCGATTTGGTCCAAGCCTATCAGCTTTACATCATCGGCATTGTACAATACTTCCTGCTCAGGATAAACGGCTGTGGCGGAATGCACTTTTACGTCCCTGATTTTAGCGTTTAAGGCTATGTAGTCCTCGTAATTGATTGGGACAGCCTTTCCATCCTGGGATTCGAGCTTGACCTGAGAAAGAGTAGCGGTGAGTTCTCCTTTGATTGGGTCTCCATTGAGCTGTTGGGCCAGGTCAATGGTTCTGCTTTGTGTGGACCCCGTATCGATGTCAGTAAATGTTTCGGAGAGCACCAAGGTGTTGTCATCGGTGTTTCGGATTTCAATCTGAACTGACTCAATTTTTATGGGAAATTGGTTTTCAAAAGTAAGGTCGAGAAACCCAGAATCAAGGACGGCCTCCACCAAAAACTCGGAAATGTCTAATTCAATGGGTGGTAGGTCGTTGATTTCGGTGGGAAGAAACGCCCCAGGGATGATTGAACCATCTGGTGGTGTGAATCCAAGGTTGGCCTGCTCCAGCATTTCGCCCATGGTGTACTTCTGGGTGATATCCAAGGTCATTAGCTCCAGCGACTCCAAGGTAAGCGTTTGCTTGAAGGGTTTGATTTTGACCATGGTGTCCAGCATGCCCGCCAAGCCAAAACTGCCAGCTTCCTCCCTAAAAATCATGGACAGGCTACCATCAGCGTTTTCCACAAGGCTGCTATCCGTCACTAAATCCTTGATGGAAATGGACGAATATGCCAATGGAGTGAGTATATTTCTGTTCATTTCAATCTCATCGAGATTGCGGTTGCAGGCCATCAGGCCGAAAACCATTATGAGGGGGAGGAGTAAGAGTTTCCGCATTTGGGAGACCGTTTTTTGTCAAAACACAAGCGTAAAACACCGCAGAAAGCAGGAACAACAGAAAATGCTTTCTTGTTCGCGTGCAAGTTTTGAGGCGGGAAACCCAAGATAATGGATTTTTCGGGGAAACCCTTGAACAAAAGGAGGTTGGGGATAAACCCTTAGGGAAGACTTCTCGTAAACTCCATGTACTCCAAAATGACTTTTTTGCTTATGATTTTTAAGAGCATAGCAATTCAAACCTTGAGAAAAGCGCTGGCTGTATTTTTTCAGAACAGCAGTGGTTTATTTGGCAGGGAAGGACTGTCATCAGACTCCAAGGAGCTCTTGGAAGTGCATTTTCCCTACTATCGGAAGCTTCCCACGGCTTTGAAAGAAGGCTTCGAGAAAAGGGTGGCCCACTTCATCTCAAACAAGCATTTTGAGGCGATTGGAGAAATTGGGGTGCCCATCAATCAACGTATTCTGGTTGCGGGATATGCCGCTCAGTTGACCTTGGGAATGAAGGATTACAAGCTGGTGGCTTGGAAGGGAGTACGGATTTATCCAACCAAGTTTAAGCTGGATGGTCGTGAGCCTCGTCGTACTTGGGCCATTACGGAGGATGGCTTGGTCTGTCTTTCGTGGAGTGATTTCCACCGACATCTCTTGGACCCAGAGCGTAGGTATCCATTGGGGCTAAAAGCCATGGCGGCCATCTTGGCGCGAGAAAATTCCGTCCGTCAAGACGAACATTTTTTGGGTTTTGTGCAGGCTAAGGAGCAGGCTTCCAAGGAGTTTATGAAGAACCAAAGTGAGCAGGTTCGCATCCGTTTGTTCCGAGATGCCGACTTGATTTCTGATGACCGCTTCCTCTATTCTTGCCTATTGAATTTCTTTGGGGAACCCGACCAATTGAAAAATAGCTATCCTTTCCTCTATCGCGATGTGGACTTGTTTCTCCATAACCGTGAAGAGTAAGAGGGGCTAAAGCTTCAAATAAAAATCCTTTGCCAAGGCTGTAAATTCTGGGGTATAGCCTTCTGGGGCATACACCACCAATTCATCCTTCAAAAGTGGCTTTTCTGTTTTCTCTAAACGGATTAAAAGCCTTTCTACAGGTTTGTGGGCACGGCCTTTCACCTCGGTCACTTTGCCTGCAAATAAGCCCCAAGCCTTGGCTTCCTCAATCAATTCCCAACCTTCAAGCGTTGGCAAAATCACGTTAAAATTCCCGTTTGACTTCAGCAATCTGGAAGCACAGCCCAATAAGTCGTCATGGGTTAAGTCATCGGCATGACGTGCTTGGCCACGTTCTTTGACTGGCGCTTGGTTGCCTGTCTTGAAAAATGGTGGATTACTGACAATGCAATCGAAGCTGGCCTCGTGTTCCTTGGCGAAATCCTGTATTCGCTGATGGACGATTTTTAGTCGGTCATTCCAAGGCGAATCCGCCACATTCTCGCAGGATTGCTCAAAGGCGTTTTGCTCGTATTCCACGCCAACAATTTCTTTCGCCCAAGGTGCCCGCTGTGCGCAAATCAGTGCAATGAGTCCTGTGCCAGAGCCAATGTCCAAAATTGTTTCTGCTTCAGTCAAATCAGTCCATGTACCCAAAAGGACGCCGTCTGTGCCGACTTTCATGGCGCATCGGTCGTGGTGGACGGTGAATTGTTTGAAGCGGAACATGGAATATCTTAGTGGAGTTGGCTTACCATGACAAACGTACAAACGAGTAGCCCATATAGGGTGAGTAAGGAAGTTAAGATTCCCCAAGCAAGGTATTTTTCCTTCAAGTAAAAGGCTATAAACGTTCCCGTCAGTGTAAGGGAAAAGGCGATGATAAAGCTGGATAAGCTCTCTTCAAAAATTGATAGGGTAATAAGGAAGGCTGAAGCGAGTAAGCCAATTAAATATTTTAATGCTGAGCTCATGAATCTTTTTTGGCGAGATAAGCCTGCCACAATTTTTCAATCTCTTGAATGGAAAGCCCTGTCATTTCAGAGACCTCTTCTACGGATTTTCCTGCCGAGAGCATGTTGATGGCTACGGTTATAATTCCCTTTTGAATTCCCTTCTGTATCCCTTTCACTTCTCCCTCCTTGATTCCTTCCTCTTTTCCTTCCATAAAAGAGGTGTCGATGGAGTTCTGCAAATCGCGGTAATACTTTAAGCTTTCTTCGTAGTCGAGGTACTGCTGTTGGGTGAATTTTGCGATTTCAGCCGTATCAAATAGTTTGTTGAAGATGCGTTCCTGTAGTTTTTCGGGGACGTTCTCCAATCGGTTGAGGTTGCGGATGACATACATCCATTTGTCGAAATGTGATTCCAGCTCCTCCAAGGTCTTGTTGAACTTGGGCATTTCGAGATAAATGAAGGTCAGTTTGTCGTAGAAAAGCTTGTTGGTTTCGATGTCCTGAAGCTTGACCTTGTAGAAGAATTTTTCGGGGTCGTCCTTGTCTTCGTCGAAGACAAAATCGAGAATGCCGATGGTGTAAATGGCTTTCAGTTCAAAGTTCCAGTCATTGCGTTTAGCTTGTTCCCGAATAGGAAAAGTAGAGTAATAGAGTGCCCTGTCCTTGAAGAAGTTCTGTTTGGATTTTTGTAGCTCAACGATGAATTTCTCGCCTTTCTCGTTTTCGCAATACAGGTCAAAAATCGCCTTGCGGTCGAGTTTTGAGGCCCCTAAATGCTCTGTTTTGAGATAGGTGAGGTCCACAATTTCACCCTGCTCATCACGAAGTAACTCGTTCAAAAAGTCAATGAGCAGGTCTTTATTGGGCTCTTCACCGAATAGGCGTTTGAAACCAAAATCGGTGAAGGGGCTGATGTAGCGTTCGCGTTTTAGCTCTTCCATAGTCCTAAAAGTATGGGTGAACCGAGTTGTCCGCCCTTGTGGGTGTAATATAGTGAGGGCAGACACTCAGGTCTGCCCCTACAATGGGAAATTAATCCTCAAACTCTGAAGTCGTATGGAATTTCAAATCAGGATACTTGTCCTGCGCCATGGTGATGGAGTAAGGGGAATCCGCCAAGAAAACGTCACGCCCTTCCTTGTCCTCGGCCATGTTACGGGCTTTCTTGTATTTGAAGTCCTTGAGTTGCTCCTCATTATCGCTGGAAATCCAGCAAGCTTTGTGAATTGGAACAGGCTCCCAGCGACATTTTGCGCCATATTCATGCTCCAAACGGTATTGAATTACCTCAAACTGGAGCGCACCCACGGTACCAATTACCTTACGGTTGAGGAATGGGATGTAGAACATTTGCGCCACACCCTCGTCCATGAGCTGGTCAATGCCTTTAGCCAACTGCTTGGATTTCATCGGATCCTCGTTCTCGATGTATTTGAATTGCTCAGGGGAGAAGCTTGGGATGCCTTTGAAGTGGATTTTTTCGCCTTCGGAAAGGGTGTCACCAATTTTGAAGTTGCCTGAATCGTGCAAACCAATGATGTCGCCAGGGAAGGCTTCTTCCACCAATGATTTTTTGTCAGCCATAAAGGCGGTCGGGCTGGCGAATTTCAACTGTTTGCCGTGACGAACGTGCAGGTAGTTGGTGTTTCGCTTGAAGGTGCCGGAGCAGATTTTCACAAAGGCCAAACGGTTCCTGTGGTTAGGGTCCATGTTGGCGTGAATCTTAAACACAAAGCCGGTGAACTTGTCTTCGTTCGGAGCGATGACGCGCTCCTCGGTGGTGCTTGGCTTTGGACTTGGCGCAATGTCAATAAAGGCGTCCAATAATTCCTTTACCCCGAAAGTGTTCAAGGCGGAACCGAAGAATACTGGGCAAATGTCGCCACTGAGGTAGTCTTCCACCTTAAATTCTGGGTAAACGCCATCTACCAATTCCACCTCTTCGCGGAGCACTTCAGCAGAATCCTCGCCGATGATTTCCTCCAGCTTGCTGTCGGCCAAGTTTTCGACCTTGATGCCTTCAGTAACGCGCTGTTTGTCGGCCTCAAAAAGGTGGACGTCCTGCTCAAAGATGTTGTAAACGCCTTTGAGGTCACGGCCCATGCCGATAGGCCAGCTCAACGGGCGCACCTTGATGTTGAGCTTTTGCTCTACTTCGTCCAAAAGGTCGAAGGCGTCCTTGCCAGGGCGGTCCAATTTGTTGATGAATACAATCATCGGCGTTTTACGCATCCGACAAACGTTCACCAATTTCTCGGTTTGTTCCTCCACACCCTTGGCCACGTCAATCACAACGATAACGCTGTCCACGGCGGTCAGGGTACGGAAGGTGTCCTCCGCAAAGTCCTTGTGACCCGGCGTATCAAGAATGTTGATTTTCTTGCCTTGGTATTCGAATCCCATCACCGAGGTCGCCACCGAGATACCACGTTGGCGCTCGATCTCCATAAAGTCGGAGGTCGCCGTTTTCTTAATCTTGTTGGATTTTACGGCACCCGCCACCTGAATCGCGCCACCAAAAAGGAGCAGTTTTTCAGTCAAAGTGGTTTTACCCGCATCAGGGTGGGAAACAATGGCGAAGGTCCGCCGACGGTTGATTTCGTCTTGGAAGGACATGGAGTTTAGGGATTGGTGGTGGGACATTAGACAGCTACGCTGTTAGACGTTGGACCTTAGCTTAAATGGCTAAGACCTAACGGCTATTGTCTAATGTCTTCCAAAGGCATTTAGGCGACAAAAATACGGAATTTTATGGGGCTTTGTGTTTATCCTTTTTTGGAGGATGGTGGGGGAAGGGACGTATCTTTATTATCGGTAGGTATAAAACCTACCGCTATGGATTATGCATTGTTTGCCTAGGTTGTTTCCATAGCGTCGGGTTTCATACCACTCGTGTTCAAAACTTTTCAGGAGAGGCATATATGAATGCTTCCCCTGAAATTTTGTTTTTTTTCAAGA
>JAUIJC010000058.1 GCA_030431525.1 Bacteroidia bacterium | reverse complement strand
TTTTCTTACATTCACTCCCGAGAGCGTTTTCCCGAAAAGCGAGTGCAAAGTTGGCGACTTTAATTTCTAAAACCAAATTCGCGGTGAACTTTTTTTCCGAAGCGACCGTTGTCGTTTCGTTTTCCCGAAGGGACTGCAAAGGCAAGAAGGTCTTTTCGAAAAGCAAGCGAGTTTTTCATTTTATTTTGAGAAACTCAAAACTTCTTACACTCCAGAAAGAACAATCATTTTCGTTCCGTTATTGCTTTCCCCCGAAGGGACTGCAAAGGTAAGAAGCCTTTTTCGATAAACAAGCAGGTGAGTGAATTTTATTCTCAAAACCTGCGATTTTCTTACATGCGATTTCGGAGAGCCGTTTGCTTTCCTTCCCTGAAGGGAGTGCAAAACTAAGGGGTTAGTTTTTACAAACCAACCCCTAACAATAAATTTCTAGATATTTTCTTACTTCCTTACACGAAGTCTCTCTCCAACAGAGAGATTGTTATCTGATTTATTATTCCATTGACGGATATCATCTACCGACACCTCGTATTTTCTGGCAATTTGGTACATGGTTTCGCCTGCCTGCACCTCATGCCACTCCTCCCCTACTACTTCTACTTTTTCCTTTACCGGCTCTTCAGGCATTTCTCGTGGTACATAAACCACCAATTCGTCACCAACATTAAGTCCGGACCCATTGAGGTTATTCCATTTTGTCAGATCAGCTGGAGCCACCCCATACTTTCTGGAAATCGCATACAAGGTCTCACCAGCTTTCACCGTGTGCTTAACTACGGACACTTCCGCTGGTTCCTCCACCTCATTTTTAACTTCAATCGCTACCTCCTCTTCCTTTTCCTCTACTTCTTGTACCACCTCTTTCTCCTCAACAACCACTTCAACCTTCTTCTCCTCTACTTTAGGCTCCTTAGTTTTAGTCTCAAGTTTCTCTTTTACTAAGGCTTCCTTCACTTTTTGCTCTTCGTACTTTACTGGCTCCTCTTTCGGACGAGTATTATTCAGCCACAATACCCGACCTTCACGTATGACCTCATGCCTTCTCAGATGGTTACGCTTGCGAATAAACTTCTCTTTCACCCCAAACTTTTGAGACACCTCCCATAAAGTCTCTCCCTTTTTCACGGTGTAGAACTCCTGCTCTGCTTTTCTATTCTTTGACTTCAAGTAATACGCCTGCCCTGCTTTAAGAGGCTCAAAACTCTTTAAGTCATTATATCGAAGGAACCTTCTTCTTGTGATTCCTCCCTTTAAAGCTAATCGGGCACTGTTCTCACCTTTATATGCCCGAATGGCAGGAATGCCGTTTAGAGTCACATTGCGCCCCAAGGCGACTTGTGTATTATGGACCTCCAAGTCTTCACCACTCGTCGTCGATGTTTCGGACTGGCCATTATCAACAGGATCATCATTATTATCTGCAAATACCGGAAATGTGGCACCGACTCCCGATCTGGGAATCACCAACGGGTAAGGCTTGTCATAAGGAACCTTCTTCGTACCCAACCATTCGTTGTACTGCTTCATGTCCGCCTCAGCAATACCAAGCTGTCGACAAATCTGCTTGAGGTTTTTGCCAACCGGTGCATTCTGAATTTCCAGATGCTGATTCAGGGAAGATTTTCCTACATATCCCTCATAAGCTATCTTATGCGCCAAGAATTTCAGGAAGTACCAATGGGTATGAGAATCAATCTCCATCTTCTTTGCCCCACGGTATTTATCTTTCACATATTTCTGAACACCTCCAAGCCCTGTATTATAAGAGGTCAAGGCATACACCCAGTTGCCCAACATCTTATTGTTCTTGGTCATGTACTTGGCCGCTCCGCGGGATGCCGATACAATATTTTTCCGCTCATCAATGCTTGAGCTTCTTGGTCCTCCGTCCACACGCAAACCCACCTCTTGGGCGGTAGCCTTTTTAAACTGCCAGTAACCAACAGCATCCGAAGAGGAAACCGCCGTTGGGTTTATCGCACTCTCCTGAATACACAGGTATTTAATATCATCTGGAAAACCTTCTTCTTTAAAGACCTGCTCGATAACAGGGAAAAACAAATCAGCCTTGGCTACCATAGCCTGAAAATACTTCGGGCTTTTATGCAGGCGATTTACATCTTCCTGAATCTTTTTCCGCGCCGCCTTCGTGATTTGCAATTTCATTCCTGCAAACTCCATTGTGCCGGGAACTTGGGGCACTTGGGCTAGCAACATTCCCTGAATCAAAAAAAACAGGGAAAAAAGGGTCAACCTCTTATTCATATCCACATTAAATTTTTCGCAAAACCATCAATCCATCTCGGACAGGAAACAAAGCGTTTTGCACCCTGTCATCTTGATGGACAAAATCATTGAACTCGAGAATTGCCCGAGTGTCTTTATCTGTTGATTCCTTCTCAGCACCTACCACTTTACCACTCCACAACACGTTATCAGCAATGATGAATCCATTAGGACGCACTTTGTCGACTACCATATTATAGTAGTTCAGGTAGTTTTCCTTGTCGGCATCAATAAACACCAAATCAAACTCCTCGTCCAACGTAGGCACGATATCCAAGGCAGAGCCAATATGAAGTTGCACTTTTTCAGCAATTCCAGCCTCCTCGAAGTAACCCAAAAGCTTGTCTTCCAGTTCCTCGTTGATTTCTACGGAATACAACATACCGTCCTCAGTCAAGCCTTCGGCCAATGAAATTCCCGAATAGCCCGTGTAAGCGCCAATCTCCAGAATACGCTTTGGGCGAATCATCCAAGACAACAAGGACAAAATGCGCCCTTGCAAATGCCCTGACAACATGCGGGGATGCAATTCCTCCAACCACGTCTGGCGCTCAATTTTATCAAGCAATGCGGGTGCTGGCTCAGAGTGAGCCTCTACATAGCCTTGAAGTTCCTTATCAATGAAGTCCATGGGAGACTTTAGATTTTAGACATTAGATATTAGCTCTCTGGAAGATAGGTCAGATAGCTTAGTTTATTTTCATCAAAGACTTCTTGAGCCAAATCCTGCAATTCAGTAGAACTGACTGCCCTAATTTGCTCAAAAATTTCCTGAAGGGTTTCAATGCGTCCCAAATCCAAGAGGCTTTTAGCCATGACTTGCATCAAACCAGAATTGCTTTCCTCGGACATAGCTAATTGCCCCATCAACTGTTCTTTGAGGGTATGCAATTGCATCCGCCCCAAAGGCTCTTCCCTCAATTTCTTCAGTTCCTTATGGACCAAGGCCAAGTTCTTCTGCCACAACTTTTCCTCGCAACCGAAGTAAATATTGAACAGTCCTGAATCTGAATAGGAAGTCAAATTGGCTTCCACATTATAGACATTACCTCGTCGCTCCCTCAAGCTCATATTCAAGCGAGAGGTCATGGCTGGACCACCCAACAAGTTGGTGAGCATGAAAAACGGCAATCGCTTATCGTCCACAACAGAAAAACCCTGTCCGCCCACCATGCAATGGGCTTGGCTCACCTTCTTCACTTTTTTCAGACTTCGAGGCTCATAGTCCAAAAACAGTTTTCGCGTCGAGGTGGCTGAGGATGCAGGAATGTCCTTCACATATTTCTCGACCAAACGAAGGACCTTTTTGAAAGGCATATTGCTGACCGAGGAAATAATCACCTTGGAGGTATCTAAATTCTCTCGGACAAACCTCAGGAAGTCCTCGCGACCAAAACCAGCCACATTCTTTTGCGTGCCCAATATTGGATGAGCCAATTCATGGTCACCATAAATCAGGGTATCAAAATCCTCGAAAATCTCATCCTCAGGCGCATCCTCATACATCAACATCTCCTCGTTAATGACACGTCGCTCACGCTCAATCTCACGCTCGGGGAAAGTCGATTGGAAAGTAATGTCTGAAAGGAGCTCTACCGTACGCTCATAATGGGTATCCAAAATGGAGGCGTAGAAATAGATTTTCTCTTTCGTGGTATAAGCATTCAACTCCCCCCCTACCGAATCCAATCGGTTAATAATGTGGAAAGCCTTCCGCTTGGACGTGCCCTTGAAAGCCATATGCTCCCAGAAATGGGCAATCCCCTCTTGGTCCAGTGCCTCATCCCGACTTCCAATGTCAAGGACAAAGCCCAAATGCGCCACCCTTGTGGACGGCACCTCACGGTGTACCAAGCGTATTCCGTTCGGGAAAGTATGTTGTTGAAATTCTGTCATTCTACATCCGACACAAGTATCAAGTAGCCAGACTCAAGACTCTTGCTACTTGATACTTGTTACTTGCGTCCCCCTTTTCGAATCGTCTCTTTATACACCTCCATCAACTGGGGCATGGTCACCTCTGGTCGGAAGCGCAATACATTTTGCTTACCCCCCTCGCTCATCTTTTTGGCGAGGTCCTCATCGGCCAACACCTTTTTCATTTGCTCCAGCAAATCCTCATAGCGATTCGGATCTGCGTACAAAGCAGAATCTCCACCTGCCTCTGAAAAGCAGGAGCCCGTGGAGGTGATTACAGGCACCCCACAGTTTTGGGCCTCAATAATCGGAATGCCAAAACCCTCGAAAATCGATGGATAAACGAAGAGCTTGGCTGAAGCATAAATGGCAGGAAAGTCTATGAAATCAGCATCTGTGATAAAACGGACACGATTGGATAAGCCATGCTCTTGCACATAAGCATCCAACTCAGTCCGATAGGCGGTTGGCCGACCCACAATCACCAATTCCAATTTGTTATCTTCCAAAGCACGGAATGCCTTGATCAAATTGAGCTGGTTCTTGCGCTTTTCCACGGTGCCCACACAAAGGATAAACTCCTTTTCAAAACCGTATTTCTTACGCACCTGTTGCTTGGTGGCCTCCGTGATTTCCTGCTGGAACATGGGCAAACAATCTTGGTAATGCACCTTCATATTCTCCAAAGGCACCCCAAAGAACGTATGCACATCCTGCCGTGTCTGCTCGCTGATGGCAATGATGCTATCCGCCAACTGGCACGATTTGAAATATTTCTTGAAATAAAGCTTTCGATCAAACGGCTTATACAACTCTGGGTAGCGCACAAAAATCAGGTCGTGCATAGTCAGCACGGTTTTCACATTTCCCTTGTTGATGTCATACGGCAACTCATGGCTCAAGCCATGGTAGATATCCACACCATCCCTTGCCACTCTCCGGCCCAAAAGCATCGAACGCCACACCGAACCAAAGCGCTTCGCTAAGCCCTTCGGCTGGCCAATCTCCACACCTCCCTGCACAAAATCCTTGAAACGCTCCTGCACCTTGGGCGTGTACAGCAGATACTCATGCTCTGGAAATGCCTTTACCAGAGAGGAAATGATGTAGCGACTATAGTTCCCTAAGCCTGTATTGTTATTAAATGCCCTTTTGGCATCAAAGCCGATTTTCATGGGTGCAAAAATACGAGGTTGGGCTTAAAGGTGAGGCATAAAAAAATCCGAGGGCGAAAAACGCACTCGGATTTAACCGTATTAGAAAACCTAAAATGGGCTTTTTAATCTTTTTTTGCCTGCTCTTCAAACTCCTTCAACACTTGGTTGAGGTTCTTCATCTTGGAAAGAGCCTCCTTAGCCTCTTCCCTCTTTTTTTTCAAGAAAGGGTTATTCTTACACCGCTCATCCAAGCTTGGATCAACAGGAATATCTAAATATGACAACTGCTTATTCATAGCACCTCACTTTTTTCTTCGTCTAACCAAAAACCCATCATAATCACCGCATTTTTCAAAAGCTACTGGGTTCCCTTCTTTTGTAACTCCCAAAATAAGGAAGAGTTTAGAAAACTGCTCTAAATTATTTGACAAGCCTATACGATAAAGTCTTGTTCTTGAAGGGGTAGAACCCTTTGCATAAATCCAAGCATCTGGAAATCTGTCAGTAAACAAAACTGCCGAATAGGCTACGGTTGCCAATACCTTTTGGCTGTCCTTATTATCAGTTGCAACTTGATCGCTCAAGCTCTTATCCTCTAATTCATCGGCGAAACCTAAATTGTAAATATCTGCCTCAGTATTAACCTTACTGTATTCTATCACCTTACGCACCGCCCCTTTTGGCCCCTCACTAACAAAGTCAAAGACCATTACCGACTCCCCTCGCTTCTCCAATGCGTACTTCTCTTCAAGCATTTTTAAGCTATCTCTCTATAATTCAACGAATTTACAGATTTTTCCGTTTGGCATCAACGCCTATTTATAGACCAACACATGAGGGTGATATACAAAAAGTCAAAGGTAGAATTCACCTTTGGACATCAGACTTCCACTTTCTTCAACAAATCAGTCCTTTATTTAGGAGAGAAAGGAATTTCAATTGGCTCTCTCAAGGCTTTTACCCAGTAACCCTTCCCACCTTCTAAACCATACTCAAGTAATCCATTCAGTTGCAAAAACTCCAAAATTGGAAGTAACTGATCACCTGAAGCAAAATCGCCTAAATGCTTTAAGAGGTAAAGTTTTTCACCCACAAGCCCATTCTTGTCAAAAAAATCATTCAACCTCTCTACCACAGGACGATAGAACTTTAGCGGATAAAGTCCTTCACTGAACACATCCCTTTCCTCAAAGTCTTTCTCAAGTAAGCCCCACATATCCCGAAAGCCATACCCAAAGAACCAATTCTTAGTCTCCAACATGTGGTCTTCTGGAGAAAAGGAAGTATGAGCATCTTTCTTCATCCAGAAGAACTGGAAATGGCCGTTAATCTCGGTTTCCAGCTCTAATTTGGCTGAGACAAAATCAATATTCCGTAGGATATGTTCGAAGACAACCATAAACGCCTTCCAATCATATTCAATTGATTTATAGGATGCTCCAAAAGCCAGTATCTGTTCATTATAAAAATCAGGGGTATTAGGACTGTTCACCAACGAGAACATAGCTGGTTCAACGAATCTCGTTTTACAACTACGAATGAAGGACTTTGTCCTTTCCACATCCCCCTCCAGAACAATCCTCCCGTGAACAATTGATTGAGTGCCCATTGGCTACAAGTTAACTTTTAGTAATACCTCGATTTATGGGCACAAAATTATCGTCTTGGGCTTAAAGGTGAGGCATAAAAAAATCCGAGGGCGAAAAACGCACTCGGATTCATAAATCAATAATAGCTTATTCTACACTATTTGGAAGATTTCTCATCCTTAGGATTGAGACCCTTTGGAAGTCCTACCTCCCTAAGAATTCTATTAGCCTCTTCTACCTTATCCTTGAATAAAGACTTGTCATGAAGCTTATCCAATGACTCGTCTATCTTCACAATAGGAGTCCTTCTTTCGTTTAAATCTCGAATATTCATAATGCTTCCTATTTTTTTCTTCGAACGAGAAAAGCCTCGTATTCAGTATTCTTCCGAAATTCAACCCACTCATCTCTTTCCAAACCAAAAACCTCGAAATCCTGTGAGATTTCATCCAAATTATTTGTCAATCCCATTCTGTACAGGCGCGTTCTTGCGCGATTTAGGCCCGTTGCAAAAACCCATGCATCAGGATGCTTGTCCGTAAACACATATACCGTTGATGCAACAGTAGCCAATACTTTCTGGCTATCATTATTATTCGTTACCACATCATCACGAACGAGCCCTGTAGCCTTATCCTTATCTCCAAAACCCAAGTTATAAAACCCCTGAAGATTTGTGGGGCTATACATCACTATTTTGGGAACCTTTCCTTTTGGTCCTTCACTGATAAACTCAAAAGCCATCAATGACCTACCAGACTTTACTTGGTATCTTTCAAGATTCATATAAGGCTATCTATCAACATCATAACGAAGATACAGCTTTTTCAGTTTGGCGTCGAGAGAAACAAAAAGCCACATCTCTCAAGGCATAATCATACTCAAGCTTGAAAGATGAAGACGTTTTTTTGAATAGTCTCTTGAAACGGGATATGGCTTAAAAGGGGAAGACATAATTTTCTTTAAGCTCTTCGAGCTTTCCACCCTTTGCAAAAAACTGCTCTTTCTCCTTCTTTTCGGCTAACTGTTTAGCCATCCTATTCCCCCTTTTTATGACAATCTTATTATCAGCGGGAGTATAATCTGTAACCCGACCTTTCTTCGAAGCATCCATAACTGAATGTATTTAGGCCACTTACGTCAAATTTATTGACAAAGTCCCTGCGTTACAACTATAACGATTTTCACTCCCAAAAAATCTCATACACCTTCCCTTCCACCTCCACAGTCGTCCGAAGGATATGCTCATCAGGTCGGTGAATAACCGCATACATATGCCCCCGTTTTGGAAACAGCTTTCCAGAAATCCCTTTTCGAGCCCGCTTCTTAAAGATGTCCTTGTTGCCTACCAAAGTTTGCTCGGCCACCAAAATGCTGTCCTTTTTGTGGAACAACACAATATCAGTCAGGTACTCATTGCCCAAATCCAGTTTCACTTTGTCAGACTTAGGCCTCACCTCTTCTACCTGCCAAACAATGGCATCAGGATTTTCCAATAACGTCAAAGCTCGGTCAGCCTGAGGCACTCCATACCCGATATAGTTGTTTCCATACGGATACAAGTGCGCGGACTTTTCCACCACCTGACGGATTTCCCGCATGGACAAATCAGGTGAGTGCTGAATCAGGCAAGCCACAAAACCCGTCACCGCAGGAGCTGAGAACGACGTCCCATTGGGCGAGAAACAAGCCACATCAGGCTTGAGGTAGGGCAAGAAATCTGGTCCTTCACTGCTATACCCCTGTTTGAGCCAATGATGGAGTTTTGTCGCCCCAACCGACAAAACTCCTTGTGCATCGGCAGGTGCCGACACGATGCGCCAATCTGTTTCCCCTGCGTTCCCCGCCGAAACCACCAAGAACATGTCCTTCTGCTCCACGGCAATCTGCGCCGCACGGGTAATCATGGCAGTTCGTCCATCCATCTCATAGAACTGGTAATTCTCGGTAGAGTCGTCCATGCCTTGGGCATAGCCTAACGAAGTATTGACCAGCTTCACCCCCATGCTGTCCAACCATTCAATGGCCGAAATCCAGTCGTCTTCCTCCACACGGTGCTCCTTCTCCCCATTTTCGGTTCTTGCCAAGTAAAAATTGGCCTCTGGGGCAAAGCCAAAAGTTCGACCAGTGTTCTCATCCTCGCCTGCAACCATCCGCCACACCATTCGACCATGGTAATCCCCAGAGGTTTTCCCCATAAAAAAGTCGTCAGCATCAGGGTTGATGAAATCCCGAAAACCTTTCACATGCCCTTCCACGAAAATATGTTTCAAACTCGGGTCCGCTGTTGCCCGATGAAACCCCGCATCAATAATCCCCACAGACACGCCTTTGCCATCCAAGCCTGCATTGCGAAACGCGTTCCCCTTCATATCCATAAAGGTCTGCGCATATAAACCGGCATGACCCTCGGTCGATGAAACATAGATATAAGGGTTCACCAAAAACACGGAATCCACAAAAGCCCACTGTTTCGCTTCCTCGGCTTCCTCTTCAGAAAGAACAACTGAAACCGCATTCAGCCACCGCGAAACATTCTCAGCCTTCATTCCTCGATTGGCCAAGCTGTCCAGACTCCATTCTTGAAAAGCCTCGCCCTTGAAGGAGAGCCAAAACTTCTGTCCCTGCCCCCAACCAAGAGCCGTAAACAGCACACAACACAACAGGAGCAGGTATTTTTTCATATCATTTATTGTTTTGATAGGGCAGACATTAGAGATTAGACGTTAGACTTTAGCTGGTAACAGGAGGCTAACGTCTAATGTCTTACCTCTAACGTCTATTTTATATGCGCTACGAACCCATCGGCCGAGACCTTTTCATCAAGAACAGAGAGCGTTTCTCCCATCAGCTCAAGCCAGACAGCATCGCGATTTTTCACTCCAACGACCTGATGCCGACAAACGCCGACGGAACTATGGCCTTCCGACAGAATAACGACCTGTTCTATCTAAGCGGTATAGACCAAGAGGAAAGCGTGCTCGTAGTGTTCCCCGATTGCCCAGACAAGGCCCATCGGGAAGTGCTGTTCGTCCGAGAAACCAACGAACACATCGCCATTTGGGAGGGCCACAAGCTGACCAAAGAGCAGGTCACCGAAATCTCCGGCGTGGAGACCGTCTACTGGACACATGAATTCGTAGACCGCCTCACTCCACTGATGGCACAAGCGGAATTCGTTTACCTCAATGCCAATGAGCATTCCCGTGCCAATTGCGAAGTGCAGACCCGCTCGGACCGCATGAACGCGCAACTCCGCCAAACTTTTCCGCTTCACAAATACGAACGCACGGCGCCCATCATGCATCGTTTGCGCTATGTGAAATCACAACGCGAAGTGGAGATGATTCAGCGGGCCTGTCGCATCACGGAAAAAGCCTTCCGTCGCATCCTTGGGTTTGTAAAACCAGGGGTGATGGAATATGAAATTGAAGCGGAAATCATCCATGAGTTTGTCCGCAGAGGTTCACGTGGCCACGCTTACTCGCCCATTGTAGCCTCTGGACGTGATTCCTGCGTGTTGCACTACATCGACAATGACAAAGCCTGCAAAGACGGGGATGTCCTGCTATTGGACTTTGGAGCGGAATACGGAAACTACAACGCGGACCTCACACGCACCATTCCTGTGAACGGCCGATTCAGCCAACGCCAAAAAGCTGTTTACAACGCAGTGTTGAGGGTGATGAAGGAAGCCAAGCAAATGCTTATTCCTGGCAACACCTTTCAGGCCTATAATAAAGAAGTGGGAAAAATCATGGAATCCGAGCTCATTGGCCTCGGACTTTTGGACGCCACAGACGTCAAAAACCAAAACCCAAAGCATCCACTCTACCGCAAATACTTTATGCACGGCACTTCC
Source organism: Bacteroidia bacterium (assembly GCA_030431525.1). Taxonomy (GTDB): domain Bacteria; phylum Bacteroidota; class Bacteroidia; order Cytophagales; family JAAEPT01; genus JAUIJC01. Next base: position 5,743 of record JAUIJC010000058.1, on the reverse strand, counting down.
CATTCCTTGGGGCTGGACGTGCATGATGTGGACGACCGTCGCATTCCATTCGAGGCGGGCATGGTGTTCACTTGCGAGCCTGGCATCTACATCCCAGACGAAGGCATCGGCGTCCGTATCGAGAACGATATTTTAGTGGATGAAAAAGCCCCAGTGGATTTGATGGCGAACATCCCGATTGAAGCGGAGGAAATTGAGGAGTTGATGAATGCATAATTCAACCACGGAGAAAGGGAGAGTTGGAGCATATAACTTTCCCTTCCTCCGTTGTAATAATTCAGCCACCTCCACTTTCGTTAAGGAGACATGAAAAAGTCTCTTCTCCTACTTGCCCTCCTCCCTGTACTTTGTTGGTGTTGCGCTTCCAAAAAAGCAAGCATCAATAATAAGACGGTGGAGGATTTTGATTTGGAGCGCTATCAAGGCAAGTGGTACGAGATTGCGCGCCTGCCCAACCGTTTTGAAAAGGATTTGGTGGCCGTCACTGCAAATTATACCCTCCAAGATGATGGTACGGTGGAAGTCATCAACCGAGGAAGGGTTAAAACCCTCGACGGAAAACTGAAAGAATCCAAAGGTGAAGCGCGACGAAGAAAAGGCGGAAAAGCCAGCGAACTGGAAGTTTCATTCTTCCTTTTCTTCTATGGCGATTACAATGTGATGGAATTGGACCCCAACTACCAATGGTCACTGGTTGGAAGTTCAGACGACGAATACCTCTGGTTCCTCTCCCGCACACCACAAATGGAGGACTCGGTTTATCAACACATGGCCGAGTTAGCAAAAGCCCGAGGCTATGACACCACCAAGCTTATCCGTGTTGCTCAACCAAAGGAATAAGCATTACACCCAACCAAGGGCTTTTCCAGCCCATAGCAACACGCTTTCCAGAAGTATGCTGGCGAAGAACCCACCAAACAACATGGTGAGGGACAAGCGCATGATGCCCGTTTTTCCAGAGCGTTTCAAGCGCAACAGCCAGTTGATTGGCCAGAGCAACAGCAGGAAAATAAATATCAGCTGAATTCCGAATGCCACATGGACCATCAAGAACAGTGACGAGCGCACTGGACTCGGATTCAACAGCCCAATCACCAATCCCACACCCAAGGCCACCAACATCAACAGCCCCGACCATTGAATACCTTTCCAACAAAGCCGTCCAAAGGACATGGTTCCCTCCACAGGTTTGAGCTGATTACTGAATGAAGGCACCGATTTATCCCTTCTCCTAAAAATGTAAATCAGCGTTCCGCTCAAACTCAAAAAGGCGCCAAACAAGCCAAACAGGACATAGGCCACTTTTATCGTCATTCCTCCAAAACGCCCAAAATGAAATGCGGTGCAGGCGTTCAAGGCCTGCCAAACCAGAGGGTCCTTGTTCGCTCCAGTTTCATTTTTCAAGGCAAAGGAAGCTGGGTCATAACTAAGCTTGATGAAATTAGCGAATTGCTCATCCTCCACCCGCTCTCCTTTCACCATAAACACGGTAACCGCCTCAGGCGCCAACTGCATGTGCTTGATGGGCAAATCGTATTTGGCCTTAGCCACCTCGGCCAACCGCTCGTAATCCACATCACCTTTCGGCAACTTGGCCAACATATCTGGCCCCATCGGGCCATAAGCCACCGTTGCAAAGGTGATGACCAGACTTGTGGTAATCATCAACAAGTGAAAAGGAATGCTCCAATGGCCCACCAAACTATGTAACACCCTGAGATTACCAGTGAAATTCTTTCGCCACTTCACCTGCCAAAAGCTCTTCCAAAAGTCTTTTCGGATATAAGCGCCCGTCAAACTTGTGAGCAAATAGATGATGGACAGGACAAACAACACCGTGGTGCCCAGATAATGTGGCATCAGCAAATGGTGGTGCAAATCAACCAACACGCTCAACCAAGTGGTTTCCGTCTCCTTCACCTGAAGCGTATAAGGGTCCACCGTTACCCAACGATGATGGTTGATATCCTTCTTGGACACCAACAACGATTGATACAATTGGTCTAGCCCTTTGGGTAGATACAGCCTCCCCACCAAGAAATCAGGCTGGCTTTCCTTGATGGCTTTGGCCACGGCATTGGCGCCATGTGTCTCACCTTGTTGTGCGGAAACGTAAACCTGTTCCGGAAAAAACGCCCTTTCCAATTCAGGACGGAACACCAACACCGCACCCGAAAAACTCAACAGGAAGAAGAATACTCCCAAACAAATCCCCGCCAGCCCGTGCAGGGCAAATACGGTTTTGGACTTCACCATTTTACCTTCTTGCTCCATCTTCCTGATTTTATTTCGTGGCCAAGTTCAACACATAAGTGGCCGACACATGCATGCTCTGCCCCATCACATAGGCTCCTCCATCATTGAAAAACTGTGAGGAAGCAGGATAATACGCTTGGTTCAAAAGGTTTTTCACCGCCAAGGTCATGCTCCCCTTCCATAGGGTTCGCGTGGCAGAAGCATCCAAGGTGAAATAGCTGTCCACCTTGCCCTCATACACGGCTTTGCTATCTGGGAAACGGTCTCGGCTCCCTACATAAAGGCCTTGGAGGAACACACTGAAATCATCCGAAAACTTGTATTTCAACTGAGCGGTAAGCTTCATAGGTGGAATTCGGGTGCCGTTGAGGTAGCTTTCATAACTATCATTGTCATCCAAATCGACCTTGCCTTCCAGCCAAGAATAAGTGGTACTCAAACTCAGCTTTTTGTACAATGGCGTAGCCAATTCCAGCTCGATGCCATAAATGCGCTCCGGAGCACGAAGCACCACCACATCAGGCCAACCTGCATAGGAATTCCCCAAAGCCGACGTACTCAAATAGGCGGAAACATGGTATTTGGCCTTTTTCAATTGGCCGTCGAAACCAAGCTCATAGTTGTTCACCACCATCGGTTTCAAGTCAAGCGCATCCACAGAAGGAGCGCTCAAGCCACGTACGGCTCGGCCAATGTCGGCAACAGAAAACCCTTGCGAAAAACTAAGCGTGGGCGTCAACCAAGATTTCCAACGGTAGCGTAAAGACGCATTAAACAAGGGCGCCTGATAGCTCAGCACACCGCCTTGCACGGTATCCACACTCTGCACCCCGAAAAAAGTGGGAATGGAAAGCTCCACCAATTCCATTCGGAAACCCGCCTTCACATTCCATTTCTCCCCCAAATCCTTATTCAACTGAAGGAAAGGCGCCATGCCATATTGCTGAATACGGGGCATCCAAATTCGTCCGTCCTCCAACTCTTGGGAGGTGCGGTCCGTCAACACGTCCAGTCCATAGCGCAACTTAAACGTTGGGTTGAAGACCGTCTTGAAATCAAATCGGCCACCAAATTTCAGGGAATGCACATAAGATTGGCTCCCGAAAAAGTTGCTGTAATTGTAGCGCGCCTTGAAATCCTGATAAAAGAGAATGGCGGAAAAATCCGTTTTCTTGAACAGCTGATAATGACGGTAGCGCAATGAGGCGTTGTGATTGATATTGCCCGGAGGGCGCTCCCCCACCACATCATCAACATAGGGCTCGGCCTTGGTTTCCCCGACAACGCCCGGCAGGGTTTTCAAATCGGAGTCTTGGGTGGCTTGATAAAAAACGTATTTGGCTTCCAAATAAGCGTCCTTGTTCAAGGCATAATTCAGCTTGAAAAAGCCGTTATACACATTGTTCTCGGCCGTACCGCCCTGCCCTGCAGGATCCACAGGAATGGGGTCGCCTTCACCATCATAATAGAGTCCGGTTTTTTCGTAGCCCAGATTGGCGATGTAGGCCAATTTCTTTCGTTTGCCCGAAAGCTGTTGACTACTTCGGTAACCAATACCAGAGGCTCCGCCCAATGGAAAAAGATTGACGTTATAGAGCCCTTGATACTGAACGCCTTCTTTTTTGGGAGTTTTGGTAACAAATTCGACCACGCCTCCCGTGGCGCCATTGCCATAAATGGCCGATGCCCCACGAAGGACACGAAGCTCGGCCAAATTGCTCGGCTCCACACATCGCAAGACCCGACCGCTTCCACGCAAGGGAGTGGACTGAGGTACGCCGTCAATAAACACAGCCATGTCCCTGCCTCGCAAACCTTGGCCAAAAGTGCTGGCCGATTGCGTACTTGGCGCCATGCTGGGAACTTTCGCCTCCAACACATCTCCCAAATGGTTAGAAACCGCTGTTTGCTCCTGCACCTCTTTCTCATCCAACACAACTTGGGCGCCTGTCACCGTTTTGGAGCGATAATCATCCAAATCAACAGGGACATCCGTTATATCAAGCTCTTGAGCCAATGGTTTCAAGGCCAGAGCAATTGTCTTTTTTTGCTTGTCCTTCAACTTGATTTGAAGAGTATCGGACTTAAAAATATCCGACCGAATCGTGAGCTGATAACTTCCTTTTGAAAGACCTGCAAAAGCGAATTTCCCGTCAATATCCGTAGACGCCCTCAGCGTTGTATCCCCTTCCAGTTCCACCAACAACATCGGCACGGGCCCATATTCATCCTGTGCCACCCCTAAGATGGAAGCCTCTTGTGCCATTAAGGCGGTTCCCCAAAAAAGGGCACAGATAAGGGTCACCAGCTTTGTTCCTAATTCATTCATAGGAACAAATTTCCTGAGCTTCGCCCATCCCCAAGTAGCCCCATCCGCAATAAGAATACTCCCAAAAGGAGGAAGAAATATCCTTAATGGAGCATTCATCCTCCTTTTGGGAGTATCCCTTACAATCTGGGAGCCTCTACTTTCGCAATTCGTTTTGTAAAACTTTAGCGATCATGAAATACACACGTATCTCCCTATTGTTCCTGACCCTTTTGGGTTTGATGTTCACCGCTTGCAAAAAAGATGACATCAAGACTGGTGACGACCTAAAAGTAGAACTAACTGACACCACTGCCAGCTACCTTTCGGTAGTCAACTTGCTGGATGACACCACAGCGGTAATCTTCGGTAAGGTGGGCGATGAATCCACCGCAGAGGTGAGCTTCTCCCAAAACTCCAAGTACACTTTAATTGCTCCAGACGAGCAGACTTTGCAAATCAAAAATGCTTCTGGTGAACTCCTTGGTGAAGCCACAATCACGACTACCTTGGGCAAAACATACAGCGCCTATGTTACTGGTTCTATCAGCTCCCCAAGCATTCAGTTGGTGGAAGACGATTTGAGTGGTCCAGCCGATGTTAGCTACTTCAACAGCTTCGGACTTAACCTTAGCGACAAGGCCAGCATTTCCTACCAAGTTTATTATCCACAATACTCCCTTTGGGCAACTGCCGGTGGATGGTTCGAGGAAATGGCGCCAAACACATTGAGCCCTGCAGTTTCGTACACTGGTGGTATTCCACTTAATGTTCGCGCCATTATTGGACTCTCTGAAGAGTACCGCGATTACACCCAAATCCAAGGTCAGGCTTTCCATGCTGGCTCTACGGACGTGGTTGTGACTCCTTCAGACGCTTTTGCCTTTGAAGCAAATAAGACTTACAGCATTGTTTTGACGGGTAGCAACGGTAACTACCGCCTTACTTTAGTGAGCAACAGCGACGCGCTCTAAGCCAACCCATTGCTAATTCAAAAGCCCTTCTAAGGTTTCTTAGAGGGGCTTTTTTGGTAAGTATAAAACCTACCGCCATGGAATAAGGATTCTTGACACTTGCTACTTCCATAGCGTCGGGTTTCATACCACTCGTGTTCAAAACTTTTCAGGAGAGGCATATATGAATGCTTCCCCTGAAATTTTGTTTTTTTTCAAGAAGATA
>JAUIJC010000017.1 GCA_030431525.1 Bacteroidia bacterium | reverse complement strand
TATACATCCCCCCATTCTTCGTACCACAGTTATGTGAAATGAAGTTAACGAATTTCCTTTTTTCCTTCTCGACAATACCTCTTCAATCCTGTTCCGGAGTATAAGCAAGGGCGGCGACGGAGGAGCCGTTTATATACCCTTGCCCATACTCCGGAACAGGGTTATTTTTGTGTTGTTGAGGGGGAAGAAAGATGGTTGCTTTGTAGGTTTCCATAGGTGTCTTGTGCCCTAGCGAACTGTGTAGCCGCTCGTGGTTGTAGAAATATAAGTACTCGTTGAGGCCTGTGAACAATTCTACGGGTTCGGAAGCGGGATTAAGATAAACGTGCTCGTACTTGACGGTTCTCCAAAGGCGCTCAACGAAGATGTTGTCCAGCGCCCTTCCCTTGCCGTCCATGCTGTGGCGTATGCCATGATACCTTAGCAACCCTGCGAACACCTCCGAGGTGTACTGGCTTCCCTGGTCTGTGTTGAATATTTCAGGCTTTTCATGGTTGTCAATAGCCTCTTGGAGCGTCTCGGCGCACCATTCCGCGGTCATCGTATTGGATAAGGACCAAGCCAATACGCATCGGCTGTAAAGGTCAACGACGGCAGTCAAGTACATGTAACCCTTGGGCATCGGAATGTAAGTGATGTCCGTGGCCCATACCTGATTTGGGCGCACAATCTCCAACCCGTCAAGCAGGTAGGGCATCTTGCGGTCCTTTGGGTTGGCCTTGCTGGTATGTGGCCCTGGCACCAGGGCCTGCAGACCCATTAAGCGGTAGAGGCGCCCAACCCGCTTGATGTTCACATGGTAGCCCTGTGACAAAAGCCACTGGTGCATCGACGGGACGCCCCTGAAGGGGTGCCTGAGGTATTCCTCATCCATAAGACGCATCAGCTGAAGGTTCAGGGGACTCTCACCCTTGGGCAAGTAACTGAGGCCCGAACGGGACACTCCGAGAAGTTCACACTGCTTGCGCAGGCTCAAAGTGTCGGACCTGTGGATACACTTTCGCCTTTGTGCAAGACTCAAATTTTCTCGGAGATGTCCTTTAAAAAGTCCACCTCCATCTGAAGTTGACCGATCTTGGCGTAAAGCTTCTCGTTCTCCGCCTTGGTCTTTTCCTCTCCCAACTTCTTGCCCTTCCCCTCGAAAAGGCTGCTGGCGCCATTGAGGAAATCCTTTTTCCAGTTGGTGATCTGAACAGGGTGTAGCTTGTACTTTTGGGCGAGTTCCGTGAGCGTACTTCGCTCTTTGAGGGCCTCCAAGACTACTTTTGTCTTGAATTCCGACGTGAATTTTCTGCGCTTGGACATAGGTCATAAAGTTACTTGAAACTTAACTTAACCTGTGGTCCAAATTTCAGGGGGAACTATACTTATAGTCAAGGAATCTAATGTGCCGTATGTATCTTTTTTATGTTTTAAATGATTTGATATAGCTATCACTTGGTCAATGTTACTGTTTTTAGAAAGGATTTCTTCTAGGTCTAGTGGATTGTGATTGGGAGTGAGTGTGTGCGGGATTTCTTTAATTGAAACGCCTGATATGATGATTACTCCTCCGACAAAGAATAGTAGGCGTTGAAAGTTGAATATTCTTTTAGGGGTTTCATCAAAGAATTTCTTTTGTCGCTCGGATGATGTGGGGATGCTGTTGAAAAACCCTCCAGCAAGTTTGTTAAAGGCTGGTCTGAAAAGAAAATTAACATACACTGACATGGTCATGCCCATATAGACCATTGAAACCTCTTTTATGATGGCATCATTCTCCCCAAAAAAGGATAGCAGTATTTTGAAAATGAATAGAGATAAAAATATCATTGGGATTAAGCCAGCCAATAAGAATAGAATGTGCTTACCCTTTATCTTATCATCATCAATGAAACAGCTTTTGAAATGAAGAAACAGTAGGGTTAATCCGATGATGATTTTAAATGCAATGAACATTGAAATCTGAGCTTGAATATATTTTTAAGAAAGGGGTAATATAGAAAAAGCCTTGACGGATAATCAATCCATCAAGGCTTTTATAATGTTTGTGAGGTTCGTTTACTTCCACCACGCCACCTCCGGCAATTCCTCTCCTTTAATCGAAAAGCGTTGCCCGATCATCGGCGTTACCACATCCACTCCCAAGCGCTCGGCCTCTTTGCTCATGCGGTCGGCGGGTTCGGTCCAATGGTGGAGGGCCAAGGTGAAGGCACCCCAGTGGATGGGCATCATCTTTTTGCCTTTTACGTCCACGTGTGCCTGCACGCTTTCTTCGGGCATCATGTGGATATTCGCCCACATCTCGTTGTATTGTCCACATTCCATCATGGTGAAGTCGAACGGGCCCAACTTTTCCCCGATTTCCTTAAAGTGGTCGGCATAGCCACCGTCACCGCTGAAATAGATGTTGTTGTGCTGGCCTTTGATCACCCAAGAGGCCCAAAGTGTTTTGTCGCGGTCGCTTAGTCCACGGCCGGAGAAGTGGCGGGACGGTGTGGCCACCAGTTGGATATCCTTGAAATTGACCTCGCCCCACCAATCCAGTTCGGTGATTTTATCGGCGGGAACGCCCCAGCGTTTCAGGTGGGAACCCACGCCCAATGGTGTGAAGAAATGCTCGGTCTTGTCCTTCAGCTTTTGGATGGAAGGGTAGTCCAAGTGGTCGTAGTGGTCGTGGGAAATGATGATGGCGTCGATGCTGTCCAGCTCATCGAGGGGAACAGGTGCCTCGTTTTGATAGCGCTTGGCGAAGAATCCGACAGGGGAGGCGTGGTCGCCCAGCATCGGGTCAATCAAAATGCGCTTGCCCTCGATTTCCAAGAGCATGGCCGAATGGCCAAACCATGTGATGTAGGCCTGTGTGGCATCTTCCGATTCATCCCCAGCCTCTTTGTAAACTGGCAATGGCTTTTTAGGGTCCTCCTTGGTGCCCCGTGTGAAGAACTTGGTGAACATGCCCACCTTGTCGGAGAAACTGGCATTGTCCAGTCCCACTTGGGTTTCCACGAGGTTGACGAAAATGCCTTCCTTAAAGTTAGGGGACAGGCTGACGCGCTTGAGGTCTTCGCCCTTTGGGGCTTGACCAAATTGGGGTGCGAAATTTACAAAGGCCATAATGCAAAGGGTGAGCAATCCGAGGGCAACGCCAAGGACGATTAGGGATTTACGAAGAATGGTGAGAAGACGTTTCATTAAGGAGGAGGAGTTGTTCGGAACCACGGAGTTCACGGAGGAAGGGAGGTAAGGAGGAACCCATATTCCAAATAGCTTTTAGAGGAAAGAGGTCTCCTTTTCTCCTTACCTCTGTGCGCTCCGTGGTCCTTTCAATTCCAATCAGTATTTACTTTTGATGAACTCAACGAGTTGTTGGCGTTCGTTTTCAGGTAATTCGGGCAATGAACTGAAGAGGCCACCCACAATCTGCATCAGCAATTGGGTTTCCATGACGGGCTGTTCCCGACCCAGTTCAGTAAAGGTTGCGTTCAGTAATTCATGTGCTTTCTGGAGGGTAGAACTGTTTTTGTAGCGCTCCGCGATTTCAGGGCTCTGGTACTTCAAAGACAGTTGCAATTTCCAGAAGGTCGGGTCCTTTTTAAGGATTTGATAGGGCATTTCAATAAATCCCCAAACGATTTCCTGAGGAGACTTTTTAGAAGCGATTTCTTCAAACATTCGCTCAAAGCCCTTGGTGCCTTGGCTCACCACGGCGTCCAAAAGGCCTGTCTTATTTTTGAAATGCTTGAAGATCAGTCCTTCGGATACCTTGGCCTCCTTGGCGATTTTGCTTGTCGAGGTGTTCGAAAACCCTTCTTCGGCAAATAGTTTCAAGGCCACACTCAATATTTTTTCCTGCTTTTCGGTCATTCAATAATCAAAAGTGAGTAATCACTTACTAATGTAACTGATTTTTTTGAAAAGTAGTTCGGGGGGCGGACCGTGATTTTGGAGGATTAATTTTGATGGGGAGGATTCAGCCCATCGTACGTAGAGCCAAGGCACTGCCTTGGCTCCCAATTATACCCTATATACCATCCACCGAACCACCAACGTTGCATTCCATAACTCCCAGCCCTAACTTATTTGGGGATAATTCTGTGCTTATGGAAGAGAGGATAGCAGGCGTCATTGAACAACAGCGGGCTTTTTTCAAGGGAAATCAGACCAAGGATCTCAGCTTTAGGCGAGCCCAATTGAGTTTGCTGAAGCAGGTGTTGAAGGACAACGAGGAGGCCATGTATGAGGCGATTTACCAAGATTTTGGGAAGTCTGCCTTTGAAACGTACATGTCTGAGCTGGCCTTGGTGTACCATGAAATCAACAGCCTGTTGAAGAACATGGGCAAGTGGAGCAGGAAAAGGAGGGTGCCCACGGGCTTGGCCAATTTCCCTGCGAGTAGCTACATCCTGCCCGAACCGCTTGGAGTCACCTTGGTGATTGGCGCTTGGAATTACCCCTTTCAACTTTCCTTGATTCCGGCCATCACGGCTTTGGGGGCAGGCAACACGGTGATTTTGAAGCCGAGTGAGCTTCCCACGCGGAGTTCAGCCATTTTAGCCAAACTGATCAACGACCATTTTCCCCCTGAGTATTTCTTTGTGATGGAAGGAGGGGTGCCGGAAACTCAAGCCCTGTTGGCCCAGCGTTTTGATAAGGTCTTTTTTACGGGGAGCACCTCGGTGGGAAAGATTGTGTATCAGGCCGTGGCCAAACATCTAACGCCGGTCACGCTTGAGCTGGGAGGGAAAAGTCCCACTTTTGTGTTGGCGGATGCCGACTTGAAAATGACGGCAAAGCGTCTCGTTTGGGCGAAATTTCTCAATGCGGGACAAACCTGTATTGCCCCAGATTATGTGCTGGTGGATCAAGCCATTGAGCTGGAGTTTCTTCAGGTTCTAAAGGCTGAACTTGAGTTGTTTCAAGAGCGCACCCAGAATTATCAGGAGCATTATTCGCGCATCATCAACCACAAGAATTTTGACCGCATTCATCGGTTAATCCATCCCGAGAAGCTGTTTTTTGGTGGAGAAACGAATAGGGAGGAACGATTCATTTCACCAACGATTTTGCAAGGAGTGTCCTTTGACGATCCCGTCATGGAGGAGGAAATATTTGGGCCAGTGCTTCCCGTTTTGACTTATAACAAGTTGGACGAAGCCATTGCTTGGGTGAAGGAGCGCCCAAAGCCCTTGTCCTGTTACATCTATTCCACACATCGAAAATCCATCAAGAAGATTTTGTGCGAAGTGTCCTTTGGCGGAGGGGCTGTGAATGACAGCCTTATGCATATTTCCAATTCAAATCTTCCGTTTGGCGGGGTGGGCATGAGTGGCTTTGGTCGGTATCACGGAAAGGCAGGTTTTGAGGAGTTCTCCCACTTCAAAAGCATATTGGACAAACCTCTGTGGTTTGAGGCGCCCCTCAAGTATTTGCCTTATTCCCCCTTGAAAAAGAAGTTGATTAAATGGTTATTGGAGTAGAGCCAAGGCACTGCCTTGGCTCCCCATACCCCTTCAAGTCCCTCTCCGCAACCAGCTTTATCACTCCCCCAGAAACCTAATGCCAACAAACACTTGTTATATAAAGGCTTAGGCGAACGACAATCCACATCAATATGCTTCCGAACACCAAGACAACGCATTGGCAACTTGAAAATACCTATTCAACCTTACCAGAAACTTTTTTCAGTTTTCAGGAACCAGTACCCGTATCGAAGCCAGCCGTAGTTTGTTTTAATGACAAGTTGGCCACTGAAATGGGGCTCTCGTTTTTGAGCGAGGACAATGAAAGCCAAGCGGAATATTTTTCGGGGAATAAGCTTCCTGATGGCGCCACACCTTTGGCGCAGGCTTATGCAGGACATCAATTTGGTCATTTTACCATGCTGGGAGACGGCAGGGCCACTTTGTTGGGGGAACACCTTGACCCAAGCGGACAACGATTGGACATTCAATTGAAGGGATCGGGACGAACCCCTTACTCTCGGCGTGGAGATGGTCGAGCCACCTTGTATTCCATGCTTCGCGAATACCTTATCAGTGAGTCTATGCACCATTTGGGTATTCCTACCACCAGAAGTTTGTCGGTCGTTTCAACGGGAGAGCAGGTTTATCGCGGAAATATTGATGAAGGCGCTGTTCTCTCGCGCATTGCAAAAAGCCATATTCGGGTGGGCACCTTTGAATACGCGCGAAATTTCTGTTCAAAAGAGGACTTGCAAGCCCTCGCCAATTACACGATAGAAAGGCATTATCCCGCCATTAAGGATTCGGATAATCCGGCTCTGGAACTGCTAAAGGCTGTTTTGGACCAACAGATAGACCTTATTGTTCATTGGATGCGCGTGGGCTTTATCCATGGGGTAATGAACACAGACAACATGAGCATTGCGGGGGAGACCATTGACTATGGTCCGTGTGCCTTTATGAACACCTATAGGCTTTCCACGGTTTTCAGCTCGATTGACACTCAAGGGCGTTACGCATTCGGTAACCAGTCCAGAATTGCACATTGGAATTTGACTGTTTTTGCCAATGCATTGCTACCCCTCATATCGGAGGATCAGGACAAGGCAATTGCACTTGCGCAAGAAGCCATCAATGAATTTCAGGGTCGATTTATGGACCGATGGTTCCGTATGATGTTTGACAAGCTCGGACTGTTACATCCAGAGGAAAAGGACAAAGACTTGGTCAAAGAACTGCTTTCACTAATGGAAGCGCATAAAGCAGATTACACGCAAGTATTTGTGGCCTTACAGGAAGAGAAGGAGCTGGAGGGAGCCCTCTTTAAGGCAGAGGAATTTAAAGCTTGGATGCAGAAATGGGAAGGTAGGTGTACATCCGAGGATCAAAAAGCCCTGCGTTTTGAGCGAATGAAAAAATCAAATCCCACGGTTATCCCTCGAAATCATTGGGTAGAAAATGCGCTAAATTCTGCCGTTGAAGGGGACATGAAGCCGTTTAACGAATTGTTGGAAACGCTTTCAAATCCGTATGGTCATCATCCCGATGAAATTCAATTTCAGCAAATCCCTGAAGACTTTGACACCGGTTATCAGACATTTTGTGGAACGTGATGGTAGCCCATCGTAGAGACAAGGCACTGCCTTGTCTTTATGATGTAGAAGAAATCTAAAACAGGAGGTTCAAATAGAATTTGGTCCACTCAAAAATATAGTTAGATGTTTAAAGATGAATAGGAGATGCTGTATAAAGTGTTGTTAGTTTTTGGTATTCAGTTGATTGTTGTATTTGGGGTTCAGAAAATCTACCTCGTACAAGATTTTTTAGGGTATTTTGTTGGATATGTTTATTTACTAGGGGTGGTTTATTTTTCAAGTGTTTATTACAAGTTTTTAGCATTTGAAAATAAGTTTGGGTTAAAGGTTGTTTTAGCTTTTTTACTGAGTTTAATAGCATTTGTGATTTGTGGTGTTTTAAATAAACTAGTGTAGGAATAATCCCCCACAATTCCCCACCCCCTCCATCGTTCTCCCATTGATACACCCCACAGCAATGCATGGTGAACGATTGGACCACGGAACAATCATCGATGGCGCATGCCCAAACGGGCGAGGAGCTTGGGCAAGTCTTGGAAACCGACCTCAGCCAAGGGCTTTCCGATGCCGAGGCGGAGGCACGCCTTGGGCGCTTTGGTGAAAATGCGCTGAGCAAAAAGCAAAAGGAGACGGTCTGGGACTTGATTTGGGAGCAAATCCATCAGCCCTTGGTCTACATCCTGATTGTGGCGGGCGTGGTCACCGTGTTTTTAAAGGAATACATCGACGCCTCGGTCATTTTCGCCGTGGTGGTTGTGAACGTCATTATTGGTTTTGTGCAGGAATACAAAGCCATGAACACCTTGGAGTCGCTTTCCAAGTCCATGGCCACCTTCACCACGGTCATCCGTGCTGGTAAAAAGCATCGGGTAGACAGCAAGCACATCACCCTCGGCGATCTTATTTTTTTACAGCAAGGCGATAAAGTGCCTGCCGATATTCGACTAATCTCCACCAAAGAATTGCAGACCAAGGAAGCTACCCTAACAGGTGAATCCCTGCCTGTGGACAAAACCACGGAACCCTTGCCCGAAGATTGTGTGTTGGCGGACCGTCGCAATATGGTTTATGCCTCCACCTATATCACCTCGGGACAGGCTACCGGCATTGTGACCGCCATTGGCGACCAAACCGAGGTCGGGCGCATTTCTGAGTTGATCCAAGAAGTGGAGCGGGTGGAAACGCCATTGGCCAAGAAAATTGGGCAAATCACCAAGCTGTTGCTGGTGCTCATTCTGGGACTTGCCGGCGTCACTTTTACGGTCGGTTTACTCCAAGGCCAGTCATGGAAGGAGATGTTTATGGTGGCCGTTGCATTATCAGTGGCCGCCATTCCCGAAGGACTTCCCGCCGCCGTTACGGCCATGCTGGCCATTGGTGTCAACCGCATGGCAAGGCGCAACGCCATTATCCGAAAACTGCCGGTGGTAGAAACATTGGGCAGTGCCACCATCATTTGTTCGGACAAGACGGGCACACTGACCGAGGGCTTGATGACCGTGCGGGAAATCGCTGTCCACGGTTTGGAATTGGAAGTGACAGGCAGTGCTTATGATCCAAATGGTGAGTTTTTGCATCAAGGCGAATCCTTTTCGCCAAAGGACCATCAAGGCCTGTGGATGAACCTCCATGCAGGGCTGTTGTGCAATGATAGTTCTCTGGAGAAAAAGGGCGGAATCCAAGTGGTGCAAGGGAATCCTACGGAGGGAGCCCTTTTGGTGACTGCCCTGAAAGCAGGGCTTAGCATGGATGAGATAACTGCGCTTTATCCACGTATTGACAGCATTCCTTTTGATTCCAAGAAAAAGTACATGGTTAGTCTGCACCATGGTGAAAACGGCTCAAAGACGCTTTTTGTGAAGGGTGCGGCCGAGCACATCTTGGCATTGTGTGATCGGTGTTTGTTGGCTGACGGAAGTCATCATCCTTTGGAGATACAGCGATGGCAGGAAAAGATTGATGCCATGGCACAGAAGGGACTCCGTATTCTCGCCATGGCCCATTTTGAGATTGGTGAGAGGGACTTTTCGCTTGACCATAATACATTGCCACGCTTAACCTTTTCAGGTTTACAGGGCATTATCGATCCGCCTCGCAAAGAGGCCGTTTCTGCCATTAATAGTTGCCATGAGGCGGGCATCCGCGTCAAAATGATTACCGGCGACCACGCCATCACCGCCAAGGCGATTGCCATGGAAATGGGCATCCTCACCGATCACAATGAACAAGTCATCGAAGGGAAGGAAATCGATGGCCTTTCGGAGGAAGCGTTGACTGAAATCTCTGAGCACACCCATGTCTTTGCCCGTGTTACCCCCGAACAGAAATTGAGAATCGTCCGCGCCCTGCAAAGTCGTTCGGAGATTGTGGCCATGACGGGTGACGGCGTCAATGATGCGCCAGCCCTCAAACAGGCCGACATCGGTACGGCAATGGGAATCACGGGAACGGAGGTGAGCAAGGAGGCCTCCGATATGGTGTTGGCCGATGACAATTTTTCCTCCATCAAGGCGGCCGTGGAAGAGGGGCGTGGCGTGTATGACAACCTCACCAAGTTTATCGTCTGGACCCTTCCGACCAACGTGGGGGAGGGACTGGTCATTATGCTGGCCATTATCATGGGGCTATCGTTGCCCATTTTGCCCATCCAAATCTTATGGGTGAACATGAGCACGGCGCTACTCTATGGGCTGATGTTGGCCTTCGAGCCCAAGGAGCCAAGCATTATGCAACGCCCTCCGCGTAAGCCCGATAAGCCGTTTTTTGCGCCCAATTTTTATGTCAAAATGGGCATTGTCAGTGGCATGCTTGTCCTCTCGGCCTATAACCTGTTCAACTGGGAATTGGAGGCCGGAAGGACCGTGGAACAGGCACGAACTGTAGCCGTTACCGTCTTTGTGTTGATAGAGGGCGCCTATGTGTTCAACTGCCGTTCCTTCAAGCACTCCCTTTGGGAAATCGGCTTTTTCTCCAACAAACTGCTGTTGTTTGGTTGGCTCCTGATGCTGGTCTGCCAACTCGCCTTCGTCTACGTCCCCTTTATGAACATCGCCTTCCAAAGTGCGAGTATCCCGTTGGCAAGCTGGGGACGGATATTGGCGTCAGCCTTTTTGACTTATCTGTTGGTGGAGATTGAAAAATGGGTGGAGAGGCGGTTGTTTTAAACGAAGGTTGTTTTCGTAGAGACAAGGCACTGCCTTGTCTTCACAATAGTCCAGTTCCCTCAAATAGTATTAGAAATGAATGATTTTGGGAGTGAAAATTCACTGCATGGTGGGAGACAAGGCATTGCCTTGTCTCTACGGCAATATCCCTCATGCCGATTATCAACTGAGATCTCCAGACCTCTCTTTAGATGAAAATCTATTTTTGAATAGGAATGCAATATTTTGCTTTAGATTTAAGGGCAATTCTGAAGACTATAAAGTTTTTTTGGTCTGGAATAGTGCGCTACGCAGAAACGCCATTTTAATTAAGAATAATGAAGCAACAATCTGTAGTCTTTTCCCTGTTCCTACTTCCCCTTATTTTTCTTTTGAGTTTTTCTCAACAGGATGTGAATTCGAAGATTGATCGCTTCCAAGAAATTCAAGAGATTGGGTATATCTGCGAAGGAGGTTTCACGGTAGGGAAATCAGGTTGTGGTGATTCAATTTTCTGGAATGTAGTCCAACTGAAAGAAAAAGCTATTGAACCGCTTATTGACAGGTTGGATGACACAACAAGGTCAAAGGCTTTTGTTCCTAATTTTGGTGGGTATTGGACTGTGGGGGATATAAGTTATGTAGCCCTTCAGGAGATTATCCATGATATTCCCACCTTTGATTTATTGCCTGTTGAATTTGATGAAAATGGTTGTGGCTATTGTGCCTACTGGAAGCATTTAAGAGCAGGCCCTAAGAACCGTAAGCAATTCCAAAAAGAGGTGAGGATGTGGTACAGGCAATACCGTGAAAAGATTGTCTGGGTAGATGAAAACCGTTTTTCAAGTTGTGATTGTCGTGGGGAGCATCCGAATGGTGGGTATTATTTGTATATAAAATGAGACTTGATAGATTTCTTATAATCTTTAATGTCCTTGTTGGGTCGGTTGTATTATTTCTAAACTACGAACCCACATGGCATAGGATTTTTGGGTTAAACCTGATTTTACTGATGTCAGGTTATGCATTAATAGTTGCCTTATTGTTTACTTCATTATTTTCTCTGTGGAGGGTAAGGAAAAGGCCTTATCTGCTAGTGACGGGGTTGGTGTTTAGTGCATTATTTTTTGTGAATCTATTCTTGAATCCGATGAATCTGGATTTTAGAAGGAATAATGTGTTTTTAGCAAAAATGGCTGGGCAACAGGGTGGAGAGTTTTCCTTTAGAAGAATCATTTTTGATACTTCGGGTAAATTCCATACGGTTGACGGGTTTAAAGGGATTACTAAATATCATGGAGTTTACCGTATGGAGGGCGATACAATTTTTTTACTGTCAAACCGATTGCCAATAGATTTTAGTGATACCATGTATATCGTTGACAATAAAAGCAGGCTACAGTTTTCTAAGAAGATGGACTCTGTTCCTATGAACTTTAGGATGTTTGAAAAGCCAGAGGAATTACGATTGGATATTGCTAAAAGGACAGCTTTTGAGATAGAGTAAATTTTGTCTTTTGAACTCCCAATAGGACAAACAGTATAAATCAAAAACGCCTGAAAGACCATGCATCTTTCAGGCGTTTTTAAAGGCAAACTGGTCCTTAGGTTAAAAAAGCGCCCCCTCTTTCAATGACAAGGGAGCGCTGATATGAATCTAGGAAAAGGGATTACTTCATTTTCACAAAATGAAGGGTGTACACCTCCTTGTCGGTTTGCACTTTAAGGATATAGTCTCCCTGTGGCAATTTGGAAGTATCCACCTGGTTTGGTCTGGTGCGGACTTCAACAGGAGACCCCAAGCTGGTGTATACCGTCATTGATTGGATTTCATTTGGCGCCTCCACCGTCAGGATATTCACAACAGGGTTTGGATAAGCAAGCACTTTCAAATCCTCTGGCTGAGAAGTGGAGAGTACTGGCTTGGTGCCCAAATCGCCGGTGATCCTGAAATTGTCCAAATACATGGTGCTACCCCACCACGATTGGCCTCCTGTTTCTTGAGAGGTGAACTGGACTTTCATGAGTAGTTTTTTACCCAGGTAGTCGTTCAGGTCAATGCTAAATGATTTCCAATTGTTGCAATCGGAAATATCCAATGTGGACCCCACAGTAGCGATGTCATTTTTAGTCCCGTAGAATATTTCTTCATAGCTAACACCGCAGTTTTCAGAAACAAGGACCTTGATGTTCGTGCCCTGGTTGGAGAATCCTGGCTTTAGTGTCGCCACATCAAAATTGAGGCTTGCGGTATCTCCATAGCTTAAGTCTGCTTCTGGAAGCACGAATTCCACGACTTCCATATCCCAGTTTACCGAGCCGTTTTCATCAGAGAAAGAAAGGAACTGAAGGTCTGAGCTGTCGCAAACCGGTGCAGAGGAAAGTGTGAAAGGGTCGGCGGAGTGGTCCTTGAGGATCATGATGTTGTCCGCAATCACTCCAGATTCAAAGTCGATGTCAAAGCCGAGGTTCTCGGAAGTAACGTCTTGAAGGTTCAAGCTGGCAGTGGCAGACTGGCAACCAGCATTGGAACTGTATACCTCATATTGTCCACCCTCATCGACGCTAATGGAAGATTGGTTACTGGCGATAACGACATCATCTTTTGACCAAATTATTCCGCTGGCAGGGCCATCAACGGACAGGGTGGCTCCATCGGAGCATAAGAACTTGGCGCTTGTTGAGGCAAAGGTTGGAGCTACCTTGCAACATGCCGATGCGCTCAAGCTAATTGGGGAGGCCCAAACACCTCGGCCATAGGTGGCAATGTACACCTTGTCCGTGCAGTAGTTCACCTCTAAGTCCCTTACAGAAACCTTTGGCAGGCCAGCGCCGAACTCCACCAGGTTGGTGGAGCCATCCTCCTTGATGAGAACGCCGTTGTCGGTGGCCACCAACAATTCATCAGTGGTACCATCCACGTGGACCAGTTTTGAGATGGAGATCGTTGACCAGCTAGTGTATTCAGACCAAGAGCTTCCCTTGTCGGTAGTGACAAAGGTGTTTCTGCCGTTGTACACCCACATGGTATTTTGGTCTGTGGAGTGCAAGGCTGCAGCCTGTACCCACACAGGCTTATTCCATTGGTCCAAGGGAAGGTTGATGGACTCCCAGTTCTGACCGTTGTCTTGGCTAACGAAGAGACCGTCTTGGGTGGAGAAGATTCCAATGACCTCTGGATTGTTTCGGCTGAAAACGATCTTGCCGTATTGGAAATCTGCGGATAAAGATTCGGTGAGGTTCGACCAGTTTTGACCTTCATCCTGTGAACGCCACAGATTGGTGCGAAGCTGGTAAAGTACTCCCGCTTGGTTCTCATCGGCATGAAACTCAGTGTAGAATTGGGAAGCTTCAGGAATCGCATCCAAACCGGAAACCTTGTTGTAGCTACCGTTGTGGCTCTCAGTGCGGAAAAGGCTACCGTTCTGGTTGGCCACATAGCTAACCTCAGGGTTGGAGGGGTTAAAGCCGTTGGCCATACCATCCCCGATGACGAGGAAACTCCATTCGCCATTTTCGACATCGTAGAAATAACTACCGTTGTCTTGCTGTCCGGTAATCATTCTGTCTCCGCCGTGGCTTACGGACAGGTTGTACATTTCTGTGATTGAAAGCCCCTCGTTAAGCGGTTTCCAAATGAAGTGTCCCGATGAACTTCGGGGTTTCAAGCCCTTGTAGACTCCTCCGTCGTCGCAGGAATAAGGCCAGTTACGGTCTGGCTGGAAACGGATGTTGAGGTGGTCTACGTGTGGGCTTTCATCGGCCCACCCCGCATCTCCAGCGGTCCAATTCGCGCCTGCATCCTGGGTGAAGAAAGTGCCTACACCGCCCACGAATACAAAATTAGGGTCTACGTCGGAAACGCCCAGTGCGGCATGAATCCATCCTTGTCCCCCAAAATATTGGTTGGCAGTAAGGATGTTGTTTGGGTACTCGATTTGGGTATCGGGTTCTAGCAAGGTGACAAAGCTATTTCCCTGGTTAGTGGATTTATAAACACCACCAATTCTGCTACTGGAAACAGCCAACACCCAAAGGCTGTTGGGCTCAGATTGGGAGACGGCAATTCGGTTAGTTGTTGTTCCCCAGTCAATGCCAGAAGTGGTTACTTGGCTAAAATCTGCGCCACCGTTTGTGGATTTGAAAAGTCCGCTGATCGAAGAGGCATACACCAAGGAACTGTTGCCAGGGTGGATGAGGAATTCATCTACTTTTACACCGTCAAGGCTTGTGATCTGTGTCCAGTTATTTCCGTCTGAGGAGGAATGGGCATCCCCGAAAAGATTGCCAATGATGACTTTTCCAGTAGCTTGGTTGAACACCATGGTCCTAAGGTTACTCACCCCTGGACAAAAATGGGAAGTCCAAGTGTTTCCCCCGTCGGTGGTGTGCATCAGGTATTTGTTGGTAAGGGCCACCCACAACTCGTTAGGGTTGTTCTCGTTGATGTCGATGGCCTTGATGGAGTTTGATGGCCAGTCCTGAGAAAGATAGGAATAGGTATTTCCCTCGTCGGTGGTTTTCCAAACGCCGCCAGATGCAGAGGCCACATAGAATAGGGTGGTGTCCGTTGGATGAAAGGCGATATCCTTTACCCGTCCTATACCGTCGTTGTTATAGCCATCCGGGGTTGGGGTGTATTCAGGCCCGATCAGTGACCAATTACCACCAGCATTCGCTGTTCTTAGGTTGCTTGCCCCTTGGGCCACCACGTTTTGTCGGGATGGGTCGTAATCGCCGTTTCGATCCATGTGCGTAAGCATGAATTTCTCCCAGCGAAAAAACAGCGACACACCTTGTCCCTTTTCATAAGGTTTGTCCTTCCATTCCTTATCAAAGGCGGCCTTTACCTCGAAGTAATTGGGAATCGGTTTGTTCATCAGCTCCGACCAATGCTGGGCCTGGGCATTAGCAAAGATGCCACAGGTTAAAAAGACAAAAAGCAATCGTTTCATTTCAAAAATCAAACAATGTGGAAATTTATTACAACATCGTAAAAGTAGTGATATTCAATTCTTTTGTTTGGAAATAGAGCCTCTCTTCTTGAAAAGGGATAAACAAAAAAGTCCTGGACAGCAGGGAATATGTTGCTGTCCAGGACTTTTTTTGAATGAAAAGCTTGGATGCTTAGTGAACCACTACACTTGTTGAGGTGCTTTGCCCATCTTTTCGATAAAGTGTAAGGATGTAAATGCCAGGCTCAAGCTCTTGAGTGCTTAGACTGCCATTGGTGGATTCTGCTAGCTTTATTCCTTGGGCACTGAATAATGCCACATGCTCACCTTGCTCTATGTCAACATGCAAGAGGTCATCACCTTGTACTGGATTCGGATAGGGTGCAAGCTCTTGATTGGCATGTTCAAGCTTTGTGGATGCAATGATATCCACCGTTACATCAAACGAACAGCTGGCCTCATTTCCGGCCATATCAGTTACCAAGTAGGTTTCCGTGGTGGTGCCCATTGGGAATTCCTCACCATCGCCAAGGCCGGCAATCTGCGTCAACTCGCTAATCGTACAGTTGTCGCTGACAAGAATCTCGTCATAATCCACAACAGCAGTTGCCTCGGAGGTTTCAACCATGATGTCGGCTGGACAGGTGATTTCCGGAAGGGTGTTATCTTCCAAAACAACCTCGAATGAAACACTGTTGAAGTTTCCAGAAGCGTCCATCACTTTCAGCTCCACCGTTGTTGTTCCAGAAATGGTTGTTCCGGCCACTGGCTCTTGGATAACGCTTGGGGAGGCATCGCAGTTGTCAGAGACCACGGCGAGGCCAGTGTAGTCTGGCAATGTAGCTTCGCATTGGTCATCCACTTCCAAACTTTGGTTATCCACAGCCTCGATGCTTGGATTGGTCACATCCTCCTTGGCTACAAGGGTAAAGGATTCGCTGTCTGTTTTTCCGTTGATATCAGTCACCGTCACACTATAGGTGCCAGCCACCAAGCCAGAAATCGTATTGCTTTGGCTGGAAGTATTAGCCGTGGTTGCTCCATTGGACCATTCGAAGGTGTAGTTCGGGGTTCCCGAGGTGACGGAGATTCTAAGACTGCCGTCATTAGCGCTTGGGCAAGAAGGGTCTTCGGTTTGGGTGAACAGGATCATCAGCTCAGGGGAGGTGCTCCAGAAGCTGACATCGTGGTCTGTGGCCTCTCCCGAAAAGTAGATTTTTTCATTGGATGCCACGAAGTCATCATCCACCCAGATGCCCGCCGCTACGGCAACATTCTCACGACCATTGTTGGCGGCGCCATATTGCACAAAATCCAAGATGTTGGCGGCGCTACCGAAGCTTCCTGAGGCGGTGTAAAGCCCCAAGTCCGAGTCAACGTCATTGAGGTTCCAAGTCAATTCTGTGGATTCTCCTGGTTGTAAAACGATATCCGTGTTGGCGTTCAGGCTTTTGACCGAGGCGTATTTGAGCAATGCGCAAAGCCTCAGCGCAGAGATGTCTTCGGGGATGTCCGAAAAGTTCTTTAACACAAACTTGTCCTCTTGTGGAGAGACCGAAACTATGCGCACTTGCGCCGTAACTTGAGATAGCACGCTAAGGAGCAGTCCTATCAACAGAGACCATTTTTTCATAAAAAGGGTGATAAAAGAAATTGGTTAGGGTTTTACGATGTTGGCAAATCAAAAGAGAGTTTTTCCGGACCACAGAGCGCACAGAGGAATGGAGGTCTAAGAGGCCCCAACTCTTCAAATAGAAGGATTTCTTTGAGTAATGAGTCTCCTTTTCTCCCTTCCTCTGTGTACTCTGTGGTCCATTCAAATCCATTCACAAAAATTTCTCATGTGGTTGGCCCAAACTCACTCCACAATAATGCTCACCGATTGGACTCCCTGTTTTCCGTTCACCCTCAGAATATAGAATCCAGGGGAAAGGCCTTGGGTAGCCAACTGAATGGCATCTTTGGACGAAGCGTTCTTCTGGATGACCACTTGTCCCAAGTTGTTGATGACCTGGTAGGAGGTGATGTCCAATGTCGGGTCCATTTTGAGATGGGCCGTATTTCCTTCTTGAAGGGGGTTTGGATAAACGGTCAATTCATTCGAACCACTTTGATTAGGATTAAGGCTAAGCACCTTTGGTTCATTGAAATAGCCTTGGGCAAAATCGAAGGCCTGCTTTCCGAGCTCAATGCCAATCAGTCTGCCTGGAATATCATCCACGGGAGGGTGGATGCCACCCCAGATGCGGGAGAGGCTGGTTTGGTCGGAGGCGTCGCGGTAGGTTGCCCATTGCAGCGTAACATCTACGCTCGGACCGTCTTCAAAGATTAGGAACTCGTCTTTTTTTGCTAAAAATTCTCCCATACCGCCCGGGAAGTAGGCATCATCCGTCAAAAAAGTCATGACCTCAGCGGCTGAACGAGAGAATACCGAGTGGCCGGAAACGTATCCCGCAAACGGAGGCGTCACGAAGGACGGGCGTTGATAAGGCCACCAGTTTTCTGCCAGAATCCAGCCCACTTCAGCGATGTCCACACTCGGGAAACTGATATAGCCTGGACCTTGCCATGCATAAACCTTAATTTTTCCGACATGCTCATGGTTGTCGCCAGCCAAGTCATCCGTGGAGTCCACCAATTCGATATAACCCGGCACCAAATTGATGCCGTCCCTCGAGTAATTCGGGGCCAAACTGTCTGAGCATTGACCATTGTCGGCCATATGGCGAATGGCGGAAATCGGGCGCAGGTAGTCATAATAGCCTTTGATGCCCCAGGCCGTAATCGCCGCATCGTGCATGGCGCCTCCCAAGGTGAAATAGGCTTTGACATCCCATTCCAAATTGGATTCAATTTGTCCCAAGCCCTTGTTTTGATAGTCAAATTCGGGGTGGTCATTCACATAGTTCAGGATGGTGAACCAATGCCCTGGAGGGGTTTCGGAATCGGGGCCGTCCGCCCAAAATTCAGCCAGTACACGGGCGTAATCCCCACGAGGAACCGTTTGAGGCTCATACGGCTGTCCCGTATGTGGATTTACGGTGTGCCCTTGGCTTGGGTCGCCACCGTTCAGCAGATCGTAGAAAGCATCGTATTCCGTGAAGTCCGCAGGCAAATCCTGAATGTTGCCAAGGGAAGCCGGAGAAATGTCCCACATCACGCCATCGGCGGGATCAAGGTGGGAGGACCAGATGGAAACCAACTCAAAGTTCCATTTGTAGTATTCACTTGTGGCCTCATCATCCAAATGTGGGGGAGTGCCAGGATCGAAATACAGCGGATAGGAGTGGCCGTCCCGTTCCATATGAACGGAATCCAACGGGTCGAGCGAAAACGGTTGCACATGTCCCCATTCTGGACTCAAAAATTCGGGTGTGCTGTTCACCAACACATTGCCCGACTGGTCAATGTAAGTGTCCAGCGAAATCGGTTGCCAACGGTTTGGGTTGATGATGTCTGGATTGCCCGCTTTTACCGGAACAATCGTTGGGTTCACTGGAGTGTAATACTGGTTGGCATAGCCATCAGCCTCATTCGATCCGTCCTGCAAGCCGTATGCAATCATCTGCTCGGCCATGTAATTGCCCAATGCCCCGTAGGAGTTTCCAGAATAATCCGTGTCCACAAAGGCCGTGTCATAGCCCAAGGCAATCATTTTGTTGTGGATGTTCGGGATGGTCGCATCAGCTCCAGGAGAATTTTCAAAGCGATGCAACAGCAGGCGGTACACCGCATAACTCAGCGTAACGTTCCTTGCCGAATCAAGATTTGTAGGCGTTTCAATACCCGAAAAATCACAAACATAGCCATGGACATCATTGCCCAAAAAGTAGGGAATAGCTTGGTCGTCATACACCGCCCAAGCATCATACATCAAAGTCGAGGTATGGAAAAGGTTGCGGGCGTGGACCGTTGGGCGAGCGAAATCCACACGGATGGCGTCCAATAATACCTCGTTCCACTGGCGGGCAACGCTGTGCTCATTTTGCGCTGAAACAGCACCGATGGAAAGGAAGAGGAGAAAAAGGCTAAGTATTTTTTTCATGTGAAAAAGAAGGGGCATCCAGCTTTGAACCTGTATGGATAAAATTAGATGTAAGGGTCAAAGGTACAGATGTTTTTCATGATCAGTGTTGGAGGCTATTGGGACTCAAGGGTTGCACTGTCAATAAGTTCACGGAAAATGTAGCTTTGCGCTAAGTATCTATCTATCCCTTTTCACCATGGTGCATCATTTCCACCTCCGTCCCCATTATGGTTTTTTTGTTGGTGTATTGGATGACAATGTGTTCCATAAACATTATGCCCTACAGCTAAGCGTAGCCTTAAATGAACCCTTGGAATTAATCGTTGGAGGAGAGCGATTGAAAACCAAAGCGGTATTTGTCAATTCGAATGTGGAGCATCAGTTGCGCCATGCTGGCTGTCAACTGACCTTGTTAATAAATCCATTGAGCGGTTTAGGCCATTTGCTACGATTAAAATATGGCAAACAAGGAGTGGTGGAGTTGGATGATCCAATTGCAGAATGCCTTATCAAGGGGCTTGAGGATTTTGAGGCAGGACGATATTCTTTCCAAGCGCTGGCCTTTGAAGTGGATAAGGTGCTCAGTGAATTTATGTGCCTGTGTGAATCCGTTTTTCATCTTGATGACCGTCGCGTCTTGAAGGCCATTCACTTCCTCGATGAGCAGTTTGATCGAATCGTTCCCCTAAAGGAAGTGGCTGAACTTTGTTGTCTCTCCGAGAGCCGTTTTTTGCATCTCTTTAAAGAGAAAACCGAATTGAATTTCCGTCGCTATCAATTGTGGAATAAGTTGGTGAAGTCATTGTCGCATCTCACTGATAATCCCATCACGGAAACAGCGCATCACTTTGGCTTTGCCGACAGTTCCCACTATGCCCGCTCCCTAAAGGAGACCTTTGGTGTCACCCCAAAATTCTTTCATCAGAAAGGATAGCCAGTTTGTTCTATTTCCTCGGTTGAAGCCTCCTCAATTTTGTCTTGAACTAAAAAGATAAACCCATGAGGAAGCTATTTGTGGTGCTGATGTTCCTCCATTTCAGCGCCTTTTCGCAAAACGATTCAACCACTATGGAAACATTACTGAAGGAAACAGCACTGTTGGATTATTCCGACACCACTATCCAAGAACTCATTTCCCGAGAGGGGTGGATGGCATTGGACACCGTGGACCGTGTCAAGTCCATTTACAATTTTGTGAGGGACGACATCCCATTTGGCTATAACCTGTCCGATGATATTCCAGCCAGCCAAGTGCTGAAGGATGGCTATGGGCAATGCAATACCAAATCAACTTTGTTGATGGCCTTGTTAAGAGCTTGTGGGGTACCCAACCGAATCCATGGTTTTACGATTGATAAGGAATTGCAGAAGGGGGCCATTTCTGGTATTTGGTACAGGCTTGCTCCCCAAGAAATCCTGCATAGTTGGGTGGAGGTTTATGTGCAGGGGGATTGGTATTTCTTGGAGGGCGTTATTTTGGACCGTTCCTATCTCGACAAGCTTCAGGCTTTAAATCCAGATTGCTCCACCACTTTTTGTGGTTATGGGGCCTACACCGATGATTTTGAGAATCCCCCCATCGAGTGGAACCTGAATCATACCTACATCCAAGAAAAAGGCATTAACCAAGATTTTGGACTGTTTGATACGCCTGATGATTTTTATCGGAATCATCAGCAAAAGATGGGTTGGATAAAGCAATGGATGTTTAGAACCATCATCCAGAAAAGGATGAATGCTAATGTGGAAAGGATTCGGGAAGGGGGATAGTGAACCAGAAGTGTTGTCCTATTTGAACAACAATGGGTTAGCCATAAGCACTTGCTACAGCAAAGGGTAGTACATTATGGATGAATCAGTCCTTTTTAAATTGACTTTTACCCATGATTGACATTCAACAGCGAATATCCATCCACGAGAAACTCGAAGTGTTGGACCCCAATTCCAAACCGCTTTTCGGGAAGATGAGTCCCCAGCACATGGTGGAGCATTTGAATATTACGGTGATGTTTTCCAACGGCATGTTTCCCCAAAAGCTGGCGGTTCCCGCGGAGAAAGCTGAACTGTTCAAGCAGGTGGTGGTCCATTCCGACAAGGAAATTTCTCAGGGCTTTAAAACCCCGTTGTTGGGTGACGAGCCTCCAGCGTTTCAGTTTGCCGGTTTGGAGGAAGCCATTGAGAAGCTCAAGGAATCCGTCAGTGCCTTTGACCGCTATTTTGAACAGCATCCGAATGATGAGCCAATCAATCCGATTCTCGGTCCGTTGAACCATGAGGAGTGGATTGTGTTCCACAACAAGCATTTCACCCACCATTTTAAGCAGTTTGGCTTATAGATTCCTTTGTTCGTTTTTCATTCAAAAAAATATCGACACTCATTCAGTAAATGGGTGTCGATGTTTTGGTTTATGGGGGGTAAGGAACGTTAAGGTGGCAAACTCGTACGCAATCAGTAGAGGATTGTTAATTGTTCACAGCATCAGTTTTATTGATGTCCTATTCGCTCATTAGGTTCCTAAAGTGTCTCTTTCTCCTTCAGGTCTTCCTTTTTATGTTGGCATCCTGCCATAGGAAGAAGGAGACGTGGACGATTATCACCAACCATGAAATTGGCAGTGCCATCAATGATTTGATTCCCAACCTGCGTGTGGCCAGTGAGGCGATGGACGATTTAGAAATCAAGTTTCATGAGGAGCTGGGAAGCAGTCAGATTGAGGTGACCAAAATGTTGGTGAATGGTGAGGTGGATTTGGCAATTCTTTCCAACAGCACCCAGTGGAATGAGGCTTACGCCGATTTCAGGACGGTGATGCCCCTTTTCCCCGATTACCTTATCATTTTGGCAGATACCTCTTTTAAAGGGACCAGCATCCAAAACATGCCCAAGGACCAAAAAATTGGGGCCATGGTGCGAAATCGGGAGGATTCATTGCTGTTTGACGCTATTTTTTCTGAGTTGGGTATCAATCAGAAAGCCATCAGCGGATTTATTGAAACGGAATCTGCCGTGGACGATATCATCGAGGAGCAGATGATTCTCTTCACCTTTGTTTCGCTGAAGAATACCACGGTGGACAGCCTGATGGACCTTGGAAACCTGAAGTTGCTTAGCATTGATAAGCTTGGTTCACTGCAAAAGGGCTCATTGGCGCAGACCATCTGCACGAAGAATCCGAGGCTTCGACCCTTTGTCATTCCCAAACATCTTTTTGCCACCAGCCCCACGATGCCTCTGTTGACCATTTCTGTAAGTGATTTGTTGGTAGGGAGGAAAGACCTGAATGAGCAACTGGTGCACGATTTTAATCAATCCGTATTTAAGCAGAAGATTTTTTTGGCCCAAAACTACTTTGAGTTCGGCCAGCTCGAGGAATCCTTTTACCAACAAAACCTCATCTTTCCCCTGCATTCTGGGGCGATGCGCTATTACCATCGGGACGAGCCCAGTTTTTTGGAGCGCAATGGACGAACCATTGGCCTTGGCGTTTCGGGAATCGTGTTGATTGTGGGCTTAATCACCTCTTTTAAAATCCAGCGAAGGTATCTGCGAACAGGTCATGTGGACCAGCATATGCAACAAGTGCATGCCATCAATTTGCGGTTAAAGGAAGAGGAGCTGAATGAGGCCGATATTCTGGCCTTGAAACACCAATTAGATGAAGTGCTCAATGAGGCGGTGAACAAGCTGACCAGCGAAAAGTTGGACCCAGATGCCTCATTCAAGATTTTTAGTCAGTTGGTGTCCAGCACCAACGAGCGGATTCACCATGCGCTCACGGAACTTCAAAAGTCCCATGGCTGATGAATCTTTCCCAACGTACTCGAAACCTACTCCAAGCGTTCATGTTCTCATGCATTTCCCTGTGCATGTTTTTATTGACCGCATGTGAAAAGAAAAAGGAGGTTTGGCGCAATGTGTTGAATATTCAGATTGATGCCTCGGAAGTGGAATTGAACCAACGCATAACCGTTACGAATGAGGTGATTCAGGATGTGGGTTTGGAGGTGGTCAACCTCAAGATTTCTGACCCAAAAGACGCCATTGAAATGGTCCAAGATGGGAAGGCGGAGTTGGCCGTGGTCCCCAATCATATTACCATTTCTGCAGATCAGGGAGACCTTCGGACGGTGTTGCCTCTTACGCAGGATGTCCTGTTGATTACGGTGGACAGCTCCGTGCATCCCAACACTACGGGGGAACTTCGGGGAAACTTTCAGTTGAATTTCATTATCAGAGATTTCAATGATTCCTTATTGTTCCTTCAGTTGAGTGATGAGTTGAGAATTCCCAGTACCTTTCCTCCTCGCTTTCTGAAAAAGGAAGCCATTATGGGGACCGCCTTTTCTCCTGACGATATCGTCATCGCTTTCTCTTCGCAGAAGAACCTCTTGTTTTCAGAATTTTTCAAGGGTGGTGACCGCCGACTGATTGGCTTGGATGATCCCACCTTGATTGGCCAAGGCTCCATAGCGGATGCCATCAGTATTCGGCATCCCAAAACAAGGCCTTTCGTGATTCCCAGAGGGCTTTACCGCTTCAGGCCCCACATTCCAATTCTTACCATTGGGATAAGGAACTTGCTGATTGCTCGTGAGGATTTAAGCCCGACTCATGTTCACGCTTTTGTTGAGAAGGTTTTTGAGCATCGTGCTCAGCTTTCCCAGATTAGTTTTGAGTATGGTATCCTCGATGAATCCATTTATGAGGAAAACCTTTCATTTCCCGTTCATGATGGCGCCGAGCGTTTTCTGGAACGGAGCACTCCCACATTTTTGCAACGATATGCGGAGTCCATTGGCTTTGTTCTGTCGTCTTTGATATTGCTGACAGGTATTGTCACGGCCACAAGGCGACGAATAAATATCCAAAGGAAGCTCCGCATTGAACGCTTTTACCTTCAGGTGAATCATGTGCGTA
The DNA here is from genome assembly GCA_030431525.1 of Bacteroidia bacterium. Classification (GTDB taxonomy): domain Bacteria; phylum Bacteroidota; class Bacteroidia; order Cytophagales; family JAAEPT01; genus JAUIJC01. The sequence continues at coordinate 78,855 of JAUIJC010000017.1, read as the reverse complement.
CTTTGCTTGCTCAGGAGGACCTTGAAATGGAGGCTTTGATTCGATTGCGGGGGGACATAGATCGAATTATGCAAAAGGGTTTGGACCAACTCTCCGAGGAAAAATTGGCATCCAATGAGTCTTTTAATATTTTTTTGGACCTGTTGAAAACTACCTATCAAGAGATCAATGATCGGATTGCTGTGAAGGTTCGGCTTCGGCAGGAAGCTCGCGAAAGGGATGAAAAGTCCGGCACAGCATCTCAAGACAAAAGCCCTGATGATGAAGAATAAAGAGAAAGCCATCGCCTTTTACCAAATGGCCTATGAGGGAAACCCGCGTAAGGCTGTCGAGTTGTATGTAGGAGATCAATACATTCAGCATAATCCCGCCGTGGAAGACGGCCCTGAGGGGTTTATTGGCTACTTTGAACGCATGGCTAAGGAATACCCCGACAAGTCCATCCGTTTTTTGCGGGCGGTGGAGGAAGGGGATTTGGTTGCCTTACACACCCACCAAATTTGGCCAGATAATGACCAGTATGTGACGATGGATTTTTTCCGTTTCGATGAGAAGGGGAAAATCGTGGAGCATTGGGATGCCATTCAGCAGGTGCCAGAGCATCAGGAAAACGACAATGGGATGTGTTAACTTCGAGGAAAATCCATTGAAGTATGAAGCATTATATCCTTTCGCTCATTTGCTGTGCCCTATTCATTGCCTGTAGCCCTTCCAAGAATCAAGAAAAGGAAGAGGAAACCCCTGCCGTATCGGACAGTTCAGGAACGGTGTCGAGCAATGGGTACAAATTAAATTTTGTGACCAAAGGTGAGGGAACGCCCTGTTTGGTGGTTGGTTCCTCGATTTATTACCCAAAGACCTTCGACCAAGAGCTATACAAACATTTCCGAATCACCTATTTGGATATGCGTTGGTTCGCCGAAAGGGATTCAAGCCAAGCCGAAGTTGATTACACCTTGAATTCCATTTTGGAGGATATTGATTTTGCACGTCAGGAGTTAGGGCTCGATTCTGTAATTATTGCTGGGCATTCCGTCCATGGAAATGTGGCTTATGAATACGCCAAAAAATACCCCCAGCATGTTTCCAAGGTGATGATGATTGCTTCCTTCAAGCATTTTGGTGACTCGCTTTACGATGCCTGTGTGGAAGAATATTGGACGACGGCGGATTCTGCCCGTCAGGCTATCCAACAGGAAAATTGGGCGAACTACAAGCCTGATAGTTCCATGACGGGCTTGGAGCGCACCTTGCTTCTTTATAATGCCATGAGCCCGAAATATTGGAAGGACCCGCACTATGACGCGACTTGGCTCTGGGAAGGGTTAACGGTGAATGAAACCCTGTTGGCAGAGGTCTACAGCAAGCTGTTCAAGAATTATGACATCGCCCACAATGGGGTGGTGGAGCGCCCTGTGTTTGTCGCCGTGGGCGATTATGATTTCGTCATTCCACCCACCATGTGGGACACGGTTTCGTATTCAAACTTTACCATTGAGCGCTTTCATGATGCTGGCCATACGCCTCAATTAGAAAATCCAGAACAATTTGGCAAAGCGTTGAAGGCTTGGGCAAATTGATTTCTGTTTGAGCAAGCACTTTTCTTAGCCTTTTGGGGACCTCCTCAAAAGGCTTTTTTTGTCACCATGGAGTAGCCTTTAAACTCATCTATTATTGATTTCACCGAAGCATTTCCCGCTTTCACTTGAATTCTATTGGCGTCCTATTCGGCAGAGCGTATTTCTTGGTAACGCCCCACTTGCGGGGCTACTGATTCTGTGTCAATAATTTTGAATCTGCCCATGAAATCGCTGAACCATTATTTCACCATTTTCTTGATGGCCTTGTTCGTATCCTGTGGAGGGAAACAGGAGCATGCAAAGCAGGGGAAAACGGATACTACAGCTCAATCATCGGATAAGCTTGACAAAGAGGCAGGGAAGCGGTTGCCCCAGAAAGACCCAGAATTCAACGGTGAAATTGGGATGACCTATAAGGAATCCACACCGGATTATCCTAAGCCTGTAAAGGCGCCCAAGGATGCCCCGAATGTATTATTGATTTTGTTGGATGATGTCGGTTTTGGGATGTGCTCCACTTTTGGAGGGCCCGTTCCAACGCCAAACATGCAAAAGCTGGCTGATAATGGGCTGAGCTTTAACCGTTTTCATACCACGGCCCTCTGTAGTCCAACCCGCGCCTCGCTGTTGGCGGGCAGGAACCACCATTCGGTGGGAACAGGGGTGATTATTGAAATGGGCACAGGCTATCCGGGCTATACGGGGATTATTCCACGGAGCACGGCGCTTATTCCTGAAATCTTGGGGGATAATGGGTATGCCACGGGCATGTTCGGAAAATGGCATAATACCCCAGAACCAGACATCAGCCCCGCTGGTCCGTTCGACCGTTGGCCAACGGGATTGGGTTTCGATTTTTTCTACGGCTTTAACCAAGGAGAAACCCACCAGTATTATCCGACGCTCTATCGGAATACGACCATGATTCCGGCGCCGAAAACGCCGGAGGAAGGCTATCACTTCACCACCGACATGACCGACCAGACTTTGCAGTGGATCAACAATGTGAAGGCGGTGGATCCCAAAAAACCATGGTTTGCCTATTACAGCACGGGCGCGGTCCATGCCCCACACCATGCGCCCAAGGAATGGCGCGACAAGTACAAAGGCAAGTTTGATTATGGCTGGGACAAGCAACGTGAAATGACCCATGCCAAACAGCTTGAAATGGGCATCATCCCCGAAGGGACAAAATTGACCCCAAGGCCCAAGGACATTCCTGCTTGGGACTCCTTGCCTGATGAGGCCAAGGTCGTGTATCGTCGTTTGATGGAAAACTACGGTGCTTTCATGGCGCATACGGACCACGAGGTTGGGCGGATGATTGATGCTTTGGAAGCCAGCGGTGAACTGGAAAATACCTTGGTGATTTACATTGTGGGTGATAACGGAGCGAGTGCGGAAGGCGGTTTGGAAGGTACCTACAGTGAGATTGCAAGCCTCTTGGGCATTCAATTGGGCTTGGAGAGCACCATGAAACATTTGGATGAAATCGGGGATCCGGAAAGTGAGCCCCATGTGCCGGTGGGTTGGGCTTGGGCCATGGATGCGCCTTTCCAATGGACCAAGCAGGTGGCCAGCCATTTTGGAGGCACCCGCAACCCGATGATTATCCATTGGCAAAAAGGCATTCAGGCCAAAGGGGAAATGCGCGATCAGTTTCACCATGTGATTGACGTGGTGCCTACGATTCTGGAAGCGTGTAACATCCCTGAACCCGAGGTGGTCAATGGCATTGATCAGAAGCCGATTGAGGGCATGAGCATGTCCTATGCCTTTGAGGATAAGGATGCCGAAGGCAAACGCAAAACCCAGTATTTCGAAATGTTAGGTAACCGAGGCATTTACCATGATGGTTGGTTGGCCTGTGCGCGCTTTGGTGTTCCTTGGCAAACTGGTGGAAAAAGTGGCGATATGCTGGACGTGCCTTGGGAGCTTTATCACATCGATGAGGACTTTAGTGAAGCCAATGACCTTGCCTCCAAGGAATCCAAAAAACTGGAGGAGCTGAAGAAGAAGTTTGAGGAGGAGGCCAAGAAATATAATGTGCTTCCACTTGATGGACGAATGGCTGAACGGATGGATCCAAAGCTCCGGAACACGAGCGCCCCGCCAACGTCGTGGACCTACTTTGGGAAGAATATCCTTTTGCCCGAGGCTGTGGGACCTCAGCTCTTCCCAAGGGCCAATACCATCACGGCCAAAGTAGAAGTGCCAAAAGGCGGTGCTGAAGGGGTAATTACCTGTGCAGGTTCCTTCTCGGCAGGTTGGTCGCTCTATGTCATGAACGGCAAGCCCCATTTCCGATATACCGCTTTTGAGATCGCAGATGTGACAATCCCAACCAACGTCAAACTGAAGGAAGGCGAGGCCGAAATCAGAACTGAGTTCACCCCTGATGGCAGTGCCGAAGGAGCGGGAACCTTGAAAATTTTCGTGAATGGAGAGCAGGCCGGAGAAGGCAAGTTGGAGCGCTCGTTCTTCCGCCATGGCTTGGAGCCATTCGAGGTCGGACGGGATTCCAATACTCCGGTGAGCCCAGATTACGCCAAAAAGGGAGCTTTCCCCTTTAATGGGAAAATCAAGAAAGTCTCCTTCCAAGTTCAGCCTTCATCATAAGAAATGGGGCAACCGCAAGAAAAATGCATACTGCGTAGCGACGCTTTGAAAGCGTCGAGACCAAGACAGCGAAGCTGGATTGCAGTCCCCAAAAGCGTCTTTACAGATGAAGTGCTTGTAATTTGCCTTTGGCAAATTAGTTTCGACGCTTTCAAAGCGTCGCTACGAGAGCACAGAACATCATAGAATTAAATTATTTCTTGCGGTTGTTCTGATTAGGAAATGGGGCATGTGAAAAGTTATTCAAATCTGTTATGAAGCTCATTAATAGCAGTTTCCTCTTCGTCCTTGTATCCGCCCTTTTGTGGAGTTGCGGAGGAGCTGAAGGTGAAAAACAGGTCAATACCGCGGATTCATTGAGAAATCCGCTGGATACCATGCCGAAATTGCAAGGGAATGACTTCACCCACATTCACGAAGGCGAGGGGTATTCGTTTCACATCCAAGCAAAAAACGGTGAGATGACCGACCTGCTTGTGTTCACCGTTGGGATGGAAAACGAGTATAAGGACTCCATGCAGGTAGAAGGTCAGGTGGTGAATAGCTTGATGCTGGACGTGAACGGCGATGGCCATCAAGAGTTCTATTTGGTGGTTTCACCAACGGATGATTCGGGGAATCTCAATCTGATGGGGTTCGGTTCCAATCGTGGTAAAAGCATGTCCATAATTCACGTGGATGACGCCAAAGAACCCCGACAGGTGAACACCGATGACTTACGGGTGGAAAACGACAGGCTGTATCGGACTTTCTCGGCTAACGGCAAAGAGAAGATTTACACCTACAGGCTGTTGCAAGGAGAGGGAGGTTATATCCTGAAGGCGATTCCTGCGGATACGGTTGAGTTGGATTAACGGTTCTTAAGGAGGCAACCTTGATAAGGAATTGAAACAATTGATTGGAAGAGTGCTGAGAAAACCTCAGTGCTCTTTTTATTTGAAGGGGTAGTCTAGAATAATGTAGCTCGAGAGATTAAACTCCTCTTATAATTGAAGTTACAAGTGGGTTAGGTTTTTACTCTTTCTAAAGTGTAGTGGGTTGAAAATTGAATATTTTTTTAAATCTGGATAGATTCTGTCTCCTGTAGTTTCAAGCCAAATTTTTAACAAAATATCCTCTTACGTCTATTTAGTAGCTTGTGAAAGGAGCTGTTGTTATGATTAGTGGTTTAAAAGAGATGTTTTTTGGTGAGGAGTGGCTTGTAATTATCTTTTTAAGGGCCTAATATTACTCTTGGTTTTTAAAGTAATGTTTTTTGTCATGGGTAAAGTTTTTGTCAGGGCTTCATTAACTCTGTTGTTAATTGCTTTTTCAAGAATTGTCTTTTCGCAGGAAGTTAGTGTAGTTGTTACCACTGGTTGGTCTACTGGATATTCTGCATACATCGATATTCTTCCTCAGAATGATATAAGTGATTGGGAAGTTTTTGTAGTTGTGCAAGAGGGTAGTTTTACACCTGAGTGGGGAGCTTCGGCTGAGTTAGTAGATGAGGCTCAAGGATTATGGAGAGTTTTTGCAAGTAATGAGAATTCACGCTCTATTGCCGGTGGAGGTTCCTTGCGAGTAGGGCTTCAAGGAAGTGGCTCAAACTTGAGTGGCACTTTTGATAATTATGTGGCTTACCACAGTCATAACTTCGTTGGTTCTGTTTCCAACCCGACAGGAACCACATCTACTTCTACTCTTTGGGAAAAAAACAATGTGACATTGGCTCCAAAGTCTGGTGTTGATACAATTGCTGTGACAAATGAGGTGTTGGCTGCTGGTCATGTAGTGGTGGAAGACCGATTGGAGCTTAGTCTCTATGAGCCATTTACTAGCTCTGATACATCATACAAACTAATTGTTGGTGGAAAGGTTGCGGCCAAGGGTATGAGGATAGATCCAGCAGGTCAGTGGCCTGATTATGTTTTTGAAGAATCCTATCAACTCATGTCTCTTGAGGAGGTTGAAGCTTATTTGGAGGACGAAAAGCATTTGCCTGGTGTGCCTTCAGCTGGACAAGTGGCTTCAGAAGGTGTTGATGTTGGTGTAATGAACGCTGTTCTATTAGAGAAAGTGGAGGAAATCACCTTGCACCTAATTCGTCAGCAGAAAGAAATTGAAGCTCTAAAGCAGCAGAATGCTGATTTGAGAGAAAAGCTTGAAGCATTAGACGACTAAATTTTTTAGGTGTAAACATGAGGTCTGCAATATTAAGTGGTTTCGCATTTTTAGTGTGGACATGCTTGAGTTTGACTGTTTCTGCTGCTCCAGTGCATTGGGTAGGGGGATTGGCCAATGACTCTTGGCATGAACCAAAAAATTGGTTGGAAGGTCGTGTGCCAGGATTCCATGATAGGGCTGTATTTGATGGAGCTTATACCAGTCATTCTTGTATCATGGATGCTGAAGTGGTCGTGAATGGCGTATTGATGGTTAATGGGTATGAGGGCTCCTTAGTGCAAGGTGGAGGGACGTGTCATGTGAATCATACCGCCGAAAGTCTGGATGTTAATGTGTTGATAGGCCCTATGGGGGTTCTTCAAGAGGCAGGCAGTTTGTTGTTGGGGCGAGGTGATTTTTTTGTGGTGGGTACGGTAGAGGTGCTTCTAACAGGTCCTTTGGCTAATGCCCCCGTTTTTGAAGTCTGTGAAACTTCTGTTTTTGAGGTTGGAGGAGCTTATTCTTGGGATGATTATGCTACGCTGGAATTGGTTACACGCCATGTGAATGCTGATAGCTTCCAAGTGAAGGATTTGGAAAGCGGGGTCATGATGGGAGAACTGATGAGCGGGGTTGGTAATAATGGTGAAACGGTTATATGGAAACCTATTAGGCCTGATGGAGGAGAGTCACACGAAGTGTTGGTGGAGTTGGGAGAAAGTGGAGAGGTGAAAATTCGCTTTCAATATGATGACCAGTGGGTGATTGATAGTTCTACAGTGCAAATGGATTTGGGTTCAGGTTTTTTGCCATTGGATTCAGACCTGTTTCAGGTGTATGATGGAGGGATCGCTTTCTATAATTCTCCATTAAAGAAAGAATTTTCAAAAAATAAGGTTGGCGTCAATTTGATTCAAGGAAGTCTCTTTGACTCATCGCAGATGAACCAGTTAGAGTTTTCAGGATTAACGGGGGTTCAAGTGCAGGGTTTAAGGGTTTTACAGGCTTCTGACAATTCAGAGGTGTATTCTGTTCAGAGTCCTTCCACTTTGGTGTGGGATGGTGTAGGCGCGATTGCAGGGACAACCTATGTTTTTGAGCTAACCGTGGAGGATGTTAACGGACAGTCCCAAAAGTTGAAAGGGGTGTTTTTATACAAATAATTGTTGAAGTAATCTTTAGTTGTTGTGAATCAGAGGTTAGTAAATATCTTCTTTTTAGGAGTGTTGTTGATGTTATGTGGAGTGGTTGGTTTTCAATGGATTCAAGGCAGGGGTGAGAAGAAGATTGCCGTTATCCGAACTAAGACTCTGTTTGAGGGCTATTTGGGGATGAAGGAAGCTCAGGAACTCTATCAGAAGAAGGTTGCTGGTTGGTCTGAAGAAATTGAGCTTTTGACAGCTGATTTTCAAGCTGAAATGGAATTGTATGACAAGGAGGCTCCAACCTTGTCCGAAGAGGATCAGAAGGAAAGGAGGTTATTGATTCAGAAGAAGGAAGTACACCTAAAAAAGCAGGCCGAGCAGATGAAGGCAACTGCTATGGAGGAGGAAGGGAAGTTGACAAATGGGGTTGTCACTCAACTTAATGCTTTTGTGAAGCAATATGCTGAGGATCAGGGGTATGATGTAGTTTGGGGGACGGTTGCCGATGGAAATATCCTTTATGCTGATGGTGCACTGGATATTACTGATGAGGTGTTAAAAGCCTTGAATGAAGCTTATGAAGAGTAAACACTGGATATTCTTCTTGTTTCTATTGGGCTTTTTATCTGGATGCCAGAAAAAATTTTCTTCTGTTCAGGAGTATTACGCTTGGCTAAATCAGGAAGAGTCAGGTATGGTGAGAGAGAAGAAGGTGGGGAATTTGGCTTTTGAGGTCAAATACTTGGCTCCAGAGTATTTGGCTATACGCGAGGCGGGTTCTAAGGCAACGGATTTAGCGTTGCTAGACAGTTTGAAGGGGACATATAAGAACAGCCTTACTTTCTTACTAACATTCAGCCATGTTGTGCCTACCGGCAGGGATATCATGTTTGATGGCATTTCATCAAAACCGGAATACACCCAACGGATGCATCGGATGAATTTTGGTTTTGATGAAATGGTCTTTCTCAATACCGATGAAGGTGATGTTTATCCTAAGTTGACTTCTCTGGAAAATGTTTATGGAGCTACTGATAAGCGTGCAGTGTTTGTTGTTTTTTCAGGTGCTCAGGCTGACAAGCTTTGGAAAAGGGGGAAGGAACTGGATTTAGTGCTGAATGATGAAATCTTCGGTACAGGAATCATTCATTTTAGATTTAATCGAGAGGATTTAGAGTCAATGCCAGCTTTTTGGTTTTAATGATTTTGTGAGATGAAATTGACTTGGTTTAGAAAGGGATTACTTCCTAAGGGAGTAGCTCTTTTTGTTTTGGTGAATTTGTGCGTAGAATTTTTCGCTCCGAGTGTGGCCTATGCCTTGACTTCGGGAAGGAACCAGCCCGAATTTTCTAGTTTTGAACCGATTGCCACGACGGATATGGTAAACACCTTTACAGGTGACTTTACCTATAACCTTCCTGTTATTGACATTCCTGGGGCAGAGGGAGGTGGATATGCATTGTCCCTATCCTACCATAGCGGTGCTTCAATGGAAGACGAGGCATCTTGGGTTGGCTTTGGATGGACTCTGAATCCTGGAGCAATTAACCGCAGTCTTCAGAATATGCCTGATGATTATAAGAACGCGAAGGTGATTCGTTATAATCAGGGCAAGCCCAATTGGACGGCAAGTGTGAATGCCTCTTTAGGTATTGAGACATTTGGTTATGATGCAGGAAGCTTAGGGCGTACCATCAGCTTTAATAACTACAAAGGGTTTTCGGTAGAAAATAATATCGGTCTGACTTCTCCTGAAGCTTTTAAAGCCTTGGGACTTAGTGATGAGGTTGGGATTAAGTTTGAGAATGGTCAACTCAAGTTAAGTGTAGATTGGAATCCCTTGCAGGCTATTGCGGAGAAGTTACTTGCAAAAGCATCTAAGGCGACAACTGAAATGACCAGTAAAACTTATAGCCTTGGCCGCTTAGGACCTGTCCAGTTTCAATTTCATGCTTCCAGAGCTTTCAACCTTAATGCTACCATGGGGGCGGTTTTCGAATCCGTTGCGAGTGATTTTGGATTTAGTCCAAGAAATGAGGTGCGCAAGGCAACTGGAACATTCCCGTATCATGCTTTGGGTGTGAACTGGACTAAAAATACTGAGATTAACCCAAATATTCCCGTTGGTTTTGAATTAGGATTTAATGGTCGCTTTTCAGGTCGAGCTGGTGTTCCACGTTTAGGATATAATGCCTATGGCTATATGAATAACCGTTCAGGTGCTGAGTTAGATGTGGAGGAAGCGAATGAATGTAAGTTAGACGATATCGATGTAATTGATCATTTTCGAAGTCAATTCGCCCCCAATTACTTTATCAGTGATTTCCATGTTGAGAAGGATAATGGCTATCAGAGGCGTGATCATTTTATTGGAATTCCTTTTTCTGACCCAGATCTGTTCATGACTTCGGGTGAAGGGCTTGGAGGAGCATTCCGTTTATTTCATAATAAAGCAGGGCACTATTACGATAACCGCATCCATAATTCCATGATGATTCGTCAGATTGGTGGCGAGTTAATGGTAGGAGCTAATATTGGTGTTGGTCTTGATATCGGGCTTGGTTATAATGTGAGCTGTGTTCGGGATTGGGATAAGAAGGGAAATACCCGTGATGAGGCTGTGCAGTGGGATCCTAATAATGATCCATTTTTTCGCTTTAATTCTGATTTGGGAGGTAATGTAAGTTTTAGTAGTTCCACAGGAGTAAGTTCAGCTACTCTTGAAAAAGAAACTCCTATTCCTGGTTTTAAGTCCTTCAGTCCAGAGATTGCCGAGGATATCTATTTTGGGATTAATGAGCCGGAACAGGGGGATGATGTTGAATTGGGGCGCTCTGGTTATATCGCTTATCACTTAAATAGTGAGATTGATTCGGATACCAAAATCGCTCAGTCAGCTTATAACAAGGATTTGTTCTCCATGGAACAGACCCAAAAAATGAGAACAACTCTCCCTGACGGTATTGGTGAAATGGCTGTGACTACTGAGGAAGGTACCCAGTATGTTTATGGCTTGCCTACTTATGCCAAGTCTGATTTGGACCTTTCTGTGGGAATTAATTCCACTGGAAGTATTGTAGACAATTTTACTGCTTATCAGAATGTACCGTTCCTTAATATTCCTGATGGTGTTATTGCAGACATTCCAAACAATATTGCAGGGGAAAATTTAAGCACTTTTGTTGGGGCTGGGGAGGAGCCTTTGGCAGGAGTAATTCCAAATTACGTGCAGAATAAAGTAGTGTCAGATGGAAAATTATTCTACTGTAATGGTGAAAAGAAAATCACGCCCTACGCAACTAATTATCTTATAACACAAATCCTTACTAAGGATTATGTTGATTTGAGCAATGATGGGCCTTCGGAGGATGACTTCGGTGGGTGGACGAATTTTAGATATTCCAAGGTGAGTGGTGAGGATGCTGAAATAGGCTCTTTTATGAATGCCTTGGATGCAATTTCCAATGGGAATTTATCTATTCCGACAGAGGTTGATAACTGGTATAATTACCGCACTCCTTATAATGGACTTAGATATAGCAAAAACTCCATTGCTGATACAGAAGATGATTTAGGGTCATTTAGTAAAGGAAAGAAAGAACAGTATTATCTGAAAGAAATCGAGACAAAAACCCATATCGCATATTTTGTTACCAATTTTACGCTTCCGACAGACTTTGAACATTTTAAGGATTACGTTCTTAATGGGGATTCGCCAGAAGGCATTTTAGGAGGTGTTCATTTGATTGGAAGCCAAGAGTTCAGGAAAGATGCGTTTGGAGCACATGGTACTGGCTTGACAAATATTCAGAATCCATTTGATAACGTTTTATCTGAAGCGCATTCAAATACACCTAGTAAGCCTGTCAATATCTTTAGTTCAGCTAGAAGGTTAGAGAAGATTGTTTTGTTCTCTAAATCTGATTTGACAAAACCTATTAAGACCGTTCGTTTTGATTATTCATACAGTTTGGCAAAGGGAACTCCCAATAATATACATACTCAAGGTTTGAATGGGTTATTTCCCGCCAACTACAATACTTCAGGACGTCTTACGCTGAACCGGGTTTGGTTTGAGTATAATGGAGAGTCAGAGGTACGTACAAGTCCCTACGATTTTCAGTATGCTTATAAGGAGCAGGTGCCAGGTAGTTCAAATGATCCTTATACGATTGTATCAAACCTATATCCAGGAATTCAAGACTATCAAAATATTCCAGAACTCCTGCAGAACCCTAATTATAATGCAGCAGCAGTTGATATATGGGGGAATTTGGAGTACAGAGGACCACAACGTAGGGATAGTTTAAATCCTTGGCTCTGGCAAGGTGATATTTCCACCGTGTCTACCTCATCGACAGATCCAGCTCAATTCGATCCAGGAGCTTGGCAACTTAAGCAAATTGTTCTTCCCTCTGGTGGGGAAATCCATGTTCAATACGAGCAGAAGGATTACCGTTATGTGCAGGATCGAAAAGCCATGGGAATGGTTTCTCTAATTGCACATACGGACGGTGATAAAGGTAGTAGTGGCAATCAAGACGATTACACAAATAACCGTTATTACTTGAACCTTAATGATATGGGGGTAAGTGCTCCTTCTCAGGAGTTGGTTGATTGGTTCCGGAATTATTTTATTGAGGGTGAGAGGAAGGTCTATTTTAAATTCTTATATGCCTTAACTGACAGTCTTCCGTCTTTTGATAATTGTCATTCAGAGTTTATCACTGGGTATTGTGATGTAGCCGATATCCAGTGGGATCAAGACGGTATAGGTACCGATGGAATCTACTTCCAGCTTGGGCAGGTGGATACTGACCCTAAAGCAAAAGTTACTTCGTTGGTTGATCCACCAGTCGTTCCACGATACTATTGTTATGATTATGTCCTGACTAGTAGACAGGGTTTTTTGGATAATACCACATGTACACCGCCTCATCCTAATGAGGTGGACGCTTTAGATCGCATGTTCTATCATGATGTCCCTTGGGTAACTTTTCCAGTTAAGTCCCAAAAGGATAAGATTAAGGACATGTTGATAGAGTTGGGAGAGAATGAATTTATAGATTATTCAGCTCCAAATATTGAGTCTGTCTGTTTGACTGCAGATCCAACCCTTTCTTATCTCAAAGTACCTCTGCCAAAAGCGAAAAGAGGTGGAGGAGTACGTGTAAAGCGTTTGATGGTGTATGATCAAGGCTTAGATACGGGAACACCTCAATTATTTGGTTCTGAATATTTGTATGAAACCTCTGACGGTTTGAGTAGTGGAGTGGCTACTAATGAACCAGCTACTGGTAGAGAAGAAAGCGCATTGACGGAGTTTATTCCTCGTCTCAAGCAAAGCTTTATTTCAAAGGCGATCCATGGCCGAGATAAAGATTTATTGGAAGGTCCTGTGGGCTCCACTGTCCTTGCTCCACCAAGTGTCGGACACTCTCGTGTAGTGGTTAGGGACTTGCATAAAGGGGTAACGAACCGAGGCTTCCAAGTGGTGGAGTACCACACAGCCAAGGAATTCCCTTATGACAAGTACTATAACTCTGACGATGTCCAAGGTAAAGGCGTAGAATGGTCGACACTTGGAAGTCTAAATCCTTTTGAGAATGACTTTAAGGCTAACCCACACCGAGGTAGGGACCGATTGGCCATTCCTATAGGACCTTTTAGTTATGCCATTGATAAAGAATATGCGACCCAAGGGTTCCGTTTCATTCGCAATGACATGCATGGAAAGGTGAAGAGTCAATCCATTTATGCTGGAAAATATCAAACGGACCAGGAGAAGGCTATAAACGGGACAAAAAGTGTTCTGACTGCATCTACCGAGTTTGACTATTACAATACAGGAGAGAAAATACCAGTTCTGTCTTGGGATACGCAAGCGAACGACCTGAAATGGGAAATGGACTTGCCAGGTAAGGAAATGGAAATTACTCAGGAAGCTAAGTCCCTTTTTGAGATGACTGTGGATGCTAACTTGGAGATTGATTTGAGTATTAGTCTTATGATTTGGCCGCCAATTTTTGTCACATTGGCTCCTTCTTTAGGCTACTTGGAAGAGGAAATGGCGGTTCACCGTACTTCTAAAGTGGTTTCTTATCCAGCAATTCTTAAAAGCCAACGCACCTACAGAGATGGTGCATGGGCTGAAACTAATTATATAGGTTTCGACAAATTTACTGGCACTCCAGTATTGACCCAGGAATTCGATAGTTATCATGGGCAATTCTTGAACGGGAAAACACATGATGGTTCAGTCTATTCCTTGAACATTCCTGCTTCTTGGGTCTATGAAGGCATGGGGCAGAAGGCTTTGGCAACGACTCCAGAACATGCTGTGAATCGACTTCGAGAGGTGGCAGGAGTGATTAAGACTTATGGTGCGGGGGGCAATCCAATTGCTTCTTCAAACTGGAAGGAGAGAGTGACGGCAGCTTCGGCCCAAACTTTTGAGAAGAATTGGGATTATAGCAGAGTGCAAGAGGAGTATGGTGCCACACCATATCTTTCTTCGCTTCAAAAGAAGTGGCATCGAAAAGCAAGGTATATCTACAATATCCCTGTAACATCAGGTAATGATGGAGGGAAGGTCACCAATGCGGGAATCTTCCAAGATTTCCAGGTCTTCGATTGGACAACAGCTGCTTCTAATCCTAACTGGGATTTGGCTGATATGGTGACTCTCTACAGTCCAAATGGGGAGCCGTTGGAAGAGAAGAATATTGCTGGTATTTATTCCGCAGTTCGTTTCAGTCCCAACTTTGACTACCAGCTACCTGCAATTCTAGCCAGTAACGCTACCTACGAGTCCATCTATTTTGAGGACTTTGAAACAGATGTACACCTGCCTTCAGGCTTGAATACGAAGCCAGCCCATAGTGGAAGAGGGTCCTTGAATTTTAGCCAGCAACAAACGAACGGCACTGGTGCTTTGATTTCAAATGTGAAGTTGGATCAAGCCCTTGTGAATCGTGGAGCTGTTCTGAAATTTTGGGTAGCACCAAAAGAGACAGTTGACTTAGGGGAAACTCTGATGGAGGTTTCGGTAGGTGGTAAATCTTATCTATTGGAGAAGATAGCTCAAGTAGGAGAATGGACTCTGGTGAAAGGAACCATCAAAGATTGGGGTGGAGCTACAGTGGGAGATCAAGTGACCATTTTTGCCACATTTGATCCAACAGTCGCTGCTGACTTGTATATCGATGACTTGAGGATGCAACCTAAGGCTGCTCAGGGTATCTGTTATGTATTTGATTACAAGTCCCTTCGTTTGCTTACACAGTTTGACGACCAACACTTTGGTACATTCTATCAGTATGATGCTCAAGGTAATTTGGTCAGAAAAGTTGTTGAGACGATTGAAGGTCGACAGACAGTTGTGGAGAAACATACAAACATGGCAACTCGCCCTTAAGTGTACAGGACATGAAGAAATGTTTAGTAGTGATTGGGGCATGCCTTGGGATATTCATTCATGTTGCTTTTGTGCAACTGGATGCTCGGGGAGAGTTAATGGCCTGTGTTCGTGCCAATGCCAATTTGATGCGCTTGGAGAAGGGGCAGGTATTGGAAATGGAGCTCAAGCAAGAGACCTTTTTATATCCTGAAGCTTCTATGATTACCTATATGGTTGATCGTCAGAAACATCATTTATCAAACCATTATTACGAGCTAATTGGGGATGATATGGAGGTGCACCAGGATGAAGAGCTTGCAGTGGTGGTCATGCACAATAAAAGGGCAGTTATTCTGACCAAGAGTAGTTTAAAGGAAAGAAAGAAGATTTCATCTGAGCAAGTTTTTGCACTTCAAGATAGCTTAGTGAGGTCTTCCAAGATTCTTTCTTCGGTTTCCACAACGCTTGCTGGAAGGCCATTACTGTTGGTGAAAACAGCACCTTCCAAGGAAATGCAGAGCCGCACGCGTTTAGGGAGGGTGGATTATTTTATTGATACCAAGCAACATCGAGTGGTGAAGATTGACTCCCATTTTCTTCCTAATAAGAAAATAAAGAAGACCTCAACCACTTTTGAACGTCTTGAGGTTAAGCAGGATGAGAAAAGCAGAAAGAATGCATTAAGCCAGGTGTTTGATAGTAAGGGGAACCTGCTAAGGAAATACCAAGGATATCAAGTCATCCGACGAGGAGTTTAAATTCAAACAATTTTACAGAATCCAGTCACATGTTTTTGTCTTTGCCGAAGAAGGGCGCTTTTATTCTATTGTTACTCTTCTTCAAAACCTTTTCATTGTTGGCCCAAGTGGGTGTCTGTGCTCCTGGGTGGAATAATGGTGGTTGCGAAAATTCAACTTGTGGGTGTCAACGAGATATTGACGTCACTACAAGTTTAATTGGGGTTGATTTTCTTAATCTCAATATTCCTGATTACCAGCTTCCAAGTCCAGTACTTTTCCTTCCTCCAAAAATTGATTTAAAGCATAAGGTTAAGAAAGCTGTGGTTCGGATTCAGTTGGATATGGGGCCTGTCTATCAGTTTGGCGATCCAAGTCCTAATCCTGACTTTCAGTTTGTCACCACTTTTTTTGTAAAAGGAGTAAATGGAGGAGGCTTGTTTGATATTGGTCCAGGAGCAATTCAAACAATTACTATTACTGAGGGGCAGCCAAGAGCTATTTTGGAGGTAGATATCACCAAGGACATTGATAAATTCACCTCTTTTGGAGTGACGGATTTAATTGTCAACAGGTCCAATGCTTTGAATCCGAATTCTCCTCTTGTTCCTGTGGCAGATCAATTATTTAATGCGCTTCGGCTACAGGTTTCTTATGAGTATGAGTATGAAATTGATGTGAGGGATAGAGATGCTTTGGCAACTAAGCTGACTCCGCCTTTTGTTATTCAGCATGCCGTACCTAGCAACAGGAATGTGACGAATCGAAATGTCACTTTTGCTTGGGACAACCAAGGTTGGGAATTTCCCAACTATGAGTTTCAGCTGGTTAAGTTGGGGAATATTTTGCCTGAACAACTTGCTCAAGGGCCTCTTGGTTTTGAATCTGTTGTGGATTGGAGTCAAGCTTTAACTATCGAGACAAAGAGCAGTGATACATTGCTAACATTACCTTTGGCAGAAGGGTCTGGTTACTATGCGTGGCGAGTAAGACCGGTAGGAACGTATTATCCTGGAGGCTATGCTAATAGTGCTAACTGGGGTCTATATCCAATGACGGAAGGTGATGTTGGTATGGCAGGGACGAATTTCAATTCCGTTTGGGCACCTCTTCAAGGGCTTCCATTATTGAATCCGTTACCCTTGGATCCTTCAGTGTCTTTAGAGTCTAATTTGTTATTAGATGCTAGTAATTCAGCTTTTCTCTATTTTGATGACCCGGATGCTGGTACCAATTATCAGGTAAGCAGGACCTATGGGGGAGGAACTCAAATGTCTGAGGAGGTCGATTATTATTCCGATGTTCAACAACTCAGACAGGAGCAGTATTACCAGTCTTCTGATGATCAGACTCTTATTAAACAGACTGTTCCCGACTACTCTGGTAGAGAGGCTATGAAAAGCTTGCCAGTTCCAGTCAATGGCAGAATTCAAGGGTATCAGCAAGACTTTATGAAGGCTGATGATAATGCTGTTTTTCATTCCCAGCATTTTGATGCGGATACAACTTATCAAAGTCCATTTAAGGTGTTGGATATCAATCCGGAGGCCTATTCCTATTATTCAAACAACAATCCAGATCAAACGATACCAAATGCCAAAGGGCATCCTTATGGTAGAGGCCTTTGGGTGGCTGATGGTACCAATCGCTTTAATGAGCTTGCCTTACCAGGAGAAGCTCATACCATGGGAAATGGACATACGACCCGAAGATATTACGGAACGCCAACTACAGATGAGTTAGTGCGCGTTTTTGGTGATGAGACTCCTTTTGCCGAACGCACTTTTAAGGAGGTGGAGCTTGATGAAAACAGTACAGCTACTGTAACCTACTATGACAATGCAGGAAATATTATTGCAAAGGCCTTGGCTTTGAGCGATGATACGGCATTGGTTGATTTGGACGGTCCGATAGCCTCACAATTGGTGACTGATGAAGTAACTACTAGTGTGTTGAGGGGGGATGAATTTATTAGTTCTAAGCGAATTCCATTAACACAGCCTTCACCACTAATGGTGGACTACCAGCTGAGTTGTGCTGGAGATGATGGTCAAAATGCCGGTTGTGGTGGAGTTTCCTGTAAGTACAAAGTGAAGTTTTTGGTTTTTCACTTGGAAACGGGTCAGGTTGTAGAGTCTGATACGATGGAGCTTAGTGCGTGTGATGGAAGCTATATGAGGTTGCAGGAAGCATGGGATCCTTTTGCAGGTGCGAATGTGGGCCCAGGAACCTTTATTGTGGAAAAACATCTTTTTGTAAACGATCCTACCGTTGAGGTCAATGAGAACCTAAGTGCCAATATTGACGAGAAAATTACACCGTTTACCACCTTTATCCAGATGATTTTTGCGGGGGTTGAGGATGATGAGGACATGGAGGAGGCTTACAACACCTTTGAGGATGTTCAGAACTGGTTAAAGAATGGAGAATACGAGATGATTCGTCAAGAGGCAGCCAAGTTCAAACCTGATTTTGATCTTGATGATTTTGACTTTGATGCCGTTGCGGATGATTTAGATCTAAACCTGACTTATTCAGAGGAGGAGCCAGATAAGCCTGTAGCCCTTTCTATTTCGACAAGTTGCTGTGGAAGCATTGATGTGGGTATTGGAGTGGATAACGGGGCTTATGAATGTCCAGAGGACTTAAGTGCCTACGACGGGTTGATTAGACCAGCTTCTGATTTTGAGAGTGGAGGGGTGATGGATTGGATAGCGTTTAACAAACAATTCTATCCAGGGAATTTTGCTATTAAGGAATGGGACGTCGAGCAATACTTGATTAATTCCATCGCTTCAACTGATGGGAATAACCCTATTGATTGGGAGACTGTAGTGGCCAATGAGGACTATCACCTATTTGACGGGGTGTATGATTTGGCTTTCAAGGAAACAGGTTTCCGCCAGGGGGATATGAATCGCTTGGTATATCATATGTTGACCGATCAGGATCTCTGTGAGCCTTATAAGTGTGAAGATGTTTGGAAGTGCTTTATCAACCAGGCGAATGCTGTTTCAATCATTGTAAAACAATACAATGAAAACGCAAATCAGGGAGGATATGCAGGAACAGGTTCTGGGCAAGGATCAGACTTTGGAGATCACTTTTTAGACAATTACAATCCTAAGATTCTTAAGATTTTCTTGGGCCTTATGGGCTTGGATGAGAAGATGGAGAAGGAGAGTAGTTCCACTCCTGGATATCAAGATGATTTGGCTATTCAGTTTATTGATTGTATCGGTTATCAGCATGTGGCTATTGTGCTTGAGCACTATGTTGGTCCTTCAGGAATAATTGGTAAGTCAGTTTTATGGAATGTGCCTCATTACTGGGAAACAGAGGAGTTGAGTACGGTTAATGCCAATTATGAGAAGGATGAGATTGAGTTTAATCAAGTAGGGAAGGGCCGATTTATGTTCTCTTACAAGTATTACATCTATCGCCGTTATAGCTCTATTCCTTGTGAGCAAATGCTCTGTTTTGATCCTTCAATGTACGATAACATCATTCAGACAGCAATTCAGGAAAATCCTGGAACACCTCTTTGTTATGAACAGCCTTGTGAAGATGAAGAAGGTTTTAGGACTTGGACCTGTGATCAGATTGCTGAATTCAAAGGGTGTGCAGATAATTATGTGCATGCAGACCCTGAGGAATCCGATGACGAGGAGTTTTGTCCGAGTGAGCAGGAGTTGAAGAATGAGCGGGATCGCTTGATTTCAACTTGCGAAACAGGTTGCGACGAAAGGAGAGGAGAAGTAAGGGCTCGTGTCAGAGAGGCCTTCCTAAGCCGTTGCTACACATTTGATGGTTGCTATGACGGTACAAATCCTGCGGTGGTATCGGAGGCCGATGTTGAAGCCATTGTCGATGAAGTGGTTGAAAACATTTGCAAAGCTCAGTGTCAGCTGGGTGATGAACCTGATTATCCTGTGTGTGAAATCAAGGAACAGTGCCTACTTATCAAGCCTAACATTACAGGTTTTGACCCAAATAATCCCCTTACGACAGCATTGGAGATTACGGTGGAAGACAACCTTAGTGAAACATACTTTGGTACAGCTTGTCAACAGTTATTGTGGGACCAAGCTATGTGGTGGGATATGGAATTTGATTTGCCGTCGATGTGTGAGGGGGAAGAAGGCCAGACCACGTTTGGAGGGAGCTGTAATAATGACATTGATAAGGATGGGTGCGAAGGGAAGTTAGTTGATCCAGACCCAAATAATGACTTGGATGAGAAGGCCTCTGTTCCAATAAAAATTGAGGTGAAGAAAGACTAATTGAAGCTTGTGGCTACCAGTTTTAGATAGTTTTATCTGGTTAGCCATTTCTACAATTTGATTGAGAATTTTAAGCGGTTGCTTTTTTTGAATACAACAATGAAGTTGACAAGTAGCGTTTTTTGGAGTGCCTTTTTGATGCTTTGCTTTGGCATTGGAAACTTAAGTGCACAAACCTATATCGTAACGTCCACGGATGGTATCGGCTCAGGTGAAGGAACTATTAGGGATGCTATAGCCCAAGCTAATGCTGGTGCCTATGATCGCATTGAGTTTGCTGTACCAAATACAGGTGGAACGGTTCAAACTATTGAGTTGACTTCAGGTCTTGGCGATTTAACTAGAGAGGTGACTATTGATGCATCTACTCAGAATGGTTATATGCTGGGACAGCCCAAGATCAAGTTGAAATACACGGGAACTAACTTGAATTCTGCTTTTTCTGTAAAGGCAGATGGGGTTGTGATAAAGGGGCTTGAGTTCTATTTTCCCTCAGCCATTGCGATTAGTAATGACTATAAAAACATTTCTATCCTTGAAAATGTGTTCGCTGCTTCTAACAGTGTCACATTTGGTTTGGGCAGTCAATCTACTGACTGTTTAATTGAAGGCAACTTGTTTGGGGTAGATGCTCAGGACAACCCTCTAGGCATTACATCTACCTTAACCATCCGTGGGTTAAATCATATTATCCGAGGTAATACAATTTATGATGCTTCTAACGCCTTTGACTTGATGGCTGATGGCTGTACAGTGGAGGACAATAGAATTTGGACATCGCAAGGAAATGCTTTGAATCTTAGTGGCAATAGCAATAGTCTTTATGGCAATTATATTGGGCAAAAACCAGGCGTTTCTGGTATCACTAATAAGGACGGAATCATCATTTTTGGTGATAACAACATTATAGGTAAGAAAGACCAACCCAATACAATTATAAATAATGGACTTAACGGGGTTTTGGTAATATCAACAGCAACAGGTAATTCAATTGTTTATAACCATATAACTAATAATGGTCCAGTAACTGGAAACTACGGTATTACTTACAAGGAGTATTCTAATTATAAAAATCCACCTCTTTATTCTTCTCTCACATCAACAGTAACTGATGGTGTGGTTACACTCTCTGGTACTTCAGAAGTGGGAGACATAATACACGTATATCATAATGATGGTGTTCAGGGGAATGCGTTATGGTATTTAGCAGAAGGAGTTGCAACTAACGGCAGTTTTTCAATTTCACTTCCTGATAGTTCATTTAATGCCTATGATGGAAGTGACTATGTATTAACAGCAACATCTGCTTCCGGTCAGACTTCTGTACTTTCTCAGATATTCCATGTTTCTCCATGTGGAAATATGGAGTATGTGGTGCAGAATAATTCGAATGATGTCAATGTTACCAACTCATTGCCGTGGTGTATTGCTCAAGCAAACCAAAATAGTTGTGCAGGTTCTAGTAATCCAGTGAGGATTACATTTGCCGAGCCGATGGAAATACTGTTTACTTCAGTGAATCAGATTCCTGATTTGACTAAACCAATGCACATTGATGGGTCTGATCTTCTTGGGCAATTCAATATTCCAGGTATTAGACTTCGAATTGAATCATTGGTGAAATCCAAAGCTGCATTTCGAATTAAGTCGGAAAGCTGTACTGTGGAGGCTCTGTCTATTATTTCAAATAGTTATCAGACTTGGAGTAAAGATGATCCAAATGTGAATCCTGGAATTGTTGTAAACGCCCCAAGTTTTTCCCTGTTAGATTGTAATATTGCAGGTTTTAAAGAAGGATTGGCGGATTACTTTGTGGCAGGAGGTTCTATTCAAGGATTGCGTATTGAGAGAAATATGTTTGGTGGAGAGTTCTTGGAAAACTTAGGTAGTTATTCATTTGTTTCATATCCGCAAAAGCAAGGTATTGTATTGATTACTGGAGATTTCTCTGGTGCGTTAGTGAATAATAACCATTTTTTCTCTAGTTCTTCCTCTTCGATTTCAGTGGCTAATAAGGTGGATGAGACTGTTTCAGATATTAGGGTTAATAATAATACTTTTGGATGCTATTATTCTGTTTTGGGTTATTTTGAGTCGGAAAATAGAGGGGGTATTTCGGTTGACGGGGCGTATGGATTGAGGGGTTTGGAGGTGTCAGGGAATTCTTTTGCGAGTAAGCCTGGGTCTCAGAAAGGATATACAGCAATTAGTTTAGCTGAGGTTGATAGTGCGTTAGTTAAACAAAATACTATTGGTGTTGTAGGTCCGCCTAGTACTATATCTACTTTTCAGTCTCCATTTTTTCAAAATGGTTTTCATTTGATTAGAGCAGAAAGAGTAACTCTTGAGCAAAACACAGTTTTTAATGTTCAGATAGGGGTGAAGATAAATGGGGTTTTAGATTGTAAATTCTACAGGAATGATTTTGGTGTTTATAATTACACTCCTTATTATATTGAGTTTGGTTTTGATGTGAGTGGGGCTGGTAATGATGGGGTTTTTCAAGACAATGTGCTTGTTGGTGCACGGAATTATCAGGCAAAATTGAGTTCTGTTTCTAATTCTAATTTGACGTTTAAGAAGAATTATTTTGGGTTCAAACCAAATGGGCCTAACGGAGCTGTAGTGTCATCTGATGATTTAAATGGACGAGGGTTTTATTTTTTGGGGGATCATTCGGGCTCTTTTTACCGCTTTGAGGAGAATAGTTTTGGGGCTATTAATGGTAATGCAATTGAGTTTTTGGTTAGCGGAGCTCCAAATGTTGAGATTATAGGGAATACATTGGGGTATTACGGTAGTAGTAGTACTGCTCAGGATTTGCCAATTCAGGGATATGGTACGTATTTTAACTCTTTTGATGGATCATTGAAGTTTAGTGCGTTTAATGGTGTGCCAAATAAGATTGTAAATTGCAATAGGAGTGCTATTAAGTTTTCGAGTTGTAGATCAACAACATTCTCTGCTGAAATTTCAGGGACTCATATTGGTTTAGGTTGGAATGTTCGCCCAAATAATTCCCACGGTATCGAGGTATCAAACTCATCGAATATTTCGCTTAAGGGGAGTGCCTCTTCTCCAAATATAATTGTAGGCGGAGAACAAAGAGGAATTAAGCTTTCTGATGCGGATAATATCGTAATTAAAGGTACTTGGTTTGGCGCAACAAAGGAACCATGGGGATATTCACCTTCACCAAACCAAGGTGGAGAAATTGATATTTCTGGTTCTAGAAATATTCGTATCGGTAGTGTTGAGCCAGGTAAAGAGAATCTGTTTGTTTTTGGAAATAATGGGTCAAGGCGATTAATAGATATTGATGGTGGTTCGGAAAAGATTCAATTTTTAAACAATCACTTAGCGGGGCAGTATTCCTTCTTGTCCACGGTCTATGATTTGACAACTGGAGGAAACAGTGATATTCAGTCGCCGGAGATTAACCTTCAGGGAGGTCTTACTGGCGTGATTCCTGTTCATTTGGGTGACGAAAATCCTCAGAATTATACGATTTCTCTATACGAGTTGACGGATGATAATTCCCAGTTGTCGATTCGGAATGCAACAGACCAATATGGCCTAATGGTATATGGGGATTTGCAGGCCGTCCCAATTACTGTTTCAGATGATTCGCCAGGAGACGGGCAGCTCAACTTCAGTGCGAATTTGGGAGAGTTTTCAGGCAAGCTTGTCGCCCAGGTTACCCACCTTCCTTCTGATACCAGCCCTTTTGGTTATACTTCTGGCTTCAGCGAGGAAGTCGAAGTTTCCCCAACCTGTGAGTTGTTAGTAACCAATAACTCCAATGACGTAACAGTACAAGGTTCTTTGCCTTGGTGTATTGATCAGGCGAATCGGAATGTTTGTCATGTGGCCACGCCAACGGACCCAGCGGTGATTCGCTTTGCCGAGCCGATGGAGATTAACATTTCTAATGTTGAGCAGCTTCCTGCATTGACAAATTATATTTTGATTGATGCCTCAGAGCACTTGGGGCAGTTCTCTGTTCCTGGGGTTAAAATTTGGCTGGATTCACCTTCAAGTCTCAAGGCCCTTTTTGACATTCAATCAAGCCATTGTGGAATAAATGGATTATCCATTCTGTCGAATAATATCGACAAGTATATTCCAGGAAATTCTAATAGGTATTTGGGTATTCAGCTGTATGATGGGTATTTCACATTGGAAAATACTACCATTGGCGGCTTCCCAAAATCGTTGTCCAACTACGATTCCAGCCCCCTTCACGGAGTTCTTATTAAGAATAACCGTTTTGGAATCAGTTTAGAATCAAACGGATCGGGTGGTTATACTTGGGTTGATCAGCCTACCGGTTCACATATTTATTTTTTCCATGTTGATTTTTCCAACTTCAGGATGGAAGGGAATTTCCTGACTGGTGATTTGGGAAATGCCGTGAGTTTAGAGGTGAATGATCAAGTCGCCGATAGTGTGGTGATTGATCGTAACTACTTTGGTGGATTTTATAATGTTTTTGGGAAATATTCAGGCACGACCAATGGTATTTCGATCAAAGGAAGTGGTGCCACCGGTAAAGTGAAGAAGGTTTACATTACCAACAACTCCTTTGAGTCCAAGCAGGTAGAGACCTCAGCCATCGAGCTCGTAGCCAGTGAAGATTGTCTTGTTGAAAGAAACAACATTGGTTTTGCTGGGCCTCCATTTACTATTCAGGCTACAGAAATGTTTTCCTATGGTCTTTTACTCACAGGAGACAGGATTGATGTGCTCCGAAATACGGTTCTGAATTCAGAAAAGGGAATGTATTTCTATGGGACTGAGGATGTGAAGGTTCAGGGGAATACTATTGGTGAATACAGCTACCAACTTTTCCCTTGTGAGATTGGAATAGGGGACTATGGGAACAATAGGAATCTGCTTATTGGCGGTGAGGAGAGTTCCCAGAAAAATAGAATTATTGCCACTTCTTCTGTCGGAATATACTTCTTGAGTAAGAATTCTACAGTAGATGTCATTGGAAATGATATTGGGTTTAAGGTTGTGGGTGGTACGAACCCACTTCTGACCTATGATTTGTCTGGCGATGGGATCAAGTTTTTTGGCTATAGCTCAGAAGGGTTAAAGGTTAAGATTCATGATAATATTATTGGTGGTGTTAACAATGGTATTGTTACCAATTTGTTGAATATAAGCGATGATATGGAGAACCCCTCCATTGAAATCACAGGAAACCAAATTGGTTATACGTCCGATTATACGGGATTAGATTTGCCTAACAAGGGGTATGGAATGTCATTTTATTCTCGTTGCGGGGAGCATATTGTTACCTCCAAAGATGGTAGCTCCAATGTGATAGTGAATAATGCTTTGGGTGGTATCTATGTTAGAGGATCCGCCAGTTATCCAAGATTTACGGTTTCGCTTGAGGGGGTTAATGTGGGAAAGGCATTTAATGGAGGCGGCCCCAAGATTAGGGGTAATGGTGGGAATGGGATAACCTTCCAAAACGCTCATAATGTTTATTTGGGTCCATCGTCTGATGGAAGAAAAAGTACAATTGCTGATAGTGAGGGTAAAGGGATTTTTATTGGGGGAGGAAGTGAGAATATCACTATTGAGGGTACTTATTTAGGGAGCACTCCAACAGCCGGAGGAATCATATCTGTAGCTAATGCAGGAGGTGAAATTTTCATCACCGACCAAGCCAAAAACATCCGCATCGGTGCCGATACCTTTGATAATGGGAAAGAAAACGAGTTCTATTTTGATCATGGAACAACTCCATCAAAAGTTGTTGAGATTGGGTCAGATGATGTCTCAGGTGTAAGTTTCCGCAATAATAAAATTCGGGGTGTTTATGCTAATCTGAATGACATTTATACCTTGACTTCTGCGGCAAATGCAAACATTGAAGCTCCGGTTTATACCACGACAAACAAGACGGTGTCTGGAGTTATTCCAGTCCATTTGTCCGATGAAAATCCGGCTACTTATAAGGTGGATTTGTACGAGTTGGATGCGGATAATTCTGTTTTCCTAAATTTTGATTTTAATGGTTATCAAGGATTTGCTGGAAACTATTCGTTGTTGACCGGAGTAAACTTGGTCGTTTCGGATGCTGTTTCCGGTGATGGTCAATTGGAGTTTACGGCCACCCTTAGCGATACCCTTTTGGGTAAGTCATTGGTCGCAAACTTCACCCATTATCCTACAAATGAAGCACCTGCCGGATACACCTCTCCATTTGGTATTCCATCTCAAGTGGTGGATGGTTGTGTCTATTGGGTAACCAATAATTCTCAGGACGAGAATATAGTGGGGTCCTTGCCTTATTGTATTAATCAAGCTAATGCTAATGCCTGTTTTGTAGCTACTGCTGAAGATCCTGCTGTTATTCGTTTTAAGGAACCGTTTAAGATTGACTTTACCAGTAAAAATAATCTTCCAGCTCTTCAAAACTTTATCACCATTGATGCTACTGAATGGATGGTGAATGGTGAGCCTGAAGTGGAGATTTTTAATGTTGGAGGGGCAGGAAGTTTTACTTCTTTATTGAAGATTCATCACGATTACTGTACGGTAAAGGGACTTCGTATTTTGAGTGAATCAAATGAGGTTTATGGTAGTAGCCCTTCGTGGGATGAGGGAGTGAGTATTTTGGGTTCAAATATCACTTTTGAATACAATGCTTTGGCTGGATTTGAATACGCCTTTAGGACCTTTAATTCTGGTGTGGTAGACAGTGTGCATAATTTGCGTATTACGAATAACAAATTTGGCTATGCTATTACTCCGGGTTCTGGACAGGTAGAATTCTATTCTGGCAATGGGGTAATATCATTGGTGGAGAAGGACTTTAAGGATATTGTTATCTCAAACAACTCCTTTTATGACGTGAATAGATTAATGATTCACTTTCAGCTTTCTAATTCACTTTTGGCTGAACGAGTGACCATTGCCAATAACAAGTTTGGATTGCCTGATGAACTCAAGACCTATTCCAGTCTTGAGGAGAATGATAGGGTAATGCAATTGAGTCGTATTAAGGACCTGTCCATTCTTGGAAACGTGATGGATAATGTCCGGTCAGGTGGATATATTGGTAATTGTCTTAATGTTCAATTAAAGGATAATACTTTTGGTTCCGACACTTGGGGTATTAGCGAAACAGGATTTTCTGCTGCAGTCTGTGAAAACATGAAGGTTTCAGAGAATACTTTCCTAGGAAAGTATACCGAAGGCCTTCGTGTTTCAAAGATGACTGGTCTTGTTGTCGAGAATAACCTTTTTGATGGTACGGACTATGACGGTCTTCAACAGTCCGGAGAAATCGGGTTACACATCTCAAGCTCTATTTCCGACGGTGAACCAACGGATTATCTGATTCAAAACAACCAGCTATTTGGTCATAGTGGTGCACAGGTGAAAACGAGTACCATGGATCCTGCGGCCGATATTACGATTACCAATAATATTATTGGTTACTCGAAGCTGGCCAATGGTACAATTCTCTCTTCCACGGGTAATGGTATCGAGATTTTTGAGCGAAACTGGGCTCGTGATGATTATAAGTTAACCATTGGCCCAGGCAACTACATTGCGGGCAACCAGCTTAACGGCATCGATTTAATTTGGTCAGACAGTAAGAATATCAGTATTGAGGGCAACGTCTTTGGCCTTGATAAAGATGAGGAGACTCAAATTGGTAACGGCGAGAATGCCATCTACCTCCAAAATGTCAAAGGCCTCGTAAATATCCATAAGGACAACCGCATATTTGGCTCGGCCGATGCCGGCATTCGAGTTAAAAATTGCTTTGATGCCGACTTCCGCCTAAGCATATCCGATAACCATATCGGCTTGGACCTAGATGATCAGGCTTATGGTAACCAGCTGGGTATTGTGGTAGAGTCTTCCAAGAATATTACGATTGAGAAGAACTTCATTTCCGGTAGTAAGGAGGGTGTTGAAATTACAGGTTACAACAACCAGAATATTGCCATCGACGAGAACTACTTCGATCTCTCCCATAACAAGAATACTATCATGCCTTATATGCGTGATGCTATTTTGATGGGGGGAGAGAACAACCAAGTAGCCATTGGAGCAAATAAAGGCAACTTCATTTCTGCCAGCAGGGATGGTATCAACATTATTGCCTCCAAAAACTCCACCTATGACATTTTCAACAACCAGATTGTAAGCCAGGGCTATGGACGCTCGGGCTTGTTCATCGGTTATGATGAGTATGACAACACAGGTTGGGAGAATGTTGATTTGGGAGGAACCACGGTGAATGTTGGTGGAGAGAACAAAGGAAACCTCGTTGCCGGTTGGAGTAGAAACGGGATTGACATCTTTAAGGTGGACAGCCTTGGGCTGAACATTTATTCCAATGAGCTTGGAGCCCTTGGAAACTTGAGCCTTCCAGGTGGAAATACTATTCCCGCCAAGGGTTTTGGTCGCGATGTGTTTACGGTTGATACCGCCCTTGCTCTGACCGTGAATTTTGGTGGAGAGGGTGACCTTGCCAACACGGTAATTGGTAAGGGGCGAGATGCACTGAACTTCACGGAAGTGCAGTCTTCATTACTTTCTATAAATGGTAACAGAGTAGGTATTACCGCCGCTGGTGAACTCGATCAGGAATACCAAGGTGGCCGCAATGGTTTGTATTTCACAGGAAATTTCACAGGAACTCGCACGGCAATCTCCACGAATAATATTGTGGGCCACGGAGGAACTGGGGTCTCGATTTTTGGGACCCTGAAAGGGGAATTCGTGCTGGAGGCCAACCAAATTGGCCTTGTTGATGGACAAGCTTATGCCAACAAAGGGAACGGTGTTGAACTCATTTTCAATTCGGACCGCTTGCTTCAAGGCTTGGAGGGAGAAACCCAAGTTCGTATTGGTGGCGTGGATAAAGGACTTGAGAATATCATTTCTGGAAACCTGGGCAGAGAAGTGTCCATCCAATACGCTGATGACGCACCGATTTCCATTCTGAATAACTTCATCGGCTTTAAGCAGGGAGGAGAGGAAACGCTTTCGTCTGCCTACTCCGCACTCTATGTCTATGAATCAGACAACGTGTGGATTGGCCGCGACCATGAAACCGACCAAGTTGGGGGGAACTATATTTTCTCCAATAGTCAATACGATGCTCAGGTTCAAATCATCAACGTGGACGGGGGGCTTTTCCAAGGCAACTTTGTTGGATTGAACAAGGCAGATGAAGTTCAGGAGTCCCAAGCCCCCTACGGTTTGGCCATAAGCTACTCCCAAGATGTTTTGGTGGGTGGTGAAAATGAGGAGGCCAACGCCGTGGTAGGAAACGTGTATGGAGGGGTCTCATTACAAGGAATCGAGACGGAGAACATCCAACTCTCGGAAAACCGAATTTTTGGAAACCAGAACCTCTACGGGGAAAGCATTTACTTTGGTCCAAACAACTTCCAAGTCAATAAGGGCGTGCGTAAACCTTTGATTGATGAGGAATCCAATGAGATCGCTATTTTCGGTATCATCGATCCACAAGACCCCGTGACGCAGGCTGGGGATGTCATTCAGCTCTTTGAAAGTAGGGAAGATGGTAAAAATGATGCCTTTAGGCTCATTAACGCCGAGCCCATTGTGGTTTATGACGATAACGGAACCCTCCGTTGGAGATATGAGCAACCAGCAACACCATTCTTGGGAGATGTAGTTGCCACCGTAACCCACGCCTACCGTAAGGGTAGTCCTTATGGTTCTACTTCCCGTCTATCGAAAAAGACCGGAGTAGATGAATGTGGAACTGTAGTCTTTAGCTTTGATAAACTTTGTGTGGGCCAACCAACATTGTTCACCGAGGAATCTACGGGGCCAAAAGACGCTTCTACTACCTACACTTGGTCCATCAACGGAATAGAAGTAGGCCAAGGCACTACGCTTCCTTACCAATTCAATGGGAAGGGAGTTTACACCGTAAAGCTGGAAGTGGATAACGGTAACTGTGTGAAACAGGATACCAAGACTTATACTTTGGGCGACCCATTGCAAGTCATCGGAACTGATAGTTATTCCATTTGTGCGGGAGAGGCTACGGTATTGCCTCCAACTACGGCTGGTGGTTCTGGCACGCTGAAATATCAATGGTCTCCAGCAGCTGGTTTGAGTAATGCCATTGTACTTAATCCTTCGGCAAGCCCAGCTCAATCTACTAACTATCAATTGACGGTAACGGACGGGTTTGGCTGTCAAGCCTCTACAGCCTACAGCGTTGGGGTGCGTCCACGTCCTCAAATTTCTTTCGGAACAATACAGGGGACTTCCTGCCCCGATAAGGAAGATGGCTACGTTGAAGTTTCCATTTCAGGAGGCTCAGGTTCCTATAACACCTATCAAGTCAATAACGGTACTGAACAAGCCGTAGTTGCCACCAACTTCACCCTTGAAGACCTAGACAACAAAACTTA
This sequence comes from Bacteroidia bacterium, assembly GCA_030431525.1. Lineage (GTDB taxonomy): Bacteria > Bacteroidota > Bacteroidia > Cytophagales > JAAEPT01 > JAUIJC01. Next base: position 48,511 of record JAUIJC010000017.1, on the reverse strand, counting down.
TTGGATTGCAGTAGAAGATGCCAATGGTTGTGTGGGTAGCCGACCTGCCGTTGTCCCATACGCCGGGCCAACATTGTCAGCTTCAAGTACCAATTCCTCTTGCGTGCCCGGCAACGACGCCCAAGTGGAGTTCACTATTGGAGGGGCCAACTACGGTTATGGTTTTGAGTATCGTTTGGAGGGTTCAGGTGCTTATCCGAGCTGGACGGCTGTTACCTACGGTCAAAACAAGGAATTCAGCAACATTGCCAGCGGCCCGGATTTGACTTTGGAAATTCGAGAGGCCAAGGCTGATGGATGTCAATTGAGCAAGGAGCTCGAGGTGAAAACGCCTACTGTTAACGTCTCGAACCAGCTTCAACTCGGATCCACTTGTGGTACGGGAAATAACAAGGCTACGATAAACGTCAGCCTAAGTAAAACTCCTACCAGTCCAGCGCCTACGGCTTACAAGTACGTTTGGGAGCGCAAAGATGAATCCGGGCAGTATGTGCCTTTTGCCAGTGAGAGTCTGGAGGAAACTCAACAGATAAAATTCTTGAACGCCGGAGAATACAGGGTAGTGGTTACCGATAACCAATACAACTGTTCCGGAGAGACAAGCTTTACCATTGATGAGGTCGATGGCTTCAAGGTCGTTCCTCAAGTGGTGAAGGAGATGGAGCCGGGCCATATCAATGCTTTGGCTTACGGGGCTGTAGGTCCGTTCACCTACGAGTGGACCGATCAAGATGGTGTTAAGAGAAATGGTGCCGAGCAGAATGCACTCCCTGCAGGAACGTATAGCGTGACGGTAACCGATCCGGCTGGCTGTGCGGTAACCTACTCCGATATGCGGGTGAGAAGGCTGCCAAGAGTACTTATTGAAACGGCCGGCACAAATGCCATTTGTACAGGGTTTGCCACTGTGGTGGAGGCTTCTGGGACACCGGGCTATGTTTACGAGTTTATTCGTCAACTCTCCGATGGGACCAGCAGGGTGGAATACCAAAGCCCACGCACCAATGATGAGACTTTTGATCTGTCCAATTTGGATCCGGTAGTGAAGCTTCCTCCGGGAACCTATGTTGTGCGGGTCATTGACATCAACGGTACCACAGACCTTTCCGATCCGTTTACCGTGGAGCAGGCTCCTGCAAGATCTTTTGATATTTGTATGCGATGGACTGGGTCTAAAAGGACTGGTCCAAGGGTTAAGACGAATACTCCAGAACCATGGACAAAGCCTTCTTTCCCAAAAATTGTTGCCCAACAGGCAATTGATGAGATCAATAACCAACTTCAGAAATGTGAGGAGGATCAAGAGGCTCAGATGCAGGAACAGTTTGAGTTGAATTGCCTCAATGTTGCAACGCTTCAGGACAAGATGTCCATCCAGTACACCCAAGGCTTGCACAACTTTGAGTTGTATTATTATGACCGTGGGGGTAACCAAGTCCGCTACGTACCACCTAAGGGAGTCGATGATGTTGGAAATAATTTGAGTGTAGCTCCTGACCATACCTTTATTACTGAAAGTGATTTTAACTCCATTGGCAGGATACTCCGTAACGAGACACCAGATGGAGAAGAAACTCATTATGTCTACAGTAAGGAAGGTTTCTTGAGGTTTGCACAAACCACAGAGCAACGATTGGGGTCTGCCTTTGATCCAAAACCTGCTAACCGTTTCTCATATAATAAGTATGATGCCTATTGCAGGTTAATTGAGGTGGGAGAGGCTTATTTGACACCAAGTGATTCTTTTGCATTGTCTTTCACACCTGCACAGATTGCTGATCAAAGCTTCCCACAGCAGGTCAATGAGCCAACTTACTTGGTGTATGATAAGCCTGCTAATTGGATTTCTAACCAAGGCAAACTTCAGCGGAATACTGGTTGTAAACTAAGCTATACCTATCGAGTTAATGGGAATGGAGAGAAGGCCTATACCTTCTATTCTTATGATCCTCATGCCAACACTGAATGGATTCTTCAAGAGGTGCCTAGCTTGGGTAGGTATGCTGTAGACTTTAACTATAACCTACTAACGGGTAATCTAAAATCTACCGCCTTTAATGCAGGCCAGCAGGATGCTCTTTATCACCGTTTCAAATATGATTCGGAAAACCGATTGACAAGGGTTGAAACGTCTCGAGACAAGTTGGTTTGGGATCGTGATTTTGAGTACAGCTATTATGCCCACGGTCCATTGAAACGCCAGGAGATTGGTGAAGATTTGATTCAAGGGTTGGATTATATCTATACGATAAATGGGGCAATCAAGGGCTTGAATTCCGCCAGTCTTTCTGGGTTGGATGATTTGGGAGGTGATGGCGTAACCAATGGATATCTTTCTGATGAGTTCGGTTATTCCCTTTTCTATTATCAGGGAGATTTTGATCGAGGCTTGACCACTAATCATAACTTCTCAGTGGGAACGTCTTATTCCATGAGCCTTGATCGTCAGTATTACAATGGTCTGGTATCAGGGGCAATTGGGAATTTGCGCTCAGAAGGACTTTCGCCAAATGGATATGCCTATGTCTATGATAAAAACCACCGTTTGAGGGCGAGTAATTACTATCTCCATGACGGGAATGACTATGCGTCCCAAGGGGATATTTTAAGGACTTCTTACTCCTATGACGCAAATGGCAATTTTATTAATGTCAATCGTTTTGGCTATGGAAGTGGGGTGAATGCTTTGCGCATGGATAATCTCTTCTATAATTATGAGCCTTTAACAAATAGGTTGGTGAGTGTTTCGGATGATGCGAGTCTAGACGGAAACTTCCCAGATGATATAGATGCTGGACAGGCAGGGGATAACTACAAGTACAATCATAATGGCGATTTGGTAAGGGACGAGCAGGAAGGTTTGACCTATGTTTGGAACTTGTATGGTGAAATCGATGAAATAATTCCTGATACCAACTCTATAGAACAGAAGCCTCATATCCGATTTGTATATGATGCTAATGGCAATAGGGTGAAGAAGATTGTTAACCATCGCCCTTATGATGAGAATGGGGATACGTTGGTCAGCAACTATGAGGATATCACGGTTACCTCATATGTCAATGACGTTTCTGGAAACACTTTGGCCATCTATGAGCGGACTGATCGAGTGTTAGATACAAACTCACCAAATCAGTTGACTGCAACGGTTAAATTGTTGGAGGGGTCACTCTATGGAGAAAAAATTGAGGGCCTGTGGTTACCCAATGAGTTTGTGGCTTCCTTCGATTACCGTAGAGAAGACTATGAGGATGTATTCCTGCTAAATCAGCAGAACTGGAGGCGTGTCACTGAGAACACTAACCTGTTTAGTGCATCTCAAGAGAATGTTGTAATCGGTGGAAATCTTCTTACCAACCAAGCATTGTATCATTGGAATTATGATGAAACTAATGCTACGTTCTCTAGGAATCTTGTATTGGAGTTAACTGCTGACCATGTTAAGACAGCCGTTGCCGAGTCTCTAACAGGAGAGTTAAAGTTCACAGCTGTAATTGGAGATGGATTACTAGGAAATGATGACGCGTGTTTGCTTCTGAATGCTAATAATGAATTGTTAACGGGCACAGATGCTATTAATACGGATGGTCAGACAAATCCAGTATTTGTAAAGCGACCTGGAGATAGTGAACAGTTTGTTTTGGTGACTAGGGGTGCAGACCAAAAGCTCTACGGCCATATTGTTGATCCTTCTTTACCAGCTGACCAAGCGTTGATTCAATCCAATATAACTCTCGATCAAGAGGGAGCCAGCTTTGGTTCTTCCTTGCAAGCATATGAGGATTATGTTCAGGAGATAAGCCATGTATATGCTGTACGTGAGGTATCTGGAGGAGCTGAATTAGTAGCCTTTACTTTTGAAGAAAACATCCTGAGTCAGAATCCAGAGGTTCTCAGTAATTATCAGGGCAAGGAGAGTTTGGCTGGAAGTGAACTCCAGTTGGATTCGACTGGTAACACCCTTGGTTGGTTGAGAATGAAGGAGTCAACCCCATGGTTTGATTACTACCAAACAGATTTTGTTTCCATTCCTTTAGGGGTAAATCATTTGAGGGCATCAGGTGTAGGTGCTCCAGAGTTGAAAACTACTCAGGTTCAAGTTTTGGATCAGAGTTCAGGTACTTCATTGCCTTTGTTTAAGGAAAGCGGGTTTGATTGGGGAAGACATGATGGTAAAGCTTACTTGACTGCCAAGTTCCCTGTTGTGGCCAGTTTGGAAAATGGAGCGGTAACCAAGACTGCGCTTATTTTCTTGGATCAAGAGAAGGATACAAGCCAAGTGTTAGAAGCTGATGTTTGGGGAGGTATACGCCGAACTAAAGATGGTTTGATAACAATTGCGGATGAGACTCAAGGTATTCTTGCTTATGAGGAGATGGAGGATGGAATGCTTTCCGTTCAGAATGCCCAGAATTTCTCTGTTGCTGGTGCAGATGGTTATGCATACAGCCTTAGCCTTCAGCCACATCGATTGTATCTTGAAGCCAAGCCTCTTACAAGGCTAGCGTATCGAAATATTGGTGATAAACTCTATGAGATAAATGACCATGCAGGAAACGTTCGGACTGTCATTACCGACCGTCGATTAGCTACTGTTTCTAAAAATGGTTCAGGAACTAACATACTTCTCAATGCTGTAGAGGTAGAGTCTTTCAGTAACTATTATCCATTTGGCATGTTGGTCAATGGCCGCAGTAATGTGGGGTCAGGAGGGTACCGTTATGGAATGAAGGGAATGGAGAAGGATGATGAATTGAAGGGTGCGGGTAATTCCTATGTGAACGATCGATTGTATGATCCTAGATTAGGTAGGTGGTTGTTAAGAGATAACGACCCAAGTCTATATATCCCATCCACTTATTCGGCCTTCAATAATAACCCAAATGAAAGCTTTGGTTTCAATGAATATGGATATAGTCCAGGAATGTTGTGGAGGAACCATCAACTGACTGCTGAAGGTTTTAAGGGATTAGTGAAAAGGGATGAATTTAGTCAGGAGACTGGGTTGTCTATCGATTTCCATGGGCGAAATGTACTTCCGGCCTTGGTGTCTCAACAACCAATAGTTCAAACTTTGGGTTATCATGCTAATCTCTGGAATGTTGAAAATTCTTCAGTGATACCTGATCGAACAGTTAGTTTTAATGGAGCGGTTTCAGCCGAAAAAGGTGGGGCAAAATTGGATGTAAGTTTAACGCCTTTAGATGAAGTTACTCGCTTCAAAATTGAACGTTTTACTTATGTAAAGTTTGAGCAGCTTGTGCCTTTAAAAACATTTCCTTCTAAGGATTTTAATGTTAAAATAGAGCCGTTTAAAATTCGTTTGCCAAAAATTCGTTTACCAAGAATTCGACTTCCAAAAATTCGTTTGCCAATAATTCGACTTCCAAAAATTAAGTTGCCTCAGATTTTTAAGTCTCGAAAGGTGAAATGTCCTGACCATGATAAACAACGAGAGAAGGATAATAAGGCTCAGAAGAGGACGATGAAAAACAAGAGTGTGGAAATAGCAAGAGGAAAGAAAAGAACAAACTCAAGTAAGAAGAATAACAGTCGAGGGAAAGGACGAAGAGCTGGTAGTGGAAGAGCGAGTAGGAAACGAGGTGCAACTAAAAAGAAATGATGGATTTAAGACTTGTTATATTTTCTCTAATCTGTTTGATGTCTTTTAGACTATTTGCACAAAACTCTTATGAGCAGTTAGTGTGTAAAGCAGATTCTTTATTCGCTCTTTCTGAGAATAATCATGCCCAATGTCTAATACTGTATGAGCAAGCAAGGGAAATCTATCCTGATAAAGGAAAAGAAGCTTATATAGGGATGGGTAATGTTTATAGGGAGCTAGGAGAATTTCAAAAAGCTTTTGAAGCTTTTGAAAAAGCAATTTCCATTGATAAAAAGAACTTCTGGGTGTATCACTGCCAAGGGTTACTTTATTATGATATGGAAGAATATTTGAAGGCAATAAAGCAATTCAATAAAGCAATTCGTTTTGAGGCGATTCAGGATGATTATTATTGGAGGGGAATGTGTTATTATAATCTGGGGAATTATCGTTATGCGATTTCTGATTTTAATTATGCGTTAAATTTCAATGATATGCTCCATGAGTTGGCATTATATTATAAAGGGAGATCTCAATTGAAATTGGGAAACACAGAAGATGCTATTAAATGTTTTAATGAACTTTGTGAACAGAGTAATACTAGTTTTAGAGGGCCATATGGGTTAGGTTTAGCTTTTCATGCTTTGGGAAGATTTGAAGACGCTCTTAAGGCATTTGACAGATCAATACTTCTTCAACCTGGAGATAGTGATGATTATTTTAGAAAGGGTAATGTCTATATGGATATGGAAGATTATCTCAATGCCGAAGAACAGTATTCCAAAGCGATTGAAATTTCTCCAGAAGTACATTATTTCTATAGTTCTAGGGCTGTGGCTAGGGAAAAGCTTGGAAAAGAGAAGGAAGCAAAAAATGATCGGGAGAAGTCAAATGCACTTTCTAAAATGGAATGAGATCTCTTTAAGTAGAGGATGAAAACCATGATTCTCCTTGGGAGAATCATGGTTTTCATCTGATTGTGATTCGAATCTTTTTAAACTAAAGTTATGAACAAAAGCATACTTGCACTTGGAATCACTGCCTTGTTGGTGGTGTCCTGTGGTGGTAACGAAAGCAAAACAGGCGAAGATAATTCTGCGCCAATGGAGGATACTTCCTCTCAAGTAGACTCTTCCATGGAGGTGGAAGAGGAACCGATTGAAGCTCCCGATTCTACTCAAATCGATGAGATTGAGCACGAAATCGAGGATGCCCAAGAGAAGGTGGAAAAATCATTGGACGAACTTAAAGATTTTTAATTCGAGAGGGTATGATGAAGAATTTTAAGATTGCAGTGCTCGGCCTTGGGTTGATCCTTTTTGCGGGGAACCCAACTTTTGCTCAAGGTCATGGGAATGGTAAGGGCAAAGGGAAACCAGATCACGCCCAGAAGGAGCATAAACACGACCACGACGATAAGGACGAGGAGAAAGGCAAGGGCAAAGGTAAAGGTAAAGGTCATGGCAAGGATAAGAAGAATGACCATGATGGGGAGAAGGAGCATAAGGGGAAAGGCCATGCCCATGGTAAAAATAAAGGGGATAAGTCAGGCAGAGAGTTCGGTCAAGCCCGCTCTGCTGAGGCCCGTGCCAAGCAGAAGGAGAAAATCAAGCATCTTGACAAGACCATCACTGACAACGAGACCAAAGCAAAAGAAGGTCGCGAAAAAGTGAAGAAGGCCAAGGACAAGGTGGAGAAGGAGAAGAAGGAGGGGAAGCTTTCCGAAGAGCAGTACAAGGAAAAGAAAGACAAAATTGACCGTGCTGAAAAAGCCCTTGACGACCTTGAGGAGAAGATTAAGCAGGGCAAGCGAATGAAAAAGAAAGCTGAGGAGGTGCTTGAAGAGGCTGGAGAAGTGATTACTGAATAAGCCTTTCTTGAAAGTTATTTAAAGTCCCGAGCCATTACGGTTCGGGATTTTTTTTGTCTATCATTGAATGGTTTTAGGCCTTTCAGCGGGATAAATATTGCATCATGGATCAGCAGGCACAATACGAGGGATTTTTTGGGATTCCGACTTTATGGAAGGATGACAGCCCAATTGGCTTTCCAATGTTCCCTTTCACCGAGGAAATTCCTTTTGCGCCAATGGACATCCCCGAAAGGCTGGTATTGGGAAAACGGGTGGAGCATTTCTTTGGATATGCCCTTGAGGAGTCTTCGCGCTATGCCGTTTTGGGCAAAAATCTCCAGATTATTGAGGAAAAGCGGACTGTTGGTGAGTTGGATTATTTGCTGAAGGATGAGCAGACAGGGCAACTGTTGCATGTCGAGTTGGTCTGCAGGTTTTACCTCTATGATCCCACTGAAGGCGAAACGGAGTTGGATCATTGGATTGGCCCCAATCGAAAAGACTGTTTGGTGTTTAAGTTGGATAAGCTCAAAAAGCATCAGTTTCCATTGCTGTTTCATAACCAGACCAAGTCTATCTTGGATGAATTGGAAATCTCCTCCATGCTGATTGAGCAGGCATTGTGTTTCAAGGCCTCCTTGTTTGTGCCTAAGCCGTTATTGGGGCAGGAATTCCCAGAGGTGAATAATGATTGTATTTTGGGGTGCTGGATTTATGCCTCGGATTTTACCCAAGAAGCTTACGGCCGATCACAGTTTTACATTCCAAAGAAACAGGATTGGGTGACAGATCCTGAAGGCCATGAAACATGGAAGCCCTTTGAAGAAATCCGTTCAGAACTCGACGGCCTTTTGGCCAAAAAGAAAGCGCCTATGCTTTGGGTGAAAAATGAAGAGGGGAGTGTTGAGAGGATGTTTGTGGTGTGGTGGTAGAGACAAGGCATGCCTTGTCTTGACATTGGAGGGAAGGTATAATTAGATACTCACCTCCACACCTTCATACAACTCCTTCAAGCTAATTTCAATCCCCATTGAAGGCAGTTCGATGCTTTCGCTCAGTTCCGAAGCCCTTGTAATTTTCCAAAGACCATTGGTCGATTCACGAGAAAATACCTCAACAACGGCTTTATCTTGGTCAATCAGCAGATAATCCTTCAAGGAATCCAATTGCCTGTATTTGTAGAACTTTTCGCCACGGTCATAGGATTCTGAGCTTTCGGAAAGGACTTCGACTACAGCGATAGGATTTATGGCGCTATTAGGTTCTTTTTTTGACCATTCAATTGGACCACAGAAAACAGATAGGTCTGGGGAAACAAAGGAATTCAGGTGGTCTAAAGCAATCCTCATTTCGCTGGTATAAGGGCGACAGGGGATATCGGATTTACGGAGAGAATCACGGACTACATCATAGATTTGGGTACATAAAATCGTATGATTTCGGGTCCCACCAGCCATGGCAAAAACTTCCCCATTGTGGAATTCACATTTGGTTCCAACCTCTTGTTCGTAGGCAAGGTATTCCTCAATGGAAAAAACGCCTTTTACTGCTTCTCTCATAGCTATCTTCATCAAGATACAATCTTTTCCTCAACGACTTTTTACCTTTGCTGAGCACAAATTACAGGGGGCAGTACTTCAACACCCCCACACTTCAACACTCTCACACTCCCTCCATGCAAAACAACTATCACTTCCTTAAGCAACTTGTTCCCATTCTCCGTGAAAAAATGGTTGGATTGGAACTGGTTGAATGTTTTTCGCAAAGCAAGGATGAATTGGTGCTTGGGTTTGCTGGTGAGCGATATGAGTTTTGGATGCGTGCGAACTTTCTTCAGGAGTTTTCCTCGCTGGGATTTCCCGACCATTTTGCTCGGGCCAAGCGGAACACCGTCAACCTGTTTGGTGAGCTGAAAGGGAAAGTTGTTGAGGGCATTACGCTTCATGAAAATGAGCGGAGTTTTGTGTTGCACTTTTCGGGTGGGTTTGATTTTCTGTTCAAGCTGTATGGCAATCGCTCTAATGCGGTTTTATACAAAGACGGGCAGTATCAGGAGATGTTCATGAATAAGTTTCATCGGGATGCCGAGTTGGTGCCTGAGGAACAGAACCGCCCGATTGAGCAAACTTTCGAGGCCTTTGCTGAGGCCGAAGGTGAGGTAAAAGCGGTTTATCCCACCTTGGGAAAACTTGCCTTGAAGGAATTGGAAAAGCGCTGGGAAGGGGAGGCCAACTTGGAGGAACGATGGGCTATCCTTCAAGATTTGATCAAGGAAATGGAAACGCCACCGTTTTATCTCTGTTTGGTGGATGAAAAGCCTGTGTTTTCCATGTTGTCTTTGGACGAGGTAGAGGCGACTCATCAAGACCCGCTGGAAGCTCTGAATGCCTTCTTCTCCTTTTTCGGTCACACCTTTTACATCAATCGGGATAGGGGACTCATCCGAAGGGATTTGCAAAAGCGGTTGGAGCAGTCGAAAAAGTATATTTCCAATACCGAGCATCAATTACAAAAGCTGTCTGAAGGCATTTCCAAGGAAGAAATTGGGCATATTTTGATGGCTAATTTACACGCCATCGAAAAGGGTGTTTCGGAAGTTGAGCTCCACGATTTTTATCGGGATTGCCCCATTAAAATCAAGCTGAAGAAAAACCTCAGTCCACAGAAAAATGCAGAGGGCTATTACCGAAAGGCTAAAAACCAGAAGAAGGAACTACAGTCCTTGGAGGACAATCTGATGGCTCGTTTGGAGCAAGTCGAGCGCATCGAACGCCAATTACAGGACATTGAGGACTTTGATAATCACCGTGATTTACGCAAATATCTCAAGGCTGAGGGACTCGATCAAAAGACTTTGGACAAAGCCGAGGAAGCTTCTCGATTCAAAACTGTTGAGTTTCAGGGTTGGCGCATCCAAATCGGTAGAAACGCCAAAAACAACGATGAGCTGACTGGTTCAGCCAATAAGGAAGATCTTTGGTTGCACGCCAAGGACGTCTTCGGTTCCCATGTCCTGATCAAATTCCAGTCGGGCAAGGAGTTCCCGCAAAGCGTGAAGGAGCGCGCCGCAGAGTTGGCTGGCTATTTCTCGAAGCGCAGAAACGATACGGTCTGTCCAGTGATTTGCACCAAGCGCAAGTATGTTCGAAAAGTGCGTGGGGTTGTCGGAAAGGTGATTTATGAGCGGGAGGAGGTGCTGTTGGTGGAACCGAGGAACAGTTAACAGTTATCGGTTAACAGTTAACGCAGATGGCAACACGATTCTCGGGGCGATGAGTGTTGCCAACTTAACTATGGAATGACGTCTGCAATCCATTCCTGAGAGCCCTGTAAGGGCGAAATATGTCAGAGTGGGGCGAATAGCCCTACTCAAAAAGTTGACAACATTAGTTTTTACCCAGTCACTCTGGAGAACCTCCCTTTCAGGGCTATCAAGTGATAGCCCTGAAGGGGTGGTTCTCCACAGCAAAGGATTTCAATCCTTTGCTCACACACACACGCTGTTGATAACCGTTAACTGCTCACTGATAACTGTCCTAATCGTTGTGGTACGGCTCATTATTCAGAATCGTACACGCGCGGTAAAGTTGCTCCAAGAAAAACAGGCGGACCATCTGGTGGGAGAAGGTCATTTTTGAGAGGGAGAGTGTGCCGTTGGCACGTTGATAAACCTCCTCTGAGAACCCGAAGGCACCACCCACAACAAACACGATGCGCTTGGCACCCATGTTCATTCGTTTTTGCAGGTAATCGGCAAACAGACGGGAGCCGAATTCCTTTCCGCCTTCGTCCAACAGGATTAATTGGTCGGAGGGTTGAAGACCTTTCAGAATCAATTCTCCTTCCTTTTTTTTCCGTTCATTTACCTCCATTTTGTTCACCTTTTTCAAGTCGGGAATCACTTCAAGCTCCGTTTTGAAATAGTGCTGGAGGCGCTTCAAATAGATGTCGATGCCTTGGTTGAGGTAGTTTTCATCGGTTTTCCCGATGCAGAGGAGGGTGACTTTCATTTTAAGGTGTCTTTATACGGAGGTTTCCAGAGTTGTTCTAAAGATTCTGAAAGGCTGTCTGAGAAATTTGCTGGAAGAGTGAATTCTGGTGCTGGTTTATAAGATGGCTCATCATAGCTTAAATCATACTTTAGCATATAATAGCTACCTATGAAAAGAGGGAGAAATCCAATGAGTTTTAAGCCTATACGAAATTGCTTTGCATCGCTGACTAAAGGTTCCTTTTGACTGATATTTTCCTTTGGAGATTGCTCCTCTTTAGTAGGTTGGACAAGTCTAATAAAGTTCTTTTTTAAGTGTTTATAAAAAGGTTTTGGAGTATCAAACTGAAGGTGTGAAGGGGTTTCGGAAATTTTGCTGACAAAAGGATTATCGTCTTGATTCTCTGGTCCATCAAATGAAACCCCACCTACAAAATTCATTTTTTGGGCGGTATATACTTGATTGAGTAAGCGATTTGGAACCCAAGAAAAGAGATGTCCATTTTCTATATGAATCCATGTGTCCCATGATGGAATTTGATTACGGTCGAATAGATAGTTGGAAAGAAGGCAAATTTGTGAGTCTTGGAGGTCTTTTGTCGGTGTAATTTTTATCATCCGACCTCCTTGGAGAACTTCATCAGGAGTAAGCAAAGGGATTCCCAATTGTTCAATAATCTCGGACCTCCTTTTGATAAGCCTATTTAGGATTTCCTGTCTGGGATTTAGGTTTCGATCATAGAGGTAATGAACAGGCTTTAGCTCAACACTTCGAAAACCATTCTCCTCATAATCAGGATTAACCCTTTCAATCCATGTGGCGGTCTCCAGAATCGTCCGATTCAACTTTTTTGACCTTAACTCGGCGTCTGTCATGGGCGTACAAATGAAGAGTCGTGTAATATCTTTCAAAGATGAGGAAAAGAATCCTATATCTGGCCGTTCTGCTGTTTCCCTGCTTTGCCATGGCCCAAGTGGAAAACTTGGAGGTGTTGAGGAAAATGCAGGAATACGGCTTTGACAAGGAGTGGCTGGTGGATAACCTGAACGAGGAAACGGCCAGTTATGCCTTTCGGGTGAAGAGCACCACCATGACTCCCAAGGAGACTCAGATACAAGAAATAGCCTTTGACCCCAGTCGTGAGCAAGGCGAGAAGTGGGAACTGCTGTCTGTGAATGGAAATCCGCCGACCAAGAAGCAGGTAAAGCGTTTCAATAAGGAACGTAACAAGGAGCGGGAAAAGCCGGATATCAGAATAGACCAGTTGACTGTAGAGCGGGATGAGCCAGTGTATTTCGATGTTGGTTTTACCTTGCTACGTGCGACTTTACCCAAGAAATTGGAGTTTTTGGCTGATTGTAAGGGTGTTGCCGAGTTTAATAAACACACCAAGGAATTGGAGCGCATCCGTTTTTTCAATGTCAAAGAAGAGTTGAAATTCAGTGTCTTGAAGGTCTCCGATGTGATGTTGGTGGTGGAGTTGATGGAGGATTCCAAAACGGGAGAAATGTTTCGGGAGCGTGAGGACCTCAAGCTTAAGGCTAAAGTGCTGGGTAAGGAGGGCATCGTAAAAGTCACCAATGAGTATTACGATTTTGAAAAAGTGAAGTAGTAGTTAATCCTTTGGAAAGGTTTACTCATTTTAGGTTTTAAGGGAAGCCCTGTAAGGGCGAAATCTGTTAGCAAAGGACAACGTCCTTTGTGGTATTACGATAAAAGTCATGATGGATAGTTGCCTCATGACTTTTATTTTGTGCCCTGAGCACACGTTTTGATGGAATAGATGTCATGAAGAATTTTAAAGTAGCCTTAATCGTAGGGCTGTTATGCTTGGTCGTTGGACTTGTTATCTGGCAGGTGGTGGACTCTTCTGTCCTTACGGTTTACCAAAAGGCGGTGGCAATTCTTGTGATGGCGTCCATTTTTTTGTGGGTAACCGAACTGATTCCTCCTTTTGCGGTCAGCATTTTAATCATATTCTACTTGGTGGGCACCTTGGGTGGAGGTTGGCTAAATGGTGACCCCATGCCCGTCATGCAATATGTGAACACATGGTCGAGTTCCATCATCATGTTGTTTTTGGGCAGTTTTGTGCTCGCCAGCGGACTTCAGCGGACTGGTTTGGACGGAACACTTTTCAAGGCTGCGACCTCACTTTTTGGTTCCCAACCTAAGATGGTTCTTCTGGGATTGATGGTGAGCACAGCGATTTTGTCGGGCTTTATGTCAAATACTTCCACAGCGGCCATGATGATTGCAGCGGTATCGCCGTTGCTCGCCAAAGAAGGAAAGGACTCAAGTCTGAGCAAGGCACTCTTGATTGGGATTGCTTCTTCAGCTTCAATTGGGGGAATGGGGACCATTATTGGTAGTCCCCCGAATGCCATTGCTGTTGGCGCTTTGGCGGATTACGGCATCAATATCGACTTCTTTCAATGGATGAAATTCGGGATGCCGATTTCCCTGTTATTGGTTATTATTTTTTGGTTTGTTCTCCCCATGTTTTATCCCTTGGGTTCGGAGCCAATTCAGTTGGAATCTCCAGTGATGGAAAAGCGCTCGAGAAGGGGTAGGGTTGAGCAGGCTATTGTATTTATCACCTTTGGGATAACGCTAATATTGTGGTTGACTTCCTCTTTTCATGGCATTCCCGTGGCTATGGTGGCAGGAATTCCCATCGTCATCCTGACGGGTTCAAGGGTGTGTGGCGTAAAAGAGTTTCGGGAGTTGCCGTGGGATACCTTGGCCTTGGTGGCAGGGGGATTGGCCTTGGGTCAGGCGATTGTTGACACCAAATTGGCTGATCATTTGGTAGCGTACTTGGAGCCGCTGGCCGAGCTGGAGAATCCTATATGGATGTTCTTGGGCTTAGCCTATTTGGGAGTTTTCCTATCCAACTTTATGAGCAATACTGCCACAGCCGCCCTTTTGATTCCCATCGCCTTGGCGGCCATGCCTGAGGAAATGTTTGCTTTAGGGGTGATTCTTGGCTTGGCGGTGTCCAATGCTATGCTGTTGCCTGTATCCACGCCTCCAAATGCGATTGCCTACAGTACAGGAAAAATACAGCAAAAGGACTTTAGGTTGTCGGGAATCTTCTTTATGCTGGTAGGTCCCTTGCTGGTGTTGGGTTGGGTGATGCTGATTGTTTAGTGGAAGAGAAATTGGCTAAACAGCTTTCGTGTCAATAGAGGTTCCCTCCTCAGCCAAAACAGTTTGTGGAAAAATAGCCTTTGTTTCTTCCAGCAATTCCTCAAGGTATTGATAGCGCGAGGAAAAATGGCCAATAATGAGTTTTCCCGCTTGTGCTTTTTGGGCAATCATTCCCGCCTGAGTCGTGGTGGAATGGCCAGTAAATTCAGCTCGGTCGGCACTTTCAGTTTTGAAGGTGGCCTCGTGATAAAGTAAATCCACGCCCTTGATGTGGGGGATGATGGATTCGTTGTATCGGGTATCCGAGCAGTAGGCGTAGGAAAATGACTTGCTTGGGGGACGGGTAACCTCTTCGTTTTTCACCCATAAACCACCATCGCTGTCATATAAATCCTCTCCTTTTCCAAGGGCTTTATAGTGCTCTGGGAGCATTCCTTCTTTAGGAAGCTTGTCCGAAATGAGGTGTCGAAGTTTTGGCTTTTCCTCAAAGCGATAACCTTGGCAATCCACCCTGTGATAGAGAGGGAAAGTGCTCACCTCAATTTTATTGTTCTCAAAAATTACTTCGGTAGTGCCATAAGGGATTTCGGTCAAATCAAGGTGAAAGTTGTACGGGGAGCCGGAGTATTTTTGGTAGGTGGTGAGGAGTTCCATCAATCCTACGGGGCCGAAAAGTTTTAATGGCCGTTTTCTGCCCAATAGGTTCATGCTGGAGAGCAGTCCGAAAAGTCCCAGAAAGTGATCCCCATGGAGGTGGGAAATGAAAATGGCCTCCAGTTTCGCCATGCTGAGTTTGTTGTTTCGAATCCTATCCTGCGTACCTTCTCCGCAATCAATCAACACATGGGTGTTGTTGATTTCCAAATATTGCGAAGAGGGGTGACGTCCGAAGGCGGTGAATGCCGAGGAGCTTCCGAGGATATGGACTTTCATGGGAGGATGTCGTTAGAGGTAACCAAGTAGCAACAGGCCATACGCTCCGTTTCAAAGAATTACAAAATGAAAAACGGTTGGCTTGCTGTTAACGCAAAAATAAAATGGCTGGACTGTAAAACACAATCCAGCCATTTATTTGACTGTCAATAAGGCTTGAGCGTTAAGCTTAAATCTTATTTCTCAATGAAGCCTTTTTTACTCGTCGTCCTCTTCGGCTTCCAACTCGGCAGCAAGCTCAGCCATGATGACATCATCAACGGCCTCTTCCACGGTTGGAAGAATGTTCAAAACTTTGTCTAACTGAGACATGTGGATCAACTTTTCCACGTGAGGGTTAATGGCAGCCAATACCAATTGGCCTTCAAGCTCATCGCAGTTGCGGTTGCCCATCAAGATGGCGCTCAAGCCAGAGGAGTCCACGTAGCGGACTTCAGACATGTCGAGTACAATGTTGCGAAGGCCTTTGCTGTGAAGTTCAACAAATAGCGTTTTCAGGCTTGGGGCAACACCAGCAGTAAGGTTGCTCTCCTCAATTTTGAGTAATGCGTATTTCTCCTTTTGGTCGAGAGTGTGCTTCATAATCTTCGAATGGTTAAAAATGAAAAGTTAAGCACAGAGTACCGAGCGAGTGAGATTGGCGCGGTACTCCGTGCTCATTATCAGTTGATTGCGGACAAGATGTTCTTTCGAATCCTATCTTCTAATTTATCATTCTCTTCGGCAATCACAAACTTTTCACCTGTTACCTTTTCATAGAGTTCGATGTAGCGTTTGGAAATGCCCTCCACAACTTCATCAGTCATTTCAGGAACCTGCTGGCCATCCTTGCCTTGGAAGCCATTTTCCATCAACCATTCGCGAACAAATTCCTTGGAGAGCTGGCGTTGGCGCTCACCTTTTGCTTGGAGCTCTTCGTAAGTATCAGCGTAGAAGTACCGTGAGGAGTCAGGGGTGTGGATTTCATCAATCAAGATGATTTCCCCGTCCTTATGGCCGAATTCGTATTTGGTATCCACCAGAATCAAGCCTTGTTCGGCTGCGATTTCAGTTCCACGCTGGAATAACTTGTGAGTGTAATCCTCCAGTTTTACGTACTCTTCCTCGGAGACCAATCCTTGAGCAAGGATTTCCTCACGTGAAATGTCCTCATCGTGGAGACCAAGCTCAGCCTTTGTTGTAGGCGTGATGATAGGCTCAGGAAGCTTATCGTTTTCCTTTAGCCCTTCTGGCAAAGCAACGCCACATAGGCTACGCTTACCAGCTTTGTACTCGCGCCATGCGTGACCTGCCAAGTAACCACGAATCACCATTTCCACTGGATAGGTTTCGCATTTTAGACCAACCGTAACGGTTGGGTCTGGAACCGAAATCACCCAGTTTTTAACAATATCCTTTGTTGCTTCAAGGGACTTTGCCGCAATTTGGTTGAGCACTTGGCCTTTGAATGGGATAGGGCGTGGAAGCACCACGTCAAAGGCGGAGATGCGGTCGGAAACGATAACCGCTAGTTTGTCATCGAAGGAATAGACGTCCCTAACTTTTCCTTTATAGTATCCGGTCTGGCCCGGAAAGTTGTAGCTGGTTTCCTTGATAGCTTGCATAGGGGGAAAGACTTTAGGCCTTAGAGTTTAGACAATAGCTTCTGTGCGAAGTAAGTGCAAATGTCTAAGGTCTATTCTCTAATGTCTGTATTAACCAAAGCCCCGTTCTTGTAGACTTCAGTCTTTACTTTAGAACCGTTTTCGTAGTAATCCCAAGTGCCGTCCTTTTTGCCGTTTTTATAGTTGCCAGAAGTAGTCATCTGGCCTTTGGCGTCGAAGGCGGAGTAAGGACCCTGCAATTTATCGCTTTTATAGTTCAAAAGTTCCTTTTGGGTGCCGTTATCGTGGTAATAGACCCATGTTCCCTGTTTTCTTCCGTATTGGTAGCGCTCAATGCTCTCCACTTTCCCATTTTCAAAATAGGTTCTGCGGTCACCATGCAACTTGCCGTTCAGGTAGTTCTCTTCAAGGGATTTCGGTTTCGAGAAGATGCTGTTTTTCTTTTGGTCGTAATAGGTTTCCCAAGTGCCCATTTTTTGGTCGTTGAGGTAATATTCCTTGCTGGCCAATTTGCCGCTTGGGTGGTATTCCTCAACTGTCTTGCGGACCACTTCTTGGTTCTTCTTTTTGTCAACCTTGTATTTCAGGGAGGTTTTCAGCTTAGGTGTGCCATCGGCATAGTATTCCTCAATGCCCTGTAGTTTCCCGTTTTTGTAAACCTCCAATCGCTCAATACTCCCATCTTCAAAATAGGTAGTGTTTTTACCTACTAACTGGTCCTTGTGGTAGTTGTAGTCCTGATGGATTTGGCCGTTTTCGAAATAGGTTTTGCTGTTTCCCTCTAACAAGTCCTGATGATAATGTTGGTCCAGACGAGGTTTACCACTTTCATAAAATTCCTTGGCAGGACCGTGGCGGGTGTCCAGCACATAGTTGTATTCCGATTTTAACTGGCCGGAAGGATACCAAACGGAGAATTTCCCCTGCAATTTCCCTTTGTGATAGCCGGAAACACTTTTTTTGGAGCCATCCTCATAGAAAGTCTCGCGCTGTCCATGAAGGGTGTCCAAGTAGTAGGTGGCGCGATCCATCACCTTGCCGTTGGCATAGTAGAGGGTCATCAGGCCATCGGGAACGCCGTTGGTGAATTGCCCATCAATTTTGATTCTGCCTTCCTCGTCAAAGGTTTTCAGCTGGTTGTCCAGTTCCCCGTTTGAATAGCTGCCTTGTTGGGAAGGGGTACCGTTTTCATTGTAAATCGTGAATGGTCCTTCCTTTTTTCCCATGTCATAGGTAAAGGCCATTTTAGGTTTTCCATTCTCGAAATATTCCTTGTATTCCCCGTGGAGGGAATCGTTCACCAAGTTGGTTTCAGCCTGCAATTTCCCTGAAGGGTAGAAGCGTTGGTAATGTGTTTTCGCACCTTCTTCGTCAAAGGTGGTTTCATAAACGCCTCGGCTGTCCAGTTGACCGTACTGATTGTAGTAGTTTTCCTCACCAGTCAAATAGCCCTGTTTGTAGGTGCGTTCCCATTTTGGGGTGCCGTCAGCAAAAAAGTCGGTGAAGGCTCCGTCTTTTTTATTCTTTCGGAAGAAGCCCTCTCTTTTTACTTGGTCCTGAAACTCGTAGTACTCGGTATATGGTCCCTGTTTGATGGTATCCCCATTCTTGACCGTTGCCTGAAACTCTTCACGAACCACTTTTTCGCCCATCTTTCCCGTTACGGGATCCTTGTACTGTTTGTAGTAGGTTTTAACAGTGGATTGCCCGAAGGCCGAAACAGTGCAAAATAGGGTGAGTAGCGCAAGGAGTTTTTTCATAGGACAGGCCAATTGATAGGCGGGTACACCTTGCAAGGTAATGATTTTGAAATTTAACAGTTATCAGTTAACGGTTATCAGTTAACAGCTGATGGACTTGGGACGTAGGGCTCAAGGGTTAACATTTATCAATTAAACGGTTGTGGAGGCAATCGTTATGAGATATCTTAACTGCTACCTGCTACCTGCTACCTGCTACCTGCTACCTGCTACCTGCTACCTGCTACCTGCTACCTGCTACCTGCTAACTGATTCTTTCTATCACCATCGCTGAGGCGCCACCGCCACCATTGCAGATGCCAGCAGCTCCAATTTTTCCATTGTTTTGATGGAGCACATTGATGAGGGTGACGATGATTCTTGCTCCAGAACAACCCAAGGGGTGTCCTAAGGAAACAGCCCCCCCGTGAATGTTTACTTTGTGAGGGTCGAGTCCCAAGCGTTTGATATTGGCGAGGCTGACCACGGAAAAGGCCTCGTTGATTTCAAGAAAATCAATGTCAGCGAAGGAAAGGTCTGCGCGTTCAATTGCTCTTGGGAGTGCTTTGGCTGGAGCTGTGGTGAATCGCTCGGGTTCTTGGGCAGCATCCGCCCACGCTTTGATAACGGCCAAAGGTTTTACACCAAGCTTGGCAACCATTTCCTCACTAGCGAGTATAACGGCAGCAGCACCATCATTGATGGTGGAGGCGTTAGCGGCGGTGACTGTTCCTTCCTTTTCAAAGACAGGGCGTAGCGAAGGTATTTTCTCAAATTTCACATTGGTGTACTCTTCATCGGTGTCGATTCGGAGTGGGTCTCCTTTGCGTTGAGGGACTTCTACAGGAGCAATTTCATTGTCGAAAAGGCCCTTGCTCCAAGCTTCCTCGGAGCGTTTGTAGGAAGTGATGGCATACTTATCTTGCTCTTCTCGTGAGATGTTTTCTTCTCGGGAACAAAGTTCTGCGGCACAGCCCATGGCCTTTTGGTCGTAGGCATCGGTAAGTCCGTCTTTGAGGAGTCCGTCGATTGCCTGAAAGTGGCCGTAGCGGTATCCTTTTCTGGAATTTTCGAGGTAGTGAGGGGCAAGGGACATGTTTTCCATGCCTCCAGCGACTACCAAATCATTCTCACCAAGGGCAATGGATTGAGCAGCCAACTGGATTGCTTTCATGCCTGAAGCACATACCTTGTTGACCGTGGTACACGGCACCGTGTTGGGGATTCCAGCAAAAATGGCTGCTTGGCGTGCAGGTGCCTGCCCCAGTCCAGCGGAAAGTACATTGCCCATAAATACTTCATTCACTAATTCAGGAGGGCAGTTCACGGCATCCATGGCCGCTTTGATGGCCGTGGCTCCCAGTTTTGTGGCTGGAATGGAGGAGAGGCTTCCATTGAAACTTCCAATGGGTGTGCGTTTGGCAGCAATGATGTAGATGGAGCGGTTCATATTCAGGCTAAAAAGCTTCTGTAAACGGTCTTGTTTGAATACGAATGCCCTTTGCCCTTAGTTGTCTCCTTTACCAGTCAGGTAAGTTCGGGTCCTGAGGAATTGAGGGGACAGGTTGCATCGGAAGGAATTGCTGGCTTCGCTGTTCCAAGGATTGAAAAATTTGCTCTACTTCCTGTGGGCTTAATTCCATTTCTTTAAGACGGTCAGCAGTGGTTTTGGGCTGAGCTTGGGGAGGATTAGAGCTTGTTTCAGGGGTTTCAGCCTCAGCGTTTTTGGCCAATAGGCGGCTCAATAATTCAAGATTGTATCTGGCTATGTCGTTTTCTGGATTGTCTCGAAGGGCATTTTTGAAGTTGTTCAAAGCGTTTTCAGCTCCGACCTTCTGGCGGTCGGTCATCGGGAGGCTATCCAAGTTTGTCGGTCCTTGGAAGTTGAGATTGCCTAATTGGATATGGGCGATTGCCCGAAGTTTAGGGTCATGACAGAGCATTACCCGACGATAAAGTTCCTTGGCTTTTAAAGTGTCCTTTTGGAAAAGATGGGCGTGCGCCAGATTGAGTTCAATTTGGCTTGCCTCTGGAGACAAAGAATCATAAAGCTCGGTGTAATCCGAAATAGCTTGCGAGAAATTCCCTTGCTGGAAATGCCGTTCAGCCCCATCTTTTAGCCTGTTCACGGCAAACAGTCCTGTGAGGGAAAAAGCAAGGCTCAAAAACAGGGAGATATTTAGGTTCACAGGTTGAAGGGTTTGAAGTCCTTCAAGCCGTTTTTAGAGGTTGAAGAACTTCCTGAGGAACTTGCTTTTGGGATTCATTTCATAGCCAATGCGGAAGCCAAAGAACACCTTCACATGTTGTTTGATGCCCAATCGGTCTTTGCCCTCAATGCTATGGAAATGCCCATCTGAGACAAAGGTAATCCCGCCAATGTAGCGTTCACCAGAATAGCCCATTCCCAGCCTGCCTGTGTAATGAAGTCCGACAGTGGTTCGCGTATCGGTCAGGTTGTGGAATTGAAGACTTGGGCCGATGGTGCCCATAAAGGATACGAAGAATTTCTTGATGGGGATGTTAATGCCATAGCCACCACCCAGATAGATGGCCGTTTCATGCAACTTAACGTCCGTTTCGTTGAGGGTGGTAGTCAGTAGGCTCAAGGTGGAATCTGCTTCCGTGCGTTGAAAAAGCCCACCGGCAGAAACAAGGAAGGAGCCCATCAACTTGGTTTGGCGGATGGTTTGAATAAAGCCCGCGGGAATGGCGAATTGCCGGTTGAAGGCATAAACTGCGTTGGCATTGAAGTTCACAACCTCAACGTCCTCCCTGAATTCGTCTTTTTGATAAAGGCCACGGTGGTATTGGAAATTCAGGTCATACACCATTCGGTTGCGGTAGTAATTCCCCTGAAAGTCGAACACGCGTTGGTTTTCGCCCCGTGGTTGATCCTCTAAATAGACAGGTAGGGAGAACCAAATATGCCCGCCCACGCCATTGTAGTGCCCAGCCACACCAGCATAAAGTTGTCGGTGGTTTTCCAGTACTGTGGAGCCGTAATGTTGCCTGAAATCCTTGGAGCCCAAAAAGCCTCTGACAAGAAGCCTTTTCTTATAAAAATGCATGTATGTTGAATCCAAGCCCTTTTCGGCGAAGCCCGCAAAGGAAACAAGGAACAACAACAGAAAGGATAACAGTCTTGGCATTAACGTGAAGAGAAAACCTTCGGTAAATAAGGATTTTTTGGGCTTTTTTTCCAGATAAATCCGTCGATCACGTAATGGCTGACCTGAGGAATGGACAGCAGTGCTAAGGCAAGTGATTGGTAGATAGGGTTTTGTATGGCCTCCATAGGGTAGGAAAGAATAGCTCCAAAAAATGCCTGTTTGTTTCTGTTAAGCCACAAATCCCACAGGTATTCCTCACCAAAGGCCAATACAAAGATGCCGAGAAGCATCAGGCCGATTTGTACCGCCACCTTTTTGATGGGCTGTGGAGAATTGTTCAGGTTTCCTTTTCGCTCTTGGTAGTAGAAGACCAAAGTCATGTATGGAATACCGTGGGCAATTACGTTGGTGAGGCTGAAGGCTACATCAGAGTTGAAATAGACGATACCGAGCCACCAGTTCAGGGCGGTGGTTACAGTCCACAAGATTTTCCCAAAACTGGCCTTTTTCCAAAGGTTGTAGCCTACCCAACTGCCAATAATCATCCAATAAAGAGAATTGCCAACCCAGCTAATCGTGCTGATAAGGTCATTGCTGAGTGAGGCTCTTAGGAAGTCATTTTCTGCAAACCAGTTGAAATTTCGTCCGCTGTCAAGGTGCCAGAAAAGTACAGGCCACAACATGCTTAGGTAAATGACAAAGCTGTCCCAGCCTTTCTCGTTGCGTTGACCGCTTTTCGCTCGGTAGAGCATCAAAAAGCCGTACTGTTGCTTGATGAAATGATAGAGTGCCAAGTAGGCCATCATTCGCCAAAACATGCCGTTGGACACGCCTTGGGCAATGCCAAACACGGCAAGGAAAACGAGGGGAGGGGTGAGGATGAGAAGCCAGCGGTGGTTTTGGAATTCTTGGCGGTCCGTGTAAGTGCGGTAAATCGTGCTCCACACATGGCTGACGTCAATACCGAGTACCACGAGCACCCATCCCCAGAGGGGTAAATCCTTGGCCAACACCGATTCAGGCATCAAAAAACAAAGTCCCCATGTCAACCAAACGGGGATGAAAAGCCAGAGCAAGTCTTTGTTTCTTGAGAACAGCCACATAGTTGAGTGTGTCAAGGAGGCAGAATAAGGAGGTCTGCGGTGATGGAATAAGCTTGATAAACTATTTCTCGAAGGCCTTCGTTCTTTTGCAACAACACCAGTTCGGCTGGAAGGCCTCATCCAAATCATGGCTTTTGCCTGAAGGGTTGCAGGGCGAAAAGGCGTATGAGTTACTATTTACACCGTATTTTCCACAATACCAGTTTTGACCTTGTTCAGCAAAAGGTCAAGGACTCCATTTCCAAGGAAGGTTTCCAAATCCTCACGGACATCAGCATCAAGGACTTGCTGAAGGAACAGTTAAATGTGGCTTTCAAAAACTACCATGTGTTTGGGGTGTTTAGCTCCCAAATCGCTCACCAAGCTCTCCAGACTGAAGCCAAGGCGGGTGCTATTATGCCTTGGAACGTGGTGGTGGAAGAAAATGATGATGGCGCCATCGAGGTGTTTATCGTCAACCCCGAGGCGTCCATGGATATCATCGGAAACTTCGCTTTGGGACGTTGGCTCGTCCAGCTCAAACGCAAGTTGCTGAATGTGCTGGACCAGCTTTGATTCTTAAAGGCAAGTAGCGACTCCTTTGCCTTCGGTCACCTGAAAGGTCTTTTCCAAACTGGCCTTGGTGAAGCCATTGGCCATAACGATGAGGTAATCGCCAGCCTGAATAATCATTTCCTTGGAAGGGTTTTTAATCAGCTTTTTGCCACGGCTGATGGCCATGAAGACAGTATCGTGGCTGGTTTTTAGGTCCATGAAGACTTCCAGCCCATTTTTCCCCACATAAGGGTTTTCTTCAGTGACCAAATACTGCTGAAGGTCAAAGTTCTCTTCTTCACCCTCGATGGCCGTGGACATGATATCCTCGGTGAGGTGCGCCACATCTGGCTCAAAAATGAAGCTGGCTACCAGCTTGGAAGCGATTTCAGTTTTTGAAATCATGTAGGTTACGCCCGCCGCCTTAAAGGTGTCCTTGAGGTTTGGGTTCTCCAGTGAAACAACGATCGGCACCTCGCCAAAGGCTTTTTTGATGTTCAGCATATACACCAACACCTCTGTGTCATCAGGTAGGTTGATGAACACGCTGGCCGCCTGTTTAATGTTCACCTTATCCAAAGCCTCCAAGTTGTGGTAGTCGGCAAAAAGGGTGAAAACTTTGTTTCCCGGATAGAGGTCCTTGATGAGCTCGATGTCGTTGCGGTTGTCCGTAACGATGGCCACGTTCTGGCTGGAGTGAAAAATTTGGTTGGTCACTTGGCGGGCAAAATCGTCCCAGCCAATGATGATGATGTGGTTGTCAAAGTTGGTGCCCATATGTCCGAGTTTTTTGTTTTCCATGTAGCGGTTGATGCGGGAGGAGATGTTACCGATTAAGAAACCGATGAGTCCGACGCTCAGCAGGATGTAGGCCGAGCCGATGATTTTTCCGATTGGGGTGACGGGGTACATGTCGCCGTAGCCCACCGTGGTCAAGGTGACCAAGGAGAACCAAAGCCCGTCGGCCAAGCTGTGGATGGAAGAGTCTGGAGAATGGCTCTCAAAATAGACGAGCAATTCCAGCGCTCCCAAAAAGCCGAAGACCCCCAAGGCCGTTATCAACAGTTTCTTGAGGCGGTTTCTATTAAAGAAAGTCATTGACAGAAAGTGACTTTAAGCGAAAGTGAAATAATAAACTGGTCCACTAAGGCACAGTTATTTTGTTCGCTGTTTGTGGCAAGTTGATGCAGGGATAGCGTAGCTATCGCAAATCAAGTTGCTACGAACAGCGGGCAAAAGAACAAGGTGACTGGTTCAGCTTATTATTTTTCTTTCGCTAAGTTGAAAAGCAAAGGCACAAGTTACATAATCTTCCCTATCTGCTCAATTTTTCATGCCTTGCTGAGATACGCTGGCAGGGTAGGGGAGCGTTCTATCGATGGGGATAAGCCACTTTTTGTCCCGCTAACGATCAGGACCTATGAAGAAAGAAACGAAAAAACGGCCCTCTACCGCAAAGACAGTTGTGGTGCAGGAACTGCCTCTATATACCATAAAGGAGTTCAAAAAGGAATTGGACAAGGGTGCGGTGGTGTTGGATACCCGTCCCGCACAGCTCTTTGCTCGTGGACACGTTCCCGGATCTATTAACGTGGGGCTGGATGGTCCGTTTGCCTATTGGGTGGCGGCAGTGGTTCGACCATATGACGCGCCTGTATTGCTGGTTTGTCCTAAAGGAGAGGAGAAGGAGGTTGTGAAGCGACTGGCCAGAATCGGTTTTTCCAAAGCCATCGGATTCCTAAAAGGCGGCTTTGAGAACTGGAAGTCGAGGCATCAGGATATTGCGACCATATCAACCATCAGTCCGATGGGATTTGGCGCTGAGCTCAAGGAGCCGGGCATTACCTGTATCGACGTAAGGCGCTCCGATGAATATATTGATGAGCATGTGGAGGATGCCTTGTTCTATCCACTGAGCCTTATTCACAATAACCTAAAGAGAGTTAGCCCGTCGTGGAATTGCTATCTGTATGACTCAACAGGTTACAGGGCAATGGTTGCCGCCTCGGTTTTGAAACGAGCTGGCTATGACCGATTGACGGTGGTTCTTGGCCACTTCCAAGAGTTCAAGAAGGCAAATGTTGTCTGCAAGAATGGCATTTGCTCCTATGCCGCATAAAGAAGAGGCAAGAAGTAATAAAAAAAGAGGTGAGCATCTCGAATACAAGTTACTGGATTCGAGATGCTTACCTCTTTTTTTATGTTTACCACTTACCTAAAAAAGCATTAGAGGCTGACCACAAAGGCGCCTTCAAATCCCTTTTTCTTAAGCTGTTTGGCCAATTTACGGGCCTCTTCAGGCGTGGAGGCTTCACCCACCACGTATTTGTATTTAAAAGTTCCTTGCGTTTGGAACTCCTGTACCGTCACACCTTTAAAACGAGAGTCACTCAATTTAACAGGTTCCGAGGTAGCCAAGACTTGTACGCGGTACTTCTTGGTTTCCGTAGATGCAGTAGTTGTGGCAGGCTTTTCCTTTGCCGTGGCCATTGCGGGTTGAGCTGGTTCGCTCGGACGCGCCGAAGGAGGAACCTTTCCGTAATAATAGCTTCTGAATGCACGGAAAATGGCTGAAGCAACCAATGTTTGCCCATGGTCCGAATTCAAGAACTTTTCCTCGGAAGGATTGGACAAAAAGCCCGTCTCAATCAAAACGCCCGGCATCATGGTTTCCGCCAATACCTGCAAGTTATGATTGCGGTCTTCCTTGGTTTTGATACCACGGCTGTTGCGCTTGGCGCGGGTTCTGAATTCCTCTTCCACCAATGTGCCCAAGCGTACACTGCTTGAGAACTCACGGCTGTGGATGTGGGTTTCGGTTCCCTTGCTGGAGCGACGTGGGCTTCCGTTGCAATGGACGCTGATAAACACGCCGTTTCGGCCATTGCGGTTGGCGATGGCTACGCGCTCATCAAGGCTTAAGTATTTGTCAGAAGTACGCGTGTAAATCACCCGAACACCAGGAAGGTTCTCGTTGATGTAAGCACCCAACTTCTTTGAAATGCGAAGGTTGATCTCCTTTTCCTTATTGTACTTTTTTGAGCTGGGCATATAGCCCGGATCTTTTCCTCCGTGGCCTGCGTCGATGACCACAAAGAATGGTGTTGTATTGTCGGCCATGGCCGGCGTAACCACACCAAAAATTATAAGAAAAAGGGCAACAGGTAGAAACAGTAAATGTTTGCGCATACGCAGTTGCTTATGATTTTCTGAAACTTAAAGGGGTTTTTGCCCCGATTTTTGGACTTTACTGAACTTTCGGCGAATGGCAAATCCACCCAAAATTAAAATAAGCACCAAAGGCCAAATGTGCAGTATCCCAACGACAAAACCAAGCATCCCATCCCAACCTTTTTTGATGGCCGTCAAGCTTTTTCCGAAGAAGCCCGGGCCCTTGGCAACCACAACTTTGGTTTCCTTGTTTTGGTAATATTCCAAGTGGATGGTGCTGTAGCTAACTTGGTCTTGTAGGTAGCGTAGGCGTCCTGTTTTTGCTTCGATTTCCTCTTGGATTCTGCGAATTCGTTCCTCAATCGAAAGGATTTCCTCAATGGTTTTGGCTTTGCCCAACAGTTCGATGTAGCGTTTTTCTACTTCCTTTTTTGCTTTTAGGCGGGCTTTGATATCCACGAATTGCTCCGTGACATCCTTGGCGTCCACGTTTTGGTAATCGAGTTTTTTAACGCCGGTGGTCAGTTTTTCCAATATCGCATCGAAATGCTGGGTTGGCGTGCGGAGCGTGATTTCTGTGGTGATGCGGTAGCTGGAGTTGTCGGTTTTTTCCTTGGAAACATAAGCTCCAAACTCACGGCAAATGCTATTGATGCGCTGGGCGGTGTAGTTGGCGCTATCCGTTTCGAAACCCACGTGGGCAGTTTTGATGACTTTTTTGTCTTGGGAAATAGAGGGAACAGGTTCCTGTTTTTTTGGAGGTGATGCGTTTCCTGAGAATGTTGCATGAGAGGTGCTTAAACTTGCATCTGATAAGACTGCAGTTTGCACGTTTGTTCCACTGGCATTTGTGAAAAAAACTTTTTCATTGTCGCCTTCGACAAATAATTCCTCTTCGATTTCTTCCGTGCTCTTTTCAAAGGCCATATCCTCAACAGGGACGAGGCCTTCCTGATTGCCTTTTTGGCAACCAAAAAACATTGCAATCAAAAGTGAGAATAGGAAGAATTGCTTTTTCATGAGGGGGAGTTTTTATGAGGATTGAAAAATGGAAAAAGTAGGGAAGGATTCAAATTTTTTCGGTTGGGAAACAACCAAACAAAGGACTGAAGTCCTTTGCTGAGAAGAGACGCCCTTTCAGGGCTGTACAGTTGTAGCCCTGAAAAGGCGGTTCATCTTAACCATGGGATTTATCCCATCGACTCAAAAAATCATTCAAAAACAACCTGAAATCCCAAGACCGTCACATCATCCAATTGTTCAGTGCCGTCTTTCCATGCTTTAAACTCGTTTTCCAATTTTTCGCCTTGTTCTGAGGCAGGAAGCTGGGCAATATCATTCAAAAGCGTTCTGAAGTTTTTTGACTTGAACTTGTCTCCCTTAGCATTGAACTGGTCAGCAAACCCATCGGTGGACAGGTAAACATAATCGCCATGCTCCAATGGAATAGTATGGTTGGTGAACGGCTTTTCCTTAGGGTAGATGGCAACGGGCTGACGGTCGGCCTTGGTGATGTTGATTTTTCCTTGGCGAACGATGCAAAGAGGATTATAGGCCCCAGCGAATTGGAGTTCCCGCTTATCCATGTCCAACAGACAAAGGCTCATATCCATCCCATCCTTGGAGCTTGATTCTCCCAGATGTTGTTTCAGTGAGCTTTTGACCTTCTCGCGGAGCACTTCCAAAATTTCATTTGGTTTGGGGCAGTGGTCTTGACAAATCTCATTGAGCAATCCCATGCCCAACATGCTCATAAAGGCTCCAGGAATGCCATGACCTGTACAGTCGGCTACGGCGATGAGGCTTTTGTTACCCCAGGTTTTCACCCAATAGAAATCCCCAGAAACCACATCTTTTGGCTTGAAAAGTAGAAAGTGCTCGGGTAGAATTTCTTTCAAGAGCAGACTGGACGGCAATAGCGCACTTTGGATGTTCTTGGCGTAATTGATGGAATCGGTGATGCGCTGGTCCCTTTCGGCCAATAATAGGTTGACCTTGTGGAAGCTCTTCACCGTTTTCCCCAACTCCAATTGTTTGATGATTTGCTCCGAAAGAGTTTTCAGGGCCCGACGTTGAAAATCGCTGAGTTTTCCAGGCTTTTTGTCCAAGACGCAGAGACTTCCCAAGTTATGTCCATCAGAGGTGGTGATTGGGGCGCCCGCGTAAAACCGAAGTTTCGGGAACCATTTTACTGAGGGCGCATCTTTGAAATAATCGTTTTTAGCGATGTCCATGATTTCCAAAATCTCCTTTTGCATAATGGTGTGGTTACAAAAGGAGGCCATGCGCGGGAGGTTCCCGTCTGGCAAACCAAGGGACACTTTTGAGAATTGCTCTTCTTCCCCAATGAAATTGATTTGGGCAATGGGAGCGTCGCAGATTTCCGACGCCAATTTAGCGATGTCGTCAAAGGCCTTCTCCGAAGGCGTGTCCATGATGTCGTAGCTCAGAAGGCTGTTCAAACGGGCAATCTCATCGTGGGGGATGGGATAGTTTTGAAGTTTTTCTGGCGTGACCAGCCGAAAAAGGGATTTCTTGATTTTTGAGGTGATGGACATATTCTGCGTGAGCCTCCGAAAGTGGATGTGTGGAATCGAAAACAGCGGGAATTCCTAAATAGTGGGAAATTGGTACGGTTCCTCTTATGATAATTTAGTGTATGGACACGGTTTTCTCCAAAAATATAAACGTGCTAATAAATATTTAACATTTATTTAAAATGGATTGGTGGCCCACACGCTCATTTCGGGCACAAAGGCGTTCCGTTCCATTTTCAAAACTGCCACAATCATTTGGGCGATATCCGAATAGGTGAGTTGGCCTTTGGCTCTGGTTGGTTCGTCAAAAGCACGGCTCGGGTCAATATGCATCACCCTGATGTTGTGCTCCCGCAATTCAGTGGCCATGCATTTTGAAATGTTCGCCAAAGCCGATTTGCTGGAGGCATAGGCCGTTCCTGTTTTGAAGCCATAATGGGCGCCAGTCGCCCCGATGTTAATGATGTCGCCCTGTCCCTTTTGTCGGAAATGAGGTAGGACCAATTGGGAAAGTCGGGCTGGCGCAATGGCGTTAAGGGCGTACATGTATTCAAAGTCCGCTCTGGTCAACGCCTCAAAGGGCTTGGCGAGTGCTCCTCCCGCGTTATTGATCAACACGTCAATTCCTCCCAAACAGTCCTCGGCGAATTGATGGGCTTCCAGAACCCCATCCTCTGTGGATAAGTTCACACAAATGGCGGGAATTTCCAGTCCTTGGCTGACTTCCTTCACCAAGTTTTCTTCCAATCCGCAGAACGCTAATTGAGCACCTTCCTGCTTTAAAAGTTCAAGGGTGGCCTTGCCAATGCCGGAGCTTCCGCCAGTGATAAAAATGCGTTGGGGTTTCATAGCGTTTCGTTTTTGTCAAACATTGTGCATTAGACCTGACAGGTTTCCAAAACCTGTCAGGTCTAATGCACAATGTTTGTCTGGTAGGAATCACATGACAAACGGTTAAACAATAGCCATTGTGACCAGCTATTTTTGTGGTTGGAAAGAATTCCAAAACATAAACTATGAAATTTCTTTTTATCCCTCTTTTCCTGTTGTCTGTTTTGTCGGCGGTTGCCCAAGTAAAAAGCGTGCGCATCGCTCCTTGGCGCCATAATGCCCAAGGCGCTTATTCCATCATCCACGATGATTATTGCGTCCCGATGACGCACGGTATCCGCAACTATGCCGATACGATGGCATTTAACCGAAACATTCCTTTCGCATTTGGAGTGGTGTCCAAGCATTGCACCTATCAGGATTGGGCCTACGCCAAGAAAATGATCAAGCGTGGTCATGAGCCCATCAATCATACGCACCAGCACCGTTCCGCCGATAGTTTGACGTGGTGGCCTGACTGCTATGTGTTGCAACCGCAGGATTACGAGGAGGAATACCTCCAATGCCATCAGTTGATGAAGAAGAACTTGGGTGAGGAGCCTACGTTTTTCATTTATCCTTATGATATCCACACCGATACCAGCAATGCTTATATCCAATCCATCGGCTACCAAGGTGCAAGGGCAGGACATTACAATCGGGTGAATCCTTATGATTTTGCCAGCCCGATGGAGCTTGACTTTTTCATGGTAAATGGCGAGTTGACCATTGAGCAAATGGATAGTGTGGCGGACCTCACTGCATCTTCTGGAGGCTTTGCCATTCAGTCCATGCACGGCGTGAATGATGGGTCATGGAACACACTTTGGCTCAAGGACTACCGGAAGTATTTGGATTCACTTCAAGCCAAGCAGGAACGCGGTGAGCTTTGGGTGGCTACGCCAAGCGAGGTGTTGGCTTACCACAAAACCCGAAAGGCGGTGAGCCTGACGAAGGTTGAGGCTAATGGGGAAACCACCATTTCATTTTTGCTGGATGCTCAGCAGTTGGGAGAAAATGAGCCTGTTTCAATGACACTTCTTTTGGAAGTGGAAAATGCTGAGGCTGTTGAGATTCGCCAGAAGCGGAAAAAGTTATCCACTGTGGTGGTTGCTCCAAATTTGGTGATGGTGGAAGTGGAGCCGACGAGGGAATTGGTGGTGAGTGCGGAGAGGTGATGCTACGGGCTGGTCTCGATGCGATGGATTAACATCCATCGTTGACGTATTTCGCCCTTACAGGGCTTGAGGGTGGAGGCCCTGTAAGGGCGAAATATGTCAGTAAAGGGTGAAATCCTTTGCCTATCAAGTGATTTATAGGGGTTGGGGAATCAATCTACTCTATTCGATATAGTAGGTTTCCTTACAAGTGCTAATAGGTAATTCATAGTTTCCAGAAGAACTGGAAAATAAAGCGGAACCTGTAGATTCTTCTATTCCAGACCAATCCCAATCATAATAAATGTCATAGAAATATGTCGAAGCTGTGTCACCTGGAGGTAATTTTTCTTCATATGAATGATAACAGTTCCAGCAGTAATAGATGGTGTCCTTTCCAATGTTTACCACCGATAAACGCGCCTTTTCACATTCAAAATCTTTTTGGCAGGAGGCGAGTAGGGCGAGGATGAAGAGAAGGTTAAATTTTTTCATTCTAGAATACTTTTATCGAATTAAAAGATTGATCAAAGTGTAATTGTCAGTCTGTTTTAAGCTTGTTAAGTGATTTTAATTTTAACTCCAAATTTCTCAATTCATCAGGTCTGTTTAGGTCAACGATGAGCAGGGAGTGAGGGCAATCAAATTCAATCAAGTCCATTTTTTCGGCCTCAAAAGGATTGTCTTCGAGCCAAATAAACTCCGATGAATAGTCTATTCCCTCTGTCTTTTTATCCATCCAATCTGTTGGTTGGATGGAGGTTAGGATATTCAAAGTTTCCTTGTCGTAATATCTGGAGAGGTATTCGACGGCTCTGTTTTCCCCACCTCGACAATGGGTGGTTAGCCAATAGCAGTCAAAGTTGTTGGTTAAAAAATGGATGAACTCTTTTCCATAATCAGGAACCTCAGAAGACTTGGTAAGCAATACGCCGTCAATGTCTATGTAAACTTTCATTCTAAAGAACTGTTAAATAAACCCTTTGAACCAGTCAATTGCATAGATGTTTCTATATTCTTTTGGAATCTTATCAATGTTAATTTGCTCGTTTTCAGGAGTAACATAACGACCCCGTTTGCTTTTAATATATTTTGTAGAATCCTTTGGGTTGATGGAAATGAACTCCAATGTGTCGATGGATGCTCCTTTCCACCTTATTTTATAAAGCTCCGAATTTTGGCCAGGATGGCCATATGTGACCCCGCGAACCAATCTTTCTTTTGGAGAAAAGGTAGGGTTTAT
Organism: Bacteroidia bacterium; assembly: GCA_030431525.1. Taxonomy (GTDB): domain Bacteria; phylum Bacteroidota; class Bacteroidia; order Cytophagales; family JAAEPT01; genus JAUIJC01. The sequence goes on along the minus strand of JAUIJC010000017.1, from coordinate 15,905 downwards.
AAATTCAGTACTTTGCGTGAAGGAGGCTTCTTTTGTTTGACAGTAAACTTCGAATATGTCTCTTAAACAACAGCCACTCATAGGATACCAATGAACCAAAAAATCATTTCTGTTATCTCCGTTCACATCTTGAATGGTGTCCCCGATGTAACACATTTGTGCGTTTTCGTGGAAAAGGACTGGTCTTAAACTATCCTGTTCAATGAGGAAAATATCGATATACACAATACCGCTGTTTTCTCGTCGGATAATGGCATGTCGGTTTTCTTCCGAAAAAAGGTGGCCGAGTTTTATAAAAGTTCCACAGAGGTAGGGGATAGAGTCTAATATGGTTTGTTCAAAATGATTTGCATTAAGATGTTTTTTGGAGATAGAAAGGGCATTTTGAAGCATTTGAGCAAACTTGATGCTGTCAAGCACCTCCTGATCTTTGGCTGTGATTTCCTCTTTAAAAGCTGAATCTTTTTGTGGCAATTTGTCATTTGAATCAACAGCTGTGGTAGTTGATTCAAGTTCGTTTTTTGTTGCCTGTTGATTGCAAGCACTTAGTAATCCAGTGATGAAAAGGAGTAGGAAAAATGATGATTTCATTTTAAGTGTATCTTAAGAAATGGACTTTCATGCTGACGAACGAAGCATCTGGCCTAAGTTTTTTCCAGTTCCTTTGTTACACTCAGGATGACAGTGCGTGATTCAGACTATAATTTTCTGGACGGGTTTTAAACGAAATTTTTATCTACCAACCTCACCAAAAATTCCCCATCCTCGCCCTCATCTAACAGCGTACAATTCAAGTCCGAAGCCTCTGCATAATCCTTCAACAACCCATAAGAAAGATACAGCCAGTCAAAGGGTTTTCCCTGTTGGTTGTTGTAGCTCATTTGGTATTGGACTTCGCCGTAATAATGGCCTTCCAAGTCAATGGCAGGATTGCCGTCTTCGTCCAGCATATCATGGAGATAATCGGCGCTTTCGGCGAGGATTTGTCCGTTGGGATTGAGCAGGGTCTTGAGCTTTTCTAAAAAGTTGGGCATCTCACCCAATTGACCCGCCAGCCCAATGCCGTTCATCAGCAGGAGGATGGTGTCGTAGGTTTCCCCTTGATAATTGAAAAGGTCACCGTGGACCACGTTTTTGAGGCCACGATTTTTCATGGCATTCACGGACTGCCCCGAGATTTCAAGGGCGGTCACCTCAACCCCGTTTTCTTGGAGCCAAAGGCTATGCGAGCCAGCTCCTGCGCCAATGTCCAGCACTTTGCCTCGACAAGCTTTTAACGCCGTCTGCTCGGTGATGGGGCATTCGTCAAAGGTTCGGAAAAGGTAGGAGACGGGAAGGTCTTCGTTGCCGATCAATTCCGTGGCAACGTGGATAATGGCATTTTCGTCGGGCTGTTCAAGATAGTCTTGAATGGCCTGACCCATGGGATCAATCATGGTGTGTGGGTCGTGGAATCTGGAGTGGATTGAAAAGAGGAGTCTTGGAGCCGTTGCCAAAGGGTGCTTGGTTTCTTCTCCTTGATGCGACGTGGATATGGATGGAATTCTGGCCTCGGTGGCTTTTCCTGAAACCAAGAGGTTCCTCCCAGCAGAGCCAGGCCGACGAGCATTGTACTCGTCAAGACCAGCACTGCCAGGAGTTTTTCCAATGGTTTTTTGGGCTTGTACATGGGTTAGTATTTCACCACTGTTCGGCTGAATTGTTCTTGGTTGGTACTGGTGAATTGGACGATGTAAATGCCAGGGTTCTGCGCATTAAGGTCCATGGTGTTGTCTTTTGTTTGCTGTAAAACCCTGCCGTCCACACTTACCAAGGCGAGCGTCCCATTTTTGCCTTCGATCATAATTTGTTCTGAAGCAGGATTGTAAGCGATAGGATGATTGTCCTCTTCGCCATCCTCAACACTTAGTGTCGGAGTGGCTTTGAATTCCTCGATTTTGTCCCAAGTAGTTGATTCCCTCCACGTGCCCCCATTCATCAGGGCAATGTCCCAAATAGCCATTCCAGCTCCGTCCGTCAGGTTCTCGATATCGGCCATGTGTCCCAAAATGGTCTGGCTGTTTTCACTTGGTTCTCCCCAATATTCCATCCAGCCAGGAACGCCGTAGTTCACTTTGAAATCGTCAATGTCATTTTTGTCAAGGAAGCTTTTGATAAAGCTGTATTGCAAAACTGCTTGGTGGCTGTAATCTGAGTTTTGGGAGCAATAAAAAGATGCGGAATTCCCTTCATAAGTTTCATCGTAGCCCATCACGTTCACGAAATCACAATAGGGAGCCAGGTTTGGAATCCAATTTACATTGGGCGCATTGTAGCATGGCGATGGAAAAACATCAACCGACAATGTCTTTCCATTTTTCTTTAGTTCGTTGTTGAGCTTATACAGGAATTCAGCAAAATCGCTCATGTCGAGGGACTGGTCACCACCACCCTCAAAGTCGATATCCACGCCATCCAAATTGTATTTTTCCACCTCGGCGATAATTGAGGCTACCGATTCATCTTGGTATTGGCCAAAAGCGGAAATAGCAATATCCCAGTCAAAATCATCATCATGGATATTGAAAAGGCAGAGCATGGTTTCCACATCATTGGCATCGCCCCAATCCACAAACATTTCTACCTCATCACTTAAATCCCCCAAGGAGGTGTATTGATAATCAGTGATAAAGGTGATGCCTCCAGTGCCATCAGGTACCCACCATTGGAGGCCCAAATGGGTCAAGCCATTTTCAATGTTGGCTGGGCTTCCAGTGTTAAGCAGGTTGTAAGAAGTCTGGATGCTGTAGGGTGGTACCCAAGACATCACATTTCGCGCTTGGGCAGAAACCGCAAAAAAGAGCAATAGAAGGGAATAGAGGTGGCGCATAGGGTATGGGGTTAACCTCAGAAGATAAGGGTTTTTGGTGACTTTTAGCAGAATGGTACATCAGGGGGATATGTTTATGTGGCTGGAAATCAGAGGAAAAAGATTTTTTATGAACAGTGGGTCACAGCAAAATCATTCCCCAAAAGAATCATTCAAAGCGAATGAAATTTTTTCCGTTTGTGAGAATAATGTCCGTTTGGGGTCAATGGAGGGGTCTTGAGCGTCGTTTTTTTGATTTGTTGGAAGCATTAGTCTGGCTGAGTTTTTATCCATGGAATGATATGTAACGTACTAATAACCAGTCTGTTGAAAAAGATGTTGGTACGCGGATTGCACACTGGCAGTCAATAACTTACGTGGGGAAAGCAACACTGTCAGACTATGGTGAGAATCGGACAAGGTGAATTGACAAGGCGCTTCAGGTGGACTTCAGTTTTCTTTTGCATGCTGATGCTTTGGGGAGGATTATGTCTGTCGCCTTCCATGGCATTTGCCCAAGGAACGGAAATCTGTGATAATGGTATTGATGATGATGGCGATGGCATGGTGGACGATATGGATCCCGATTGCTTTTCGCATTCAATGACCTGTTCGCAACAACCGCCTGTTTCTGAGTTTGAGATTCGGGAAAAGTACCGCACAGGGCAGTTGTCCGTCACCTATAATACCGTCTTAGTTGCTGACTTGGATCAGGATGGAGCTCCTGAAATGGTCGTCCAGTCTGATCGTAATTTTAAGGAGGTGGGACGCGGAAACGCGCGTGAGGCTCAGGACCTTCATATTCTTGATGGTGCAACAGGCACCGTGGAAGAAACCATTGTTACTCCTTATTTGGCGTGGTCCACCACCATGGATCCTGCGATAGCTGATGTGGATGGAGACGGCTATGCCGAGATTTTTGTGGCCACCGCTGGCCGACGATTTAATCAGGGGAATGATCGCCGACGGGTGATTTGCTATAAGTATAACACGGGATCTGGTCAATACGAGGAGTATTGGCGTTCGGCCATTGAATATGGCTATGCTGAATATCAGTCAGCCCCAAACATGGGCATTGCCGATTTCAATGGGGATGGCATTGCCGAGGTGTATTTGCTCAACCAAATTTTTAATGCCGAAACGGGTCAACTGCTTTGTCAGGGCGGTGCCAACAACAACATTGGTTGGAGTGGCTCCAGAGCTCCCTACGAAGGATTTTTCATGACTATTGCTGCGGATATCCTCCCAAGCGCTGGTTTGGAATTAGTTGCGGGTAGTCAGGTTTATGCGGTCAACATCACCAATCCCAACGGAACTGCAGGTAATACGATGACAGTAGGCGCCGAGCTTACTGGTGTGGCGAATGCGGGAGATGGTACCACCTCCATTGCGGATATTGACCTGGATGGAGATTTAGACATCATTTATACCTGGCGTGGAGAGAACAGTTCCCATCTGATTTTGTGGGATGGCCAGACCAACACCTTTATGGGCCGTCATGATACTTATGGCCTTTCCAGCACTTCACGCTATGGATTCACAGTAGGAATTCCCTTTGTGGGAAATATTGATGACGATTGTGCCCCCGAGATTGGATACACCACCGAGCGTCGAGTGTTTGCCTTGGATTACGACGGGGGAGGGTTGAACGTAAAATGGCAGTTGAACACCTCGGATAATTCTGGGGTTACGGGCATTTCGCTTTTTGACATCAACGCAGATGGCGTAAGTGAGCTTTTTTATAGGGATGAAACCCGTCTGCGCATCATCGACGGTACGGGAAATGCGGCCGTGGATTTATTGAATATTGCCTGTGCTTCTGGAACGGGAGCCGAGCGAACCACCATTGCCGACATCGATGGTGATGGCTTTGCTGAGGCGGTTTCCCTCTGTCGGACGGGACGCACCAATGAAGGTCGTCTTGTGGTATTTGAGGGAGCTCCGTCTTTGCCGTGGGCGGCCACACGACCGATTTGGAACCAACATGCCTATCATCCAACCACCATCAATAATGACCTGACTGTTCCTCGAAACCCTACCAACAAGGCGGTGATTACCGGTAGTGGGGCCAGTTGTGATTGTTCGCCCACCAGGGCCTATAACAACCACATGACCCAGGTGACTTTGTTGGATGCTGAGGGCTGTCCGTACAATCCCGCTCCAAACCTGAGCCCTTCTTTTGAGTTGGGTGCCTGCGGGGTGATTGATGGAAAAGTGGATGTCACGGTCACCATTGCCAACACGGGCTCCATGGATTTTCCCTCTGGAGTTCCGGTGAGTTTTTATGCAGGGAATCCGTTGGAGCCAGGAGCGCAGTTGATTACGACCGTCATTTTCAATGAGCCAATTCCCGTCAATGATTCCATTACAGCACCGTTTACCATTGATGTTTCTGGGATTCCGCAACCTTTCGACCTCTATGTTATTGCCAATGACGACGGCACGACGCCGTTGCCTTTTGACCCCGTAAGCGATTGGCCGGGGCCAAATTTTGTGGAATGTGATTTCAGCAACAACTTCGATGGCTTGAGTACTGCCCCTTGGGTGGTTGCCATTTCGGATGTGTTCATGTGTTCCTCGTCGGTCACTCAAAGTGTCACGGCGACCACGAATGCCACGGCAATTTTGTGGACGGGAAATGGAAGCTTTTCTGATCCCACCTCATTAACCACCGATTATACGCCGACACCCGCCGAGATTGATTCGGGCTTTGCCGATTTGGTGATTCGAACGGATAATAACGGCATTTGTGATGAGGCCTATGACACTACCCGCATTTGGATTACGGAAACTGGAGAGATTGAGGCCGGCGCTCAGATTTTTGTCTGTGCCAACGCCGAGTCTGTTCCCCTTAATCCAACCGTTTCGGATGGGCTGTCCATTGAGTGGGTTGGGACAGGCACTTTTATACCCAATAATTTCACTCCTGATGCCAGTTACGTGCCCACGCAGGAGGAGCGGGATGCAGGAATTATCGCCTTGTTCTTAAGGGTGGATTCGGTTGGTGCCTGTCCGCCACTTCAGGATACCTTGGAAATTATTTTTGCGCCAAAGCCATCGGCTGATGCAGGACCAGACCAAAGCTATTGTGAGAATAATCCAGTCATTAATCTTCAAGGTGGGGGCGTTGCCAATGTGTATGAATGGATAGGTGGAGCAGGGAATTTTGCGCCAGACCGCACGGATAGGAATGCCGTTTATACCCCAACGGCTTCAGAGATTGCCAGCGGTTCCCTTACGCTCATCTTGCAAGCCAATCGTTCCAGTTCCATTACCTGTGAGCCAGCCTTTGATACGGTGAGCTTTACCTTCACCGATGCGCCTTTGGTAAATGCAGGTTCCGATGCTGTGGTTTGTGAAAACAATCCGGTGGCGGACTTGAATGGCGGTTTGGTCAATGCTACTGCTGGAACTTGGGTAGGGAATGGCGGAAGCTTTTCCCCGAATGAAACAAGCTTAAATGTTCAATACACCCTTTCGGATGCCGAGGTGACGGCTGGACAAACCACCGTCTATTTCACTTCTGAAGGCGACAATAATTGTTTGCTGGTCCAAGATTCCGTTTTGATTACGGTAACACCAGCGCCATTGGTAGATGCAGGGGAGGATGTTTCAGTCTGTGAGAATAACGCATTGATCACGCTTGATGGAAGTGTTTCCAGTGAGGCATCGGGTGGCGTGTGGTCAGGAGGAAACGGCACCTTTGTTCCAAATGCTCAAAGCTTGAACGCCACTTATCTACCAACCAATGCCGAAATCACTTCGGGCAGTTTAACTCTTAGCCTGACAAGTACAGGAAACGGCGACTGTAACCCTGTTTCAGATGAGATGGTGATAACCTTCACGCCATCTCCAGCCGTGGATGCAGGCCCAAATCAAACCCTTTGTAAAATCAGAAACGGCATCGACCTAAATGGTTCGGTAACCATTGCCTCGGGTGGAATTTGGTCTGGAGGCACCGGAAGCTTTTCGGATGTCAATGACCTGAATGCCACCTATACCCCAAGCCCTGCCGATCTGACTGCGGGCAGTGTAACGCTTACGCTTACTTCAATTGGAAATGGGTTGTGTAATCCCGTTTCGGACCAACTCACCTTGACCTTTGAGGATGGTCCATCCGTGAATGCAGGGCCGGATATTATTGTTTGTGGAAACAGTTCGGGAGTAGCGCTGAATGGGTTGGTGCAAAATGCGACTGGTGGACGGTGGACCACTTTGGGTAGTGGTAGTTTTTCTCAGCGCAATGACCTGAATGCGACCTATTCCCCATCAGCCGAAGACATTGCCAATGGTTCTGTGAGCTTGGTGCTACGAAATCGTGGGAATAATAGGTGTGGACAAGTCAACGATACATTGTTAATCACCTTTGAAGATGTTCCGACGGTTAATGCCGGACCAGACCGGACGGTTTGCGCCAATGATTTCCCCATTCAGTTGGAGGGGAGCGGGAACCCCGCCCGATGGTCAGGAGGGGAAGGTACGTTTTCGGATGTGAACAGCTTTAACGCCACCTACAATCCTTCGGCCAATGAGCTTTCCAATGGGTATGTGCTATTGACCTTGACGACCATTCCAAGTGGCACCTGTCCGGTGGTGACCGACCAAGTTCAGTTTACCTTGCTTCCTGCCCCAGAAGTTGATGCGGGCCCTGATTTGGCCATTTGTGGTAGTGAGTCCTCGGTGAGTTTGGCAGGCGTGGTAACAAATGCTGACGGCGGAAGGTGGACGACCTCTGGTTCGGGAAGCTTCTCAAATGCCAATGACCTCAATGCGACCTATTCACCTTCGAATGTCGATAGGGAAAACGGTTTTGTGGACCTGACTTTGACCTCAACGGGTTTCTCCTGTAGCCCCGATTCTGATGTACTTCGACTGACCATTGCGCCGACCATTGAGGCGGATGCCGGACCAAACTTGTCCATGTGTGCCAACGGGGATCCCATGCAGTTGAATGGCACTGTCGAAGAGGCAACAGGTGGGGTTTGGACCAGTTCAGGTTCGGGAACTTTCCTTCCGAACAATACAAGCTTGAATGCACGCTATCAGCCTTCGGATGCTGATCTAGCCAATGGTTCCGTGGTGTTGACTTTGACTTCTACGGGTAATGGCGGTTGTCCAAGTGCTCAAGATGCCATGCGACTTTCCTTCACGCCAGCGCCTACGGTGGATGCAGGTCAGGACCAAACCCTTTGTCGTGATGTTGCTGAAATCCAGCTTTCGGGAAATGTCAACATCGCCACAGGCGGAGAGTGGTCGACCAACGGAACAGGAACGTTCTCACCAAGTCAGTTTGCATTGAACGCTACTTATATTCCAAGTGTGGCTGACGGCAGTTTGGGGCAATTAACCTTCACGCTGAATTCTACGGGAAATAAAACCTGTAATGCCGTCGAAGACCAACTGACTGTTCTCTTCGAGGAGGAACCTGTGGTGGAAGCAGGGCCAGACCAAACGGTATGCGCCAATGTTGATGTGGAGCTCAGGGGGCAGGTAGAGAATGCTCAAGGTGGGACTTGGACCAGTTCCGGAAGTGGAAGCTTTTCTGATGCGAACAGCTTGGCCACAACCTACACGCCATCTGCCAATGATATTGCCCTTGGCTCCGTGTTTTTGACTTTAACAAGCACAGGAAATGGGAATTGTAATGCGGTGTCAGACAGGCTTGAAGTCAGCTTTGAGCCAGCGCCGACCATCTCAGCAGGTCCCGACCAGATCGTATGTGCCGATGCCAATGGCGTGCAGTTGGGAGCCTCGGTAACCGTGGCTTCTGGGGTGCAGTGGACAACTTCAGGTAGCGGGACTTTTTCCGATGCCAACGACCTAAGCCCTGTATATACCCTCTCCGCTTCGGATACGACTGCGGGCCAAGTCACCTTGATCGTAGAAACGGTGGGCGCATCAGGATGTGCCGTAGAATCAGATTCATTATTGCTCACGATTACTCCTGCGCCAATCGCTGATGCAGGAACGGATGTCACCATTTGTGCGGGTGAAGATGTAGCCCTTCAGGGCTCGGTAACTCATGCCACAGGTGGCTTGTGGCGAACTTCTGGAACAGGTGTTTTCCTACCTTCAGAGGCTCAGTTGGATGCCGTTTATCGTCCTTCGGCGGGAGATATCGCCAATGGTGCGGTTAGTCTGACCTTGAGTTCCCAAGGCAATGGCCTGTGTCAACCTGCCGAGGCGAGCATTTTGGTCACCATCGAACCAACGCCAGTAGTTTTTGCTGGAAATGATACCACCGTTTGTGAGAACACTTCAGGAATTCCATTGCAAGGAATAATGTCCAATGCATCAGGCGCCCAATGGACTACTGATGGTACAGGAACATTCACTCCGAATGCCTCTGCCTTGAATGCCACTTATGTGCCTTCGGCCAATGATTTGACCCTTGGGCAGGTGCAGGTGCGACTGGAATCAGAGCCTACGGGAGCTTGTTCCAGCGTGGCGGATTCCATGACGATCAGTTTCGAAGCCATGCCGATGGTGGAGGCTGGTCCAGACATCACGATTTGTGAAAACGCTGACCGATTCACCTTGCAAGGGGAAGTGGAGAATGCCGATGGCGGAATCTGGTTCGCTGACCATAGTGGCTCATTTTTCCCAAGTGTAGACGACCTAAATGCGGAGTATGTTATTGGTGGAGATGACCCTGAGTTTGTATCCAAGGGGACGGGGACTTTCTACGTCACCTTAACTTCCACAGGCAACGGAATTTGTCCGGCTGTAGCCGACAGTTTTGCCTTGACCTTGACGCCGATGCCAATGGTGGATGCCGGCCCTGATAAGGTGATTTGTAATAATGATTCGTCTGGGGTATTGCTGGATCCAACCACGATTGAGAGGGCAGGAGGAGGCCTTTGGTTGACTACCGGAACGGGCACCTTTAGTCCGAATGCGTCCAGTAGTCCTGCCACCTATTTCCCATCCACTGCCGATTTGGACAGCGGTGTGGTGGAGTTGGTGCTGATGAGTACGGCCAATGGGACCTGTTCACCGGTTTTCGATAGCCTTTTGATTACGGTGGAAGAAGGGCCGGTGGCAACGGCAGGACCGGACACCACCTTGTGTGCTTCCGATGCCGTTTTGCAATTGAATGGACAAATTGAACATGCGACCGCTGGACAATGGTCTACGTCCTCCGGCGAGGGAACATTTAGTCCTGATGCCAATAGTTTGGACGCTGTCTTTACCCCTAGCCAAGCACAGCTTGATGCTGGAGTGGTGGTATTGCGCCTGACGGCGATGGCTGAGGGAAGTTGTCCTGACGATGTGGAACGAATGACGGTCATTTTCGACCCTTCGCCAATAGTGGATGCTGGCCCTGATGTGACCATTTGTGAGAATGTTCAAGACATCAATCTTCAGGGACAAGCTTCGGATGCCTCGTCGGTGGTATGGACAAGCCTTGGAACGGGAAGTTTTGCGCAAGCCGATCAATTAATCACCACTTATTCACCTTCAGCCACCGACCTTTCCAACGGTAGCGTTCAGCTGGTTTTGAGTGCCATATCTTCCGGAGTTTGCCCAGATGTAATGGATACCTTGACCATTCAGTTTACGCCAAGTGTGACTGTTGATGCCGGACCGCCAACGCTTTGTGGAAACGAAGCGGGAATCTCCTTGGAAGGTTCAGTCGGCATTGCCTCGGGTGGACGCTGGACAACCACAGGAACCGGCGATTTTCTGCCATCAGCCAATGCTTTGGATGCGACTTATATCCCTTCTGGAGCGGACATGACGGCAGGATCCATCATGTTGTATTTGTCCACAACGGGAAATGGAAGCTGTATTCCTGCCACGGACAGTGTGGAGCTGAGTTTGAGTCCTGCGCCTACGGTTGAGGCTGGGAATAATATGGTGGTTTGTGAAACCGATCAAATCAACCTCTCGGGTACCGTTGGAAATGCAACGGGCGGTCAATGGACAAGCCAAGGGACGGGGACCTTTGCCAATGCGAACAGCTTGACCACGACCTACACGCCTTCTGCTTCGGATATCGCCAACGGTACGCTGGTGTTCCAATTGACTTCAACTGGAAATTCCTGTTCCGACGAGTCGGACAGCCTGACGGTAACCTTTGCACCAAGCCCGACGGTGAACGCTGGGGATGATATAAATATTTGTGGTGACCGCAGTAATGTGCCTTTGGATGGGCTGATTGAAGTGGCCAGTGGTGGACAATGGACCACATCGGGCACGGGAACTTTCCTTCCGAGCGCTACTGATCCGCAGGCGATTTACCAGCCTTCTCAGGCGGATGTGGATAGTGGCCGTGTTGTCCTTGTGTTGGAGGCGAATTATGCTTTCTGCCCAACGGCAAGCGATAGTGTGGTGCTCACCATCAGTCCAGTGCCAACGCTGGACATTGGTCCCGACATCGACCTTTGTGTGAATGTGCAGGATACCAGCCTGACGGCGCAATTGGACGGCAATTTTGATCTTCTTTGGACCACCTCCGGCGATGGAACCTTTAGCCCAGATGATACCAGCCTGACTGTGGTGTACACGCCTTCGGCGAATGACCACTTGGCCGGTAGTGTCGTTATCCAAGCGAGTACGACGAATAATGGGGCTTGTCCATTGGCCACGGATGAGCTGACGATAAGCTTTGGTGAGGCTCCGGTAGTGCAAATCACCGTGGAAAATACCTGTGAGGATCGGGATACGATTCCGTTGTTTGGCAATGTGTCTGGAGCAAATGGGGTGCGTTGGAGCAGTTCCGGCGGTGGAAGTTTCTACCCGAATGACCGAGTGCTCAATCCGATTTATATCCGTTCGGCCTTTGATGTGGGTACCGTTGACTTTACGCTGAGTTCGGTTGGAAATGGCAACTGTTTGCCGGCCACTGATATGGTGACCATCAACATTCAGGCGAAGCCAGATGCGGATGCTGGTCCCAACCAGTTTGTTTGCGCCAATTCCCCAACGGTCAGTCTTTCTGGTTCCGTTGCGAATGCCACGGGTGGCCAGTGGTCGAGCATGGGGGGAGGTTCATTTGGCAATGCAAATAACCTCAACACCAGCTATACGCCATCGGCCTCAGACATCGCCAATGGTAGCGTGAATCTCGTGTTGGAAACAACGGGCAATGGCCTTTGTTACCCTGTGTCGGATACGATGACCGTCAGTATTTCTAATGCGCCAGACTTGGATGCCGGTCCTTCTGTGATTTGTGCCATCGGCGATGAGGTTCCTTTGGGCGCAAATTACAGCGATGCGACAGGCGTTACTTGGACGACTTCGGGCACCGGTACATTCAGCCCAAATGCGAATGTTGCTTATCCGATGTATGAGCCAAGCGCTGATGATGAATTGGCGGGCATGGTGACCATTACCGTGACTACCATTGGAGGCTGTGCGCCGGCCAGTCAAGAGATAGAACTGCATTTTATCCAACCGCCAGTGGCGGATGCAGGTGCTGATGAAGGCTTTTGTGAAACCGTCTTGGAAACTCCGATTACCGGAAATATTGGCTTCGCCGATGAGTTTTGGTGGACAAGTTCAGGCACAGGAAGTTTTGATGATGACCGAGCTTTGAACGCCAATTATTCTCCTTCGGATGCCGATCGGGATGCGGGCTTTGTGGACATTATTTTGAGTTCTCGAAATGCAGGGAACATCTGTCCGCCAGCCAGAGATACCCTCCGATTAACGATTGAGGAACTTCCTTTTGTCATCGTCGAAAATGCCGAAATCTGTACCGATGAGGACATCGTGTTGGAGGTGAACACCAATGCCGAAACCGTGGCTTGGACGGAGAATGGCGCTGGTTATTTCGTGCCTACGGACAATGCCCAAACGGTTTATTTGGTGGACCCATCGGATATTGGAAAGGTCATCAATGCCACGGTGAGCACTGTTGGCGCCACCTATTGTCCAGAGGCTTCAGCCGATTTGGACATGTATATCCAGCTTCCGCCAATGGCTGAGGCTGGAGATCATTTGGAGGTGTGCGAGCAAGTCACGGAGTTCCCAGTTTCGGGGAGTTTGACGGATGTTACGGCTGGAGTCTGGACCAGTTCGGGAAGTGGAAGTTTTGCTGATGCCAACAATTTGGCAACCACCTACCAGCCATCAGCCTCGGATGTGGCCAACGGTAGCGTGATGCTTTATTTGACTACCGATCATGATGTTTGTGAAAACCATACGGACAGTGTGCGTGTGGTTTTCATTCCGGCGCCAAGTGTCGCCATCGAGGATACGGTGGTTTGTACGACCTCTGATTTTGTTTTGCTCAATCCGACTGTTGGCGCATTCTCCTCAGTGACTTGGAGTACCGATGGGGCCGGCAACTTTACGGACAATGAAGTGCTGGATGCCATTTATAACATTGCGCCAGCGGATACCTTGTCAGGATCGGTTACGCTGACATTGACTGTGAATGGTGTTGGGGATTATTGTGAGGCGGTAACGGATGATGCCGTTTTGACCATCCAAACAGGTCCAAGCGTGCAGGCCACCCCTGATTTTGGTTGTGCAACGGAGGAGGGCATTTTATTGGATGTAGCTTCCCAGAGCCAAAGCTCGGGTGTGCTATGGAGCAGTTCCGGTTCTGGATTGTTCTTGCCAGACCGTGCCTCAAATAGTGTGGTCTATTATCCTTCGGCTGATGATGAGGCCTCGGGATCGATAGAAGTTTATGTCCAAACCACAGGAAATGGATTGTGTGCTCCTGCGTGGGATACGGTGACCGTTTATCCGATTGATCCGCCAATGGTGGAGGCATCGGCGATTGGGGATACCATTTGTGGTGGGACTTCTACCATTGACTTGACCGCCACGCTGACGAATGCTTCTGGGGTGAGCTGGTCCACGGAGGGTACGGGAAGTTTTGATGATTCGACTTCCGTGAATCCGGAATACACGCCTTCCACGGCAGACCGTGACCAAGGCTTTGTGGATTTCTTTGTTGAAACCACAGGAAATGGCTCTTGTCAGCCAGCCTTCGACACGCTTCGGGTGGCCTTTAGTGATGAACCATTGGCCAATGTTTCGGTTGGTGATTCCCTTGAAATATGTGCAGACCAGCCTTCCATCGCATTGGAGGGAACCGTGGAAAATGCCTCCAGTGGTCTGTGGACGAGTTTGGGAACGGGCACTTTCGCTCCAAGTGCCGAGGTGAATTCACCTGTTTATTATCCTTCCGTGGAGGATACCGCCAACGGTCAGGTTACCCTTGTGTTTGAATCTGTAGGCCACCGCTATTGTCCTCCGGTTTATGATAGCTTGGTCATCAGCATTGCGCCGGAGCCGGTGTTGAGCTTTATTTCCGATACCTTGGAGGTGTGTGAAACGGATACGGTTATTCAGCTTTCTGCTTCGATTGCGAATGCGGATAGTGTGCAATGGACAAGCAGTGGCAATGGCAATTTCTCTGACCGTTCGGATGTGGACGGCACCTATACCTTGTCTTCGGATGATATTGCCGACGGCGTTGTGGTCTTGACTTTGACCACCGCTGACGATGGCCTTTGTGCCCCTGTGACCTCCAGCCAAGTCATCTTCGTGGTGCCAAGTCCTGTGGTGGAAGCTGGGGTGGACCAAGAGTTTTGTGAAAATGTCGATTCCGTATTCCTAAGCCCTGAGGTGGAAAATGGAGGAGCCGGCAGGTGGATAAGTTCAGGCTCGGGAAGCTTCTCGGCCGATAGCACGGCTTATTTGCCAAGTGCTGGGGATAAGTCTGCCGGAAGTGTGGATTTGGTTTACATCGTTTCCGGATTATCGGCCTGTGCTGATGTTCGGGATAGTATTTCCCTTAGTTTCCAACCGCTTCCTACGGCGGATGCCGGACCTGATTTCGAGGTCTGTGCCGATACGGCTGGCATCCAACTTTCGGGTAGCTTTACCAATGCCCAAAACGGAAAATGGTCCACCAATGGAACGGGCTTGTTCATTCCGTTGGCGGATACGGTGAATACCATGTACCGACCATCCAGCTTTGATGCGGATACCGGACAGGTGCAATTGGTGTTCAAAACCACGGGCAATGGCATTTGTCCTGCGGGAACCGATACGGCGACGCTCTTCATCAATCCACAACCGGAGGTGGATGCGGGAACCCGTCAAACGGTCTGTGAGGATGTGGGAACCGTTCAGCTTCGAGGAAGTTATGTGGGCGATGGTTCGGTGGTGTGGACCAGCCCAACCAGTGGTAATTTTGACCCAAATAATACGGTTCAGACGGAGTACACTTTAAGTCCTGAGGACATCGCAAACGGCGAAGTGATCTTGACGCTGACCTATACGGATAATGGTTTGTGTAAGCCTGTGTCCGATGAGGTGACCATCTTTATCAATCCTGCGCCTACCGTGGAGGCAGGGCCTGACCTCAGTCTTTGTGCTGATGTGGGAAGCATTTCCCTAAGCGGTCAGTTCACCCGATCTGGTGGAGCACGATGGACAACCAACGGAAACGGTGCGTTTATGCCATCGAGGGATAGTCTTGAGGTTGACTACATTTTGACGGCTCAAGATACCGCCCGTGGGAGCTTGCAATTTACCCTTACGACGGTGGATAACTACGGCTGTCAACCCGTGAGCGACGCATTGGTGGTTGACCTGAGACCTGCGCCAAAAGTGGTGGTTCCAGATAGTTTGTCCATGTGTGAATTGGAGGATTCCGTGGAGGTTTACGGGGAATTCACCCATACCTCGGGAGGGCTGTGGAGCACCAACGGAACAGGGGTCTTTGCGCCAGATGCCTCTTGGCAGACGACTTATTATTTCCCATCGGACCGTGATAAAAGCTTGGGTCAGCTGACCTTGACCTTGACTTCAACGGACAATGAAACCTGTAATCCTGCCATTGGGAATGTGGTGTTGACCATTACGCCTGCGCCAACCGTAGATGCAGGGGAGGACCAAGTCGTTTGTGCGGATGCCGATACCTTGTATTTGACCGCCGACACCAGCCTGACCTCTGGGGTGCAATGGACAAGCACAGGTGCTGGAACCTTTGTGCCAAATGCCCAAGCCCTTAATCCGAAGTATGTTGTGGCGCCGTCGGATACGGCCTCGGGAGGTGTGGCCTTTAGCGTCACCACCGTGGATGATG
>JAUIJC010000057.1 GCA_030431525.1 Bacteroidia bacterium | reverse complement strand
TCTCCGTAGTAATTAACTTCGTAGATTTGTCTCGACAAATCCCCTCAACCAACAACACTTACCTGTTTGCTCGTCAATTATTGCTTCAAAACAACATGGAAAAGAACTTTTCTTACATTCACTCCCGGAAGCGTTTTCCCGAAAAGCAAGCGCAAAGTTGGCGACTTTAATTTTTAAAACCAAATTCGCGATGAACTTTTTTCCCGAAACAACCGTTGTCGTTTCGTTTTCCCGAAGGGACTGCAAAGGTAAGAAGACCTTTTCGAAAAGCAAGCGAGTTTTTCATTTTTTTGAGAAACTCAAAACTTCTTACACCTCAAGTAGAACGATCATTCTCGTTCCGTTATTGCTTCCCCCGAAGGGACTGCAAAGGTAAGAAGCCTTTTTCGATAAACAAGCAGGTGAGTGAAATTTATTTTCAAAACCTGCGATTTCGGAGAGCCGTTTGCTTTCCTTCCCTGAAGGGAGTGCAAAGGTAAGATGAATAAATCGTTATACAAACATCACCCAAAGATTTATTCACATAACTCACTTAACGGAGTTCACTAACTCAGGTTGCCTTTCACCTGACATTACTTAAATTAAATTCAACCCACTCCTTTAATGGGAAAAATCAGAACAATTCTTACCCCTCCGCATCAATAGTCATGAAAGCCTCACACCTACTCTCCTTTTTAATAGTACTTGGGTTCTTTGGTTGTCAATCATCTCCTTCCAATCCACAACACCCTGAACCCTCTCAATCCTCCGGACCGAATAATATCATCCTTCTCATTGGCGATGGCATGGGACTCGCTCAACTTTCAACCGCATACTATTATAATGATAGCAGCAACTTTAGCCGTTTCCCTGTGATCGGCTTAATCAACACCACTTCCAAAAAAGAAAAGATTACAGACTCAGCTGCTGGAGCCACCGCATTTGCTACCGGCAAACGCACTTATAATGGTGCCATCTCACTTGATACGGATAGCACCTCCATCACCACTATTATAGAAGCCTTAAGTGAACAGCAATTTTCAACAGGTTTGATTTCCACTTCTTCCATCACTCATGCTACCCCAGCCTGTTTCTATGCACATGCAAAACACAGAAACTTGGAGGAAGACATTGCGCTACAATTAGCCAATAGTCCAGTAGACTTCTTTGCGGGGGGAGGATTGCAATTTTTCAACAAGCGCACTGACGGAAAAAACCTTTTGGATAGCCTAAACGACGCCTCATTCACTATTGACACCTTTAATTATATACAGCCTTCCAACACCATTGAAAAATACGGCTGTCTTTTGGCTGAGAATGGCCTACCCAAAGCAAATGAGCGCGAGGACAGCCTATTAGCCAAGCTCACCCAATCAGCAACAAGCTTCCTGTCCCAAAAAGAGAGCAACTTCTTCTTAATGGTGGAAGGCTCTCAGATAGATTGGGGAGGTCACGCAAACGATGCGGAATGGCTTATCTCAGAAGTACTGGATTTTGACAAAGCCGTCGGGACAGCATTGGATTTCGCAAAAAAGGATGGAAACACCTTAGTTATTGTAACAGCGGACCACGAAACTGGAGGTTTTGCATTGGCGGGAAAAGACACCCTCGACGAACAAGGCTTGCCTACTCAGGATTACAATAACCTCTCTCCTCGATTCTCCACACACGGGCACACCACCACTTTAATTCCTGTACTTGCCTTTGGTCCTGGACAAGAAAAATTCGCAGGCATATATAATAATACAGCCATCCATCAAAAAATCATGGAGTGTCTAACGGAAGAGTAAACTGCTCCTCCTTTCCCACCTCCAGAGCCTTCTGCTCTAACAACCATGAAATCGCCTTGTTCCTATCAGAGAAAACTTTGGTAGGAACTTCGGGGCGGTTAAACCCGACAGCCATATTCGCCACCATTCTACTTACTGCATTCTCCGCCAACAAGGCGACTGCATAAAGATCTTTTTTTGAGGCATTCTCGCTCAACACCTTGCGAGCGTGACAATCGACTTTTCTTACGCCTCGCGGATCGGAAAGCAGTCCCATCCTTCTTCCTCCTTGAAGCTTTCTCCTGATTCGGATGACCTCAAGAGCCTCTTCATATCCTATTACTGCCCCTTCAATAGGCTGAGAATACACGATTCCCAACTCTTCTTCCACCCACAATTTCACCTGACCACCAGCCGTAATCTCCATGTAAAATGCAAAAGTTGGCAACAATACATCCACTAAAAGCGTGCGAATATACTTATGAAAATGAAACAATTAGCTCACAAAGCTAAATGATTGAAATGTAAATTCCGCTTGTTCATCAAATCAAGCCTTCATCGGATTTGAAAAAATACCTTTTCCCCACAAGGAACTAAATTTCTTACCTTTGGAGTTTGGTTTACTTGGCTAATCACATTAGCCCACGCCGATAGCAACATACTACGATGAAATTTCCGGAATATAAAGGCCTCAATTACGCACGCGTTGCCGACGAAATTCAGGCTCAGTGGAAAACTGACAACACTTTCCAACAGTCCATCGACACCCGCGAAGGACAGCCCACCTTTACATTCTACGAAGGCCCACCGTCGGCCAATGGCATGCCAGGCATTCACCACGTGATGGCCCGTACGGTAAAGGACATCGTTTGTCGCTATAAAACCCTCAAAGGTTTCCAGGTAAACCGAAAAGGTGGATGGGATACCCATGGTCTTCCTGTTGAACTTCAAGTCGAAAAGAAACTCGGCATCGCCAAGGAGGACATCGGTACCAAAATCTCTGTTGAGGATTACAACAAGGCCTGTCGTGAGTCCGTCATGGAATTCAAGGAGGCTTGGGACGACCTCACTCAGAAAATGGGTTACTGGGTTGACCTGGACGACCCGTACATCACTTTTGAGAAAGACTATATCGAAACCCTTTGGTATTTGCTCAAGGAGCTTTACAAAAAGGGACTCCTATATAAAGGATACACCATCCAGCCATTCTCCCCTGCCGCTGGCACGGGCTTGAGCTCGCACGAGCTGAACCAGCCTGGTTGCTACCGCGATGTAAAAGACACAACGGTAGTAGCTCAATTTAAGGTAATTGGTAAAGAAGATGAATTCTTCTTGGCTTGGACGACAACCCCTTGGACCCTTCCGTCCAACTCGGCATTGGCCGTAGGCCCGAACATCGACTACGTTAAGGTCAAGACCTACAACCAATATACCGGCAAGCCTATCCAAGTCATTCTCGCCAAGGACCGCGTTTCGGCCTATTTCAACGAGAAGGCCAAAGAGGTTGCTTACGAGGACTACAAGGCTGGAGACAAACTCATTCCTTGGGAAGTGGTTGCCGAATTCAAGGGCAAAGACCTTGAGGGCACAGAGTATGAGCAATTGTTGCCATACGTGACTCCTGAGAAACCAGCCTTCCGCGTTATCCCTGGTGATTTCGTGACTACGGCCGACGGTACAGGCATCGTACACATCGCTCCAACCTTTGGTGCAGACGATAAGCGCGTAGCCGACCAAGCAGGCATCCCAGGCATCACTGTAGACGAAGGTCTTCCATTAGTCAACCGCCAAGGACGCTTCGTGAAAGAAGTGACTGATTTCGCCAACGAGCCTGTAAAAGCGGAATACCTAGACGAAATTCCTGACGGATACAAAAACGTTGACGTTCGCATCGCCATCAAATTGAAGGAAGAGAACAAAGCCTTCAAGGTGGAAAAATACGAACACAGCTACCCACACTGCTGGCGTACAGACAAGCCTGTACTCTACTACCCGATGGAGAGCTGGTTCATCAAAACCACGGACCACAAGGACCGTTTGGTAGAATTGAACAAGACCATCAACTGGAAACCAGAAGCTACTGGCACAGGCCGTTTCGGCAACTGGTTGGAGAACTTGGTGGACTGGAACCTTTCCCGCTCCCGTTTCTGGGGAACGCCGTTGCCAATTTGGCGTAGCGAGGACGAGCAGGAAATCTGCATCGGTTCCGTAGCTGAATTGCACGCTGAGATTGAGAAAGCCAACAAGGTCCTCAATATCACGCCAGAGACTTTAGCTGAGCGTGAAAAGGAATTTGGTCGCAAAATCCATAACCTCAACGACATTGAGGACTTGCACCGTCCATACGCCGACTGGATCATCCTTTCGACGGAAGACGGCAAGCCAATGTTCCGTGAGTCAGACCTGATCGACGTTTGGTTCGATTCAGGCGCCATGCCTTACGCCCAGTGGCACTACATGGGTGAGAAGGAAAAACTGCAAGGCAACTTCCCTGCGGACTTCATCGCCGAAGGCGTTGACCAAACCCGTGGTTGGTTCTTCACCCTTCACGCCATCGCAACGCTCCTATTCGATGACGTAGCCTTCAAAAACGTGATCGCCAACGGCCTTGTCCAGGACAAGAACGGCAACAAAATGTCCAAGCGATTGGGCAACGCCGTTGACCCGTTTGAGGCGATTGAAAAATACGGTCCGGACGCCTTGCGTTGGTACATGATTTCCAACGCACAGCCTTACGAGAACCTCAAGTTCAACATTGACGGCGTAGCCGAAACACAACGTCGTTTCTTCGGCACGTTCCAAAACACCTACAACTTCTTCGCCTTGTACGCCAACCTTGACGGCTTCAAGTTCGATGAGGCACCGTTGGCTCCAGAAAAGCGCACAGAATCCGACCGTTGGATTCTCTCAAAGCTGAATAGCTTGGTGAAACGCGTGGACAGCCTGTTGGAAAAATACGATTTGACCAATGCCGCTCGCGCTATTCAAGACTACGTCACCAACGACCTTTCCAATTGGTACGTTCGCCTGAACAGGAAACGTTTCTGGAAAGGAGAATTCAACGAGGAGAAACTCGCCGCTTACCAGACCTTGGGCGAATGCCTAAAAACGGTAGCGCAGATGTCCTCTGTCTTCGGGCCATTCTACTTCGAGCAGGTTTACCAAAACCTCACGGGAGAGAAAACCTCCGTTCACTTGAGCAACTTCCCTGTTGCCGATGAGCAGTGGATCGACAAGGCCTTGGAACAACGCATGGACTATGCGCAGCGCATTTCCTCACTTGTTCACTCCCTGCGTAAAGCCGAGAAACTGAAAGTGCGTCAGCCACTCTCCAAAATCTTGATCCCTGTATTGGACGCCAACTTCAAAGCACAGATTCAGGCCGTTGAGGACTTGATTTGCTCCGAGGTGAACATCAAAGGCATCGAATACTTGGAGGATTCCGATAACTCGGTGTTGGTGAAAAAGGTGAAACCAAACTTCCGTCGTTTGGGCCAGCGCTTTGGCAAGAACATGAAAGTGGTTTCTGGATTCATCAATCAGATGAGCCAAGAGCAAATCAACGAGGCTGAGAAAAACCAAGGCTTCTCTGTTGAGGTAGAAGGCAAAGCCGAGGAACTTACTTTGGAAGACCTTGAAATCTCCTTCGAGGACATCCCAGGTTGGTTGGTAGCTTCCGATGCGGAACTCACCGTGGCTCTGGACATCACCTTGACCGAAGAACTTCGTCAGGAAGGCATCGCCCGCGACGTTGTGAACCGCATCCAAAACCTCCGTAAAGACAGCGGATGTGAGGTTCAAGACAAAATCGACCTTATCTTCGCTGATAACAGCGAATTGGTGACCGCCGCGCTTAATGCAAATAAGGAATACATTTGCACCGAAACGCAGGCCTTGTCCCTCGAGGTGGCTCCATCTGTAAATGGTGGCACCGAAATCGAAATGGACGAGCACCTGTTGGTCGTTCAGCTTACCGTAAACAATCAAGGCTAAGCCAATGATTGTATGAAGTACAATGTATTATGTACAATGAGCCCGCTAAGGGTCATTGTACATAATACTTGATACATTGTACCTTTTGATACTCCCCTAAATGAAAAAATTAAAACTCCACCATTACTTTTTAATCAGCATCGCGGTCATCCTACTCGACCAGGTGGTAAAACTTGGGGTCTTTTTTTGGATCAAAGACTCATTTGGTTGCGAACTCCAGCCTGAATTCTGCCCGAACAGAGCCACCATCAACCTGATTGGAGACTTCTTTAAAATCCATTACATCACCAATCCAGGCATGGCCTTCGGTCAACAATTGCCTGGCGCCTACGGCAAAATCTTGCTTACCAGCTTCCGTATCTTGGCCATGTTTGCCATCGCTTGGTACATGCGTAAACTCTATCTGAAAAAAGCAGCAAAAGGCCTTCAGATTTGTGTCGCCTTAATTTTCGGTGGAGCCATTGGCAACTTGGTGGACAGTATTTTCTACGGGAAATTCCTCGGCCTCACGGTTGACGGTGCCACTACTCCATGGTTGCATGGCAAAGTCATCGACATGTTTTACATCGACATCGCCCAAGGCTATTATCCAGACAACTGGCCATTAGTTGGCGGCGACTATTACAACTTCTGGCCGATTTTCAACATCGCCGATGCAGCCATCTTCATCGCTGTCATCTTTATCCTCATCTTCCAGAAAAGATATTTCAACGAAAAACCCCAGCAAGAGCTGAACTAAGGTTACTTTTCATTAACAGGGACGTATCCAAAAGGGACAGGCAACACATCCGTTGCCTGTCCCTTTTATTATAGCTTTTGTCCTGATGAAAAAACTACTGCTCCTTTTCCCCATCATTTTACTTTCATTTTCCTCCATTGCCCAAACCGCTTGGCTGGATGGCAACCTACAAATTGGCGCAGGATGGAACGGTGGAGAAATTGGAGGTGTAGGCCTTGGCGCCACACTATTGGGACGAGGCACCGAAGACTCTCCTGTATTCTTCGGAGTGGACGCTAATTTCATTCGCCGAGGCGGAGTCGATCAAAACATTTCAAACCACCCTGCACTGACCAGTTACAAGTCCCCTTCCGTTAGCACGAATAATAACCTCATTTCCCTACACGGCATTATGCGAATTGTGTTTGATTTGGGCCAATTCAAGCCTTATGTGGAAGGACTACTTGGTTTTCGGACCTTCTACACCCGTACAACCCTGTCTGCTAAAGAATGGAACGACCAGGAAGGTGAATACGAAGACAATACCTTGGGCACTGATGTGAGCATTTCTGACGCGACCTTCAGCATAGGCCCTGGCGGAGGATTTATCTTTGGTCAGAATAACCTTTCCTTAAATCTCAGATTTAACTTTTTGGGAGGGAATGAAGTAGATGTTTACACGGAAGAACATCTTGAGGACATGAAATATTCCATTGGTAGTTCAGGCTCGGTCACCGCTCAAAGCATGCTTGCACCTTTATCCGCCATCAGCAGGATGTTTGTCTTCAGCCTTGGACTATCAACACTCTTTTAGAGAGAACAAAGTAATTTGGATTGGGGTTAGTATTTTTAGAGGCTCATTTTCTTAAAGTCCGTTGACCATGGCCCAATCCATTACTTTCATACTCTCCCTTGTCGGGCTTTGGCTGCTCTATCGCCTTTATAAGTCGAGAGTCAATAAGGCCGCCCAAAACAAGGCGTTCATGGACAAGCCTTTTCCAAAACAATGGGCCAAGATTTTAGAGGCCAAAGTGCCATTCTACCGCCAACTCCCAGAGAAGGACAAACGCCAGTTTGAAAAGGAGGTGAAGTGGTTTATTGTGACTACTGACATCACGGGCACGCCCGAAGTAAAAGTGAGCATCACCGACCGACTTTTAGTAGCTTCCAGCGCTGTTATCCCTGTCTTTGGGTTCCCTGGCTGGGAATACAATACATTGAATGAAGTCATTCTTT
The DNA here is from genome assembly GCA_030431525.1 of Bacteroidia bacterium. Lineage (GTDB taxonomy): Bacteria > Bacteroidota > Bacteroidia > Cytophagales > JAAEPT01 > JAUIJC01. The sequence continues at coordinate 9,000 of JAUIJC010000057.1, read as the reverse complement.
ATCCTGGCCCATTCCACCTCGACATGGGCATGCAAGGAGTAAGCGATAAAGCCTTGGGCATGGTCGGCACGGGAATGTTGGATGGAAAAATGCTCCTTTCAAAGCCACATCTCCACAAAGGTTTTGACAACACCACCGACAAAAAGAATGTCGGCATCCACGAATTCATCCACCTCATCGACAAGGAGGATGGCGACATCGATGGCTTGCCAAAAGTATTGATTGAAGAAAGTTACGCCCTGCCTTGGCTCAACCTCATGTACAACAAAATGGAGGAGATCAAGGCGGGAACTTCAGACATTGACCCCTACGGGGCCACCAACAAGGTGGAGTTCCTTACCGTAGCTGGCGAGTATTTTTTTGAACGCCCTCATCTTCTTCAGAAGAAGCACCCAAAGCTATATAAGATGCTGGAACAGTTTTTCAACCAGCCCATGATCCAGCGTATTCAGCACGCCAACGGACCGAAGGGTAAGGAAATTGGTCGGAACGACCCGTGTTTTTGTGGGAGTGGAGAGAAGTATAAGTTGTGTTGTGGAGTATAAAACCTCACCTAAAATCACCAAAACAGACTCCGCATTTTCTTCCCATTAAACACCCAAGCCAAAGCGCCAAGGACCAATAGGTGGATGACATAATAGAGATGCCCATGATTCGTCATCATCATATCGTCTATTAGTCCCGAAAGGCCTTCTGAATCAGATATTGGAGTAGTCATTTCAAAGTGCCACTGCCAACAATAACCGTAGATCTGATAGAGGAAATAGAGATTCAAGAAGATGGCCCCCACCTTGTGCTTCTTCCAAAGCAGAACGGCTGTTGCCCCCATAAAACCAATTGGCACCAGAAACAATAACAACTGGCTCCATAGGTATTCAAAATCCATCTTAAACAGGGATGGAATTACAGGGATAAAATACCAAAGATCAATGGCCAACATGACGGCACAGAACAACACGTAACGCCGTAATATTTGCTCTGGCTCCCTCCCAACCCAATCCTTGGGGTCTTTGGACAAAAACTTTACTTGACTATTCATTTTTATCAGAATCTCGTTCGAGTTTGTTGCCAAATCGTGCTGTTATATCGTTAGGTCTAAAAACCAACCAGCCCAAGTTTTCATCTCCCCAAAAAGGTTCTAACGGGGAAATGAAAGCCTGTTTTAAAGCTTGGACTTATTTCAGAATGCCCTCGGCGATTTTCTCTCCGTATTCGAGAAGCTTAACCAACTCCTCTTGCTTGGTGATTTTGCTCCAATCCTTGTGGATGAGAATAGCCCCTCGTCGGCATTCCAAGGAGTAGTTGTTATTGGCAACCGTCTCAATAAACGTTTGACTGAGGATAGGCTTAGTGGAAGTCCTATGCGCCTCAATAAACACGTCTTTGTTCTCCAACCCGTCCAATGGGGCCTTTTTCAAATCATTCTTGTTATTGAATTCAACCAACAAAGACGAAGGTTCGATCACAAACTCTGGGAGCTGAGCATTCCCTAATTTTTGAAGGATCAACACGGTGGAATGCTGATATCCCATGCCCAGATCTTCGATAATGTCAAAAGTGACATCGCAGGTGATCAGGTCATACTCAGGCTTATTTCCAATAATGAGGTTCGCCGCATTCGTCAATCTCGACATGGCCTGAAAAGAGCTCATGTAAGGACGAATGATGAGAAGAGATGTGGACTGTTCGTAGCTGTAGCCAAATCGTTTCGCCGTCTCACCAAACATCGTCTCTCTTTTGGTAAGGACAGTCGATGTGCTGGAAACCGTTGGGTTCATCTTTTTCCTCCTAGAGGAAAGGTAGTGCATGGAAGCGAAGTGATGCTCATCAAACCCTTGGGTCATCAAGCTCCCACCTGCAGATTGGAAATCACTTTTCAAATGGTGAAGATTCTCCATAAAAGTATGGTCAATCAGCTTTGCCTGGCTGAAATCAATCTGCACGCTCTTTTCCAAGGAAAACTCTTGGATGCGCTTCTTAAACTTGAGGACATTCAGGAAGTTGGCTGTACCCCTCAATTTTAGGAAGGTAACATCGCCCTGCCCTTCTTCCACCATATCAAGCTTAATCAAACTCTTAAAGGATACGTTTTGCATCAAATGCATTAATATCTTAAGTCCGATACCAACGGCAACACCTACCAACAAATCGGTCAAAATCGTTACCACAAGCGTCGTTAGAAACAGAATAAGCTGGTCTGCACCAATCTCCTTTACTTTCTTGAACTCTGCTGGGGCCGAAAGCTTAAATCCTGTGTAAACGAGCATTGCGGACAGCGCCGCATTTGGAATTTTTTGGATTACTGAAGCTGCCAAAAAGGCGAACAAGAACAGGAACAAGCCGTGAAAAAAGTTACTCATCTTCGTTTTACCACCGTTGTTGATGTTCGCCGAGCTACGAACAATCTCAGAAATCATCGGTAAACCGCCGATGAAACCAGCAATACTATTACCGATACCCACTGCGATCAGGTCCCTATCCATATTGGACTTCCGCTTTTGTGGATCCAAGGTGTCAATGGCCTTCGCACTCAACAACGACTCGATACTACCCACCAAGGCAAACATGATGATGTACTTGATGGAAGTCGCAGACGTGATTTGAGAAAAGTCTGGGTAAGTAATTCCCTTAAAGAAGTTATCCTCTAAATCCACCAACAACAGCGCTGGGTCGATGCTGTAAGAAGTTGAACCAAAGACATAGTTGTGCTCTTCGCTTAAATTGAACACTATGCTCAACGGAACGGCTACCAACAAGACCAACAATGGCGCAGGGAAACGCTTGATGGTTTTACTCTTGATGAGCGGATGAACAAAGAGAATCACCAAGCTGACCAAACCAATCAAAGCCACCTGCGGATTCATGTGCATGATGCTATGCGGGATTTCCTGAATAAGCTCAAAAGGCTTTTTCGCAACAGGAACAACCCCCATGGCTATGTGAATCTGCTTACTGATGATGATGATACCAATGGCCGCCAACATGCCATGGATGACCGATGGCGGGAAAAAATCGCCCAGCTTCCCCGATTTAATTACTCCAAAGAGCACCTGAATAACACCAGCCACAACAATCACGGCAAGCGCCAACGGATAGCCTTTTTCTAAGTCGCCACCACCAAGTTCCTCTACGGCACCAAGAGCGATTACAATTAGTCCGGCTGCTGGGCCTTTAATGGTGAGTTGAGAATCGGTTAAGAAGGTTACTAACAATCCCCCGACAACGGCCGTGTAAATACCTGCGATGGGTGGGAAGCCACTGGCTTTTGCAATTCCCAGACAGAGAGGCAGTGCAATCAGGAATACAAGAAACCCACTAATCGCGTCTGCTTTGAAATACTTAGTATATGCCTTCATTATAAATACCTTGGATGAGCATTCCCGAGGTCCTTCCCCTCCACTGTTTCATTCGACAAATGCCGTTTGAACATGCCTTCGCCCTCTCGAAATCGACCACAAAGGTATGCAATTTCATAAAGACCATTAACCAAGTCTTTCGGCAAGCATCATCACAGCTCCCACCATATTTTCTTCCAAAGCAGAACGGCCATCACCCCCATAAAACCAATAGGCACCAAAAACATAAATAACTAGCTCCATAGGTTTTCAAACTCCATCTAAAACAGAAATGGAATTAAAGGGATAGAACTACAAGTCCATCACCAACATGACGACACAGAACAATACGTAACGCCACAATATTTGCTCTGACTTTCTTCCTACCCAATCCTTGGAATCTTTGATAGGTCCTAGCTCCTTAAATGCGCCCTCTATTTACCATATATAACAAAGTGACCAATACAACAAAAACCAATAAAATCCCACCTCTGTAAAGCATCAGCCCATAACTCCTTGCTCCGCGATTAAACCGGAACGCATCCGAACCGTCCTTCTTTTTGAATTTTTTAAACGCAACAAAGTACCCCAATGAAATACACACGAAACTCCAAAAGAAAGACATCGTGTAAATTATTGGGTGAAAAGTTTCTTGAAAAACCATCAGGTTTGATAGTGTCTGAACACATTTCATAATGTTTACCGAGAGAGGAATAAACATTAGCCCTTTGGTAAACCTGCCAAAAGACAAGGGACGATCTGGAAGAACCAACAAACTCATAAAAAACACATTAAATAAAAACGTTGTGAAAAAAGGATTCTTTAAACTAGGAGGGCACGAGACCCTCCTACAAAGTATAGTATCCTCAATACTATTTTTTCTGTCCTTACCCCTCCAACTTCAACAAGAAAGCAAACTCCAAAGCCGTCTCCCGATGCGTTTCAAAACGGCCTGAAGCACCACTGTGCCCTGCGGACATATTCGTATGGAGCAACAACAGATTGTTATCCGTTTTCAGCTCACGGAGCTTGGCCACCCATTTGGTCGGCTCCCAGTATTGCACCTGCGAATCATGAAGCCCTGAGGTCACCAACATGGCAGGATAGGCCTTTTCCTCCACCTGATCATAAGGCGAATAGGACAGCATGTAGTCGTAATACAGCTTGTCGTTCGGGTTCCCCCACTCGTCGTATTCACCTGTGGTCAACGGAATAGAATCATCGAGCATGGTGGTCACCACATCCACAAACGGCACAGCGGAAACGATGCCATGGAAAAGATCAGGACGCAAGTTGATGATAGCTCCCATCAGCAAACCACCGGCACTGCCACCCATCGCATAGAGATGCTCCGGCGAGGTGAATTTCTGCTCAATCAAGGCCTCTGCACAGTCAATGAAATCCGTGAAGGTGTTCATCTTCTTGAGCAACTTCCCGTCCTCATACCAATGGCGACCCATTTCCTCACCACCACGGATATGCGCAATGGCGAAAATCCATCCTCGATCCAGCAAGCTCAAACGAGCCGAGCCGAAATAAGGGTCAGAACTGATACCATAGGAACCATAAGCGTATTGAAGCAAAGGCGCCGTTCCGTCCAAAGGCGTGCCTTTTCGCCACACCAATGACACCGGAACTTGGGTACCATCCTGCGCCGTAACAAAGACACGCTTGGACTGGTAGTTCATCGGCGAGAAATCGCCCACCACTTCCTGCTGTTTTTTCAAGACCTTCTCCCCTGTCCTCATGTTGTAATCAAACACAGAACTCGGAGTCGTCAAGGAAGTATAGCCAAAGCGAAGCACCTCGCTATCGAACTCCATATTGGTGCCCACATAAGCGGTATAGGTCTCCTCACCAAAATCGAGGTAATGCTCCTCCTTGGTGTCCGTATTGATGACACGCAGGTGGGTCAATCCCTCGCTACGCTCCTCCAACACCATGTATTGGTCAAAAATCTCCAAGCCCTCCAACAACACATTTGGGCGATGCGGAATCACCTCCTTCCAATGCTCCTTGGAGGTATTATTCTCCGATGTTTCCATCAGACGGAAGTTCTTGGCCTTGTCATTCGTCAACACATAGAATGTGTCCCCATGGTGAAAAACGGAATATTCATGCTCACGCTCACGAGGCGTAAACACCTGAAAATCGCCCTCAGGCTGATCGGCAGGCAACAAGCGAACCTCGCTGGTGAGCGTACTGTGCGAAGAAATCACCAAATACTTGTTCGACTTGGACTTATGCACCGCAGTCGCAAACGTCTCATCCTTCTCATGGAAAATCTCTACATCATCGGCTGACGGAGCGCCCATACGGTGGCGGAAAATCTTATGGGAACGCAAAGTTTCCTCATCCTGCACCGTGTAGAAAAAGAAGTCATCACTCTTCGACCACGCCATCTCGCCCGTTGCCTGTTGCAACTCATCCGTCAAATACTCGCCTGTCTCAAGGTTTTTGAAACGAACCGTGTAAATGCGACGTCCCACCGTGTCGATGGAAAAAGCCAAGAACTTGTTACTCTCGCTCACAGAAAGGGCATTGACTTGGCAATAGTCCTCTTTCCGAGCAAGCTCATTCACATCCAACAGGGTTTCCTCCTCTGCCTCCAAGCTTCCTTTCTTACGGCAATGAATCGGATGCTCCTTGCCCTTCTCATAGCGGGAATAATACCAATAGCCATCCATCAAGTAAGGCACCGAGCTGTCATCCTGCTTGATGCGCCCCACAATCTCCTGAAAGAGCTCCTCCTGCAACACCTCAGTGTCCTTCATCTGCTCCTTGGTATAGGCATTCTCATCCTCCACATACTTGATGACTTCCGGATTTTCACGGTCGTTCAACCAGTAATAATTGTCGATGCGGGTATGTCCATGGGTGGTGAGTTCCTTGGCGATTTTCTTAACTGAAGGCGTATTGATATTCATCGGTATGTCTTTTTCAATTTTGTCCCTAAATGGGCATAGCAAAATACGCCATTTTCCATGAAAGGACAGCTCTGGGGCAACCCCGCGTACGACTGGAACGCGATACGGGCAACCGGCTTCCGCTGGTGGATCGAGCGGATTCGGGCGACGTTTCGATTGGTCGATCTCGCGCGAATCGACCATTTTCGCGGTCTCGCGGCGTCATGGAACGTGCCGTTCGGCGCAAATTCCGCACGTGGAGGGCGATGGACGGCCGGGCCGGGTCGGGAACTCTTCGACGCCGTCGAACGGGCGCTTGGAGGGGTCCGGATCGTTGTGGAGGATCTCGGCATCATCACGCCGGACGTTCATCTTCTGCGTGACGAGCTTGGCTTTCCCGGCATGAAGGTGCTTCAGTTTGCGTTCGACGGCGACCCGAATAACCTCTATCTCCCGCACAACCTCGAGAGAAACAGCGTGGTGTACACAGGAACGCACGACAACAATACCAGCGTCGGCTGGTTCCACGATCTCGATTGGGCGGGCCAGGAACGGGTGCGCGGCTACCTCGGCACGGACGGGAATGACATTGCCTGGGACCTGATTCGATCGGCGCTTGCGTCGGTGGCGAACCTGGCGATCATCCCGATGCAGGATGTTCTGCGCCTCGGGAGCGACGCCCGGATGAACATCCCGGGCGCGGCGCTCGGCAACTGGAGCTGGCGATTACGCGAAGACCAGCTCAACGGTGGCCTGGCCGACGGGCTGAAGATGTTCGTCGCGCAGTACGACCGGATTCCCTCGTCCTCACGGCCGGATGGGTTCGATCCCTACGATTACACGGCGCCCGGAACGGCGCATCCGCTCTATCAGGAGTAAGCACGATGTCAGAGCCGATTCACGGCGCATTCACCTTCGTTCTCCACTCTCATTTGCCGTATGCGCGGCAGGCCGGCATGTGGCCGCATGGGGAAGAGTGGGTACACGAGGCGATGGCGGAAACCTATCTGCCATTGCTCGACGCGCTTTACGAATTGCGCGCGGACGGCGTGCCGTTCAGGCTTACGATCGGCATCACGCCGATTCTTGCTGAACAGTTGGGTGACGCTCTCATCGCCGAGCACTTCATTCACTACGCGTCGGAACGGGCAGCGTGGGCTGCGGCCGACATCACCCGGTTCGAGGAAGCGGGCGATCTCGACATGGTCGCGCTCGCACGCTTCTACCACCAGTGGTATGCCCGCAAACTGACGAGTTTTCGCGACAACTACGGGCGCAATGTCCTTGCCGCCTTCAAGGTCCTCCAGGACGAGGGACTGATCGAGATCGCGACGAGTGCTGCCACGCACGGCTACCTGCCTCTGCTGGCGCGAGATTCGTCGATCTACGGACAGATCGCGACTGGCGTTGCCACCTACAAGCGATGGTTCGATCGCGATCCCAAGGCGATCTGGCTTCCCGAATGCGCCTACCGGCCCGCAGTGCTGGATGCCACGGTCGATCCACCCATCCGACGACCGGGAATCGAGTCGTTTCTCGCCGATCAAGGCATCCGCGTCTTCTTCAGCGAAACGCACACCGTCGAGGGTGGGCTCCCCGTCGGCAAGGCGGCTGGAGACGCCATCGGACCGTACGGGGTGACGCCGCGCGTCGAAGCAACTCCGTTGAACCCGACCGAAGCGAGCGAGCCGGGAACGACCTACCGCCCGTACTGGGTTGGCGATGCGGCTGGTCAGGTTGCCGTGCTTGGTCGCAACAATCGAACCGGACAGCAGGTATGGTCCGGCGAGCATGGGTATCCGGGCGATGGCGCCTACCGCGAGTTTCACCGAAAGGATGCCATCTCTGGTATGCAGTACTGGAGCGTGACCGGTCCACGTGTGGACCTCGGAGACAAGGCTCCATATGACCCAGAACTCGCCGCTGAGAAAGTCGAGGGTCACGCCCGTCACTTCGCCGGTCTGGTTCATGATCTGCTGAAGGAATATCGGGACGAAACCGGCGCGCCAGGAGTCATATCGTCTGCATACGACACAGAGCTTTTCGGACATTGGTGGTTCGAAGGGGTCGCCTGGCTCAAAGGGGTGCTGCGAGAACTTGCCGCGATGCCTGGTGTCGACCTGACCACTGCCAGCGGCATCGTGACCGATTATCCGCCGGATCGAGTGGTGAACCTGCCGGAGTCGAGCTGGGGTGCCGGCGGCGATCATTCGACCTGGATGAACGACGAGACCGCGTTCGTCTGGCCGAAGATTCATGCCGCCGAACGCACTATGGAGGCGCTGACCGCCGCGAACCCGGACGCCACCGGCGTTCGCCGCGAGGTGCTCGAGCAGGCCGCTCGGGAGTTGCTCCTGTTGCAGAGCAGCGACTGGCCCTTCCTGATCACAACCGGTCAAGCCAAGGAATACGCGATCGAGCGATTCAACGATCATCTCGCCCGCTTCGAATCACTCGTTGCGCTGGCCGGTGTCGACGGTGAGTTGACGGATGAACAACTCGAGCTGCTGGCCAATCTCGAAGAACGGGACAACCCGTTTGCTGACATCGACTACCGGAACTTCGCCGAGCGTCAGGGCGAGTCGTCGCCTCGTTCGGCAACATAGTCGCCAAGGTCGCTCATGAAGAGGTATCGCAAGAGGGCGGCAATGGGCACCACGATCCAGTCCGGGCGATTGTTGAGTTCGTAGAGAATCTCGTACATCGCCTTGTCGATGATCCACGGTTTGAGCGCGTCCGCAAAGGCCTGGTCCGCGGTT
>JAUIJC010000016.1 GCA_030431525.1 Bacteroidia bacterium | reverse complement strand
ACGAATTGCATAGATGGGTATAACAACCTTTTAGAGCCTCACGTATATAATAGCATCAACTCAAATGATGTTATTCCATGCATTCACTACCGTTCAAATCCACAGTCCTTTTCGATTTCATCAACAGATTCAAGACTGAAGATGACTGTCTGAGGTATCTGTCAAACTTCAAATGGGCTGATGGGTTTGTATGTACCAAATGTGGTCATAACCACTATTGGGACGGAACTAAGCCACACTCAAGAGTCTGTAAGAAGTGTAGGAAGATTCATTCGCCTACACAGAACACAATCTTTCATGGACTCAAATTTTCGATACTGAAAGCCTTTCATATCATCTTTGAGATATCCGCTTCCACCAAGTCAATGAGTGACTTGCAGATTTCGAGGAGGTATGGAATCAACAGAAACACCGCTTGGTTGTTCATGAGAAAGTATCGGGAGTCACTTAAATCAAGTGGTGAGAAGCCGATGGGTGTCGATGAAGGAAGCAAGGTGTATGTTGATGAATTCGTTGTCGGTGGATATGAGATTGGAATGACAGGTAGGAGTGGTAAGAGCAAGAAGCGAAAGATGGTTGTTGCGGTTGAAACTACTTCCGAAAACAAAATTAAAAGGGTTTACGGTCTTCGAATCAATGATTACAGCACAAATGACCTGAGAACCATATTCGACAAATTCATCAGCAAAACTGCATCCGTGTTCACTGATGGATGGACTTCCTATCTTCCATTAAGGAAGGTCTGGAATATAGCATCTGATGAAGAGAACATGAAGAACACAACTCACCCGATGAATATTGCTATCCAACAGTTTAAGTCTTGGGTTAGAGGCATCCACCATCACGTTTCAGCGCCACATATTGAAGGGTACATGAATGAGTTCTCATTCAGAATCAACAGGAGTCAATGGAAAGATGTCTGCTTCCATTCTGCTATCATGAAAGGCATCTCACATCTTCCGTTGCTACGAAAAGATATCCCAAAGAAAGCGGAATTCGGACTACGATAAAGGATATATAGTAAGTGTGGTTGACTACCATTCTAAAAAAATACAACATTATGAAAGACAAATTTATTAGTACGTTTGAGAATTACACAGGGGAGCCTGAATCTAATGCAGACAAAATTTCAGAACTCACCAACCAAATGTTAGATGATGCTATCCCACATATCAGAAAGTCTATTGAGAGAGCAATTATTAGTGGTGCTATTGATGTAGATGGATGGGATGAAAATCACAACAAAATGTTAATCCCTAAAGCTATATTGGTTGCCTCTTTAGAAAACGAAGCTGACCAATATAAAGCAGATGGTACTTCATTTGAAAGACAGGTGAAAAAAGATATTAGAAACATCAAACTCTTTTTGTAAGTACATGAAAAGCAAAGTTTTATCAGACTTTGCTTTTTGTTATACCCATCTATGTAATTTGTAACGAAAAAAACACAATGAGAAACATTCCCTTTGTTTGTTTTGAAAACATGAATCTCAAGATCAAAGAAGAGGTCATGCAAAACTTTGAGGAGTTCTTCGACTCCAAACAATATATTTTGGGGGAAAGGGTAAAAAAGTTTGAAGAGCATTATGCTCAATTTTGCCAAACCAACTATTGCATCGGAGTAGGAAACGGCCTGGACGCGCTTCATTTAGCATTGCGTGCTCTTGGCATCCAAGAAGGTGACGAGGTGATTGTTCCCTCAAACACCTATATCGCCAGCGTATTGGCCATTTCAAATGTCGGGGCCACCCCCGTTTTTGTGGAGCCACGGATTGACACCTTTAATCTTGATCCTTCGCTTATTGAGCAAAGCATTACACCACGCACCAAGGCGATTATGCCTGTGCACCTTTATGGTCAAGCCTGTGAAATGGACGCCATCATGGACTTGGCAAAAAAGCACAACCTCTATGTTGTTGAGGACAATGCTCAATCGCAAGGCGCTACCTTCAATGGCAAAATCACTGGAGGATTTGGCGACATAAATGCTACAAGCTTTTACCCTGGTAAAAACCTGGGAGCCTTAGGCGATGCGGGTGCCATTACGACCAATGATTCCACCTTGGAACAGACCGCTCGGGTGCTTCGCAACTATGGCTCGCATGAGAAATACTACAATATTGTGAAGGGCGTAAACTCCAGACTTGATGAGTTGCAAGCTGGTATCCTAAGTATAAAACTTCGCCGACTGAATGATTGGTCAAATGACCGGAATCGAATAGCCAACAGGTATCTCGAAAACCTGAAAGGTCTCAATGAATTAGCTCTTCCAACATTGGCGGAAGGCGCTACCAGTGTTTTTCACCTTTTTGTGGTAAGGACTTACCAAAGAGAAACACTTCAAAAATTCCTTCAAGAGCAGGGAATCTCCACTTTGATTCACTACCCCGTACCACCACATTTGCAGGAAGCTTACAGTGAGTTGGGCTATGAACGGGGCGCCTTCCCTCTTGCCGAGGAAATTGCTGGAACGTGTTTGAGTCTTCCCCTTTTCTGTGGAATGAAGGATGAAGACATTGATTATGTAAGCGAACAAATCATCAAGTTCCATCAACGATGAACAACCACAACTTCCCTTTTTGTTGCGGGTCTTTGAAAAAGGGAATTCTTTCAACCACGTCTGGAATAGGAGGCATTGGGGTGCCACATCACCTAAACCCAGCGCGAAATGAATCTCGCATATCTCATTTTAGCCTACAAAAACCCAGAACAATTAGGGCGACTCGTGCGCCGACTTGGTGACAAAAACGTTCGTTTCTTTATCCATATAGATAAAAAGCAGGCCATAGAACCTTTCAAAAACGCGGTTGAAGGACTGAAACGGAAAGTCACCTTCGTGAAAAGGGAACGGAGCGCATGGGGAAGTTTTGCCACGATCAAAGCCACCCTCAACGGTTTCGAGGCCATCGCCCAAGATTCCACACATCATGACCGTATCGTGCTGATGAGTGGCTTGGATTATCCTTTAAAGACCAATGAGGAAATCAGGGAATTCTTTGGGGTGAATTGGGAGAAAAACTTCATTGACCACACGCCTATGCCCTATAAAAATTGGGAACAAGGCGGGTTTCCACGGATTGAAAAGTACTACTTCTACGTCCGTAATAAAATCTTTGAATACCCAATGAACCCTCAGCAACCTTCCTTGTTGCGGACTTGTTTGGACAAAGTCTTCCGATTAGTACTTTCACCAAAAAGGAAATTTCCATCCAAGATTAAACCATATCGCGGAGAACAATACTTTGCCATCAACCGAATGGCAATGCTGGCCATTTTGGAATATGTGCAAGAGCATCCCGAAATCATCAAGGCATACCGCCACACTATGGCTCCAGATGAGATGTTCTTTCAAACCGTGCTAATGAATTGTGGGAAAGAGCATGTTATCAATTCCCTTGATTCAGAACTTGTACTCCATCTAAGATGGCCCAAGGAACATTCGGCTCACCCGGTGCATTTTACAGAAAAGGACCTAAAGGAATTGGCTAATTTGGGAGCCCATAAATTGTTCGGTCGCAAGTTTGATATGGAGGTGGATGCGAAAATCTTGGATTTGATTGATGAAAATCTCCTTGTCAAATCACCATTAAAAAAAGTGGCTTAGAATAGCTCAAAAAACGAAAAGCGGATTGCCCAACTATATGGACAATCCGCTTTTGTATTTATAAATATCGGGCTTTAGAAACTACCTGCCTCCAACTTCACCAAAGCCACCTGAATCACTCCGATCAAGAAACCAAGCACGGCTCCCACCACCTCAATGAATTTGAACTCCTTGCTCATGATGGTGTAAAGCACCGCCTCCAATTTTTCCAAAGAGAAGCTTTCCACCTTTTCAGTGACAATCTTTTCAATATCCATGTCCTTCTCCATGTTTTCGGTGAAGGTATTGATCATATCAGGGAGCGACTCACGGAACTCTTTACTGAGTACTTCCTTCACTTTCCCGATGGCTTTATCACCCATAAACATGGAAAGCATCGGCATGGCCGCCGGTAGTTTTTCCTTTAGGAACTTATCCAACTTGGCATCCAAAATGGCATAGACTGGCTCCAAATGTTCTGGATTTTGGAACCCCTTTTTCATGTCCTCAATGGAGAACAGCTCTTTACTTACCAATCCACCAATGCTCATGGCCAAGGCCTTTTGACGTTTTGGAAAGATCCCCTGAATGGTAATCCCCAAGATGTTAATGGGTTTCTTGGGATGGAACAGCATCTTGATAGCTATCCAGTTGGTAATCCATCCAGTCAGGGCTGCGATAAATGGTAAACTATAACTTAACATATGCTTTCTGAGTACCCAGCGTAGGACCCCGACACAAGTCCCTCAATACTCAGAGAAGCTTCGCCACAGGCCTTTTCACTTTGTACATGATTTCTATTGTTCAACATCTTTAAGAACATTACCCAAAATCTTTGGGTTCAAAACGCCCTCAAGGGAGTCATAAGGAATGGTGAATTCAACCGCCCCCATGGCATAGGGACCAAGTTCATAGAGCCCATAATAAACCTCCATGCCATTAAGTGACAGCCCAATATTTTTTGTCAAGGGCAAGGTATTGCTAAACAAGCCCTGATCTTGGAGTGAGGCCTCGCCTGTTATCTGTAATTGACTTCGAACATTTGCCTCACATAAATGAAGAAACGCCGAGGTGTCTAAAACAATATTCTCAAAGGGAATCTGTTCCCCAGTTTTTCGGTCAAAATTGAAATGGTTGACCCCAAAATAGCCGTGGGCGCCACCAGTATATTCATTAAATGACTGGGTCACTGAAACCAAGGAATCATCCGCCATCAAAAGAAGGTAACTTTCCTCCCAAGACCGTCTGGTAGGATTCTCTGCAAATCGCTGTTCTTCAGCTACCTCATTTTTTGAGTGAGCCACATAATTATCAACAACCTGCCCTAATAATGCCTTGGCAGAATCCGCATGGGAAATAATAAAAAGGGAGTCAGCAGATACTCGATCCTGAAAGTGCTTAAAGCTGTAGAGTTGCTCGTTGATTTTTTCAGAAGCGGTATAACCATCTTCCTCCAAAACAACCACAGAGAGGTCTACACTCACACATTCTTTTAACTGACCACAGTCTACTTTTTGGGAGGCAGAAAATTGCTTTACCTGAAACGTTGGTGCTGGCTTAGTGATGGGTGCCTCAACAGTCGATGAATCCTGGGTGATTGATTCACCCTTTCCCTCATGCTGGTTCTCGCCACAGGACATTACCATCAATCCCAAGAGAACGGTTCCTAAAAAAATCTTAAAACGCATAAGCCCTCAAAAGTCTAAAATGAAACAAGTATCAAGTTCACCAAAGATGGTGATACTTGATACTTGATAATTGACACAATAAAAATTAACGCAAAAGCGCCACAAACTGGTTAACCGCTGGGTTGATGTAATCCAACACCAAGCTTGGGAAAATTCCCATCACCAAGGCCAAAAGCCCAAGTGGCACCAGCATCAAATACTCCCTACCTGTCAAATCAGACAAACCATTGGTCCAAGCCTCACGCTTGATCCAATATGGTCCAAAGAACATGCGCTGAAGGGTCCACAAATAATAACCTGCTCCCAAAAGCAATCCGAGCAAGGAAATCAATACCATCCAACGTGGCACCAACTCCTCCGCCCCAAAGGCTCCAAGGAAAACAAACACCTCGGAAATAAACCCTGAGAATCCAGGCAGTCCCAAAGAAGCGAAAAACGCGACCGTAACCATTGCGGTATAAGCTGGCATTTTTTCAGCCAAGCCACGGAAACTATCAATCTGGCGGTCATGCGTACGATCATAAATTACTCCGGCCGCCAAGAACAACATTGGAGAAATAATACCATGGCTAACCATTTGATAGATCGCACCACTCACGCCTTCTGCGCTGTATGATGCGATTCCCAATATCACAAAACCCATGTGAGATACAGACGAATACGCAATCAGCTTCTTCAAATCGCTCATGCCCAACGCCAGATAACCACCATAGACAATGGTAATCATAGCGACTAATGACACGATCCAAACATATTGCGTTCCCGCATCAGGGAAAATGCCATACACCAAGCGAATCATTCCGTATCCACCAATCTTCAAGAGGATACCAGCCAACACAACAGAAATTGGCGTTGGCGCCTCCACGTGGGCATCCGGCAACCAAGTGTGGAAAGGGACAATCGGCAATTTGATTCCGAAACCGATGAACATGGCCAAGAAAGCCAAACCGCGAGCAGAATGCCCGAAGATCATCGCTGAATCCTTGGAAAAGCCCAAGATGGAATCCGGCAAGTAGTTCGCCTTGTCCATCATGGCCACCATATTGAAGGTATGAACCAACTTGTCTTTTGGAACCAATCCTTGCGCCAACAGCTCCTGAACCTTACTCACCGCATCGGCACCAGCAAAGCCCATCATTTTGGCGGTCTCCAAAGGATCAATGACTGAATTGTAGAGCCCAATCATCACAATGAGAATGAAGACGGAACCGAATAGTGTATAAAGGAAAAACTTGATGGCCGCATATTCCCTTCGGTCTCCACCCCAAATGCCAATCAAGAAATACATCGGCAAGAGCATGAACTCAAAGAAAATGAAGAACAGCAACAAATCGAGCGACACGAAACAGCCAACAACCGTGGTGGAGAGCAAGAGATAAAGCGCGAAATAAGCCTTCTCGTTCTTCTTGATATTCCAAGAGGAAATCACACCAACCAACAAAACAAAGGCACTCAACACCACCAGAAGAATGTTGATGCCATCAACACCCAAGAAATAATCCGCAGAGAATACACCCCACTCACCTACCTTGAAACGAATCCAGTCGTACTTTTCAACCAACTGAAACTCGCCCTGCAAGTTCACCCCACGGAAACCTTCACCAAGCTTATAGGCACCAAGCAACAAACACGAAAGGACCATCTGGCCACCGACACCCGCAAGGGCGATGTACTTGAACAATCCCTTCTTTCCACCAGGAACGAGGAGCGCCACCACAAGCGCCAACAAAGGGAAAAACGTGACAAGCGTAAGCAAATGATTCATTCTCTATTTATGTATTAGGTATCATGTATCAAGTATAAAGACAGCCGTCATCATACTTGATCCTTGATACATTGTACTCCTTCTACCAAACCAACAGGGCAATCAACAAGGCCCCACCAACCATTGAAGCAACAAAGTATTGCTGAATTTTTCCGCCTTGTACAGAACTGCCGATATGACCTACCAGCTTACTCAACAATGCTGACAAGCGGACCAAACCATCAACCACGGCCTTATCCCACCAAGCCAAGACAACTCCGATAATGACATTTTTGTAACCGACCAAATTCACCAACCAATCCACCACATTCTTGTCAAACCAGCCACCAATTCTGCTCAATCCAAGGGAAAGGCCAACGGGTAACTCTGCCACTCCGTTTACCACTTTCCGGTCGAATACAGCGAAACTCTTGGCCATAGAGGCAAATGGATAAACCACAAACTTGTAATACAGCTCATCCAAGTACCAGTTGTTTCTTGATACTTTCACCACCAAATTATTGGTGTTCGAGAAATCCTTTTGGATGCGATGCACCGACCCATTCTTCATATAGGCCATATAAGAAAGGCCAATGCCTACCAACACTAACCCAATCGACCAAATGGTGGCAGGCCAATGAAGGTGATGCGCCAATTCATTGATTCTTCCAAAATGCTCCTTTTGGCTCAAGGCAAATCCAGGGACAATGGAAAAAGGCTGTTGGAATGTTTTCAGGAACCAGCTGGCATCCGCGGAGAATGGATTGCTCCAAGAAAACACTAGCCCCAAGGACAAAACACTAAGAATAATGACGGGAATCCGCATCAACAAAGGCTTATGTGCCACGAACTTGGATGTCCCAGCAAACTTATCGAGCAGTTTTTCAAATCGGAACTCTCCGAAAAACACCAAGAACACTTGACGCCCCATGTAAAATGCTGTCAAGAACACCGTGGCAAATCCAAGCAATGGAACCACATGAAGCAAGGAAAATGCTCCATCAGAATAGTCAGTTGCCCAAGACCATGCTCTGAGCAAAATCAAATCTTTGGAAAGGAAACCAGAGAAGAACGGCAAGCCAGCCAGAGAAGCCGCCGCCACCATATAGGTGATAAAGTTCACAGGGTTCTTCTTCCACAGGCCACCCATCAGGCGCATGTCCTGCGGGTCGAAGTCTTCACCCAAATCATACCCTTCCTCTTCCAAGCGATGCTCAAACATGTGCATGGTATCAATCACAGCACCAGCACCCAAGAACAAACAGGCTTTAAAGAAGGCGTGAGTCAACAAGTGGAACAAAGCCGCTTCATAGGCCTGAACGCCCATCGCCATCACCATATAGCCCAATTGGGAAATGGTGGAAAAGGCCAAGACACGCTTGATATCATTCTGCCCCATGGCCGCCACCCCACCCATAAAGGCGGTAATCGCACCAATAAAAGCAATCAGCATCAACACCTCGGACGGCAAGAAAACAAAAACACGGGCCAGCAAATAAACACCCGCCGCCACCATGGTTGCCGCGTGCATCAAGGCCGAAACAGGTGTCGGACCCTCCATGGCATTGGGCAACCAAATCTGTAATGGAAATTGCGCCGACTTACCCACACAACCAAGGAACAGCCCCAAGCAACCCACCACATACCAGAAATGATTGTTGGCCAGCCACTCCACAGAACTTCCCTGAACCATCGTTTTCAACTCCGCCAAATCAAGGGTTCCGAAGAATGCCCAGAATACCAACAGCCCAACCAAAAAGCCGATGTCACCGACTTTGTTGACCAAGAAGGCCTTCTTATTGGCATGTACAGCACTTGGTTTTTTGAACCAAAAGCCAATCAACAAATAGGATGAAAGACCCGCCAGCTCCCAGAAAACGAACATCGAAAACAGATTGTCCGACAAGAGAATACCCAGCATGGAAAAAGTAAACAGCCCCAAATAGGCGAAGTATTTCTCAAAGTGTTGCTCTCCTCGCAAATACTCGATGGAAAACAGATGGACCAAGAAGGAAACCAAGGTCACCATCACCATCATGAAGGCCGTCAGATTATCTACCAACAAACCGACAGTCATGGACTTTGTGCCAACCGTAAACCATTCCCAGCGGGCATGGTGCGCCTGCACATCCCAAGTTTCTGAAAAAACCACACAGGAAGTCACAAAACAGGCAAACATCATCACCGCTGCCAATATGCCCCGATAACGGTTCACCTTCCTTCCCAAAAGAATCAGGAACAGGAAGATGGCCAAAGGTGTCAACAGCACCCCAGCCGCCAATTTTGTTACTATGTCAAAAGCCAAATCCATTCGTCAATGCTAAAGGATTACCCCTTCAAGCTCTTTACTTCATCTACATTCGTCGTTCTGAAGGTGCGCACCATTTTAAGTACAATAGCCAGCGCCACCGCTGCTTCAGCTGCCGCAATCACAATCACGAACATGGCGAACATCTGCCCGTCATGGAACTGCTGATCCTGCTGCGAAAAGGCCACCAGATTTAGATTGGCCGCATTCAACATCAGCTCAATGCCCATCAACACCGAAATCACATTTCGGCGAAGCATAATGGTCATCAAGCCTATGCAAAACAGCGCTGCCGCGATATATAGATAGTATTCAGTCATTCAAACCTAAATCCTGCATCACCTTCTTCTTGAACCTTCGTTTATGGAAAAAGGGAAATGTCAACATTAAAAGACTGGTTGCAACTAAACCTGAAAATATTAACAAGGATAAATTCTCCTCATACAAAAGGCAGAGAGCACCAAGAATAAAACCTATGGCTTCAACTGCTTGATACTTTTTTCGATACTGCTTTGAAATGCAATCCTTCAAAAACAAAATCAAATTTTCATCCTTCGGAAAATTCTTCACTGCCTCTCTCAAATAGGGAAAAGCCCGCCTATAATCCTCCTTACCATACCAAGAGAAACCTACATTCTTGATGTTTGCCCCTTTCCATTTTTCAAAACTCTGATCAGCCTGTTCTTCCAATAGTTTCAGGTTCTTCTCCCCCTGATCTATTACTTCAGAATATCTGCCCAAAGAATAGAGACTTGTTACTGAATTAGAGAGGATTTCAATAGCTAAAGAAAAATCGCCATCATTTTTTGAGGAAAGATGATTTAGAAAGAGTTTATGTTCCTCATAAAAGGATACCAAACCCTCAAAATCCCCTAAATGAATTGAGCGATATTTTTTAACTAATCCTTGAACCTCCATCCTCATTTCCAATTCAGCACTCAGCCTTCTTTTTCTCCAATCCTTCCCGCCACATAAACCGCAGCAATCAAAGCCACCAACAGCAACACGGCCAACACCTCGAAAGGCAATAGATGGCGACTCATCAAAGCGCCACCCAACTCATAAATAGTCGTTGGCTTATCCAATGTATCAGCTTTGAGCAATTGCGGAGAGATTCCATTCAACTCCACAATACCCATAAATAGGAATGCAAACAGGCCAATTCCCACAAGCCATCCCAGCAGATTCCTAATCAAACCAGATTTAGCAACTTGCGTCTCAGCAGTTCGTTTGGTCAGCATGATGCCGAACATCACCAAGACCAACACCCCACCGACATACACCATGATTTGGGTCACCGCCAAGAAATCCGCTCCCGCCAACACATAAAGGGCAGCAACTCCAAGCAGACTTGCCAATAGCGATAAAGCCGCATGCAACACATTGCTATTCAGCAACACACCCAAGGCGCCCAACACGGTCAATCCACCAAATATGTAGAATAGAATCTCAATCATTTCCTTTGAACAGCACCCTATGATAACTGTTAACTGATCACTGCTAACTGTTTAGCTGTCCTCGTCCGTTTTCGGCTTCGCCGGCTTAATCATCGGCTTTTTTATGGCTGGCATCGCAGGTTTGGCTCCAGCAGGCTTGGTCGCTTTAGTAGCTGCCGCTGCCTTTTTCTTCGCCTGATAGTCGTCAAACAACACCTGCTTTTCCTTGGCCTCCTCAGGTGTCAAATCCGAAAACTCATACACCATGTCCCTGACATCAAACTCACTGTAATCATAAGTTTTGGTCATGGTCAAGCACTCCGTTGGGCAAACTGTGGTGCAAAGTCCGCAGTAGCAACACTTGGCCATGTCGATGTCAAAGGTGGACGCATACATCTTCACCGATGAACCATCCGAAGCCTTGCGGATTTCCGTTGGGCTACGAACAGGCACAATGTCGATGCAATCCACCGGACAAATCTTGGCGCATTTGTCACAAACAATACAGTCCTCAATCTCATTATGAAGACGGTAACGTCCGTTATCCGGCACAGGAAAACTCTCCTTGGGATATTGCAAAGTGAACATGCCATCGCTGTTCTCCTTGGAGAAATAATTATCCTTGGAGGTAGCAACATGCTCACGTTTCTGACCCAAAAACACTCGCTTGAAGTGCTTCCAAGTCAGTTTCATACCCGTCCATGAAGAGGAACAGGCATCACCCAAACTTTGCCAATATGTATTCTTTGCTGTTTCCAACTATTTACCAGACGTTTTGTACAATGTATCATGTACGATGTACAATGATTTCTCCTCAGAATTAGCGTCTCATTGTACGTAATACATTGTACATAATACAAGTATATCCCGTACCCAAATCTAAATCATCAACAAGCGCCAAACGCCCGCTCCCAGCACAATCACCAAAGAAGCCGGCACCATGTATTTCCAACACATGGTCATCAACTGGTCAGCGCGCAACCTTGGGTAAACCCAGCGCACCCAGATTTGAAGGATGAGCCAGCAAACCGTTTTGGCCAAGAACCAGAATACGCCCCACAAGGCCGAAGACATTTCTCCGACAGTTCCAGAGGTCCAATTCGCCAAAGGCAGGCTTTCTCCCAAATTCGGCAATGGCGTGTTCCAACCACCAAGGAAAAGCACCACACCCAGCATGGCCACCAACAACATGGTGGTGTACTCTGCCAACATCATGATGGAATACCGGAAACCCGAATATTCGGTCATGTGGCCAGCAATAATCTCGGATTCTGCTTCAGGGATATCGAAAGGCGCCCGATTGGCCTCTGCCAATGAGCAAATGAAGAACATGAACAGCGCTGGAATCAACAATGGATAACGAAGGACATTCCATGTCAGGAACCCTCCAATCTCTGTCACGTCAATGCCGGTGATTCCGAATAAAAAGTTTTTGTCTTGGCTGACCTGCTCAACAAATATCCCCTGTTGGAAAGTAATGTCTTGAAGGCTCAAGGTTTGGGAAATCATGACCACTGCCAAGATCAATAAGCCCAAAGGCACCTCGTAAGAAATGATTTGCGCCACGGCCCGCATGGAACCCAGCAAAGAGAACTTGTTGTTGGATGCCCAACCTGCGAGCATCAACCCAATAACGTCTAAAGAAAGAATGGAAATGGCGTAGAAAACGCCGACACTGGCATTAGAGCCCACAATATCAGCACCTACTGGAAGTGTGGCGAAACCTGCCACCACAGCACAAAAAATCAAAACTGGCGCTCCCAAAAACAGCCACTTATCAGCAGAAGAAGGAACAATATCCTCCTTCAATAGCAGTTTTATCCCGTCGGCCACCGTCTGGAACAATCCCTTTGGACCCACCTCATTCGGTCCCGGACGATCCTGTATGAAACCCGCAATCTTTCGCTCTACCCAAACGCCGATAACGACGTTCACCAGAACCAATCCCAATATGATGACAAATGCAAGCAAGTATGACGGCTTTCAAAGTCCATTAGCGAAAGAGTAACAATAAACATAATCAGACAACTTGTTCTTTTGCCCGCCATTCGTGACAAGTTACCTTGCGATAGCTACGGCTATCCCTTCATCAACTTGTCACGAATGGCGAACAAAATAACTTCGCCTTGGTGATTTGTTTATTATTTCTCTTTCGCTCATCAGGGCGACTCACCCTGATTGTTGGCGCAAAATTAACCAAAACCTTACGCTTTTGCCCCCTTGTTTAGAAAAATTATCGACTGATACTTTTTTCTTCTTCTGTGAACAATATCACAGACCTGTGACGTTATTATAGTAGAATGACTGATGCAATCTTCGGAACCGTCTTCCGAGGACGACTTGGGGCACACGGCCCTGACAGACATCGCTGGCGTTCTTTTGAACTGGCGCAAGCCAGAGTACATTGGTCGTAAAGACCGATAATTCCCCGTGGAGGGCTCGTAAGACTTGGCTTCTCGATTGTGAGGAAATGGCCAGAAACCAAGCCACCCATAGAAGCGGAGAGCTGACACACCACTTTAGGATGGCGAGTCGGTAGCATTCTTGGAATGTGTAAAGGTATTGTCCCGACACGACAAGGCCGGGATACACTTCCAAAAGGCCATTGAAAACGAGTGTCGTTAGGAGTGAATTTAACGGTACTCGTTTTTTTATGCCCTAATTTTTAGAATTCAGTGATTTTATTACCTGTAGTTTGAGGAGTTTGACCCTACCCTAAATTGAAAGGAGAATCCCTGTTTTAGGCCACTTTCAATGCCACTATTCTTTGAGATCACACCTTCGCATTTTAATTCATAGGGGTCTGAACCCTTTGCTTCAAACTCCAGTAACAACGCATTTCCAAGGCGACTATACTTCACATCGACGGAATCTCCAAGCACTTCTACCTTGTCATAGCTCACTTCACATTCTTGAATCACAAAAGGATCCATTGGGTTAAGGGAAACCTGATGTTTGCATCCATTTTCAGAACACGCTACTTGACTGGTGTAGCTGAACCGCGGAAGAAAAAAATATCCTCCATTGCCTCCTACCAAGACTGAAAGCCGATTGATATGATCGAGAACTTCCTTAGCGACCACATTCAATAAGGCATAACGAGCCTCTCCCTTTGGGTCTTGCTCAAAGGCAGAAAATGCATTGTTTATTGTTGCCGTATCTGAAGTTGAAAAGTTTCCGATTTCCACCAAAAGCGCTTCACCCTCATTCAAATTCCCTAAAATGATTTGCCAATTGAGCCTTGATTCTCCTAACTGAAGGGTGTCTTCCAATAACCCATTGGCAAATTGTCTATAGCTTGCCCCTACTTTCGAAGACAAGTTCACAACTTCCACTTCCCTCGGCCTATTCCCTCTTTCCGAAACTTTATTCCGCAATAAATCCACCACTTTTGAAATCTCCTGTTCAAAGACAAAAGCATTGCTTTTCAACGCAGTCTTCACGATGGTTCCTTCCTGATTTTGATTACAGGAGAACAAACCAAGCAGTGATAAACAAAGGGATATATATACAAGATTTTTCATCACGCTTTTAGTTATTATGGAGTTAACCATACTTCCCAATCACCCGCTTTAGGCTGAACTGGAACAACAAGAAATTAGCGACCAATAACAATGCTCCAATCCCAATGGTCAGCCAGTTATAAGCCGAATCAATAGCAAAGCCAAAGCTGGCCAACTGTGCATTGATAAAATGATTGCAGAACATAAATAGCGCAACAACCAACAGGGTCTCTATGGCCAGAATCCCAGCCACAAACTTTAGGAAATAATTACTCAGAAGACCTTGGGTAAACCCTAATTCCACCAACATCCGAACCTCTTCCCTTGCCTCAGCAACCATCAATGCCAAGGCCGTGGCGATATTTTGAAAGGACAAAAGGATGAAGAACAAGCCCAATACAAGGATAACTCCCAGTACCAGTTTCACCACCAAGCCCGCCTTACCAGACCGAAGCTTGTCCTTGTTCGTTTGCAAACCCTTTCTGGAAAGAAACTTCTGCACGGCTGGATCACTGGGGTTTTCCACCTCCATCACAATTCTGGAATAGCCCGAAAGTTCCTTGTCTCCATAAGTTCTATTGGCAAAAGCCATGAACTCCATCGGCGCCAACACGGAGGAATAACGGTCGGTAAAACCCACGACTCTAGCCTGATAAACCTTTTGCTTTCCATTTCCCCTGACCCGAATATTCAGAGGCACTTTTTTGAAGTCACTTTCCGTAAACTGCGGATAGCCTTTGGCCACGGTCAACCCGAAATTGTACATGTTATAGAAGTCACGGGAAATCAAAACAGGCAACATTTCCTCGCCTTCTTTCCAGCCCCAACCACTTGGGCGCACATCCAAATAATCATCGGGCACGGCCTCAAAAGGAATTTCCAAATACTTCCCCTTGAACTGAGGCATGTCAATCCTAACCTGCGAGGCAAACAGACAGGAAACCATCGGGGTGGCTTTGCGGACAAAAGGCTTCTCACGGGTCTCCTCCAAGGTAGCCTCATTGATCGTCGCCGACATACTGGAGAAAAAACCACCCAGCACGTTCAGCCTTCCTACCTCCTTGTTGACCACCAAATAATGGCTGTTTCCCTCGCCAGAGGAAAGCACGTGTTTGATTTTCAAGTACACATCCGAGGATAGCAAAACCATGGTCAAGCCCACTACAAATGCCAAAATTGAGGACACCAACTTCCCTCGGCTTAGTCTCCCACGAAATATTTTATTGAGTAATGAACGCATTATTATAAAGGCCTTCTAAACAGGTAATCAAAATGGAATATTTAGAGATAGAGATGATGCTCAAACTCCACAAAAGGGTCCTTTCCCAAGGAAGTTAAAATCACGCCTGCCTCCTTCTTGGCCACAGCATCGACAATCAAGTGGTAGGCGGACAGGGTGTTTTCCTCGTCCAAATGGCTGAAAGGCTCATCGAGTAGCAACCATTCAAAAGGCTGAACCAAGGCTCGAGCGATCGCCACTCGTTGGCGCTCACCAAACGAAAGCAACTGAGCATCTTTTTCGAGCAAATGTGAAATATGTAAGCGCTCAGCCATTTCCTCAATCGAAAAAGCATTGGGACATGGCTTCAACTGCTGGTTCAACACGATGTTCTCACGTGCAGTCAGCCCCAAAAACAACTGCAAATCCTGCTGAACAATAGAAAGTTTTTCTTGCCGAATGGTGGCCCACTCATCCTTCTTCAGCTCCTTCACGGATTGCCCATCATAGCTTACCTGACCATCATAATCCCAGCGCAAACCATACAGCGTGCGGATAAATGTGGTTTTTCCGCTACCCGATCGGGCATCCACCAAGTACCTTTTTTTGGATTGAAAAGCGATGTCTGAATTCCATACTTGGGAATCCTCCCGAATCTTCTCCCGAATAGGTTCAGGAATTACCTTATGTAGAGTGATGTTCATTTTTGTAATTTTGCCCTTTCGAGAAGGTATTTTCGGTCAAGCACTTAGGCCGAAACCTCTTTTTCACAATTCACCAAAACAAGCCAAATGCTGTGAAGAAATTTAAACTGCATCTGTTCTCAGGCGCCCTTACAGGTTGCCTGTTGCTATTTTTTGCTTGTTCGGATTCCACCTCCTCCCAAAATGCTTGGCACCTGATCCCTCAGGAAGTCCAAGCCTGCCTCGAAGTTCCCAATGCCGAAAATGCATGGACCTATTTTGGAGAAAAATCCCGCAAAAAAGCCCTAAAACAAAATCCTGAATTCAAAGCGTTCTACGCTTCAGCATCCATCATTGACTCCATTTGGAAGGATGAGGGCGGTTTGAAAACCCTTCTTTCCGAAACAGGACTTTTGGTCGCCTATACCAAGGAGTTTGGAGTAATGGCGGTGGCTAACAACATTGAAAACGGTCAAAAGTTTTCGAGCCACCTCTTGGAAACTTTTCGGAAAGATAGCCGTTTTGAACTTTCCAACCATTGGGTGGATGGCAAGGAAGTCTTTCATGTTTGGGACGCCAAAGGGAACGACAGCCTTTGTTTCTACTCAGAGGAAAAGCTTTTTCTCTTGAGCACAAATGCACTCCTTTTGGATAAAGCCCTGCAAGGCCAAGAACAAGCTTCAACATGGGCGGGGATTTCCTCGGGGAACCAAAAAACTCACCTTTACCTCAAGGCCTCTGCATTAAGCCCATTTCTGCCCTTTGCCCCTAACAGCGATGAAATCCTGTGCTTGGAAACGGCTTTCTTGGAAGAAATGATGATGTTTACTGGAGTGAATACGATGTATGACGGACTCCAAAAAACACCTCCATCAAACTCAAAACTTCCCATTGGTGAATTGGCGCCAAACCTTTCCACCAGAACCATTGCCTTGAAAAGAAAGGAAAAGAAAGCCATTGCTTGGCTGAAACTTCCATCAGGAAAAATTGAGCAGGTTTCTTACCATAAGAATGCTTCGGAAGGCGCTTTGCTTCATGCTGGCCTTTACATTGAAGGAACTGAACAAGCGCTTAAAACACTGAAATCTGATTGGGCTGACAATAATGTTTGGACCAAATCGCCTCATTTGTTACCTGTCATTGAGCAACATCTCCTTCAAGGAGAAACGGGGATGTATGTGGAACCATTCCACCTCCCCGAACTCGAAAAGAAAAATGAGCTGAGCATCTTCCAAGAGCTTTTTGGCAAGACGGGAAAGGTTTCCATTAATTTCTCGCCAGCTGGTGCCAATAAAACCTACACGGGAATTGTCGTTGACTTTGAAAAACGTCCAATCGTCCTTCACCGTGAGCTGGAAGTAGTTGACATTGATGCCATTGAACCCATCCAAACAGACTCCTTAAAACCAATCGCTTTACTGGATTCTATAACTCTCCCAAAATCCATCGATGGAATCCCTGTCAAATTCAAGCATCCTTTGATTTCAGAGCCTGTTATGGTCTATAACCATCACAGCAAGCAACAGGAAATTTTGGTGCAAGACAGCAAATACAACCTGCATTTGGTTTCTCCCAAAGGTGAAATTCGCTGGAGTTATGCCCTTGGAGGACCAATCGTGGATGTGGTTCAAGAAGTTGATCTTTATAAAAATGGGAAGCGCCAATACATGGTGGCTACATCCAAGAAATTGCACTGCATTGACCGCCTCGGTAAAGCTGTAGAAGGCTATCCTTTTGGATTGACGAAGGATATCCATCATTTTTCTGTCATCGATTACGACGGCTCCAAGAATTACCGAATTGCCCTCAGTGATATTTCTGGCCGACTATTTCTCTGCGACAAAAAAGGAAAGGCTCTTAATGGATGGAAACCAAAAACCTTAAACGGCAACTTGTTGACCAGCATACAACATTGCCGAGTAGGCAAGAAAGACGTCATCATTGCTGTGGAAGAATCAGGCAAAGTTCATCTCTTTAAACGCAACGGCTCCCCCTACTCAGGCTTCCCTTTGAAACTTAATTTGGCCCTAAAAGGCGAGGTGATTGTCAAGGACAAAAAGAGTTTTAACAGCTCTTACCTTCAGGTGATCACTGAAAACAACACCATCATTGAAGTGGACTTTAAGGGAAACAAGCGCGTGGTGAATGAGCGTCTTGCCTCCTCTCCAAAACCCACTAATGTAAGGGTGGAAGATGGCCAACTTATCCTCCCAAAACTGTAAGTTCATTTGGGATTTTTCTTCTCCATTTTTTTCTGGAAGGAATTGTAGGGGCAGACCTGTGTGTCTGCCCAAAACACCCACGGGCAGACACTCAGGTCTGCCCCTACAGCCTAAAACCCTTTTTTCTAAATCACTTTTTAATGCTTCAAAAGCGACCTTTTTTGCCTTGGGCCATCGCCCTTGGTCTTGGCATTTTTATCGGATTTCAATTCCAAGTTCCAACGTATTACAAGATTGTCATTGCCCTTTTCTCCGTCTTGACAGTTCCTTTTTCAGCTCTCATCTTTCGCAAAAAATGGTTCCTTGGAATCAGCACCTGCCTTGCCATCATGGGGATTGGCATTTTACTGCCTCAATTGCATGACGAGCGTAATCAGCCAGACCACATCAGCCACGGCCTTGACTCTTTAACTGAGGCAGATTTCTCCCAAAAAGGAGTCGTATTCCGCCTCACAGAAAATCCTAAAGAAAGAACGACAACTTATGTGGGGATAGCCGAAGTACTCCTACTCAAGGAGGGAGAAAAATGGCACAAAAACAGCGGGCAAATTCGAGTCTTTTTCAAAAGACCAGAGGAAGGAAAACTCCGTTACAAAGCTGGAGATATTCTTATTACCCAAGCATCTCCTAAACTAATCTCAGCTCCCAAAAACCCTTATGAATTTGACCAAAAGACCTTTTATGCTCGAAAGCAGGTTTATCATCAAGTCTATATCAAACCCACTGAAGTCTTCCAAATAGGCCATCTCAAGCCCTCATTTTTCCAACTCCTCGCCATAAAAGCCAGAGCATACACCAAGGAAACCTTCGAAGAACTCATTTCAGGAAAAAAGGAACAAGCCATCCTTTCCGCCATGACTTTAGGCATCAAGGATGATCTCGATTATGCCACACGAGACGCCTACGCTAATGCTGGCGTAGTTCATATTTTGGCGGTGTCTGGACTTCATGTTGGAATATTACTGTTGCTGGTCAATGGGCTATTATGGTGGACGCCAATTTTGGGGAGAAAAGGAAAATACCTGAAAGTGGTAGCCAGCCTTATCATCTTATGGACCTACGCCCTTTTCACAGGATTCCCTGCTTCCATTTGCCGAGCCTGCCTAATGTTTAGCCTCCTCCAAATAGCCTTGGTATTTCAGCGAAAAACTGACATCATTAACCTCTTGGCACTGTCCGCCATGTTGATTCTTCTGGCTGCTCCAGAACAGCTTTTCGACCTTGGCTTCCAGCTTTCCTATAGTGCCATTGCTGGAATAATGCTCCTTTATCCGAGCATCAATTCATGGTGGAAACCGTCCAACAAACTACTCCAATGGCTTTGGAACATTGAATGTATGTCACTCTCCGCCCAGTTTGGTGTCCTTCCACTTTCGCTTTATTATTTCCACCTGTTCCCCAACTTTTTCATCATCACCAACCCTCCAGCCATTCTCTTGGCAACTTTGATTCTCCCGAGCGGTTTGTTCCTCTTAATCGCTCGTCAGCTGCCATTCATCGAATATTTTGGGAAAGTCACCGAATTCCTCTGCCAAATGCTGAACCTTTTAGTGGAATGGATAAACCAACTCCCCTATGCCGTCAGCGAAAATATCTTCATCAATACCACCCAGACCATCCTGTTAGCCACCATCATCATTAGCCTTGGGTTATTACTCCACAAGAAAAAGGCGATTTACTTAAAACTCGCCGCTTGCATGGCCATTCTCTTCGGATGCTCAAGATTTCATACCGTTTATCAATGGAAGAAACAGAACAAACTGACTATTTATTACACAAAAAACACACTTGTAATTGATGATTTTGAAGGACAATTTCGAACTACATACTTAACAAAGTCCTTGAATTCATTTGAAGAAAATATTCAGATTAAACCTAACAGAATAGCACATCAAGCATTAAATGTAACGACAAATTTTCTCGATGGTTCTACCAATGCCCTACCCATCATAGCAAACGGAAAATCCATTTTGGTGCTCCAAAAACAGCCTATGCCTACCCCCAAGAAAGTCGAAGTTGACATTCTGGTACTATCAGGAAATACCTTTTTTGACTACAGGCATATCACAGAATCCATTGATTTCAAAGAGCTGGTCATTCCCACCTCCCGTCCCCGATACACCTACCAAAAATTGGAGAATGACTCAAAAAACAACGGGGCATCCATTTACATTATTGGAGAGCAAGGAGCTTATGTAGGCAAATAAAAAAGCCTGACCTTCTGTTGAAGGTCAGGCTTTTATGGTTTGATAAACCGAGCTTATTAAGCTTCAGCCTTACGACGGCCACGGCCTCTTGGCTTCTTTTTGTTCTCAGCAAAGTCAGTTCCCTGAAGCAACTCGAACAACTCGAATTTATCAGCAGAAAGACGTGGCTCACCAAAAAGAGAAACAAGAATAGCGCTCTTCACGTCGATGATTTTACCAGCAGTGCCGTGTGAAATCTCGTGAAGTTTTCCTTTCTCGTCTTGAATCAAGTACTGCTTGTTCTCCTTCAAAAGGGTAAGAAGCGTTTCCAATTCGTTTTTCATAATTGTATTTGTGATGATTGTATTACGGTAACGACAATTTAAAGCGACTAAAAGAACTGTTCAAATTTTTTAAATCATTTTTTTAAATTCTTTAATGAAATATGAAAAATCCGCTTTGAATCATCTTTCATTTTAAATCGATCATCAATCCTCATCCCTACCAACCAAACAATATTGCCATCTGCATCTTCCAATACTTTGACCTCATTTTTTAGTACCAATGGCACTTTTGCGTCAATCAGAAAATCACTCACTTTCTTCATTCCCTTCATCCCTAATGGCCTAAACCTGTCCCCTTGTTTCCAATTCCTAAGCTTCAAAGGAAAGACCAAGCTTTCAAAATCAAGAAAAGCCATCTCGGCCAAAGGTTGAAGCCTTAGCTTTTCCTTCGAATGAATACTTGTATTCAGTTGGATTGACCCTACGGAATAGCTTGCTTCATCAGAAAAAATCAACTGGGTCTTATCCTCATCCGATGATTGAAGTGGACGAAGAATAATTCGTTTTCTATCCGTAGTTAACTCAAAGAACTTGGAAAAAAATTGCCTACCGCTTTCCATTTCTCCCCCTTGTAAAACAGCCTTGGCTTGCTCAAAAGAAAAGCCTTTTCCTTGTAAAAACTCAGATAAGACCAGTAATGAATCTACTTGATTTTCAAGCACTTGAGTATCAACAAAAATTAGCTCACCCTCAAAAGTAATACCCTGATTCACAAACTGTTGAAAGGAATTTTCAAACAGCTTTTCTACCCCAGAAAGTCGTTCAGTCATTCGTCCCATTGAAGACAAAAGCGAAGGGTTGATTTCCTTCAGTAAAGGAATCACCTTATGCCGCATTTCATTGCGCCTATACTTAGTGGAAGCATTGGAACTATCTTCCCTCCATTGCAGCCCTCTCTCCTTAGCATAGTTTGTTATTTCTTCCCTTGAAAAATTTAATAATGGACGTACGATATGGCCTTGCTTCAACTTCATTCCTCTTAGGCCAGAAACACCAGTTCCACGAACAAAATTCATCAAAATAGTTTCAAGCTGATCATCGGCATGATGCGCTACCAATAGGTTCGTAAACCCGTTCTCTTTGCACAGCAATTCAAACCATTGATAGCGCAGGTTTCTGGCTACCATTTGAGTGGATTCCCCTTGAGATTTGACACCTTCGAAACGCTTGCAAAATAGTGGAACACCCAGTTGGTGGGCATATTCTCGAACAAACTGCTCGTCCCCATCGGATTCTGTTCCTCTTAATCCAAAATTGCAATGCGCCAACGAAAAATGGCATCCAGCTTCCTTTAACAAGTCAGCCAACACCACAGAGTCCACCCCACCACTGATGGCCAACAGGAGTTTGTCCTCAGAAGAAAATAGATGATTAGAACGAATAAATGACTTGAACTGGGCTAACACAATTAATCGGTGTTTTGGGCAAAGGTACGCCCCTTCCACTGATAATTTCCAATGTTTGCCATTAGCCCGATAATCACAACATAAAACGGATAAACCAATGAGAGTAACCCAAAGGCTCCCCAGAAAAAACGGAGTTTCAAAACTGCCATGACTCTCCTCAAATAGAAAAAATCGCTTAGCATTCGAATCACCCATAAGGAGAGTAATCCGTACAGTGAGCAGAAACCTAAAGCCCAAATGAAGGGACTGAGAACAAGGGTTAGGTTCACAAAAAACACAGCAACAGCCAGCAAGGACACATAGTTTAATTCATAGGCTTTCCACTTGCTTGCCCATCGTTTTCGTTGCTGATAAAAACCTGATAAACTGCAACTTGTGTTAGTTCTTACAATCGCTTTTTCATCCTTCAGAAACCTAATACCATTTGGGAATCTCTGGCTGATTCGATGCATTAAAAACTCATCATCACCAGAAGCAATCTGCTCCTTGTCACCATAGCCTCCTACCTCATAAAAAACTGATTTTTCGTAAGCGAGATTTGCCCCATTGCACATGGTTGGTTTTCCCAATCCAATCGTGGACGCCCCCGAACCTACCAGACTGGCAAACTCAATGGATTGCATCCTTGAAAAAAGGCTTTCCTCCTGAAAAAAGGCCACAGGACCACTAATCAACTTTGCTCCAGTTTGATGATACTCTGCCACAAAACTGCTTATCCAAGCATTGCCTACTCGGCAGTCACCATCAGTCAACAAAATCAACTTTCCTTGCGCTTGGGATAAGGCGATTTGAATGGCTTTTTTCTTGGGAGATCCCTCTTCTGTTCCTGACAAATGGAAAAGTTTAATGCGGCTTTTTCCATATTCCTTCTGAAGCATTTCTATTTCAGCAACTGTCCCATCAGCTGAGCGGTCATTGACGACTAACACTTCGAATTGACTCGCTAAATAATCCTGCTGCATTAGGTCAGTCAACAGTTGCCCAATTTTCCCCTCCTCATTTCTCACGGGAATAATTACAGACACCTTTAAATCTGCTTGAGCCTGCTTCCCGTTTTTAGTTTTAGGAATACGTACCCAACCTTTCCAGAGTACGGAAATAAAAAGCAGGTAAAGCCCACCTAAACCCAGCATAGTCCAGTCCAACAGCATCATCCTAAAACAGCTTTCCTCCTTTTCTTAGTGCACTAAACTTTAAGCCCCAAACACAAAAGGCTCCTAAAATGGTGGGCCCCAAGATGTTCATCATCCAAATTAAAAGACTGGATGCCAGTATGATATCTGCTGGAACTCCGAGCTTTCCGATGAAAAATAAAGCTGAAGCTTCCCGTACCCCCAAGTCACTTAAAAAGTTGAATGACAGTACGATAGATTTTGCTAAAAACACCAAACTAACCCCGAAGCACAACAGGGCATTTACCTCTACACCCATTAACCCAAAAACGAGAATAAACTGGATGGTAAATACCCAATACCGCACAAAGGAAAGCCCCAGTACTAATAGGTAATCGGACGAAGAATACTCACGAATCAGTACGAACATCTTGAGCACTGGACGCACAAGACGCAACCTATTTAACAACCTGAAAAGGGGAACCCGAATGAGGTAAGTAACAATCAACAACAAGCACAATAGAATTGCTCCTCCAATCGAGAAAGCTTCACTTGCCAACGCTGGCAACAATCCATGCAAATGAAAATATACCAAACCCGCCAAACCGACTACCAAGGTCACCAATAACTGACTTAAACGACTGACAGACAGCGCACCTACAACCTTGATGCGATTAGGTCCATCCAACGCCAAATATCGGCCTGCATAATCACCTAAACTCCTTGGAGTGACAAAGCCTAAACTCAATCCTGCCAGCACTGAAACAAAAGCCTGTGTGAATGAAAGTCGCTGAACAGATCGCACCAAAAACTGCCACTTGAGTGCTTCCAAGCCCCAATTGACGGGTATCAATAGCATAGGCATCAATAACCCCCACTTTTGCTTCTCCCAAAGTTCGCGCACAGTCCACCACAAATCCGCTGAAATATGTTCATCCTCGGAGAAAACAATAAAGCAGTACCACAAAATGGTCAGGCTTATAACAACCTTTAGTCCTGTCCCTATGCGACTCTTTTTATTCAATTTTTTACTCGCCTGTAATGGAATGATGTCATTGAATTGACAATTTACACCATTCTTCTGCGGCTTTCACTACGGTATTCGGGCAATTGAATAACTTCAGAAACAAGAATAAACATACCACCCCATGAGAACCTTTGTCGCTTGTATATTTTTAGCTGTTTTATCCTTTTCCTCCTGTAGATCAGATCTCCGAACTAAGTCGATTAAGGAAGATCATTTTGACGAAGAGAAAGGGAAATCCCTTCTTCGTAGTGCACAGGAGGTACATGGGATAAATGCTTGGAAAAATATTAACACCTACACCGTCACTCTTCAAGATGATTTTATCGGTTTGAAAGGAAAGTTTGCAAAGCCATTGCCTGAGAAAAAAGGATCCTTAAAAATGGAATGCATTGCTGGCACTTTTAACGCACGAGGTACGGTCCTTACCGGTAAACGAGCAGGAGATGTTTGGGGAATGCAGGCTTGGAAAACTTACACCTTAAATGATCAGGGAAAAGTTGAATTCAAAAAGGATAAAACGACTGAGTTTTGGATTCCGACCTACCAGTACTTTATAGAATTGCCATTTCGAATTTCTGAAGCATCCGTCATCACCTATGCCGGTGAAAAAGCCTTTGACGGGAAAACCTTTGATTTGGTCTTTGCCTCTTGGGGAAAAGCTGCTCCCCAAAAAGATACAGACCAATACCTCCTTTGGATCAATCAAGAAAACCACCGCATCGAACGTGTGCAATACACCGTTCGTGATATTTTGCCTTTTGTAAAGGGCACCGTAGAGTTCAATGATTTCACAGAAATTAACGGTGTATGGATTCCACATGACATGCCTGTAAGAACAAATCCAAGTTCAAAAAGCCTTCTCCATCGAATGCAACTTTCCGACTTCATCCCCAACCAGCCCGAAGAATCTACCCTTCTTCCAGACAACGGCTTGGAGTTTAGGCGAGGCAAGGGGTAATTTTGTAGGCAACTATTCGCCTATGGCTCAGGAAAAAATCATTTTGGGGATTGACCCCGGTACCAATTTTATGGGCTACGGCCTTATTTTGGTCAAAGGGAATCAATTGTCACCTATTCAATACGGCGTGCTCCATCTCAATAAGTACAGCACTCACGCCTTAAAACTCCAAAAGATTTTCCAGCGCGTGCAAGGGATTATTGAGGAGTTTGGGCCGGACGAAGTTGCCTTGGAGGCCCCATTTTTTGGGAAGAACGTACAATCCATGCTGAAACTTGGTCGCGCTCAAGGCGTGGCCATGGCCTCCGCATTGGCTCTCGGCATTCCCATTGCGGAATACGCACCCCTAAAAGTAAAACAGGCTGTAACGGGAAGCGGAAAGGCCAGCAAAGAACAGGTGGCTGGCATGGTCATGAATCTCCTAAAAATTAAAGACCTTCCAGATAAACTGGATGCTACTGATGCCTTGGCTGTCGCTATTTGCCATCATTTTCAGGGAGGGATTCAGGTAAAGCAATCGAAGAGTTGGAGTCATTTTGTGAAGGAGAATCCAGAGAGGTTGAAGTAAGATCTTCCTAGTACTCCTCTTTTTATAAATAAGCTGCTTTTTCCTTGATGAAAATTCCAATAGAGCCATTTAATCCAGCATGGAAAACCCTTTTTCTTAAGGAGAAAGGTAAACTGGAAACCATTCTAATAGATTTTAATCCAATTATTGAACACATTGGAAGCACTTCCGTTTCCGGATTAATGGCAAAACCCATTGTTGATATTGCTATTGGAATCGATTCTATCACCCAATTTGATAAAGTAGTTGAGCTGATGCAGCAGAGTGGCTACATCCACATTAGCGCATATAATAGTTTAATGCCCAATCGCCGCTTTTTCATTGGGTTAAAGGAAGGTGTAGCCAATCAGTTTAAAAAGGATTACCCCTTAGTTGACCAGATTCCCCACGAACAGCTTCACCAAAACAAGCTCACAAATATTCACGTTTGGGAAGTAGAATCTGGAGAATGGATAAGACACATTGCTTTCCGAGAATACCTAAAAGCACACCCCCTGGTTAGAGAAGCGTATGGGAAACTCAAACTGAGCCTTAGCCAAGAGGATTGGTTGGATGCAAACGCCTACAACCAAGGAAAAAATAATTTTGTAAAAAAGGTGGAAAAGGAAGCTCTGGAATGGTGGAGGAATCTTCGTTAGTACTTTTTTACACTAAACCTTCCGTTTCAAATCACCACAGCAAGGTAATTTAGAAACACTTCACAATAAAAAACCCCGAGGATTGCTCCTCGGGGTTTCTTTATATAAACGTCTCTTGGACGATTACTTCACTTGATCAACGATGGCTTTGAAAGCCTCTGGGTGGTTCATAGCCAAGTCAGCCAAAACCTTCCTGTTGATTTGTACGTCGCTCTTAGAGAGCTGTCCCATAAACTGGGAGTAGGAAAGACCGTGCTGACGGGCACCGGCGTTGATACGCTGAATCCACAATTTACGGAACTCACGCTTCTTCACCTTACGGTCACGGTAGGCGTAAACCAAACCTTTCTCAACGGCATTCTTTGCTACCGTCCAAACATTCTTCCTACGGCCGAAATAACCTTTGGCCAACTTGAGGACTTTTTTCCTCCTTGCTCTTGACGCTACTGCGTTTACCGATCTAGGCATTGTTGTGTTGTTTTTGGAGTTTGGCGACTGTTCAGTTATCAGTGACCAGTTAGCAGTTAACAACAAAAACGTTGCTCCCTGATAACGGTTAACTGTTAACCGTTAACTGTTCTTATGACCAAAATCCTGGTTGAAATGAATCACCTATCTGAACAGTGTTCAGATTAAATGTTAAGCAACTTCTTGATGTTTGCTTCGTCAGACTTGTGTACCAACGTGGCGTGCGTAAGGTTACGCTTCTGCTTTGTGGTCTTCTTAGTCAAGATGTGGCTCTTAAAAGCGTGCTTACGCTTGATTTTGCCAGACCCAGTAAGCTTGAAACGCTTCTTGGCGCCAGAGTTGGTTTTTACCTTTGGCATTGGTTTGAAATTTAAATTAACTATACAAAATCCAAACGAGGACTAAAGAGGTTCAGGCATTAATCTTCTGCCTGTTCTTCAGTAGCCTCAGAATTTTCTTCTTTAGCAGGCTTAGGTGCCTTTTCCTTGGAAGAGGATTTGGTAACAGCTTCCTTCTCTTTCTTGGCCTTTTTCACCATGTCTGGCTTAGGTGCCAAGTGCAAGAACATGCGCTTACCTTCCATCTTCGGCATTTGCTCCACCTTCGCGTATTCCTCCAAGGCTTCCGCGAAACGAAGAAGCAACAGCTCACCACGTTCCTTATAAACAATGGTACGTCCACGGAAGTGAACATAAGAGCGAACCTTGGCTCCCTCCGACAAGAACGCTTTGGCGTGCTTGAGTTTAAACTCGAAATCGTGGTCGTCAGTGTTTGGTCCGAAACGGATTTCCTTAACGACAGTCTTTGCAGCCTTCGCTTTGAGCTCCTTTTCCTTTTTCTTTTGGTCGTACTTGAACTTAGAATACTCTAAGACACGACAAACCGGCGGATCTGCATTTGGTGCAATTTCGACCAAATCCAACTCTTGATCCTTGGCGATGTTCAAGGCATCCCTCAGGGAATAGACTCCCTGTTCCACGTTATCACCGACTAATCGCACCTCACGGGCTTTAATTCGCTGATTTACTTTGTAGGGTTCTTCGACCCTAACTCGACGCCGGGGGTTGGGTTTCCTTCTAATTGCTCTAAGATTTTAATGATACAAAAGACAGCTTTATCGGAAAGGTTCGCAAGATGCGACTTTTGATTTACAGACACAAGTTTAGAAAGACATTAGAAATTAGACCTTAGACATTAGACATTAGACATTAGCAATTAAATGGGATAGCTAATGTCTAAGATCCAACCTCTAAAGTCTCCTTTTATGCCTCTAACTGCTCAGCTACGATGGCGTTAAACTTGGCCACAAACTCCTCAACAGAGAACGAACCCAAATCGCCTTCACCGTGCCTACGCACAGAAATTTTGCCTTCAGCGGCTTCCTTCTCTCCTACTACAAACATGAATGGCACTTTTTTCACCTCCGCATCACGGATTTTACGGCCAATACGCTCATCACGATTATCTACCTCGCCACGCAGCCCTTCAGCCTGCAAAGCATTGGCTACTTCCTCCGCGTAGTCATTGTACTTGTCTGAAACAGACAATACAGCAAATTGCTCTGGAGACAACCACAATGGGAATTCACCACCACAGTGCTCAATCAAGATGGCAATGAAGCGCTCCAAGGAACCGAATGGCGCACGGTGAATCATCACTGGACGATGTTTCTGGCTATCACTACCAACGTACTCCAACTCGAAGCGTTGTGGCAACTGATAGTCCACCTGAATGGTTCCCAACTGCCAACTACGGCCCAAGGCATCACGCACCATAAAGTCGAGCTTAGGACCATAGAATGCTGCCTCTCCAGTTTCCGTAACGGTTTTCAAGCCTTTCTCGGCTGAAGCCTCAATAATGGCAGCCTCTGCTCTCTCCCAGTCCTCGGTCTTACCAATGTACTTGCTTGGATTTTCTGGATCACGCAAAGAAATCTGAGCGGTATAATCGTCAAAGCCAAAGACCTTGAACACATACAACACCAAGTCAATCACCTTCAAGAATTCATCCTTTACTTGGTCAGGACGACAGAAGATATGCGCATCATCCTGCGTAAAGCCACGCACACGAGTCAAACCATGCAACTCACCGTGCTGCTCATAACGGTACACTGTACCGAACTCAGCAAAACGGACAGGAAGTTCTTTATAAGAACGAGGCTTACTTGCGTAAATCTCACAGTGGTGAGGACAGTTCATTGGCTTGAGCAAGAACTCTTCGCCCTCTGCTGGAGTGTTGATTGGCTGGAAAGAATCCTCGCCATACTTCTCATAGTGACCCGAACACTCATACAAAGCTTTATGGCCAATATGCGGAGTCACAACTGGGCTATAACCAGCCTTTGTCTGCACCTGACGAAGGAAGCTCTCCAAACGTTCACGAAGGATGGCTCCTTTTGGCAACCAAAGTGGAAGTCCCAAACCAACCCTTTCAGAGAAAGTGAACAGTTCTAAGGCCTTACCCAACTTACGGTGGTCACGCTTTTTAGCTTCCTCCAAACGCTCCAAGTGCTCCTTGAGCTCCTTGGCTTTTGGGAAAGTCACGCCGTAAATACGAGTCAGCATCTTGCGCTTCTCGTCACCGCGCCAATAGGCGCCGGCTACGTTCAACAACTTAACGGCCTTGATGGCGCCAGTTGTAGGGATATGCGGTCCACGACAGAGATCCGTAAAATTACCTTGCTCATAGAAAGTAATATTACCGTCCTCTAAATCTTCCAATAGCTCAAGTTTGTATTCATCGCCTTTTTCCTCAAAGTAGGAAATAGCATCAGCCTTGGAAATATCTTTTCGTTGGTAAGCATTCTTTTGCTTCGCCAACTCAACCATCTTCTTTTCTACCTTGTCAAACTCCTCTGCTGAAAAGTGGTGGTCACCAAAATCCACATCGTAATAAAATCCATTCTCGATGTTCGGTCCGATGCCCAGTTTCACTCCCGGATATAACGCCTCCAAGGCCTCAGCCAAAAGGTGAGCTGATGAATGCCAAAATGTTCCCTTCCCTTCATCATCATTCCAAGTGAGGAGCTGAACAGCAGCATCGGTTTGAATCGGACGATTCGCATCCCAAACCTCACCATTCACTTTTGCTGCCAACACGTTACGAGCCAAGCCTTCGCTGATACTCATGGCGACATCCATACCGGAAACACCGGCTTCGTAATCCCGCACAGAACCGTCGGGAAGGGTAATCTTAATCATAATACTATGGTAAAAGGAACCCTACGGTTCCAGAAATCATCTTATGGAATGAACCTGAGAAAATTTCTTCAAGCTCGGTTTTGGGTGCAAAGAACCTACTTCGCGCCGAATTTTTCAAGTAAGATTTACTCTGGATTCGGAACAAAGTCCCGTTGAGGAAATGCTTTAGGCCTAATGAATGGAGTATTAGGAATAATCGGCTTAGGCAAATTAGAAGGTTGTTGCTGTAGATTCTGAGTGGAATCAGCGGCTTTTTGGGCCGCTATGGAGTCCGCAGCAAGGCGCTGCAAATAAATGCGGCGTTGAGAGCGCTTCACCTGCCCTAACTTCTCCTGTGCCTGCAAGTTTTCTGGTTCCAACTCCACAATTTTCTCATAGGCCTCACGGGCCTCACGAAGTCTTCTTCTTGCGAACAGGTTATCCGCCGCTAACATTCGGGCAGAAATATCATTGGAGTTGATGCTCAGAATTTTTTCAATATGCGCTGCCGAAGAGTCGTATTGACGCTGCGAGGCAAAGAGCTTCGCCAATTCATAAT
Source organism: Bacteroidia bacterium (assembly GCA_030431525.1). Taxonomy (GTDB): domain Bacteria; phylum Bacteroidota; class Bacteroidia; order Cytophagales; family JAAEPT01; genus JAUIJC01. The sequence continues at coordinate 72,750 of JAUIJC010000016.1, read as the reverse complement.
GCGCTTCTACAAAGTCAGGATTGTAACCCAAAAGCACTTGAATCGCCTTCTTGGCTCCTTCCAAATCACCTTCTTCACGCAAATAGCTGGCGAACAAAAATTGAAGATCACCCTCACTCGGATTCAAGCGCAATCCAGCCTCAATGTTTTCCTTGGCCTTTTCGGGTTTGTGTTGCGCCAAATAAATGCGCGCCAAATACTCAAAGGCATCTGTCCTTCCAGAATCCTCTTTAGTTGCCCTCTCTAAATGCTTAATCGCTTGAAGAGTATCCAAAGCATTGTAAGCATTGACCCCTTTCAGATACAAAACCTTCTTATTCTGAGGGTCTAACTGAATAATCGTATTGATGAATTTGTTCGCCCCTGCAGTGTTCCCAAGTTCCACTTCAGATTCGGCCAACAACTCATACAGTTCCACCTCTTGATGTCCGAGTGCCTGTGCCCTCAAACCTGCTTTCAGAGCATTCTTCCAGTTGTGAGCATCCGCATAAACACCAGACTGAAGCATGTAATACTTAGACTCCTCTTGGTTCAGTTGGATTGCCCTATTCACTGACTCCAAAGCTTTCCGATAATTGCCCTTTTCCTTTAGCAAACGCGCTTGCATAAAATGAAGCTCCGGATCTGTGGGGTCATCAGAAATCTCCTCCGTCAGATAATCCAACGGGGCTTCCATTTGCCTTTTTTCATCGAAAGGCTCCAGTTTCTCTCGCCGACTACTGGCAAGATTACATGAAGTGAGTATAAACAGGAAAGCAACGCCCAAGAGCGTTGCTGTATGACAGAGAAATCTCATAACAATGTCAAAGTAATTCTTAGCACGAGACTTTCCTATTAGCAAAAGAAAAACAATGTTATCATTCTTCTTTTGTTACAAACGGAATTGCAAGCCAATTTTCACACCCAAATTCCTACTCGCATCAGCATCAAGATAACTTAGGCGATGGAAAACCTGTACCCTGAAAATTTTGAAGATATTTTCAAGACCATAACCAACCTCCATATATGGTCCGTCGTCAAACGTACTAAAGGCCAAGCCCTCATCATCAGGCAAAAGCGCTCTATTCTCAGGTCGAAGTCCTCCATAAATCATGGAGAAATTAGTCACCATCCTCCATTTCAAACGGCGAATCAAAGGAATTCGATTCATAAAGAAGCCATCAAAATGGTGCTCATGTGTCAAGGACACAAAGGCATCAGACACGAACTCAAAATAGTTCATGGTATTGAAGGCGAAGTTCGCAAACACAGGGCTTTCATTGCCCAAAGGAATTTCTAACAAGGGGAACGGAACGGCGGAAAAGATATAACCACCTCGCAACCAAAAACGTGTTTGCCCCATGGCACCAACCCCAATGCGCTGTCGAGCTGTCAAACCCAACTTCTGATACGTGACCTCCCCACCCAAGAAGTTTGCGAAGCCAAGAACCAACTTCAAATCAATGGCAGGCCCTTTTTGCCCCCTCAAACTCACACGGTTATTTCCTTTTTCAACGAAGAGTTCTTCCTTTCCAAAATGGGTTTCAAACACAACCTCCGTCGTGGCCAAATGATCCTGAATTTGAACATTCCCGTCATTTCCAGTCGTCTCAAAGGAAAACGGAAAAACTGGATTAAACGTCCTATGCTGAAGGCTCACCTTTTGTCCGACATTCTTATGAAGGCTTCGGAAGGCATAAACTTTTAAGGTATTTCCATAATAGCCTCCCACGATATTTCCCCATCGGGTAAATGCATCAAACAGGTTACTATTACTCTGTATGTTATCCGTCACCCCCAACTGATCCAGATCATAACGAGCACTCAGACCAAATTCCGTCCAAGGCTTTCTAGAAAAGATGTAACGTGTTCCCAGCGAATATTTGAAGGTTTTATCGCGTGTGCCGTAGGCCCCATAGCCACTGAACTCCCACTTTTTGCTGAAATGTTCATTGGTCCTGAGCCCAAGTCTAAACCTACTCCCTTCTACCTCATTATTCGCATAAGTATAGATGTATGGGCCAAAATCAAGTTTCCCCTTGGTGTAATAGCCGTTAACGGCAATCTGAACAATATCAATATAGGTTCGAATCCTCGGCAACTCCTTGAGTGAATCTACCAAAGTAAACGCACGCGTCTCGGCCTGCGAAAGGGAGTCAGGACGTTGATTTTCCCAATAAGATTCATCATAATCTTGGGCATTATCCGCAACACTGATTCGGGTATCGAAAAACTCTTTTTCCGTCGGTGAGTCTGTTTCAAAATTCTTGACCTCTACCTTGGACTTGACCACCATACTGGCCATTTTTTCACTGATTTCCGCCACGTCCACACTCACATCAGCGTTGGAAACATACCATGCTCCCTTATTGCTTTGGACATAATCCTGACGGATATGCACACCATCAATATAATTGAGGTTAGCGTCCGAAGTAATTTCCAAATCAATGCGCTTCAGGGCAAAGGTGGTATCGGTAATCCAAATTTTACCGTGAAAAGCCAAGTCCTGCTTTCGTCGAGGGCGAACCTCTATCTCATAGCACCAATTCCCATCGATGAAAAGACTATCATCCAAGATATAGACATAATTGGCCTTCCAAGAATCCGTAATTGGAGAAACAAATTCCTTATCAAGGACACTCAGGGAATTCTGATAAAAATTAAACTGCTGAAAAGAGGTTCCGATCAACTGAGAAATGAAGCTACCATCATCAACACCCACACCTTTCACATTGGTGGCCTTGACCACCTCCTTATTACTTTCCGGACTTGATTTGTGGTAATAATCTGAAATGGTTTCCGAGATAAACATGGGGAGGTATTCCCTTCCCTTCTCATCTTTAATCGGCTTAAGATTTTCGAGGTCCTTGCCCAATCCTCGCGTTAGGCGCTTTTTCTTGAATTGTTCACTGATGTTGTCTACATCAACCTCCAACTTGCTGTAAGCTTCGTATTGGTAAAACGGCAGAGAGCGGATATCATTGGCCTTTTTGTGGGCCACCACCTTCCGCATAATCTTGTGGGATTGCTTTTCTCCCACTTCTACAACAGCCTCCTCCAACTGCACCTCATCGCCTAACATTGGAACCCGCACAGTTTGGTCCTTTCCTTTTTGAATGGGAAGGATACAGGGCTTGAAACCCATGCTCATCACTTGGATGGAATCTGTTGGAGAATCTGATTCAAGAACAAATTTGCCGTCCAAATCGGACATCACTCCTTGGTCATCGGTTTTCCCGACCCAGCGAATATTAGCAAACGGCACTGTTTCTCCCATCACCGAGTCCATGACCACACCCCGAACTACGGTATGCTGGGCATAAACCTGACCGATTAGACATGAACAAAAAAGAAGGAAAAAGACCTTTAAAGGACGCACTATCATTGATTAATCCAAATATATTACATGGGAGACCCCCATTCCCCTTCCCTACTATATAAGACGTAACAAGGGTGTGTACTGTTTTTATTCTTCGCGCTTACCAAACTCTTCGACCAACAGGTCACCGTTATGGACAGTTTTTCTTGCCCAGTCAATTAGCACATCTTCTTGTTCTTGAGCGGTAAGCTCCCAAGGGGCTTCGGATTGATGAATTTTTGAGGAGAGATGATGGAGGCAGAGGGCAGCACTCACCGAAATATTGAAACTTTCGGTAAAGCCATACATAGGAATCTTCATGAACACATCGGCTTCCTGCTTCACCAAATCACTTATTCCGGTCAACTCCGTACCGAACACCAATGCGAATTTTTCGTCTACTGGCAACTCCTCCAAGTTGCAATCATCCTTGTGGGGTGAGGTGGCCACGATTTTGTAGCCTTGAGCCTTCAGGGCCCGCAAACAATCAATTGTATTGTTCTCTTTCTCGTTGTACTGATGGATATCCACCCATTTGGTGGACCCCATGGTCACCTGAGGATTTATACGATACTGATTATCGTTCTCAATGATGTGTAAATCCTGAACACCAAAGCAGTCGCATGATCTCACCACCGCACTGGCATTATGCGGTTGGTAGATATCTTCCAACACGACGGTCATGTGACGAGTTCTGTATTTGACCACTTTTTCGAACTTTTCCTTTCGCTCCTCGGTCAAAAACTGAAACAAATAATTCTTTAAACCCGCCATAATCAAATTCTAATTTTCTCTCCGGATACTCCTTGGCCATTTAAATGCCTTAAACAGGAAAATCCCAGCCGCTAACATGTCGATGACCGCCCAAACCTTTCGATCAAAATGAACAATGAAAAGAGGATTGAACAAAGCGGCAATCAGGGCAAAGGTAATCAACCACAGAACAGAATTTTCACCCAACTCCCGCAAAATCACTATCCCAGCCACCACGGTGACCACCACACGAAGGAACTCATAATAACCGTAAGGCATTGGCGCCAAAGCCAATAACAGTAAAAACCCTACTACAAATAACAGTGCACGCATAGCTAAAAAAGTGTTTTTCCAAGAAAGGAAATTTTGATTTAATCACCGAAAAAACGCTTCGATTTAGCTGTAGTGTCACTGATTTTCAATCATAAAAGAACCTCTTCAGGACGATAAATCCCAAAGAGATTCTAATTACAAATCAATCATTCCTCATTTTCTGAAGGATTAGGTTCTGTTCCCTTATCCTCCTCAATATTCACCTGCTCTTCCTTCACTTCTTCCGGTTCAGGTTCCGGCAAAAGATTAACACTGGTCACATAGTCCTTGGTCAATCGGTTACCCTGTGCTTTCCAACCCTTCACTTCTACCAAAGCCATCAGATTATAAATCGTGGTCAACTTCTTGGCACGAAGCCCCGGCTTATGCACCAGCTCAATCCTTGGATCCTTCCCTGTGGAAACCACTTCGATGCGAGAATTGTGATGCTCGCTTACCAAACGGAATTTACGGCCGATGGAAGTCGTCTCAATCAAGAATCGCTTCACAAAATATTGGCGTTTTTCTCCATCGTAATGCACCATGGAAATCACGCGCTCTGGTTCGAACTTCTCGATGAGCAAAATCTTGTTCTGCTCATAGCGGTTCGTAAGCTCAAAACTGGTGAGCTCATAATCGCCTTCTTTGAAAATGACCAAGATTTTGTCATCGCCATTAAATTCTCCCAAGAAGGTGCCGTGTCCATCCGTATTAATTCGGCCAATCACCGGATCATACCAAATATCCACTCCTGCCAAAGTAGAAACCCCTTCTGATTTGAGGGTCACCTTCTTCACAGGGTATTTGGTCAGCACATTTCCTCCTGCGCCACGTCCCTTTATTGCCAATTCGGCAAAGTCATAATCAAACTGGGAGTTACGAGCTCCAGATTTCGGATCCAGTGCCACGTTCACCACTTCTGCCTCACCATTAGGATTAGCTGTGAAATACAAGACACGGGAACCTTTAACCTTTTTGGTCAAATCATATTCCTTATCCCGAGTTACCCCAAGAATCTGGAAGCGCTTGACCATGGCTCGGCCACTGCCCTTGTCGAAGTAAATCATGTTATACACCATTCTTTCGTCGCCGCGCTTAAACACGGCAGCGTAAATGATGTTTTTACCAACAAAGACCTTGTCCTGAATTTTGGTCACCAAGAACTTTCCATCCTTCCGGAAGACGATGATGTCATCGATATCCGAACAGTCTGAAATAAACTCGTCCTTTTTCAAACCAGTACCAATAAACCCTTCACTTCTATTGATGTAAAGCTTGGCATTGGTAGCAGCAACCACCGTCGCAGAAATGGTCTCAAACGTGCGAATCTCTGTACGGCGCTCACGCCCCTTGCCAAATCTGGTTTTTAGGTCCTTATAGTAATCAACTGCGTAATCAATGAGGTTGGCCAAATGGTGATTCACCTGATCCAATTCATCTTGAAGATTCTTCAACTTCTCGTCCGCCTCATCGGAGTCAAAGCGAGTTATCCGAATCATCGGGATGCGTGTCAATCGCTCAAAATCCTCGTCACCAATCTCTCGGTAGAACTGCGGCTTGAACGGCTCAAAACGCTTGTCCAAATAGACATACAAATCAGGACGGTTATCGTACTCCTTAAATTGGATGTACATTTCTTCCTGAATAAAAATGCGCTCCAGCGAAGAGAATAAAATCTTCTCCATCAATTCGCCACGGCGAATCTCCAACTCCATTTTAAGCAACTCTACCGACTGATCGGTACAGCGCTTCAGGATTTCCGTAACCCCAATGAAGTATGGCCTGTCTTCTACAATGACACAGGCATTCGGCGAAATCGACACCTCACAATCCGTGAAAGCATAAAGGGCATCGATGGTAATATCTGGCGAGACATTGGCTGGCAAATGCACCAAAATCTCGACCTCCGCAGCAGTATTGTCCACCACCTGCTTCACCTTCAACTTCCCTTGATCATTAGCCTTAAGGATGGAATCAATTAGACTGGAAGTGGTGGTGGCATACGGAATGGATGTGATTTTCAAAGTCCGCTTGTCGATGGTATCAATAATGGCACGCAAACGAACCTTACCACCCTTCAAACCATCATTGTAATTGGAGATGTCCATCATCCCTCCTGTCAGGAAGTCAGGATACAACTCAAATTTCCTTCCCCTCAAATATTTTATAGATGCATCAATCAACTCGATAAAGTTGTGAGGCATAATCTTGGTCGCCAAACCAACAGCAATACCCTCAACCCCTTGAGCCAAGAGCAAAGGGAATTTCGCTGGCAAATTCACCGGCTCTTTTTTCCTTCCGTCATACGAAAGTTGCCAATCGGTTGTCTGAGGATTGAACAAGACCGCCAAAGCAAACTTGGAAAGTCGTGCCTCGATATAACGAGAGGCAGCAGCGCGGTCACCGGTACGGATATCACCCCAGTTACCCTGCGTCTCAATCAGCAACTCCTTCTGCCCCATGTGAACAATGGCATCACCGATGGCCATGTCACCGTGTGGGTGGTACTGCATTGTATGACCAATCACGTTGGCCACCTTGTTGAAACGTCCGTCATCCATCTCCTTCATGGAGTGCATGATTCGGCGCTGAACGGGCTTCAAGCCATCCGTAAGACTCGGAACCGCCCGTTCCAAAATCACATAAGAGGCATAGTCAAGAAACCAGTTCTCATACATGCCTGAAACTGGAGTAATATCATGAATGGGGTCACTGGAGGTGTCCACATCATCCAAGCCATCAAATTCTTCGTTCTCGTTGATTTCTTCAGACATGTTCTAAAACTGTTTTTCGACTAAATTACTCGAAGCGGGCGCTTCATCCTCCGCACAGTAAGCCAAAGAGGCTGGTCACAATCCGACCGTTTTAAAAGCTATTTATCAAGCGAATTTGCGCCTTTGTAAGATTCCCCTCATTTTTGACTGATTGCAAAATAACAAATCCTTTCTGAGGCTAAAAGGCAGGATTGTTCACCGACATACAATTCACATGCATACAGGAGACAAAACCCCTAAAAATAACAGAAAACCATTGAGTTTCATTTTTCCGTTGTTGCTTATTGCCTTGCTTTCCAGTTGCCACAAGGCTGTGGAGCTCCCTGGATTTGATGCACAAAGCTGGGAAAATGACCGTCAGGGGTGCAAAGGCATTCGGAAAGAAAACCTTGAATCCTTCAAGGAAGTGAAGGAACTTTTGATTGGTCACTCAGAAATGGAAGTTGCCAAAACCTTGGGCAAACCGGATATTATTGACCTCGGTCAGCGTCATACCAAAAAAGGGCTGTATTTCGTAGAGCCTTCTCCGCGATGTGGAAATGTAGAAAACGAGCGCATGTCTCCCCTAATGGTCAAAATTGAATACAACTCCATGGGAAATGCCGTCCAGGTTATTATTGGCAGGTAAAAATGTACCTCCAACGAAACAGAAAAAGCCTCCAATGCATTACACATTGGAGGCTTTTTCTGTTTATATCAATCCCTGAATTACTGCAAAAAGAAGTTCGGCAAATCCAACTTTTTGGCAATGCGATAAGCTGCGTTCATCTGCCCCACATGGCTGTACGCCTGCGGGAAATTCCCCCACTGACTTCCATTATGAGGATCCACATCCTCACTCAAAAGCCCAAGGTGATTGGAGAACCCAGAAAGTTTCTCATACACATCCTTCGCATCATCAATCCTCCCAACTGCCGCAAGTGCCTCTACATACCAAAAGGCACAAATCAGGAAGGTTGAGCGTACCTCCCCAAAATCATCCTGATGCCTGTAGCGATAGAATAATCCGTTCTCAGCTTTTAATGCCTCCTCCATTACCCTCAAATGCTTCTTTGCCTTCTCTGAATTGGGATCCAGATAATGCATGGTAATGAGTTGTAAACAACTCGCATCAAAGTCATCGTTCTCTATAGCTTGGGCATAATAGCCTTTTTCAGGGCGATAACAGGCCTCAATTTGCTTTTCAGCCTGTACCCTCAAGCCCTCAGCTATTCGGAACATCCGTTCATTCTTCTGTGCCTTGGCGATGCGCATGGCAGCACAACTCCCAGCCCAATGGAACAAAAAAGTATAACAATGACGCTGGGCACGATTACGGAATTCCCACAAACCAGCATCGGCCTCGTCCATCGTTTTTGAAATCATATCCAAGGCATGCATAATCAGCCGATTCCCCTTTTTCACCCTTTCATTGGAATGAAAACGTCGATCCACATACAAAGGCATCAGGGCGACAATCACCTGCCCATACACATCATTTTGAATATGCGTGTAGGCATCATTCCCTATCCTAACCGGTTTGTTGTCACCTACAGGATAACCTTCCAGATCAACTATCCACTCCTCAATTTTCTTTTGGCCGGTGATGGTATATAAAGGCTGAAATCGCTCCTTCTCTGTGATTGTGGTGTTCTCGATGTAGTGGAAATAACGCTCCAGCTCCTCAAAGTGACCAACATGGTTAAAGGCGTTTAAGGTATAGTAGGAATCCCGCATCCAGCAATAACGGTAGTCCCAATTCCTCGTACTCCCAGGATGTTCAGGCAAACTTGTGGTACCCGCTGCTACAATTGCACCCGTATCCTCAAACTGCTTGATCTTTAACAGCAATGCCGAACGGATAATATCCGCTTGATAGAAATACCCAATACTGGTAGACTTAATCCAGTTTTGCCAATAGGCAATTGTCTTCACAAGAAAGGATTCCGCCGTGTAATTGATACTTGCCTCCAAAGGAACCCCATAAGTTAGAATGAGGTACTTGGTTTCATTCAATACAAAAGGGTCTTCGTCCATCACATAGGACAAAGACACATTTGTCGCCAATCGAATTGGCTCGCCCAGCCCGAGGTAACGAATATGACTGCTTCCTTGGTAAACACTTGGCCTGTCCTTACCATAAGCACCAACCGGTTGACATGACACCTTAATGCGTGGCATTCCAGAGATAGGCTCAATTTTTCGAATGAGCATCAAGGGTTTATACACCCGCTCGTACTGCTCAAAACGTGGCGCAAAATCAGTGACACGATAGGATCCACTCTCAGCCTCAAACTCCGTCACCAGCACATTCGTGTTCTCGATGTAATACTGTTTGGTGTCGAATGTTTTCGAACAACAGGGTTTGATTGAAAGTTGACCTCCTTTATCGGGGTCCAACATCCCTCCAAACACAAAAGTGCTGTCAAACCTTGGCCAACACATCCAGTTGATATCCCCGTCTTTGCGCACATATGCCATATATGCGCAGTTTCCGATTACCCCATAATCATAGGTGTGCCGCTGTTTCATACCAAGCCTTACTGAGTTCCTACTATTGTTAGACGTAAGGCACAGGAAGGCCGTTGTATTTCTACGCGAAAAAAACCGTAACCTTTTTAAGATCCCGCAGGTATGAGAAGGTGTACAAAGTATTTTTTAGCGTATGCATTTTTATTCGCACACTTTTATTCTCTGTTTTTGCACACTTTTTTTGGGAGCATTTCCCTTGTGCGCGCAGGACTTTTTGCCTGGAGTAATTTTTATTAAAGTCAAAAAAGAGAAGCTCAATCGGTTTAAAGAAAACATCAACACTTTTGATGATTCTTACGGTCAGCTTGATGTTTTGGAAATTGAAGCTGTGGTAAAACCAAGGGAGGACAGCCGACGCTCTTGGAAATCATCCATTGACCAAGTTTTTCGTCTCCATGTTCCCCAATCAACAGATATTATTGCCTCCATTGAACTACTGGAAAAACACCCATTCATCGAATTCGCCTCACCAAGTCCTATCTACCAAGTCCTTTACACTCCAAACGATCCTCTGGCAGACTCCTCATTGGGAAGTGCAGGACAACTCCAACTACAAGCCCACAACTTTTACAAAGCTTGGGAATATGAAAAAGGAGATACCAATGTGGTGATAGGCGTAGTAGACACAGGAATTGATTTTGAACATGAGGATGTACAAGAAAACCTTTTCATCAACTATAAGGACCCTATAGACAGCATCAACAATGACTTCGACACCTATAAAAGTCAGGACCTTATTGACAACTACCGTGGCTGGGATATCGCTGACAGGGATAATGACCCAAGTGTAAAAGGTGGCACACATGGCCATGAGGTGACAGGCGTGCTTGGAGCAACACCTGACAATGAATTAGGTATCGCCGGGACAGGCTATCACTGTAAATTCATGCCCATTAAAGCCACTTGGGATGTCTTGCCAAAAAATGTTACTCATGGATATGATGGATTGATGTATGCCGCTGAGCAAGGGTGCAACGTCATTAACCTTTCTTGGAGAGGTTTGGGCTACGAAAGCTCAAGGGAAATGATGCAGGAATTCATCGACTACGCCGTATTAGATCATGATGCCGTTATAGTCGCTGCCGCAGGAAATTCTGGTAAAGAAGAAGAGTACTTTCCTGCAGGACTGGAAGGTGTCATTTCAGTGGCGAGTGTTGACCGCAACCGAGTAAAGCAGTCCATGAGCACCTATGACAGTACCGTGGACATTGCGGCAGTTGGGGTCAATGTTCGTACTACCAAAAATTCGCCGAGCTCCTACCACGCTACCTCAGGCACTTCCATTGCTACTGCCGTTGTTTCTGGAGCTGCTGCTTTGGTCCGCTCAAAATACCCGCATTTAAGGGCACAAGAAGTTATTGACCTTTTGGTTGAATCTGGTGATGTGATTGACACCGTCGCTGGCAATGAAGCTTATGCAGGAAAAATTGGGCGATTCCTTAATCCAGTTCGTGCCCTTAACGGTTCAATGGCGCACTTGATTGCCACTGACTACGCTTTGGACCAAGACCATAAAGACCACATTGTAGATCAAGAAGGAGACACTATTCTCTTCTATCCAAAAATCATCACCGACCTTCCTGTTGGTTCAGGGGTCAATGTCTCCATTGTGGCTGAATCGGACAACTTCTCCATTGTTGAAGGCGCCTGTTCATTGCCTGCCATCAACTTGGGTGATACGGTAACTTCGATTACACCGCTCACCCTCTATATCCATCCAAGTTATGATACGCTGGAAACACTGTCCTTCACCTTGGAATTTGAAAGCCCCGAGGGAGAAGCTATGGGTGATGATTCGCTTTCAGCCAGCTTGAAACCAACTTTAATCACAGGAGAAATCAGCTTTACCCCTCAACCCAAAACCACGATTTCCCCCAATCCATTTGAAGAGTCGATAACGATTAACTTGGCTTCTTCGGAGGAACGCTCCATTTCACTTTTCAGCCAAACAGGTCAGATACTCTTTTCAAGATTGGAATATGAAGAGACGATCAATCTGGAAATGAATGAACTGAATCTCCAGTCTGGCGTCTATATCCTAAAAATTGAAACGGATACGGAAACGGAAGTACACCGCGTGATTAAACGATAAGACTCAAACATTTCCTCCAAAAGCCACCTGACAACCTCAGGTGGCTTTTTCTTTGTTTCCGCCCTGTCCTATCTTTGAAAGAAAAAATTCAACGGGAATGGCCATTGCGGAAATCATCAATATCGGGGACGAGCTACTTTTGGGACACACCATCAACACCAACGCCTCTTGGATGGGACAACAACTGGAGGAAATCGGCGTGAAATGCCTCCATCAAACCGTAATAAGTGATACCCGTGAAGCAATTTTTGAATCTCTGAAAACCGCCACCTCACGTTCAGACATTGTTCTGATTACTGGAGGCCTGGGCCCCACAAAGGACGACATCACCAAAAAGTGCTTGGCCGAATTCTTCGGAGCCAAATTGGTGCTTGATGAAGCACGACTAAGAGAAGTCACGCTCTACTTCCACCAGCGTGGTCGGGCAATGGACAAGCTCAATGAGGACCAAGCCTTGATTCCCGACAACTGCACTTCTTTGTCAAATACCATTGGAACGGCACCAGGCATGTGGTTTGACGAACAAGGAACCGTTATCGTTTCCATGCCTGGCGTGCCAAGGGAAATGAAGCTTTTGATGACCTCTGAGGTTCTTCCACGCATTAAAAAACGTTTTCCCTTGCCAAATATTCAACACCGATTCATCCAAACGGTGGGCATGGGTGAATCTAAAATTGCTGGCCTCCTTTCCGACTGGGAAGACCTTCTTCCGCCCTTCCTCAAACTGGCTTATCTTCCCAAACCTGCTCGTGTTTTACTTCGCTTGACAGGAGCACATGAAGATGCCAAAGTGTTGGAAACGGCCTTGGAGAATGAAGTCAAAAAACTACATGGTTTGATTCCAAACATCATCATTGGTGAGGGAAAAACACTGACCATTGAGGAACGTATCGGGCAATTATTAAAGGAACAAGGAAAAAGGCTGGCTACGGCGGAAAGCTGTACAGGCGGTTTCCTTTCTCATAAAATCACCTCCATTTCAGGAAGCTCTTCCTATTTCATGGGAGGGATTGTCAGCTACGCCAATCAAGTAAAAGAAGACTTGCTTGAGGTTTCTCCAAACACCTTGAAGGAATTTGGCGCCGTCAGCGAACAAACCGTTTGTGCCATGGCCCAAAACGCCAGAAAGCAATTGAACGCTGACTATGCCCTTGCCCTCAGTGGCATCGCTGGCCCAAATGGTGGTTCTCCAGAAAAACCGGTCGGCACCGTTTGGCTTTCATTGGCTACGCCAGAGCAAACAATTTCCAAAAAACTACAGCTTGGCATTGAGCGACTTAACAACATCGAGCTGGCCTCTATCTACGCTTTGGACCTCCTGCGCAAAACTTTAATGGGCTTCAACGGCGAAAAATAATATCTTTGGAGTCAGGTTTAGCAGAAGAGAAATAATAATCTGAATCACGAACAGCAAACAAAAGAACAAGCCGACTGGTTCTGCTTATTGTTTCTCTTCTGCTTAGGGACTCTGACCCTCCTCTTTTTAAGCAATTAATTGATTACGCAATGCCTCTCGTTGATTTCATCATGCCCCAAATGGGCGAAAGTGTCACAGAAGGAACCATCCTTTCTTGGTTGAAGCAGGTCGGCGACACGATTGAAGAGGACGAATCCTTGTTGGAAGTGGCCACCGACAAAGTGGACACCGAGATTCCATCAACCCTTGATGGCACCTTGGCCGAGATTCTTGTGCCCGAGGGTGAGATTGCCCAAGTAGGTTCTGTCATTGCCAAAATTGAGACCAGCGCTGAACAAGCTTCGGAGGCAAAATCAGAGGAGAAACCTGCTCCTGCTGAGGAAAAAACTGCTGAGCCCAAAAGTGTAGTAGAAGCGCCAAAGGAGGAACAAAAACCTGAAACTCCAGCGACTACTGCACCAACCTTCACTGCAACTGGCGAACCACAAAACAATGGTTTTTACTCGCCATTGGTAATGAGCATTGCCAAGGAGGAAGGCATCTCCCAAGAGGAATTGAGAACCATCAAGGGAACGGGCAAAGACCAGCGTCTAAGCAAAAAAGATATCCTTGCTTACGTCAGCAACCGTGGTCAAGCGCCTGCGCCAATCCAACAAGTTAGCCCATCACTTTCTGGCGCTTCGGACATCATTCAGATGGACCGCATGCGCAAGATGATTGCCGACAGAATGTTGGAATCCCGTCGTACTTCTGCACACGTCACTTCCTTTGTGGAGGCCGATGTCACCAACATCGTGTACTGGCGCAACCGCAAGAAGCACTACTTCATGGACACTTATGGTTCGGCATTGACCTTCACCCCAATCATGATTGAGGCCGTGGTAAAGGCATTGAAGGACTATCCGATGATGAACATCTCCGTAGACGGGGACAAAATCATCAAAAAGCATAACATCAACATCGGCATGGCCGTGGCACTGCCAAACGGCAACCTGATTGTTCCAGTCATCAAAAACGCTGACCGCCTCAACTTGGTGGGACTTACCAAAGCCGTAAACGACTTGGCAAAACGTGCCCGCAATAACAAGTTGACCGCCGACGACCTATCGGACGGAACCTACACCGTTTCCAACATGGGTTCCTTCGGCAACGTGATGGGCACCCCGATTTTGGTGCAACCACAAGTTGGCATCTTGGCCTTGGGCGCCATCGAAAAGAAACCTGCCGTAATTGAAACCCCAACGGGCGACACCATCGGCATCCGCCACAAAATGTTCCTCTCCCATTCCTACGACCACCGTGTGGTGGACGGCGCTTTGGGCGGAATGTTTGTCCGACGGGTAGCGGATTACTTAGAACGATTCAGCCTCGACACCGAGGTTTAAAAAATAGAAAGGGGCTTTTGAAGCCCCTTTTTTATTGTCTGTTAAATACAATGGGGGAATCAACCCCACCTCTGTCCTCCCCTTTCCAAGGGGAGGAGAATGTTACAGAAAATACTTACCAATTGTTGTTTGATACTTTGGGCTGATGGTTTCTCCTCCCCTTGTTTTAAGGGGAGGACAGAGGTGGGGTTCCCCCAGTACACTACCCCCTCGGATAAAAACGAATCTCCCTTCCGCCCTGCCTGACCGTGCAAAAGGCGCAATGTGAATCATAAACAAACTCAAACGCCTCCCTAAAATCAAAAGGCTTATCAGGCGACATCAGACTATCAAAAAGTCGCTCACCATTCGGCGCAAAAACCTGATAGCGATAACTATTTTTCTCCTCCTTCAAATAATACCAAGCACCGGCACCAATCCCACCCAACCACTGGGCATTCTTGGGCAACCACTCAGGTTTGCGAGGTGGAACTAAGGTTCCCTCGCCATTTCCACCAGCCACCTTATCTGGCGTACCAAAAAAGTAATTCGCCACCTTGGCGATGCTTTCTTTCTTGCCAAAAAGGAAAGGCTCCACTTTTCTACCCTTCACCCTGTAGGCCATCCCATCCGACGACGCATTAAACACATTTCCCAAAGGCGAAGGCGTCCAATAAAACGGCCAGCGAACCAACCATTTCACCAATCGGTCCTTGCTGGAATTCAGCACCGCATCAGCCACAAACCTCGAACAATTCGAGCCTTTCTGAACAAAAGGACCATAGGGAATACTGCCCTTCGCCTGCAATTCCAATATCCAGCGTTCAGCCCGTTTGGCATCCACCGAACAGACCGATGCATACATTACCCCAGTCCCATGCGTGGGCTCATGACCCGCCAAAAACGTCAAAATTTCGGGCAGATTAAGTATCTTTCCCGAAGTGTTGTATTGTGCTTTTAAAGGCATTTCCAATTCAACATCGGTTTGGGCGCTACGCACTCGGCCCTTACCCAACGGGGTAACATAACGGCCAAAATCGTAGTACGCACACCTTCCGTCCTCGGGATGCACCAGCACCAAGGCCGAATGGCCCGCTTGGTAATAGCCCGAACGGTTAATCCCTAACCATTGGAGGGGCTTGTCATAAAGGCCACCAGCCATGCGCACAGGCGTTTCGGGCCAAGCCAACACAATGATTTCACCTCGCATCATCCACTGAATTTGATTTCGACAGATGTCAGCATTTACCGACAACATCAAAGAAAACTACGCCAAAGCATGGAAGTACTTTATTGACTTCTATGACAACATGGACGGAAACCTCAATGATAAGGGCATTTCCTTTGAAGAGCTGTCCTTTGAATTACAATTCGGCGTGTTTTTAAGTTTCTTCGACACCATCAACACCGACGTCCAACTTTACGCCACACAAAAGGAAGTCCTCCAAGAATCAATCGAAGAGGCCTTCGCCACTTACGAAGAATACCTGTTTTTGGATTCCTAAAGAGACGCCAGTAGCAGGACACAAGTAGCAAGATCAGCTACATCCTGCTACTTGTGTCTTGATACTTGATACCCTAATCTCATCGTCATGAAAAAAATACTCTTTCCCGCCATCGCCTCCACGCTCCTTTTCGCCTGCCAGCCTTCCGAGAAAAAAGAGGAACGGACAACAGCCGACACGACTGCGTCACCTAAGATTGAGACAATCGCTCCAGAAAGTCCAAAAGCAAAACTAGACTCTGCTTGGGCTAACTATTCCAAGTTCGAGGACAACCAAATCCGAAACTTGGAAATTTTGCTTCGCGAGGTAGGCTATAATTCAAAGCACAGCCCTAAAAAGCTCCAAGAGGCAGAATCACTTTTGGTGGCCATCAAGGAATCTCGCTATGGGCAATCCAATATCCCAGATTTCGATTCCGTGGGCGTGTTGGATGACCTCACCTATGAGCGCACCAATCAAATCTTGGTGATTGCCGAAGAAACCCCAGATATGGATGCCCGCCCACTCTATCACCAGTTGGTTGAAGAAATTGGTGAATACCGTGACCAGTTAATTCGTCAGCGAACTACCTACAGTGATCAGGTTTTGGATTACAATAAGACTGTGAAAAATGAGGGAGAGCAGTTGCCGAATTTTTATGCGGATTGATCGATTTTAAACTCATGAATAAAAATATTAGGAAGCATCATAACGATCTGAAAAATATTATAGACACAGCCAAATCTGAAGCCATTAAAAAAAGAGATATCGAGATTATCATCAATTCAATCCATGCTGGGTTGGACGACAAGACAATCTCTACTATTACTGGGATATCAATTGGAAAGATTAAGTAAATAATAGGCTCACACAACCATAAATAAACACCACACAGTGAAACACTTATTACTTTTAACCCTCTTGATAAGACTTTGTAATTGTAACAACCATTCAAAACAACATGAGCTTTCTTCAAATCAAGATCAGGTAATTGTAGATAAAAAAACAAAAGGCGAAACATCCACAACACCTAACAAGAATGATTCAATTCAATATGAAATAATTCTGGACAAAGAAATTTATTCAATTGATGAACCCATCGTGGTGACATTGGTAGCTAAAAACACTACAGCCAAGGAACTGAAAATTTGGATTGATGCTGGTATGTACCCAACAGGAAGTGAATTGAACATTTTAGATTCTTCGGGAAGTTCTATAGTTCGGGAACATTGGGCAATCATGAACTCTCAAACCTCTTCTCAGGAAGAATCCGAAAATTTTAAAACGGCAATACTTCCAAATCAAGAATTCAGAAAAGAATATAATCTACTATCAATAATTCAGCTAAAGGAAAAATTCACAAAAGGAACATACGAGATAAATTACAACAATGCAGAACCAATTTGGTTTGAGATAAAATAATTCCCAACAATGGGAAACTTATATAAGACATTATTTATCGGTAAATGAAATACTCCACCCTACTGATTTTTTCCCTTTGTGTTTTGACCAGTTGCGAATGGCCCAAACACTACATCACAAAGAATGACAATAATCATTACACAGAACTCAAATTAATGTCTGACTCCACTTTCAATGAAATTTGTACAAGACGAGGAGTAGAATTAAAATATCAAGGCACTTGGATGGGCAATATCAACCTTGATGACACTATTTACTTACAAATAAATCATGTAAATGGAAATCCGATTTCTGAATCCATTAATCGTCAGGTCATCATAAAGCCTGATAGTCTAATTGTTTTAGAATCTCTCCCGTGGGATTACTAAAGAATAAGTGGATTAACACAAGTAAAGTTAAACGGTTAGATATTCGTTTAACTCATCTACCACTTAAGATCAATCATCCACTAGTAGAAGAATTTATTGAAAGACAAGGAAATACCTTCACCTAACTGCACTCACACATACTAATAGTAAAAATCAATGAGCACTAAACTTATAACGGCACTATTTCTCACAATAATAACCCTTTGTTCATGTAAAGATGAAAACACAAATAAAAAATTATCCCCTATTAAGGATAATAAAACTAAAACCAACCCTATAAACAACACTAATAAATTAGAATCAATCGATACAACCACATGTCTTCATACGGAATCATCTTCTCATTTCAAATTTGAAACATATATTGAGAGACATAAAAACAACCTTTTTGATTCTTGCATAACGATTATTACTCCCATTCTAAAAAATGACAAAACGCATAAACAGAAAATCACTATAAAATCAGACTACTACTTTTCAGATGTATTTATGAATTGCAACAATGTTCGTTCATACTCAACTAATATTAACGACACTGTTACAGCAATGGACAATGATTATGGAGATTTCGTTGTTGCAGATTTTAACTTTGACAATAGAGATGATTTTGCCATTAAAGTAAATTCAGGCGGAAATGGCGGGCCTGAATACGATTACTACCTACAAACGCCTACCAAAAATTTTATTAGAAGTGATTATCTAAGTGATTCTATGACATTTTTTCCATCTGATATTAACATTGAAAATAAAAACTTAACAACACTGGTTCATGCTGATGCTAATCATTTAGGAAAACACATATATCATTATGAGGAGAAAAAACAAACCTGGATAGAGACTAGTCACGAGTTCATTAATGCATATGATGAAAACTAACCCTCACTCTAGTACAAGCATACGATTTTCCTACACCTTAGCAACACAAGTACACGAACATGACCTATTCATATAGAGACAATAGCACAGATATCAAAATCACTTTTTTTTGAGCATGAAAAAATATCCTTAAGGGCAAAAATATTAATGACATCAAAAATCAAAGAATTCAATAAAATCCATACCGATATAACTGCTATTAATATTGACCCAGAAGGTCTTTCTGGACTTGAAGAGTTTGACCCATCTGGAGATTTTAATCCAGTTCAAGTATATGACTCAAAATTTAATGGTAACATTTTTCGGATAGTAGTTCCTTATGAAACCCTTGAAAACGGAGGATACATTGGATTTGAAATCATAGATGGAAATGATATTTCAAGGAGGTATTTTAAAGGAATACTTAAATAGCAACATATCATAAACCCAACGTTGTAGAAACTCCTCCCACCAATCACTCCCCTTTCTCAATCTCCTCCCTCACCCCTCTCAAGGTATCCTCACAATATTTTTTCAACACCTCCGCCCGTTGCATGGCGGTTTTTAGCTCTGCCAAGGGCAGTTCACCAGCCTCAATTTTTTGGACCAAATCCTCCAGCTCGGCCAAGGCCTGCTCATAGCTTATCTCCTTCATTTCGATTGATTGACTTTACTTCCAATTTCACCATGCCCTCCGGCATGGCCAGCTCAATACACTGCCCCTCGGACAAATCATCCAGTTGTTTGATGATGCCCTCGGTGCCATACAACCTGTAATAACCCTTTTGGGCGAGGGCTTCGGGATGCACGCCTTGCAAGCGGGACACCATGCGCTCCAAAGCCCACTCTTTTTGCTGAAGGCTGAACTTCAGTCCGCTGGCCAAACGGTTTTCCAACACCAATAATTTCCGTTCCTCCCGCTCCAATCGCAGGGCTACGCTATCCTTTAAACGCTCGGCCAACTGCTGAATGCGATACTCAAATTCGGCATTGGCATCCACCAAATAATTGGCCACTGCCGTCGGCGTTTTCAGGCTCAAATGCGCCACCAAATCCGCCAAAGATTCATCCCGTTCGTGACCGATGCCCGCAATCACCGGCAACGGCGCCTTGGCCACGGCCTCACAAAGCAGGTATTCATCAAAACAGGCCAAGTCCATCTTGGCGCCCCCACCACGAATCAATACGATGGCGTCAAATTCCTCGGAATCAATGGACGCTATGGCCTGCGCCACGGAAGCCGTCGCCTCATCGCCCTGCACAATGGCGGGAAACAATTGAACGGAAAAGGAATACGCGTAAGGATTATCCTTGAGGTGTTGAACAAAGTCGTCGTAGCCCGCCGAAGTTTCCGAGGCAACAACCGCCAAGCGCTGTAACACCCGTGGCAAGGGCTTTTGCTTATTGGTTTCGAACAGTCCCTCAGCCTCCAAACGGACGAGCGTTTCTTGGCGCTTGCGCTCCAACTCGCCCAAGGTATAGGCGGGGTCAATGTCCATGATGTTCAGGGACGGCCCATAGACTTCATGGTAAGTAAGCTCCACCCGAAGCAACATGCGCATGCCGACCTCAGGAGCCTTGCCTGTGGCCTCAGCAAATTTGGCCACCAAACGGTTGGCCGTATTCGCCCAAATCGTTCCTCGGGTCTTCGCCAAAACGCGTTCCCCATCACGCTCCACCAACTCCAAATACAAGTGCCCCGCACCCGATGAGGAAATGCCTGCAAGCTCGGCACTCACCCAAGCATCCTTGAAAAAAGGACGGTTGAGAAACTGCCGAACGGAACTGAGAAAATCAAAGAGGCTTTGTCCTTTGGGGGTGTTTTCCATTTGGGGAAGGTTGTGGAAGGGCAAAGTTAGAGGAAATGGCTACAAAGAACGTCATGATGAAAGGTTAACCACGGAGGTTGGGAGAAAGGGAGGCGCACAGTTCGCGTAAAAAAGTATGGGGAATGAGGGTATATTAACCACGGAGAAAGGGAGAAAAGGAGCAGGTTAGAATTTAAAAGAGCTATTGTTTGTATCACCTGCCAACAGCTGAAAGCTTTGGCAGTGTGATACAAACAATAGCTCTGTGGGAAATATCACACTGCCAAAGCCTCCAGCTGTTGGCAGGTGACAGCCGAAGCAAATTCAGCGAACATTAGTGCGTCTCCCTACCTCCCTTTCTCCGTGGTTTAAAAATCCTCCTACCTAACCACCCGTCTCCCCTCAGAAGAATCCAACACCTCTTCCTCCGATTCCCCATGAAACGGATACCACATCTGCTCCCAAGTATCCTCTGGAAAATCCTTCTGATCGGACAAACCTACGGGCACATTTCCATCGCCCTCCAAGGTATAGGCCGTGCCGAACAAGTAATCCCAAATGCTTAGCGTCAACCCAAAGTTGGCGCCGTAGCGATGGTTTTCAGGCAAGTCCACAGCATGATGTAACAGGTGCATCCGCGGATTGTTAAAAATGTATTTGAATGGCCCATAAGACCAGTTCAAGTTGGCATGGTTCAAATGCCCGATAACCACCGTGAAGAGATACACCAAGAAGAAATCCTCAATGCCGAATCCAATCATGGCCAAGGGAATGTATTGGATGCTTTTATAAAGGATGGTTTCCATCCAATGGAAACGCAAATGAGCGGAAAAGCCCATTTCCGTCACTGAATGATGAAGCTTATGGAACTTCCAGAGAAAATCGAACCGGTGCAATAGCCTGTGAGTGTTCCATTGGATGAAATCCGCCAAGACAAAAAGGAGAAGCAATTGCCCCCATTTTGGCCATGTTCCCACCTGAATCGCCATCAAATTCTTGATGCCGAACAAGCCAAGGAAATCATTGAAAGCCACCACGGCCACATTGGAAATGGCATTGTAGCCAATCAGGGAAAAGAGAAAGAAATTGAAGTAGAGGTAGAACAGGTCTTGCCAAAAGTCCTTGCGGATGATGGATTGTTGCTTGCGCCAAGGAAAGGCGATTTCCAAGCCCCACACCAACAAGGAAAGTCCCGTCAGCCAATAGAACCAGTTGGTCCAACTTGGATTGAGCACTTCCCCCACCAAGTAATTCCAGTAGCCTGAATAGGCCGAAACCGCTATGTCCAGATACTTTTCCATGATTACTTTTTCACCTGCCAACAGCCAGAGGCTTTGGCAGTGTGAACTCTTTAAATCACGCTCCTAAAGAAAACCTACTGCCAAAGCCTCTGGTTGTTGGCAGAGGTGCTCCTCAATCTCACTTATAAACCTTCTCCCCCTTCTCCAACCAAATCCCCCAAGTCTTATTATAGGCATGCACTTTTTGAGTTTCCTCACCCTCATGGTAAACAGGATGCCCTTGGTTCACCCATTCGAAAATGCCACCATATAAATTCCTCACGTCGGTGAAACCTGCATCCTTCAATTTCTTGGTGAGATGCTCACTGCGCACACCGATAGAACAGTAGACGATAATCGTTTTGTTCTTGTCCAGCGTCTGGAGCTCATTGCCATCGGCCCAAATGGCACCCTTGATATGACTCACGGCAAACTCCTCCTTGGCCCTTGCATCCAGAAAAATCACATCATCAGGCAATGCGACGGCCTCCTTCACGTCAATCTCCGTGACGGAATGAGACAGCATGGTGTCCAGCAAGGTGGCAAATGCCTTGCTCCCTACCCGATTATTGCTTTTGGCACAGGAGGTAAAACCCGACAAGAAAACTGCTAAGAGGGAAAATTTTAACCACTTCATTTTTTACTAGGAGAAATAATACTGACTGTGTTTACGTAGGCTGTCACCTGCCAACAGCCGGAGGCTTTGGCAGTGTGAGTTTGCCACAGGAGAGTTTTTAGAACCACTGAGAGCACAGAGGAAAGGAGAAAAGGAGGCTTAGGAAAGATGTCCGCTATCCAATCCTGAGAGCCCTGTAAGGGCGAAATATATCAGAGTGGGGCGTTTAGCCCCACTCTTAAGTTGACATCATTGGAGTAGGTAGCCTCCTTACCTCCATTCCTCCGTGTTCTCCGTGGTAAATTCAAGCATTACCTGCCCTTCGCGAAAGCTGATTTCTCAGTGAACCGATAGCCCCACCATTATAAACCTCAATACCGAATTTCTTCATTTTGCGCATCGCCATTCCGCTTTGAACGCCACGGTTGCAATACACCACCACTGGCCTATCATCCTTCCAATTCGGCAAGTGTTTATCCAAGGTAGCCAAAGGCAGATTCTCGGCGCCATCAATATGTTCCGCCGAAAACTGCTCAGGAATTCGGACATCAATGATGCGTGGATTTCGGGCCAATACCTCCCTTAAATCGGTGTCCAGCCCCATCAATTTTTTAATCAACTTCTTCAACATACTGCATTATACTTCATTTTCGCTCTGAAGTCTGTGATTAGACTCACCCAAGTAACATTTCCTGTATTTTTTTCGAGAAATTACACAGAAAGAAAACAGGGAAATTCCAGCAATGATTTCCCCATTCACCTATCCGAGTCTTTGTTCAGCCCATTTCCATATTTAGAGTTGTCTAAATTTTAACTTAGATTCGCCAAAAGACTTACATTACGTCCAATGATCAACGCCCTTATCGCCTTTTCTGTCCGAAACAAAACCATCATCTGTCTGCTGACGCTCGGACTGTTTTTGGGTGGTCTTTGGGCGATGAGGAGTGTACCGCTGGACGCCGTTCCTGACATCACCAACAATCAGGTGCAGATCATCACCCAAGCGCCAGACTTGGGCACCGAGGACGTCGAACGCTTTATCACCTACCCCGTGGAAATGGCCGTGGCCAACCTGCCCGACATGACCGAAGTTCGCTCGGTTTCCCGCTCGGGGCTTTCCATTGTCACGGTTGTTTTCAAGGACGAAATTGGCACCTACCTCCCACGCCAGTTGGTGACGGAAAAGCTGGAAGAGGTCCGCCAAGAAATCCCAGCACACTTCGGTCAGCCTTCTATCGGCCCCATCACCACGGGTTTGGGCGAGATTTACCAATACACCTTAAAAGTCGATCCTGACCATAAAGCTGAGTTCACTCCGAGCAAACTCCGTGAAATTCAGGACTGGATTGTCAAACGCCAGATGGCCTTGGTGTCTGGCGTGGTGGAAGTGAACGGCTTTGGAGGGCAGACCCGCCAATATGAGGTGGCCATTTCCCCTGAACGCCTAAGGGCGGTGAACGTGACCATCCACGATATTTTTCGGGCGCTTGAATCCAACAACGCCAACAGCGGTGGCGCCTATATCGAACATGCGAGCCAAGCCCAGTTTATCCGTGGCGAAGGATTGGCGGAAAGCATTAGCGACATTGAGCTGATTGTGGTGGCCCATCGCAATGGGGTGCCAATCAAAATTCGGGATGTGGCGACGGTTCGCTTTGGCAAAGCCTTACGCTTTGGCGCCATCACCAAAGACGGGGAAGGTGAAACCGTTGGAGGGATGGTGATGATGCTCAAAGGTGAAAACTCGAACGGGGTGATTGAACGGGTAAAAACCCGAATGGCGCAAATCAACAAAACACTTCCCGAGGGTGTGCAAATCGAACCATTCTTGGACCGAAGCAAACTGATTGAGCATACCACCAGCACCGTAAAACGCAACCTTGCCGAAGGCGGTTTGATTGTCATCTTCGTCTTGATTCTATTGCTCGGCAACTGGCGAAGCGGACTGATTGTGGCCTCCACCATTCCGCTTTCCTTATTGTTCGCCTTTTTGCTGATGAAACTCTTCGGGGTGTCCGCCAACTTAATGAGCCTTGGCGCCATTGACTTCGGCATTATCGTGGACGGCGCTGTCATCATTGTAGAGGCCACTGTTTTTGCCATCGTCACCCGAGTTTCCAGCCTAAACCATCAGGACAAACACATTCGCCCATCGGACGAAGAAGTCATTTCCTCTTCCCAAAAAATGATGGGTTCAGCCTTTTTCGGGCAATTGATTATCCTGATGGTTTTCCTGCCAATTCTTGCCCTCGAAGGTGTAGAAGGCAAAATGTTTAAGCCCATGGCGCTGACCTTCAGCTTTGCCATGATTGGCGCCATCGTACTCTGCCTCACTTGGGTTCCTGTCATTTCAGCACTTTTCCTTCGGGTTTCAAAAACTGAGAAGCAGAATATTGGTGACCGCATCAACAACTGGTTCGTCAAGCTGTATGGTCCAATGTTGGAAAATGCCTTGAAAAACACCAGCTACATTTTGATAGGTGCTTTCATCATGTTCACCTCTTCGGTAGCCATTTTCAGGCAAATGGGTGGTGAGTTCATCCCGAAACTGGACGAAGGCGACTTGGCATTTCACGTCATGCTCAAATCAGGTAGTTCCCTGACGGAAAGTGTGAAGGCCACCACCGAAGTGGAGAAAATCCTGAAAGCTGAGTTCCCCGAAATCGAGCATGTGATTAGCAAAATTGGCGTGGCGGATGTACCCACTGACCCAATGCCGATGGATTTGGCGGATTGCTTTGCCATTCTAAAACCTCAAGACGAATGGGAATCTGCGGAAACCAAAGAAGAGCTTATTGAAAAAATAGAAAAAAGCTTAAGTGGCTTGACTGGTTTGAGTTTTGAATTTAGCCAACCCATAGAGATGCGCTTTAATGAATTGCTGACAGGCGTTCGGGAAGATATTGCCATCAAAGTTTTCGGAGAGGATTTGGAAATATTAGCCTTAAAAGCCGATGAAATTCAAAAGCTCATTGCTGGGGTTGAAGGCGTGGGCGACCTTCGAGCGGAAGCGACACTTGGCTTGCCACAGCTCACAGTAAAATACAACCGCGACCAAATCGCGCGCTACGGATTGAACATCGACGACCTAAATGATTTGATCAATACCGCATTTGCAGGAGGGAAAGCAGGAGAAATTTTTGAAGGCGAACGGAAGTTTGATTTGGTAGTCCGCCTTGATCACCATTACCGTCAGGACATTGACAACCTGCGAAACCTCTACCTTCCCCTACCCAACGGCCAACAAATTCCATTGCGCGAGGTGGCTACCATCCGCTACCAAACGGGACCGATGCAAATCAGCCGAGACAACACACGCCGTCGGGTGTATGTGGGCGTCAACGTCCGTGGGCGAGATGTGGAATCCGTCATCAAAGACATCTCAAAAGTATTGGAAGAAAAACTCCAACTTCCTGCTGGCTATTCCATTCAATATGGCGGAGCTTTCGAAAACTTGGAGCGCGCCAAAGACCGCCTTCAATTGGTGATTCCCTTGGCCTTGGGCGTGATATTCCTGCTGATTTTCTTGGCCCTAAAGTCCTTTAAACAATCACTGATTATCTTCGTTTCCATTCCGCTGGCCTCCATTGGTGGCATTTATGCCCTGTGGCTTCGGGATATGCCCTTCAGTATTTCGGCAGGCATTGGCTTCATTGTGCTATTCGGTGTGGCGGTGCTTAATGGCTTAGTACTAATCAACGGTTTTAATGAATTGAAAGAAGAAGGAAAACTGAGCTTGCTCCAACTCATCATCGAAGGAAGTAAGCGACGCATCCGCCCCATTATGTTGACCGCCTCCACGGATATTCTCGGCTTTCTGCCCATGGCCCTGTCCAACACCGCTGGCGCCGAAGTTCAGCGTCCGCTGGCCACGGTGGTCATTGGCGGATTGTTTACCTCCACATTGCTTACCCTATTCGTGATTCCTGTGCTTTATAAATGGTGGATGGCGGAAAAGCCGAAGGATTCAACTTCCAAAGGAATGACGACTGTGGCTACTGCCCTCACCCTTCTTTTGGTTGCTTCCATTGGTTTGATTCCTCAACAGGGCCAAGCCCAAGACCTCGGCAAGCTTCCTGAAATTTCATTGGAGGAAGCCATTTCCCGTTCCAAAACGCATCCACAACTCAAGGCAAAACAGCTTGAGATTGAACGGCGAGATGAACTCAAACAAACCGCCGTCAATCTGGGTAACACCACCCTGTTCACCAGCGCGGATGAAATCAGCCGACAGGGCATCAACCTCTTTATTTTGGCGGGTATTCAGCAAAATCAGATGCAATTGTTGGGCATCAATTCCAGAAAGGAATGGTTGGAATCCCAACGCCAGTTGGCATCGCTTCAGGCGCAACTCACCGAAAGGGAAATCGAAAAAGTGGTGAAAGAACGCTGGTATTCAGCGCATGTGGCCCAGCGTAGTTTGGAGATTTGGAGTGAGCGCGACAGCTTGGTTGGCCAATGGCTCAGCACGTTGGAAGCACGCTTTGAGCAACAGAGCATTTCGGATTTGGAGATGCTCGAGGCCAGAAACCGCTTGATGCGGATGAAGCTTTACAAGCAACAAAGCCAGCAGGATTTGCTCATCCGCGTGGTTCAGCTGAACCAATGGCTGGGAACGGATTCGGCTTTTATCCCGACACCAATGAATGATAGCCTGTTGACGAAAAGCCATCACCTTAACTGGGCGGACAGCATTTCGATGGAACACCCGCTTTTGGCGACAGCCAACCAAGAATTGGCGGTAAACATTGAAAACATTGACCGCCAAAAAGCCAATCGCCTACCGACCTTTAACATTCAGTACGGCGTGGAGCGCGTCCAAAAAGTGTATGGTTTCCACAACTTTCAGGCTGGCGTAAACTTCCCGTTGTTCACTGGCCAAGGCGCCCGAATTCAGGCCAGCCAAGTGGCTCAAGAAATTGCTTTGCAAAACCTTGAGGCGCGAAAGCTCGAAGCCAATGCCCGCCTTCAGGTGGCCGTCCTAAACTTTCAAAAGTGGGAAATGAGTTTGGCCTTCTTCCAAGAACAGGCGCTCCCTTTAGCCCAAGAACAGCTGGAAGCCTCGGCTAATTCCTATGAGCTGGGCGCCATCAGTTTGAATAACCATTTGCTGAACACCCAGAACTCATTGGTCACCCAACAGAAATACTTGGATGTGTTGCAGAACTACTTGATGGCCTTGGTGGAACTTGAGTACCTCACTCAATAGCACCTCGCAAAGGAGTCATTTTCTCAACCACGGAGAAATGGAGAAAAGGAGACCCTAATTATTCGAAATTTCTCAACCGAAACAGTTCTCTGCCCCTTCCCTCCCTTTCTCCGTGGTTAATTCAACATCCCAACTCAGCCTCTCCCATGAATAAAAACCTGCTTGTTTTCGCCCTTGCCCTCTCTCTGTTTTCCTGCAACTCCCAAGAAAACCACGGCGACCATGACCATGGAAATTCAGAGCACAACGAACACAAGGAGCATCACGATGAACACGGCCATCAACACGGAGAGGAAGCCGAACATCATGACGAAAACGAAGTCCACTTGAGCGCTCGCCAAGCCAAGGTTTTGGGCTTGAAAATCGGCACGGCTGAATACCGAAATATTTCGGCCACCATTTCCGCCACAGGAAGGTTGGAAGTTCCCCCGCAAAATGAAGCGTCCATCAGTTCCTTCATCCAAGGAAGCGTGACGAACATCAAAATCATTGAGGGCGATAAAGTCAAAAAGGGACAGCTTTTGGCCTATGTTTCCGACCCCAAAATCGTAGACCTCCAAGCCGACTACCAAGAAGCCCTTTCCCAACTGAAATTTTTAGAGACTGAATACCAAAGGCAAAGAGCCCTTTTGGAGAAAAAGGCTACCTCTGGAAGAGAGTCACAACGCATCACTTCGGAATATCAGTCGCTTCGCGCAAAGGTGGCTGGACTGAAAGCCAAGCTTGAACTGATTCGGATTAGCCCAAGTCGCGTTGAGTCCGGAAAAATCGATTCCAAAGCCCCCATCTATTCGCCTATCGAGGGATACATTAAAAAAGTGGAGGTAAATACTGGTCAATACATCCAGCCCGGACAGCATCTTTTTGATGTGGTCAACAACCACCATATCCACGCCGATTTAATGGTATTTGAGCAAGACGCCCCAAAGGTGAAAATCGGGCAAAAGGTGCGCTTCCAAACCAATGCCTCAAGGCAGGAATATGTGGCAAGCATCTATTCCGTGGGCAAGGTCTTCGAAGAGGAATCCAAAGCTGTGCACATCCACGCCGAAATCGTGAACAACAGTGAGGAACTCCTCTCTGGAACATTCATCGAAGGTCGAATCGAAATTGCTGAGGACAGTGTGCTTGCCGTTCCCCAAGAAGCCATAGTGGAGCAAGGCGACACCTATTTCATTTTTGTGTTGGAGAAAAAGAGTGATGCTGAGTTTCACTTCAAGCCTTTAAAAGTAGTGCTCGCCCAAAAAGACCAAGGCTGGGTGGCCATCAATCCACTGGAGGAATTCCCTGATTCCTCAAAGATTACCTTGAATAATGCTTATCAGCTACTTGCGGAAATGAAGAAGAGCGAGGCTGGGCATGGGCATCATCACTAATTTTCCTTTAGAAAGCCATCTCCCTCCAACCTATATTGTGAATTTCAAACAACCCCTTCACCTTGCGGGATAACCATTTGACCTTGCGGGAACAGAATTGATGACAATGGTTTACTTTTCAAACCTGAATAATTTTCTTCCCTTAGAACCATCCTTTTGATTTAAAATAAAGGTTTTACCTTTGTGGCATTCTTTGGCGCTTATCCATTTTTAAGCCTACTGATATCAATTTGTTTAAAAAACTCCTCTCATGTTCAAACAGTTCTTTTTAAGGGCAGGGTTACTTCTGGCTTTACTCTTCTCACTTTCAGAGGTTTTTGCCCAAAATGTAGCATTTAAGGACTTTAAGCCATTGAGGGCAGAGGGTAAAATCCCTACCTATTTCCTGAAAAGTGCAGCGGAAAACTACGAGACAAACCTAGAGGAGAACATTAGTGAAGAGGACAAACGACGAGATAAAAAGACCAAGGAAGAATTCACTCTTGAAACTACTTTCCTTCACCAGGAAATGCTCCTTAGTGGACGAATCCTTTTCGGGGATCCGCTCACTGATTACGTGAATAAAGTGGCAGCGAAAATCTTAGAAAATGAACCTGCCCTTGCAGCCAAACTTCAGTTTTACACCTATAAGTCAAGCTCAACAAACGCTTTTTGTACACCTGAAGGGATTATCGGTATCAACGTGGGGTACTTGGCACAAATCGAAAATGAGGCTCACTTGGCGGCTACCTTATGCCATGAAATCGCCCATTACACGGAAAAGCATTCCTTGAACCATCACTTGGAAAACCTCAAGTTGAAAAAGAACAAGGGACAATACCGAGGTATGAGCATTGACCAGAAAATCTTTGCGGCCTTCTCGCGTTCCCGTGAGTTTGAAACTGAGGCTGATGAACTGGGATTTCTCAGGTACTTAAAATCTGGCTACGACCCTCAAAACTTTATTGACCATTTCAATGTGCTTCACTATGCCTATCTCCCTTTTGATGAGGTGCCTTTCGACACCACTTTTTTCAACAAGGGTAGCTTGGTAATTCCAGGTAGCTTTTTCAAAAAAGAATTCACTCCGATCTCCAGCGAAATGAATTACGAGGATGATATGCACACGCATCCTAACATTCATACGCGGAAAGAAGACCTGAAAAAGCTCTTAAACAAACATAAGAATGAAGGTGGCAACCAAGACTTCTTATTTCCTAAAGAGGAGTTTTTTAAAATTCGTGAAATCGCCCGCTTTGAATCAGTTTATCTTGATTTGATTAACGCCAACTACGGGGATGCCATATACTCTGCCTACCTCCTTTTGCAAAAACATCCGGATAACAAGTTTTTGGAAGAGTCTATCGCCAAGGCTCTCTATGGCCTGACGAAATATAAGAATATCAATGAGTTTCACTGGGTAGCTCGCTCCTACACTAAAGTAGAAGGCGAATCCCAACAGCTTCATTACCTACTCAAACAGTTAAATGCTAAGCAACTCAACACAGTTGCCCTAAAGTACCTTAGGTATGTCCGCCAAAAGCACAAGGACAACAATTTCTTTGTAAAAATGGAGAAGGAATTGGTTGAAGGGTTGGTGGTGGATAATGGATTAAACCTACAGGACTACTGGAAAACAATTCCCGAGGATTATAATGCTCCAATCACTGTAACCAATCCTAACCCTCGTATTAGGGAACGTGAAATCATCAAAGCAAAGATGAAACGGGATGGTGAATTTTTCCGAATGGCTTTTATTGAAGACCTTGAAGATCCACATTTCACCAAAGCCTTTAAGGACGCATACCAGAAACGAGCAAAGAAGGAACAAGAAGAAGGTTTGAGCTATAAGGAACGTATGGCCAAAGAAAAGGCAATGCAGAAAGCCTTTAAAGCAGGCATAGGAAATATTCATGCTAAGTCAATTGTTGTGGTTGATCCGGATTACTTTGTTTCTAAAAAATTCCTGGAGTCCGAGGATTCGAAAAAACAATTCGACCAGATTGTGGAACAACAGGCTAATCAAGTCGGCATTGAATCTCGAACCATTAGCACCAAGGGACTTTCTGCAAATACCTTGGATGATTTTAACGACTACATTCTCTTAGAAGAATGGCTTGCAGAAAGACATATGCATGGAGAGTTAGAAATCCTTCCATTAAGCTCAGACCTGCTGGGAAATGCTTCACGTAATTTTGGTTCAAACCTTATTTGTGATGTGGCCTTAAGGACAAATAAACGAGGAAATTCCATTTATTACTTTGTGCTTTTTGACCTCAAAACGGGAGAGTGGCTCTACGAGCATACACTCAACTATGATGGACCCATGAGACTAAAAAAATTGGAAAAACTCATCAGTGAGGACCTCACCATTGTAAGCAATTAATCCTTGAATTTAATGATTGAATTATGGCTTTTAGATGAAAAAACCCTTCTTTTATAAGCTAATTTTCAGCCTTTTCATTAATTCTTGTTAACCAAGTTTTTTCTTTTAACCAATCCAATTCGTTTTCGTTTATGAAACGACTAATTACCTGCGTTAAAGCTATTGCTTTGACCCTGGGACTTGCCATGGCTGGTCAAACGGCCCAAGCCCAAAACGTAAAATGGGGCCAAGAGAATAAGGCCACTTCCAAGCATTACTACCCTACTATTTTGGGCGAGGACAGCGAAGGTATTTACACCTTTGCTCAAGAGCGCAACAAGTATGTGGTGGAAATGTTCAACAAAAAGACCATGGCCAAGGAGTTCTCCCGTGAGGTTGAACCGCCACGTATCAAAGGCATCAAAAAAGTAGAAATCGAGAACGTAGAGTTCATCGACGGCCAATTCCTTGTTTTCATCTCCCAGTATAAAAAGGAGTCCAAGAAAAATGAGGTGTATGCCTTTACAGTAAATGCCAAAACAGGTAAAACAAACGACAAGCACGTTACTGTTTTGGATATTCCTGTAGAAAAAAAGCGTCGTCGTGGTGACTATGATGTTTACATTTCCGAAGACAAATCCAAAATCTTGGTCAAACATGAAGGTTACTACAAAGAAGCTGGTAAGTACGTTGTTCGCCACAAACTTATCGACAGCGACTTAAACGTTCTTTTGAGCAAGGAGGAGTCTTACAAGAAAGAGGACGACGACTATAAGTCTTACAACTACATCCTTGACAACGATGGCTCTGTTTACTACGCGCGTCGTGCAAACAACAAATTCTACATTGGCTCATTTGACGCCAACAGGGATTTTGAAAAATGGGAAGAAGCTGTCGATGAAATCAAAGTAGAACGTGTTGGTCTATTCAACACAGCCCGCTTTGCTATCACTGACATGGTCTTCAACATCAATGCAGAAAATGATTTGGTTGTAGCTGGTTACTACTCCAAACCTGAGGTGAAAACCAAGAAAAACGGTAAGCAGAAGACTCGTTTCACTAATAGCTTGGATGGTTGCTACTACTTGAAAATCGATAACCTTTCCAAGGAAGTTATGGTTTCTAAGGTTACCGAATTTGACAAAGAATTCAAGGACCAGTTCCTCACAAAGCGCCAAGCTAAGAAAGGCAAGGATAAGAACAACGCTACCAACTCTTTCGACTCCAACATGAAAATCTTGGACAAGGCTGATGGTGGTATCGTTCTCCTGGGTGAGCAGTTCTACTACCAGCGCTACACTGATGGCAATGGTAATACTACTGCTGAGCGTTGGCACTATGGCGACATTGTTGCCATCAACTTCACAGCGGAGGGTGAGCTCATTTGGGCCAACCGTATCCCAAAAAACCAGGACTTCTTCATTAACTATAGCTATGCAGGAATCTGCTACGGTCCATGGGGTGTGAGCTGGTTCTCCATTCCACAAATCCGTCAGCACTACTCCTACCTTGCTGGCTTTGATGGCAATAAACTAATCGTAGCCTACAACGACCACATCAAGAACTTGGAGCGTACAACTGAAACCCACGAACGTCAAAAGAACTTGAAGCGTTTGGGTAATGCCGTAGTTACCAAGCACGAGATTAACTTGTTGACAGGTAAGAGAACAAAATCTTTGTTCACAGAGGCACAAAACTCGGGGGTTTACTTCAAGCCAAACGTTAGCTACCAAGGCAGTCAGGGTGAAAACCTTGTAATCTTTGCCAAGAAGGGTAAGCGTTACAAGTTTGGTACTGTTGATTTGAAGGCCAAGCAAACGCTTGTTGCTGATCGTTAAGAGATTTTCCTCATTTTTGAAGAAACCCCGACCTGTGTTCTACTGGTCGGGGTTTTCTATTTAAAGGCTTAATATTCACTAACTTTATCTTATTCCCTACTCCTAATAATTGAGAATTCTCACTCCTATCAACCAATTTTCACTCATGACCAAATACATCCGTTTTTGGATAGCATCAATTCTATTCTGTATCTGCCTACCTGCCATTTCCCAAATCAACCAAACCGACCGTGTCGAGTTTAATGATGAATTCGAAGACTACGAGCTGTTCACTTTTGGGAACAATGGTTCAGTCGTCACCTCAAGCATTGACGGTGAAAACCAAACAACCATCAGACGTTTTGAACTTGTCGACAAAAACCTGAACCGCAAAAACAAAATTAACCTTAGCCTTGAGCGGAAATCCAAGAGCTATTTCTATTCCTCTACCAAGGAACTTTTCTTCCTTAACCGCAACAAGAAAGAAGGGAGCTTTGAGCTCTACACCCTGAAAGTTCCTTCCCTTGACCGCAAAAAAGTTTCAGGCATTTTTCCGAAAAAAGCCAACATCGAAGAGTGGTTGGTATTGAATGACAAAGCCTATTTTGCTCTTAGCGTAAAAAAGAAGCACCTCATCCAAGTTGTTGACCTGAAATCTGGCTCCAGCAAATCCTACTTTCCAGATACCCAATTAGGAGAAAAAAAGCTTTCCTTTTATGACTTGGAACCTGTCAGCGAAAAAAAGGACACAGAGCTGTTTTTCGTCTACAAAAGCGGTAAAAAACAAAAGTTGCATTATTCCATCATGCGCTTTGATGAGCACGGCAAAAGCATTGGAAAACTTGTCGTACACAACTACGATGAAACCCACCAACTGCAAAGCCTCACCTTCTCAAAGGATTCCAAGAACAACTATTTGATGTCGGGTACTTACTCGACTAAAAACACCAAAAAACCAGTTTCTGAGGGAATCTTCTTCGCCAAGCTAAACCACGCTGGAAGCAAACAGTTCATCACCTACACCAACTATCTGGACCTCAAGAATTTCACCTCCTACCTTTCTGAGAGGAGACAGGAAAAAATTGAGAAGAAAAAGAACAAGAAGGAGAAAAAAGGCAAAGAGCTAACGCTCAACTATCTCTGCGCCATCCATGACATCACCGAAAGCCCAATGGGTTACACTTTCGTAGGTGAGTTCTACTACCCTACTTACAGAACCGAGACCTATACCACCACTGATGCCAACGGTAACACCATCACTAGAACCAGGCAGGTGTTTGATGGCTATCAGTACACTCACGCTGCCATCGCATCCTTCAGCCAAAATGGCAAAATGCTTTGGAGCAATACTTTCGAGATGTGGCCTTCCTACAAGCCGTTTTATGTGAAGCGATTCCTTACTGTAACAGCTCATGAGTCTGGAGCAACTGACTTAATTTTCTGCGCCAGCTCTACCATTAAGTCCATGGCTTTTGACAAAAATGGTCGAGTAAAGAATGAGCACTCTTTGGATATCCTGACAACCTTCAATGAAGCAGACAAGGTTCGTTGGACCAGTAGCAATGATGTCCTCCACCTCTACGACCAATATTTCTTGGCCTCAGGCACTCAGAAAATCAAAAACAAGGAGGAGAAAAAGAAGGGTAACAAGAAGAAGCGCGTAGTGTTCTTCATCAACAAAGTGGCCTTTAAATAAAAGGGAAATACCCACATCCTTATTGAATTTGTTAAAGGGCTATCTCTTCCGAGGTAGCCCTTTTTATTTTTTATGAAGCCAAAGGTAAAACCGCCACGTTATCATTCTCTTGAAACCCATAAAAAGAGCCCTTACAAAGGCTTCTACTTGACTGAAAAACATTGTTGCCTTCAGTACCCTCCCCTCTTCTAAACTGACTATTATGGGGTACTATGATTGATTAGAGACCTTTTTTGACCGAAATGAGACAGTCCCTGATTGATTTGTGGAAGTCCTTGAACGATTTAAGAAAGCCTCCCCATGCACTTTTGTACATCCCTCAGTCAAGAAGGTCTTGACCTTTCAGGGAGCTTTCTTTTAATCACCTTTTAACACACAACAATGAGAAAAGGACTACTCATGCTTTGGCTGGCTTTCATGAGCTCAGCCTCAGTATTCGCACAGGACCAACAATTTGATTGGGCCATTTGTAGCGGAAACACTCAAAAAGACATTGGAACAAGTATTACTACTGACCCTGATGGAAACGTCATTACTACAGGTCGGTTTCATGGTACGGTTGACTTTGACCCAGGACCGAACACCTTTAACCTTACACACACCATCTCAAACGCCACTTTCATTCAAAAGCTGGATTCCAATGGGAACTTCATATGGGCCAAAATGATTGAAAACATCAGCCCAATACAAAATAGTAATATCAGTTATGGCACCTCCGTCACCACTGATTCCAATGGAGCAGTCTATGTCACTGGAGGCTTTCGCGGAACCATCGACCTAAACCCTGGACCAAAGGTGTACTCCGCAAGTTCAACTACAGATAACTACACTGATGTTTTCGTAATGAAGCTAAGTCCGAGTGGAATCTTCAGATGGGCAAAAACAGCTGGGGGAAACCTAAACGACGAAGCGGCATCCATTACTTGTGATGAGAATAAGAACGTATATGTCACGGGGGTATATGCTGACCAAATAAATTTTGAGCAAAATGACAGTACGACACTTCATACTAGCATTGGTCCACGGAGTGCATTTGTTGTAAAACTAAAAACAAATGGAGACTACCTTTGGTCCAAATCATTTTCAGGACAATCCTCCATCGTTGTTGGAAATGGTATCACGGTGGACACTGCAAACAATGTTTATACAATAGGCACTTTTTCAGGCAACATTGATTTC
This sequence comes from Bacteroidia bacterium, assembly GCA_030431525.1. Taxonomy (GTDB): domain Bacteria; phylum Bacteroidota; class Bacteroidia; order Cytophagales; family JAAEPT01; genus JAUIJC01. The sequence continues at coordinate 36,736 of JAUIJC010000016.1, read as the reverse complement.
GACCCCTCTGGATCAGTATTCAACTTAAGATCTCCTGGATATCCTGTGAAAGATCAAGTATTTGTCCAAAAACTTGATGCCAATGGAGACTTTGTTTGGGTAAAATCTATCGGAGGAACAAATGAAGATAAGGCAACGTCAATCACCTGTGACCAAAAAGGGGATCTGTATTGCACAGGTTATTTTTGGGGCACATCTGATTTTGACCCTAGCCAAAACACCTATAATCTAAGCGCAACTGGTTCTTCAGACATTTTTATTGAAAAACTGACTGGAAATGGGGATTTCCTGTGGGCAAAAGCCTTTGGCTCTATTCATGAAGATGCAGGAATGGATATTACTGTCGATGGCTTAGGTCATGTGTATACCACAGGTTATTTCACCAACACGGTAGACTTTGACCCTGACACAACAAATTCCTTTAGCCTAAGCTCACTCGGTGAAAGGGACATTTTCATTGAAAAACTCGACACCTCAGGGCAGTTTGTCTGGGCAAAAGCAATGGGCAATGGTGTAGGACAACTATCCCACGAGAAAGATGATGAAGGAAGGTCGATAGCAGCTGATGCCTTTGGAAATATTTATACCACTGGTTTTTTTCAAGAAAAAACAGACTTTGACCCTGCCTCAGCAATTTACAACTTAACCTCTGCTGGAGATAACGATGTCTTCATTCAAAAACTGAAACCTTGCACCACTAAATATGGAATTGATACGGTCATTGCTTGTGGCTCCTTCACTTGGATCGATGGAATAACCTATACATCAAGCAACAACACGGCAACACATACGATTACAAATGGCGCTATCACTGGATGTGATTCCATTGTAACCCTAAATCTCTTAATGAATGTGACCATTGAAGAAACGGTTGACATCGAGGCATGCTTTGATTTCTATTGGCCACTAACAGGTGAGTTTTACGCGCACAGCGGCACCTATCAAGGAGTTGGAAGCACAAAAAATGGATGTGACTCTATCGTAACCCTAAACCTCACTATTCATGAGCAATATGCTTATGATACTATTTGTGCTGGGGAAAAATACATCTGGGAAAATGGAATTGAAATCCAGACTTCATATATCGATGGAGGTAATACGCTAAATGCCAACTACATGACTTTTGCAGAGCCCTGTAGCGAATATGAAAGGCATCTATTCCTCTATGTAAAACCTGCGATTTACAGACCAATTGTCACCATTGAGGTGTGTCCAATGAGTGACATTAGTGAAGGATTATATCACTACACAGATGAAGATGGTGAGATGCACCTCTTTTTCTTTGACTATAGCATGATTGGAAATCATGACTATTTTGTTGAGTCCAACACAGCATGTGAATACCTGAAATTCAGGGTAATCGAAAAATCACCGGAGGAATGTCCACGAAATAAATTTGGACTAAAACCTATTCCTGATCCGATAAAACTAACCTATACGGAAGGTTATACAAACGCCCAGATTCAACTTTTGGATGTACAGTCTGGACAAACTATTTTGGAAACGACACTTGAAGTCAATGGCCCTGAAGTTGATATTTCTGCCATTACCACCACCCTCAACCCAGGGCTATACTCTATGGTCATTTTGGATTTGAGTACTCAAGAGATACAAGAAATTAAGTTTGTCATTGAGTAATGTTGGCAAAGGAAATTAACAGCTTTTTTCAAATAGAATTTACCTTGGCACCTCCTTAGCCAATACGAAATCAGCTGTATTGAAAAAAGCACCGCCAAACGACGGTGCTTTTTTGATGCTCAAATTCTCACAAAGGTTTTTTGAGTTTATCAAAAGGCAGCCTTGAATGGGGCTGTCTTTTTTATTGGATAGCAGAACCATATTCCACCTTAACCTGTTTCACTTGGGTCATTGAACACAAAACAATTACCCTATGAAAAAGCTTTTAATTGGCATTACAGCAGGTGCCCTTACATTGGGCCTCATTTCTTTTAAAGCAGGGACACAAACCCAGCAAACTGCTCCAGTCTATGAGTTTAAAATCATCACGGCTGTAGAATCCATTGTTCCAATGGGATTAGGTCGCTCGCGCATTGTGGAAAACACCGATCAGTTAAATGTTGCCGACTTTACCACCGAAAGAACTGATGGCAAAAAATCAGATCAGGGAAAGGTTAAGCGAGGTGACATTAAGATTAATGGCTTTAAGGAAACCAAAATGGTCAACTTTTACAGTGGTGTTGGTATCAACTTCCAAAACATTGCATCCAATGACGCGATGCAAGCCTCTAAACTTAATGAGATGACTGCTCAAGGTTGGGAACTCGTTAACGTCATTGGTGGTGTAGAAAGCGATGCTGGCAAAGGCGATGGCAAGGGGATTTTCATCACCCGATATTATTTTAAGCGGGCTAAATAATAAGCTCCAAAAACAGAAAAAGCACCGCCATACGACGGTGCTTTTTTCATTCTTTTATTTTCAAAAGGAATCCACTTAATAAGCCCTTCCTTCTACGCCTTCCATAAAGTTCACAAAGGCTTTGTTCACCACGCGGTTACCACCTTTAGTTGGGTAGTTACCAGTGAAGTACCAATCACCCAAATGATCTGGGCAGGCCTCGTGCAAATTATCTACGGTCTGGTAAATGACTTTAATACCAGCATCGACATCTCCTGGATCAACGATTCGAGCAATTTGTTCTGTAATCTGCTCCTCCGTAAAGAGATCATAAAGGCTCTGCACATAGTTCGGAGAATTGTCAGTAGCCTTCTTGGCCATCTGATAAACCTCCTCCAACTTGCCTTCTTGATCAGTATCCCTTAGCAGATCGAGCAAAGCACGGAACGCCACAAACTCCTTCATCTTCGACATGTCAATGCCGTAACAGTCTGGGTAACGGATTTGCGGAGCCGAGGAAACAATGATGATTTTCTTTGGCTTCAAGCGATCCAACATTCGGATAACACTTTTCTCAAGCGTTGTTCCGCGAACGATGGAATCGTCAATCACCACCAAGGTATCCACCTCTTTCTTCACCACCTCATAAGTGGTGTCGTAAACGTTGGAAACCAAATCGTCACGGCCTTTGTCCTCGGTGATAAAGGTGCGCAACTTGGCGTCCTTGATCACCAATTTTTCTACACGAGGAGAAATCGAAAGCAATTTGTCCAATTCCTGATCGGACATCTTCCCCTCTTTGATTTTCTCCTTTCTGTGCTTGGACAAGTATTCCTCAACGCCCTCCATCAGTCCCATAAAGGAAACCTCAGCAGAGTTTGGAATGTAAGAGAACACCGTATTCTCAAGATCGTGGTCAACAGCCTCCAATACTTTTGGCGCCAACAAACGACCTAAATCCTTACGCTCGCGATAGATGCCTGGATCAGAACTGCGAGAGAAGTAAATGCGCTCGAATGAACAAGACTTCTTCGGCAATTGGTCAATGAATGGCTTCTCCGCGAAGGCACCATTCTTCTCAATGATGAGCGCATGACCTGGAGTTACCTCCTTAATCTTGTCAAAATCGATGTTAAAGGCTGTCTTGATGGCTGGCTTTTCGGAAGCAACCACGACTACCTCATCATCGGCGTAATAATATGCAGGACGGATTCCGGCAGGGTCACGAGCCACGAAAGTAGCGCCATAACCAGTCATACCACACATGGCATAACCACCGTCAAAGTCCTTACAGGAACGGCGAAGTACCGTCTGTAAATCAATGTTATTTTCAATCAGTTCGGAAATCTCTCGGTTAGAAAGATTGCCTTCCTTCTTGAATCGGGCGAAGAGACGTTGGCTTTCTTCATCCAAGAAATGACCAATCTTCTCCAACACGGTCACCGTGTCCACCTTTTCCTTTGGATGCTGACCCAACTCCACCAATCGGGCGAACAGCTCATCCACATTGGTCATGTTGAAGTTACCGGCCACCACCAAGCTCTTGCTACGCCAATTATTTTGACGCAAGAATGGGTGACAGTTCTCCACGCTGTTCTGACCGTGGGTGCCATAACGCAAGTGACCCAACAACACCTCTCCTGTGAAGGCCAAATTCTCCTGAAGCCATTTGGCATTTGAGATTTTCTTGCGGTTTCCCTTCAAGCCCTTTTTGAACTTGACATTCACCTTCCTGAAAATCTCAGCGATAGGCTGCTTGTCAATCGAACGGTAACGGCTGATGTAACGCGTTCCTTCGGGAACCTTCAGTTTGATGGTTGCCAGACCTGCACCGTCTTGACCTCGGTTGTGCTGCTTCTCCATAAGCAGGTACATCCTGTTCAAGGCGTACATTGGGGTACCGTACTTGTCGATGTAGTACTGGTAAGGCTTGCGGAGCCGAATCATGGCGATGCCGCACTCGTGTTTGATTGCTTCAAGCATTGCTGTGAAGGGATAGAGATGTAGCAGGTTAAAGCACACTGTTGAAGGAAATTCCTCCCGTCCAACAGGACTCTAACACTAATACTTTTTCAGCTCACCATACATTTGTACAATGTATTATGTACTATGTACAATGATTGCCCTTCTTGAAGCTCATTGTACATAATACATTGTACTTGATACAAAGACGTATAGTAGTCTGTATTTTTTACTCTCAACTAATTGCTGCCAAGTGCCCATTTACAAAGGACACAAAGAAGAACATTCCAATTATTGGAAGGATAAGAAGCCATAGCAGCAGCTGGCTACCCCATCCAATCCCCGCAGCGCCAACCTCCTGTGGCGACTGACGGAAATACATATAGTAAGGTATCTTCAAGTAGAAGAATAATGAGATCACAATATTGGCCAATCCAACCACAAACAGGATCATCAACAGGTTATCACCTGACGCGCCGTATGCTTCCCACAAGGCAATAAAGACCATCAACTTGGCCATGAATCCTGAGGTTGGTGGCATTCCAATCAAAGCCAACATCACAAGGATGATGAAAATTCCAACCAACGGATAACTTTTGCCTAATCCAGCAAAGCTTTCCATGGCATCAGAGCCTGTTTTCTTGGAAAGGAAATCTACCAAGATGAACGCGCCCATATTGATGAAGACATAGGCCAACACGTAGTATAAAAGCCCATTCATGCCGGCTTGGTTCCCTGCGATAAATCCTATCATCAAGAAACCTGCATGAGCAATGGATGAATAAGCCAACATCCGCTTGGCGTTTTTTTGCAAAAGCGCCGTGAAATTACCTACCACGATGGACACCAAGGCCACCAAAGCAAGTACAGATGTCCACGTAATTTTTTCGAAGAAAATGACAGAAGATGAAGTCTGAACCAACATCATCAAGGCCATGAGGCCTGCAACTTTTGGAGCAATCGAATAGAAGGAAACCACCGGCATTGGTGAACCTTCATAAACATCTGGCGTCCATACGTGCATCGGCGCCGCCGAAATTTTGAAGAGCGCTCCCGCTGCTACCGCCAACAAGGCGAATGACAGCAACGTACTGCATTGCAAAGCATTCTGCTCAAAGTATTCAAGAATGGAAGCATAATCCAACCCTCCGGTAATGCCATAAACAAAGGACATTCCGTAGAGCATCAAAGCCGCCGCAAACAACCCGAACAAGATGTATTTCATTCCTGCCTCCTTGCTGCGCTTATCTCCAGCGAACAACACCAAGGCATACGATGGAATGGAAACCAATTCCAAAGCGACAAATAGGGAAACCAAATGAGTGGCTGAAACCATCAGTAAGCTTCCCAAAACCACAGAAATCAATAATTGATAATATTCTCCAGACCCCTCGTACTCACTCCTCTTATGCAAACTTGCTTCGGTATGCCACACGGCAACTCCAGCACCAAGCAATACAATCAGCTTAAAAAATGTGGTCAATGCATTGACCTGTAACATCCCCTCAAACAAGAGCCCATCTGGAAACTTGCCCCACTGCAATAACAGAGAGGCTGCGACTCCCACAAAACCCAAACCTGTCACCCAAGCCAAACTCTTTCTTCCTTTTCCCCTCAAGACTAAGTCCTGCATCAACACCACAAGCAGAAGACCACTCAACAGTAGCTCGGGCAGGAAGTGCCCCACATTGTCCAAAATTCCCCTTAGGGAAGTTTCCAAATGCTGAGCGTTAGGTAATGGTAGTTGTTTGACGAGGAAGATCACAAGAATCCTGATTCGCGCTTTGCCATGCCCCTTTTGTAGGGGTAAGTTTTCGGCCGCAAGTTACGAGTTTTCCCTTGTAAACAGGGCAATTTTTTGGGCAGAAGATTTCAGGAACTTAACATTTTCATGACCATGCCTTGGCGAAAAGTCAACATTCGCCCAAAACCAAAAAAAGGAAGCCCAATGAGCTTCCTTCTTTCACTTATATAGGTCAAGCAATTGATTATTGAAATTCAACCACGGAGAAAGGGAGCAAATGATAGTTTAGAGGAGTAGAAGCTAAGCCTCTGTAGAGAAAGGGAGGTGTTTGTGTCTCCCCTTCTCTAAATGCGAAGCATCTCCTTTTTGACAAAACACGTCTCCTTTCCTCCCTTTCTCCGTGGTTTAAAAATTCAACTCCCTTACCTATATATTCCACAGCTTAATGCCGTGCCTCCTCCTGAATCATATGCTTCTTGACGGTAAACTCTGTTCTTCGATTCACCTCGCGGCCATCCTTTTCATCATCATTGGAAGCCAAAGGCCTTGTTTCCCCATATCCTTTGGCGATAAGCCGATGGGAATCAACTCCCTTCTTCACCAAATACTCCACCACCGCCTTACTTCTACGCTCGGACAAGCTTTGGTTGTAGGCTTCTGAACCTCTGGAATCGCAGTGACCACCAACCTCAGCGGTTACTCCGGGGTGTGTTTCCATGAAATTGGCCAAGCGATCCAATTGCGCAAAGGACTCTTTCTTGAGGGTAGCCTTGTCAAAATCATAGTAGATATTGTGCAAGACAATGGAGGCGTTCTCCTCAATTGGCTTTAGGAAAATGGTGAAGGACACATTGCCTTTTTCCAGCTGGTTCTCTTCAATAACCACCTCTTCAGAACCTTCGAGAAAACCTTGGGCATTGGCTACTACACGGAAAGTACCACTCAAATCCTCCGGCAATTCTGCTTGATAGCCCTTGGGGGTTTTCGGCAAATCCAGCACTACCTGACCTTCCTCATCCACTAAATGTACCGTAGCATCGGCAACGGGATCCCCCTTCACACTTTGCACCTGACCGATGATACCCAAGGAGACATCAGGTATTTCAGGAATTGGTTTACCTGTCAAATCCGAAACGATACGTTGGCGTTCCTCAATATTGTCTACCAACATGGGACTAATCATGTAGAGGTCAATACCACCTTGTCCTCCATCAGAGGCCGAATTGAAATAGGCAGTTTTACCATCACCAGAGACCACAAAGAAGATATCCGAACTTGGCGAGTTAATAGGGAAACCCATATTCTTTGGCTCCGCCCAAGCAGACTGTTCCTCGTCCCATTTAGTTTTGAACACATCAAACTCTCCCATTCCTGGGTGACCATTCGAGCTGAAATACAAGGTCTGGTCATCGATATCGATAAATGGAGCATCCTCATCACCTGGGGTATTCACTGGTGCACCAAGGTTAACGGCGCCTCCCCATTTCCCATCGGGGTTTTTTGACACCCGATAAATATCAAAGCCTCCAAGTCCGCCTGAGCGATCACTCACAAAATAAAGCGTGTTGCCATCCCTACTGATTGTAGCATGGCGCTCATTACTCATTGGGTTATTGATTTGCTTTGGAAATGGCTTAGGGCGTTGCCAAGTACCGTCCTCGTTACGGTCGCAATAGAAAATATCACCAGCTCCCTCGTCTGACAAATACACCAAGAGCTGTTGGCCATCAGGAGACAAGCCCACCGAGGCGTCATGAGAGTCGGTGTTAATCTCCTCAAGATTCACCGGAGTCCCCCACTTTCCTTGATCATTTTTGGTCACCACATACATGTCCTCAAACAGATCATCAGCTTCATCCTGTTCTTCAGAACCTGTGGAACCAGGTCGGCGAGAAGTAAACACCATGGTGCGCTCATCTGCTGATAACACCGCTGAATACTCATGGTAGGGTGTATTAATTCCAGGGGCGAATGGAACAATGTTCACATCCAATGGATTCGCCTTAAGCTCCTTGGCTAACGCACAATCCTCGATAAGTTGTTTTGCCCTTTGCTGGGTGTCATTCTTGCCGTGACCACTGCTGATAAACTCCTCATATTTTTCGCTGGCGAGGTCATAATCACCACGCATTTGATAGGCTCGTCCCAAGAGAAACAGGATTTCCTTGTCCACTTTTGGGTCCAAGGCATAGGCCTTTTCCAGATAAGCGGCTGCTTCACGTTTGTGAATGGAACCTTCATCCAAACAACAAAGTCCAGCCTTGTAGTTGGCTTGAACATTATCGGGGTTCTTCTCCAAGACTTGCTGATAAATTGGAAGTGCCGAGGCAAAGGCATCAGCAGAAAACTCCAAGTTGGCCTGCCTTAACAAGGATTTCTCCCCCCCATCAGAAGCCAAAGCAAGGCTCGTTTGAGAGCCTATGGCAAGGATTCCCGACAGCAACAAACCTGCAATGACATTCTTCTTCATAGGATTTCGGTTTAGTCCTGCATCCTCTCCATCATTGAATTTGCTTGATGGGAGATTGCTCCATGGAAAAACGCCACCCTACGCCAAAAACTATCAGACCTTTTCCAAAAGAAGGGCTAAACAAGTCGGTTTATCGGTGGAATGAGCTTAATCCCAAACGAATCAAAAATTACCCTACTGCGACTCAAACACGAACTTGTCGGTAGAGGCCTTTTCAAAATGACCACTGAGGGCACAGAGGTATGGAGAAAAGGAGGCCTCTTACTCTCAAAAGCCCAATCTGTTTAGAACATGGGAGTCTCTTCATCTCCATTCCTCTGTGTCCTCTGCGGTTCCTTTCCAATAATTCACTACCAGTCAGGCATAAAAAAAGGGGTAACGAAAGACCACCAGCCTTTCGTTACCCCTCTTTAGGAATTACAAAACTTCTTCCTATTGAAGATTAAATTCTCTTTTCACTTCCTCAAGCTCAATCGCCACACTTCTCACCCGCTCCTGAAGCATTGTATTCTCTTCCATCAGAAGCTTTTCCTTTTTGCGATGTTTCTGAACTTCAATCACCAAGCTTTCCAACTGCAAGGACATTTTTTGCTGAGCTTCTTCCATGGCAATTTGGCTGTGCTTAAGCTCCTCCTCCTTGTCTTTCATTTGCTCGGACGCCTTTTCATAGCGACCCAACAAGATTTTTGTTCGCTCATTTACCTTCACTGCCGCGATGGTGGTGGCGATACTTTCAGCCAAACGCTCAACAAAACGAACTTGGTAATCATCCATTTCGTCGAAAGAAGCCAACTCAATCACACCAAATACGGTGTCGTTGGAAATCATTGGAACAACCAACAAATTCTTCGGTGAAGCTTCTCCCAATCCTGAAACGATAGAAATATAGTCCTCAGGAATGTCAGTCAAATACATGCTTCCTTTTTCCTGCCACACTTGGCCTACAAGGCCTTCTCCCAAGAAAATTTTTTCCTCGTTGTACTTATATCGGTCCCACGCATAACAGCCCCTCAACTCCATGAAGTGCTCATCACCGTCATTGTTCAATACAAACATGCCGCCTTGGTTGGCATTCAAGTATTTCACCAATGCGGAAATAAGTGCACGACAAAGGGCATCCATGTTGTCGTTGTTCTTGCGCAGCACCTCACTGAACATCGTGAGACCTTCCGAAGACCAGCTTCGCTTGCCTTCCTCCTCGGCCACTCTTGCCAGTTTTTCACGCATTCGGAGCAGGGAGTTACCCAACAAATCCTCTTCACTCAATGGCTCATACTCCGATTTCAGGTTACCTTCTCCAATTTCCTTGGCAAACTCCGACGTACGACGCCAACCACTAATAAGGTTGTTCAAGGCCATGGACATCTGCCCAATCTCATCATTCCCTTCCCGCACTCTACTCTGCGGAAGAACTCCTTGCCCCATCGTCAACAGGGCATCCTTCAGCTGAGAAACTGGCCGAACAATCGATCGAATGGTAAAGAAGGCTACGGTAATTCCAACTACAAAAAGCAAAATCATGAGCGACCACACCAATTGGTCGAGCATGTTCAGCGAGTCGTGCATTTGGTGGCTGTAGGTCCGCGACTTGTTCTCCAATCGATGGGTAACATCGCGAAGCCCCTCCACTATATTAATGACCTTATCGCTCAACGGGCCATGGGCCAAACTCTCGCGATAGACTTTTCTTCGGTCAACATTTTCATAAGGAATCCAATACACCTCACTCTCACTAAACTCCACCATCAATTCATGCTCAAAAGCCATCAGTGAATCAATGCGATTAAAAACGGAGTCCATCAACAAACGGTCGTCACCATCCCAGCGCCCCATCAACATCCTCAAATCTTGCTTGATTTTCGGATAATCATATTCATGGATTTGCACCAAATCGCGCTTGCCCTTGGCATCCTCATCACCCAAGTCCTTGTCCACCGTCAGCCACACCCCCATGAGCGACTGCGATGACAGCACATTGAATTTCAAATCTTTGAGCGCGTCAATAGAAGGTGCGTAAACCTGAGCACTTACTTCGTTGAGCTCCTTATTTTTCTGGATAGGCCTCCAGATAAAGAGTCCAAAGGAAAGGATACTGAAAAGGAAAAGGCCGAAGCCAATCATCAGCTTTCTGCCAATGTTCAGCCGAAAGAAATTCCCAACGCCAAACTGGTTGAGCTCCTCCTCATTGGCATTCGCCTGATTGTTAAAGTTTAATTTCATATATGGTGGGGACTAAAGGGCAAACCTTATCCATACACAAGGAAACAAAAGGAATAACGTCTTAATTCCCTGCATGTAGGAACTTATCCTACGGGCCTTCCTTTAAAAATACTATGAAAATGGCGTTTCAGCTAAATCTTCATGTATAAATTACATATCTTTAAAGAAGGTTGGAAAATTAATTGGTCTCTGCAAAAAAGCATTTTACAAGACCTTTTTCCAAACCAAACGAGTTTACAGATGGAACAGACCACTGTACAGGTCTTCCCTACTTTCTCATAGAAAACACACTATATACATGAAGAAAGGAAAACTACCCTCGCTGAAAAGACAGCTCACAATTCTTTTCCTTTCCGTTGCCGTATTTTTTGTGGCCAGTTTAATTGGCGCCTACATGTTGCACCAATCCTTGGAAAAACAACAAGGTTTGCTGGACAATGTTACTCAACTGGAAAACACGCTCATCAACCTGAGCACCCACGCCCACAACTTTTCTGAGGCACCAGAGGACCACCGAAAGTACTTTGCCAAGCAGCAAAAGAACTTCGAATCCGCTTTCCAGAATATTCTATTCACTCTCGAATATCAACGCTACCGTCCTTACGCTAAGGACAGCCTTGCCCTCCACCTCTCGCCTGAATCTCCAGAACAGGCCATTATGTTGATGTACAACTATGAGAAGTGGGAAATCATCAAACAAAACATCAACCATATCCTTTATGAGGATATTTTGGTGGATAGCGTCCTGACTGAAATCCGTGAGGTTCAGCTTTACCGAAGAGGTGAACGCACCAAGGCCATCGAGAAATTCCACCGAAATGCCATGGTCTTGTCGCCAGCAGCTCAACAGGCATTGGCGAATATTCAATTTTTGGCCAGCCACCTTTCTGAAGAGTTAGTTCACTTTCAGGAGCGCCACTTAGAAAATCTTGGAGAAGCAACTTTCCGCTACAAGCTTATCAATGGGGTAATCATCCTTTTGAACATCGCCCTAATTGCTTGGGTGTATTGGTTCCTCAAACGCAACATTCTGGTTCCTATTCAAGCATTAAGCAAACAAGGCGAACGTTTCCTAAAAACGGCAAAGGGCGACATTCTACCGCCAAAGCGAAACATGGAAATGGGTGAACTTTTTGGCCTATTGTCCACCTTGTCTTCTGACATCAGAGAAGCGCGAGTCTTTGTGGATGAAATCACAGAAGGCAAACTGGATGCAAGCCCTCACCTCCCAAAACAGAACCGCGAACGTCCACTTGGTCAATCATTACATCGAATGCTCACCGAGCTTTCAAGCCTGAGAGAACAGGAAAACAAGCGAAACTGGAACATTAAAGGCCAAGCCCTTTTGTCTGAAATCCTCCATGAAAAAGGTGATTTCAACCATTTGGCTGACAAGGTTATTTCCTCTCTTGTTCAATATGTCAATGGTCAGCAGGGCGGCTTGTTTGTAGTGAAGGACGCCAACGGAAAAGAAACCTTGGATTTGGTAGCCTGCACGGCTTATGGCCGCAGAAAATTCCTGAAGCGATCCTTTGAAATGGGTGAAGGCTTGGCGGGTCAAGCTTGGCAGGAAGGTGGAACCATCCACATCCAAGAACTCCCTGAAGAACATTCAAATATTCAGTCTGGTCTTGGGCAAGCCAAGCCAACAAACCTATTGGTGGTGCCGCTCATCAACAAGGGGAAAATCTACGGCATCATTGAAATTGCCTCGCTCTACCTCTTAGAAAAACACCAGATTGATTTTGTAGAGAAGGTAGGAGAAAACATTGCCTCCAGCCTTTCTGCTGTGGAAATCAGCAACCGCACACAAACATTGTTGCAAGCCTCTCAGGAACTCACAAAAAAGCTGCAGGAACAAGAGGATTCTACCCTCAAAAAGCTTCAGGAACTTGAGTCCGCCAAACAGATTGCCCAACGTGAGGCATTCATCCAAGAAAAACAGGTGGTACACATTAGCGAAAAACTCCAGAAGAAAAATGAGGAGTTGCTCACCACCAAGCAGCAGCTTACTAAGGAGTTGGAAGCCCTGAAGGAACAACTTCAATCACAAGAAAGTGAAAACGAGGCCCTTCAAATTAGTTCTGAGAAGCTGAAGGAAAATCTCCAAAGCCAAGAGGATCGAATTTCCGACCTCCAAGAAAGTCTCCGCCTGAAGGACTTGAAAATCCAAAAGCTCCGTCAAAAACAAGAATAATCCCATGCCCAAAAAGTTTGTAAAGAACAAAACGTTTCTGGCTGTGGTGGGCGTCTTTTTGGCGATTGCCCTGATGAACATTCACGCCATCCACACGCTGCAGAATTTTGTAGTGCATTTGGCGGATATGCCTGAATGTGGAATTCCTGATCACCTCCCCACCGAGGTGAATTGGCTTACAGGTTTGGCCTTTTTGGAACTCACGGCAGGCTTCATTGGCCTGTTTTTCCTCTACTACCTGAAGCATCAAAAGGACCCCATGGAACTTTGGTTGGAGCAAACCCTGCCTACAACCGAAAGTGCCGCTGAGAAGGAAGAAAAATCCGAGAAATGCCTTGATGACTCATCAAACCTTGAAAGCCTTAAAAATGATTTGGCGACTTGTTTTGCTGGCGCTTCGGAGCAAAGTGATGAGAAATTCTACGCACACCTGCTGACCCTGATTGCTCCAGAACTTGAAATTATTCAAGGGCTTGTTTTCAAAAGCATGAAAACCAAGGGTGATGCTACCTTAAAAGTCATTGGCGGATACGCAGTCTCCGCCTCCAAAAGAGAGCGCGAATTCGCATTTGGCGAAGGCCTTGTGGGACAGGTTGCCCAAAATCAACGTCCAATTTTTTTAGGACAAATCCCTGCTGAACACCTCATGGAAACAGCCACTGGTTTAGGGAACTCAGCCCCTACCCACTTGTGTTTGCTTCCAATTGTTCACAAGCAAGAAACCTTGGCCGTGTTTGAACTGGCAACCTTCAGAGCATTTTCTGAAGAGGACATTTCCTTTTTGACTTGGATGGCCACACAGTTGGGTGAAGCCCTTGGCACCCCTTCGCAAACAAACGTGAAAAAACATCACTGATGCTGAACCTCGGTTCAGGATTTGAAAAAACATAACTACTCCTCTATGGCATCATTTCTACGGCGAATTCCTGTTTCCCTGAAGGTGTTACTGTTGGTGTTTGTATTGGTCAGTGGCTCGGTACTGGCCGAAAGCCTGTTCACTTTTTTGACCACCAAACAGATTATTCGGGAAAGGGATGAAGACCGCTTAAAATTGGCGGTAGAAAACTTTGAACAGAAACTGGAGGCGCATTTTGAGGAACGCCGCCATGAATTGGAATTTCTCACCCAAGGAGAAATCGGTAAAAAGCTGTGGGAGCTTCGAGGCATCACTCATAGCCACAACGACTCCCTGCGTGCGATTGCCAAGGAGAAAAGGGCATTGCTAAGGGAAAACTATTTAAACTCCTTCACCAAGAATTTTGGTTACAAAGACATTTATGTGGTAAACGGAAATGGGCGTCTGCTGTATCACCAAGAGGATTTGGAGCTAAACAACGTGCAGTTCCATAACCTGAACAACAGCACCATTGACCCGTACAAGCCTCACTTTTATGTCAACAAACCAACCTTAGAGCCCAAAGCGGGAAAGATTGCTTCCTTCGCCTATCTCTCCCTTCCTATTTTGGATGAAAACAATAAGGTGGTCGGGGCCATTGTAGGCAAGTTGGACATTGTTCCCATCCTTGAGCATTTCCGAGAAAAAATCTTAACTACTCACCCCCAAATGCACCTATTCTGTTATCAGGATAGTCCGCAGGGGATTTTCTATTTGCACAATGAATGGCCTGAAGAACTTGGCGGAAACGTCTCGAGCTTCAAGCCAAAAGGTGAGGATCCATTTTATCGCTCTGCTTCCTCGGACATTACCGAGCATGGTTTCTACACCTTCCCGAACGGCGAGGAACAACTCTCCTATTGGAAGCATTCCAGCAACTTCGATATTGGCATCATGGCCACATTCGAGAGTCGAGTCTTTGGAAATACCTTGGCTGACTTCCTTTATGTTGCAGGAACCTGTGGCCTTGTGCTGATTCTTTTGACTTCGCTCATCAGCTTCCATACAAGTCAAATTCTTACCCAACCACTCATCAAACTGAAACAGGCTTTGATGCTCATCAGTCAGGGTGTTCTCCCTCCAAAATTGAAGACCCCTTGGAAAGATGAAATTGGGGAAATGATTGCCACCCTAAACCAATTGGTTTACAACCTGCGCCACACTGCAGATTTTGCACGAAAAATTGGTGAAGGGCATTTCTACTCCTCCTTCCAACCTTTGAGTGACCGTGATATTCTGGGTCAGGCACTGGTAAACATGCGCTCCAGCCTTCATAAAGCGGAAACGAATGACGCACTGCGAAACTGGATTGTATTGGGTATTGCCGAAACAGGTGAAATCCTTCGTGAAACAAAAACCCTGACCCAATTGGGCGATGAACTGCTCCAATACCTTTGTCAGCGTGTTGATGCCATTCAGGGCGGGTTCTTTGTTGTTGAAAAACAAGATGGCAACAATTCCGTGATTGACCTGAGGGCCAGTTACGCCTATGAGCGCAAAAAATACATTGATGCCAAGTTTGAAGTTGGTGAAGGACTGATTGGCCAAGCTGTTCTTGAAAAGGATACCATCCTCAGAACTGAAATCCCGAATGACTACATGCATGTGAGTTCGGGTTTGTTGGAAACTCAGTCCCCTACCTGCATCGCCATCATTCCACTTATCACCAATGAAACGGTATATGGCGTACTTGAACTTGTAAGCTTCCACAAGTTCTCTGAGGGCGAGATTCAATTCTTGGAGGAGGTAAGCGAAATTATCGCCCAAACCATTTCCAACACCAAGCATCAGGAAGAAAAGCAACGCCTCCACGAGCAATCGGAGGAGATGAACGTCATTCTCCAAGAGCGCCAAAAGGAGCTTCAGGAAAACGCTTTGAAAATGGCAGCCTCTCAGGAAGAAATCCAAGAGGCGAACAAAGCATTGGAACATCAAATCACAGAGGTGAACAATGCTCAACACCGTATTCAGGCACTTCTTGAAAACGCCTCTGAGGTAATTACCATTTATGATGAAGAAGGAACTGTCCAATATGTCAGCCCTTCTGTGGAGCATATTTTGGGCTACCGCCCAGAGGAAATGATTGGCTCCCGAGACATCAACTTTGTCCATAAGAATGAGCAAGGGTTGGTGCGGGAAATGTTTGAGCGCCTACTCAATGACGACAGTTGCCTTGAAACTGTAACCATCAGCTACTACCGTAAAACGGGAGATAAAATCTGGCTGGAGGCTACTGGGCGAAATATGTTGGAGAATCCTGCCATCCAAGGGATTGTTGTAAACTACCGCGACATTACGGAACGTTTAAGGGCAGAACAGGAAGAAAGGAAGCGTGGTCAGATGCAGGCCCTTTCGGAAAACTCTCCAGATATCATCACGCGAATTAGCCGTCAAAAAACCTTCTTCTATTCCAACCCAGCCATCACCAACCTGACAGGAAAACGTCCTGAGGAGTTGCGGAACAAGATGCTCACACTAAGTGGGCTGGATGAGAAAATCACCACCCACCTCTCTGAGCTGGTGGATCAGGTGACGGAAAATCGCTCAAAAGTCAATGTGGAACTGGATCTTCCATCCACCAAAGGCGAGCGGACGATGGCTGTAAACGCCATTCCTGAATTCAACGAACACGAGGAATTGGAATCCATCCTTGTGGTAAGCCACGACATTACCGAGCAAAAAGCCACAGAGAACGAAATCAAGCGGAAAAACCGTAAGATCAACGATAGTATCAACTATGCGGAGCATTTGCAGAATGCCATTCTTCCGCATGAGTCCATCTTGCAGCAATCGCTGCCAAACTCCTTTATTTTCTTCCGTCCCAAGGATGTCGTTAGTGGTGACTTCCCATGGATGATGAAGAAAAATGGCTTCACCTATATTGCCGCTGTGGACTGTACTGGTCACGGTGTGCCTGGCGCCATGCTTTCCATCATTGGCTACTTCCTGCTCAATGACATTGTGAAGAATGAAGAGGCAAATTGTCCAGGGACAATTCTTGACCTTTTGGATGAACGTCTGGGCCACACCCTAAAACAGGGTAACACAGACGGTGAGGTGAAAGATGGAATGGATATCGCCCTTTGCAAAATCAGTGATGATCATTCCACACTGGAATATGCAGGAGCACAACGCCCACTCTACCTTATTAAACCAGACGGTGAATTGATTGAAACCAAAGGTGACAAATTCCCGATTGGTGGTGGCAGCGCCTACGAAAACAAGAAGTTCACCACTCATCAGATTCCTGTGGAACAGGGTGACGCCCTTTACTTCTTCTCCGATGGCTTCCCTGATCAATTCGGCGGTCCATCCCAAAGGAAGTTTGGCCCACGACGCATCAAAAACTTGGTGCAAGAAAATGCTGGAAAGCCGTTTGGCATCATCAAAGATTCTCTTTCCTGTTCATTTAATGAATGGCAAGGCACTGGAAAACAAACCGATGATGTGCTTTTAATTGGTATTCAGCTTTAGGCCGCTACGGTAGCTAAACACAACCAAAGGGATAACCCGTCCATCAAGGACGGGTTATCCCTTTTCTTCATTTATGGGGGTTCCAATTGATGAACAACAATGATTTATTGTCGATGGGTTAAACACCCAATTTTGTCAACTAAATGGATTCTATTTCCTTTTGAGTAGGGCTATACGCCCCACTCTGATATATTTCGCCCTTACAGGGCTTTCAGGAATAGATTGCAGACGTCCCTCTAGGTTTAAGTTGACAACATTGGATTACACACCAATCGCTATAGAAAGCCGCCACACTATAAAGCCCTGAAAGGGCAGCTCTCCACAGCAAAGGACTTCATCCCTTTGCACCTAACATTCCCCCAAAACACAAAAAAGCCCCAAAAGACGCATATCCTCTGGGGCTTATCTTAAAGTATTTACAACCGATTAATCTGTAAAGTTGGTCAGCACAGCCGCCACCCAAAACAATCCTGCACGCTCCTGAAGATATTTTGTCTGCAAGCTCAACAACTTCATTTGGGCATTAAGCATCTTCTGATGACGCTCATTCACCTTAAACAGGGAACTCTCACCGCTTTGAAGCTTAATCTCCTCCAATTCCAAAAGGCGTTGGTAGTTGTAGCTCGCACTTTCGTACAACTTAATCTGTTCCTCTAGCGTCAACAACTTGTTCTGCGAAGCCAAGAGTTTGTTTTTTAGCTCCAAGTTCTTTTGACGAAGCTTAAACTCTGTTTCCTGCAATTTCAAATCTGCAATTCTCAAATCACCTCTCGCTTCACGAAGGAAAAGAGGATAATACACGGAGAATCCCCATTTATAATTGGAACCAGAAACTTTCAATTTATCTCCAGGTGCAAGGAAGCTATATTCAAACTTCAATTTTGGTAAGAGGTTGTTAGCCTTGTACCTGCGCTCGACCCTCAAGGCCTGCATTTTCAATCGGTACTGGGCAAGAATTGGATGGTTTGCCAATAATTGCTCCGAAGAATCCACCAAAGCGCGGGTCTCTTCTAACCTACGATATTTTTTCACCTCACTGGAAAGGACAGGCCTCATCTTTTCCGTCAACTCTAAAGGCTTAACCTCCTCATCCCAAAGATAAATAGAAAGATAAAGGCTTGTGTTCTGCAAATTCACTCGAGCGTCATAAGCACTAAGCTGAATGGCCTGAAGCTGGGTATAAGCCTCCAAAGTATCCATGGCCGCTAAATCGCCCTGTTCATAGCTGGATTGCACAGCTGCAATTCGGACTCTCGCAATTTCCAATGAGCGCTCAGCTACCATCAACTGATTATACGCCTCCATCCAATCCCAATAGGATTTAGTGGCGTCCAACAACAAAGTGTTGAGCATTAAAATTCTTTCCTGATCGGAGGATTGCTGAAATGCTTGGGCCTTTCGAAGCTCCAAACGACGCTTGTCCATGATAAGCCCTGCACCAACAGGTACAGAAACCCCTAAATAAGCCGTCCCTGCACTTGGAGTATAATACTCTTCATTGAAGTGGACACCATTAGAATCATTATAATCCCATCCAGCCTTTACAGAAGCACCAAACCAAGTAGGAATTACCAAACCTCCATGGAAGGTTTCATAGTAATTACTTTCCTTGAAATACTTGTCCTTGTACCAGCCTTCCAGATAAGGATCAAAAACACCGCGTGATTTGCGGAGCTGCATTTTTCCTTTCTCAGCTACGATATCAGCTTGTTTGGCCATGGGATGGGTTGCCCGCACCATCTCCAAAAACTTCTCGTAGGTCAATACCTGAACGTCCAGATCCACAAGGGTATCTATAACCTGAGCGAATGATCGGTTTGCAGCAAAGAGAAGAAGGAGGCTAACAAAAGCCCCCTTGAAAAAACACTTACCTGCCATTAGACAAGACTTCTTCATAACACAGCACAATTCCCCTTAGCTAAAGTGAAATAATAAACTGGCCCACTAAGGCGCAGTTATTTTGTTCGCTGTTTGTGGCAAGTTGATGCAGGGATAGCCGTAGCTATCGCAAATCAACTTGCTACGAACAGCGGGCAAACGAACAAGACGACTGGGTCAGCTTATTGTTTTTCTTTTGCTTATTTCTTTTTATCCTTCTTCTTCTTTTCCTTCTTCTGCTTCTCGTGGATGTAGGTGTGCGGCTGATACTCATCATAGAACGCCTGCGGGAAGCCATTTAGCTTACGCCAAATCTCACGATATACAGGCACTTCGTTAAGTAAAGCCATTCCTTGGACACCCGCTCCCATTCTTAGGGCATGCGGCCACGGTCCACCTACCAACTCATCATTGTCAGGAACTACAAGAATACGGTATTTCCCGTTGGCACTAATCACGTTGTCCACAGCGATGATTTCACCACTGAACATACCGTAAGAAGCATCTGGCCAACCAGAAACATAAACAGAAGGCCAACCGTCGAAGAGCAAACGCACTTTGTGGTTACGACCAATCAAAGGAATATCGGTAGCGTCCACATAAAGCTCCGCCGCCACATCATGGTTGTATGGAATAAAGGTGACCACAGGAGAACCCTCCTTCACAATCTGGCCAACACCAGTTTCCATGGCCTTGGTCACATAACCCTTTTGCGGAGCGCGAATCAAGTAGTTTCCACCACGAGTTTCATAGTTGGATAAGGTCACACGCAACTTGGAAACAGTCACCTGCGCATCAAACATTGCCGATTCTGCCGATGAAATATCCGAAAGGTTCTTAGCCAGTTTATCAGCATACTGGGCTTGAACACTGGTTACCTCAACTTGAGTATTCAAAAGGTCGGCTTGAGTGGACTCCCAAGAATTTTGCGCTACCCGAAGTTTGGCATCATACTCTTGCAACTTGCTTTCTTTCTCCTGCAAATCACGTAGGGATTTAATTCCCTGATCTACCAAGCTTTTTGTTCGCTCGTAATCCAGCTTGACGTTTTTGCGAGCCACTTTAGCTGCCTCGTATTTAGCACTATCCGCCTGAACTTTCAGCACTTTTTGGCGAACCTTAGTGCGGGTTTGATTCAGCTTCAAGTCTCGAGCTTGTTGCAAGGCTGCACGCTGAGCCTTCAAGGCATCTACTTTTTGTTTGTAAACCTCAATGGAAGCCACCTTGGTTTTAAGCTGATCGCGGGTTCTTGCAATCAAATCCTTATCAAAGTACTCGGACTTGATTTCAGTCAAGCTGACAATGATTGCCCCTGAATCAACCAATTCACCCTCTTGAACATGCCATTTTTGGATTCGGCCAGGAATAACGGCCTGAATCGTTTGGGGACGTTGCTCAGGATTTCGGATGGTGACGTTTCCTGCCACTTCTACATACTGCGTCCATGGAAGAAACAATACGCCAATGAAAATGATGACAAATACCAATAACCAACGAGCAAGGGCCTTGGCTTTATAAGGATTGGTAACAATCTCAAAAGCCTTATAGTCCTGATCGCTGATAAACTCGTCGATGGTGTTTTTAGAAATGTTCAGCATGACCGCCTCTTAAAATCTAATGGGAATTTTCCGTTCTGCTTTCCAAGGGATTCTTAGACGAAGATTTCATCAAAGTAATCCTTCTTAGAAATGTGGTCATAATCTCCCACATCGATGATTTGCCCTTTGTCCATCACCACAATGCGGTCACAGTGTTTCGCAAACACCTTTTTCTGAGAGGTTCCCAAAAGGGTCCAGAATTTATCGCTACCTGTCAAAGACTTCACAATCTTTTCTTGTTCGCTGGCATCAAGGCTTCCCAAAAAGTCATCAAGAATAAACAAGTGTGGCTTCTCCGCGATGCTTCGCGCCATGGTAATCTTGTTGACAATGCTTTTCGGGATCGTAATATCCTCCGGCACCAAAACAGTATTGAAACCCTCAGGCGTACTCTGAATGTATTCGGTCAAGCCTACAGCATCCGTCGCCTTCTTGATATCGTGATAGGAAATATCCTCACGACCCATACCAATATTATCCTCAATGGTACCATGCAAGAGTTCCTTGGTAGAAAGGTTCTCACCCACATAGCTCCTCAAACTGATTAGGTTCAGGTTTTTGAGGGAAATATCGTTGAAAGTGATCAGGCCAGTATAGTTCATCAACATGGTGGAAGCCAAGTTGATCAATGTCGATTTACCAGCGCCATTAAAGCCCGCCACACAAATTTTCTCCCCTGGCTTCACATGCAAGTCCAATCCACGAAGGGTTTCGCGCTCAGCTTTAGGGAAACGGTATCGAACGTCCTTGAAGACAATCTCTACCCCTCGGCCTGTATCAATATCCTCAAAGGCAATTCCTTTCTCGCCCTCAATTGGAATATCCGTCACCTTACCAATCTTTTCCAAAGAGGTCAACAAGCCATAAATCGTCTCAATATGCTTCATGAGCTTCTCAACTGAGCCCAAAATCAAGATGATTACAATCTCAGAGGCCACAAATTGACCGATACTGATTTCCTGCTGGAAAACGAGCAAGCTACCAATGACCACTAACCCACCAGTAATGAGGGCCTTAAAGCCAATCATCATGGTAAACTGGGAACGAAGCACATTAAAGTGAGCCTTACGCGCTTTAAGATAACCCACCACCAAACGGTCGGTTTTCTTCAAGTGCATGTCCGTGTAACCCGCCAACTTGAAAATGTTCATGGTACGGCCAAGCTCCTCCAACCATTCAGCAATCTTATACTTGTGGTTCGAAGTCTCAAGGCTGGTGTCCAATCCCTTGTCAAAGGTGAAGCGGAACAGAATAATAAGGCCTATAAAGGAGAGTGCGCCAAATACGGCAAAGGAGGTGTGGTAAACAGCCAGAAGCAACAAACCGAAAACCACCTGTAACAGGGCGGTGGAAACGTCCACCATGATTTTCGCCAAACTCTTTTGAACGTTCATCACGTCAAAAAAGCGGTTCATAAGCTCCGGCGCGTATTTCTTAAGGATGGATTCCAGCTTCCAACGCGGAACCCTAAAAGCAAAATCAAAAGAAGCTCGAGCAAGAATCCGTTGTTGAAGCCGCTCAGAAAGGGTGAGCTGCATAATTTGCAACGAACCACCGAAGATGATTCCCCCAACAACCAAACACAACATCAACACCCAAGAGGATGACATTGTGCCTCCCATCACCAAGGCCATAATGGCTTGGATGCCCAAGGGCAATGAGAGGTTAATCAATCCCGCTAATAGGGAATAGATGTAAATAAGGGTGATATCCTCACGCTCCAATGTTACAAGCTGGAAAAACCGCTTGATTGGAAAGCCTGATAATTCCTTAACTGCTGACTTGTATACTGATTTCATATCCCTCGCATTCCTCTCCCAAAATTGTCATTTTTTTCCGAGAATCCAACCTCCATTATAATCCCCAAAGACTTACAAAGGAGGGAAAAACCCTATATTTGTAGCCTTAAATTTGAACACACCCAACAGCACTCCACGCTCAAAGGTTCGTGTAATGTCTTCTAACTGATTTAATAATTCTTGCAGGTAATGGACTTGAATCAACTCACCGCAATCTCCCCTGTGGACGGTCGCTACCGCCGACAGGTCACTGGCTTGGCCCCATATTTTTCTGAATTTGGACTCATTAAGTACCGTGTCCGAGTGGAAGTTGAATACTTCATCGCCCTCTGCGAGCTTCCATTGCCTCAGCTTAAAGACTTTGACAAGAGCCTCTACGCTCCTCTCCGCGACATGTACCTCAACTTTACCGAGGAAAATGCCTTGGAAATCAAGGAGGAGGAAAAGGTGACTAACCACGATGTAAAGGCCGTTGAATACTTCATCAAGAAGCGTTTTGACCAGCTCAACATCCAAGAATTCAAGGAGTTCATCCACTTCGGATTGACTTCTCAGGACGTCAACAACACGGCTACGCCATTGTTGTTGAAAGAAGCCATCGAGAACGAATACCTTCCATTGATTCAAAAGGCGCTCGAGCGTGTTGACGAGTTGGCGAATGATTGGAAAGATGTTCCAATGTTGGCGCGTACTCACGGACAGCCTGCCTCCCCTACCAAATTGGGTAAGGAAATGAAGGTTTTCCATGAGCGTATTTACAAGCAAGTACAACAGTTGAAGTCCATTCCTTTCTCTGCCAAATTCGGTGGTGCAACAGGTAACTTCAACGCACACAACATCGCTTACCCAGAGACTGATTGGGCAACGTTCGGTAACAACTTCGTGAACAATGTGTTGGGATTGGATCGCAGCCAGTACACCACCCAGATTGAGCACTACGACAACTTGGCTTCCTTGTTTGACGCCTTGAAGCGTATCAACACGATTTTGATTGACTTGGACCGCGACTTCTGGCAGTACATTTCTTCGGACTACTTCAAACAGCAAATCAAGGCTGGCGAGGTTGGTTCATCGGCTATGCCTCACAAAGTCAACCCAATCGACTTTGAAAACTCCGAAGGAAACTTGGGCATCGCCAACGCATTGTTCGAGCACCTTTCAGCCAAATTGCCTATCTCACGCCTACAGCGTGACTTGACGGACTCCACTGTTCTCCGTAACATCGGTGTTCCATTGGCGCACACGGCTATTGCCTTGAACTCTACCCTCAAAGGTTTGAGCAAAGTGATTTTGAACCAAGACGCTGTAAACGCTGATTTGGAAAACAACTGGGCTGTCGTTGCCGAGGCTATCCAAACGGTATTGCGTCGCGAGGGTTACCCAAAGCCTTACGAGGCCTTGAAAGACTTGACCCGTACCAACCAGAAAATCACTGCAGAGGTTATCGACAAATTCGTTGACACCTTGAACGTTTCTGACTCTGTGAAAGAGGAGTTGAAGAAAGCGACACCATTCTCTTACACTGGTGTTTTCTAAACCCTCCGATTCTTAAAATACAGAAAGGGCTGTCTCGAATGTGAGACAGCCCTTTTTTGTTTTGTCGGGAGAAGGACCCTAAGCCTTCTTCCCCGATCAGTATGCTTAAACCAAAAAAAGAAACTGCCTCCTTTCGGAGACAGTTTCTTTCGGTAAACAGGTCAGATGTCAGAGAGATGACCGAGTTTAGTTCTTAATCAAACGTCCAACCATTACTTGGTCAGAGTTGGTGAGACGAATGATGTAGATTCCAGCCTCGAGCTCTCCAACAAAGATGCCTTGTTGACCTGTCTTGCCAGAAAGTTGAAGCGTTCCAGAGGCATCATAAATCTCATAGGATTGTGCCTCCTTATTAGTGTTCACAAAGTCGCCTTCTGCTGGGTTTGGATAGAAAAGGTCTGAAGCTGTTTCAACAGCAGACTCCGTGCTCAATGGGTCCATTTCTGGCATCAACACAGCGTCAATCACGTGAACCACACCGTTGTCAGATTCCAAATCAGCTACAACGACCATGGCGTCATTGATCATTACACCACCCTGAAGGGAAACCGTAACGTTTTGTCCATTCAAAGTTTCGATTTCTTGCCCTTCAAAAAGGGATGATGAAAGTGCCTTTGCGCCTACTACGTGGTAAAGCAAAATATCGGTCAAATCGCCTTTTGGATCTGCAAGCAATGCATCGATAGTTTCCTGACCAAGCACCTCGAAGGCAGCATCGGTTGGAGCGAATACCGTCAACTCTGAAGACTCATCCTCCAAAGCACCATCCAACTCAGCAGCCAAAATCGCAGCTTCCAGAGTGGTGTGGTCCTCTGATTCCTCAATCACATCGAATACAGTAACTACTGGTGGAAGAAGAACCGCGTCAATCACATGAACGATACCGTTGTCTACATCAATGTCGGTAACAATGATATTGGCGTTATTCACCATCAACTGACCAGAAGTGCTGATCATAACACTTTTACCGTTCAAGGTTTCCACTTTTTGTCCGTCAGACAGATTTCCAGAGAAAGCCTCCATACCCACGACGTGGTAGAGCAAAATGTCAGTCAAGTCACCCTTTGGATCAGCCAACAATGCATTGATGGTTTCCTCACCAAGCACCTCAAAAGCAGCATCGGTTGGAGCAAAAACAGTCAACTCTGAAGACTCATCCTCCAAAGCGCCGTCCAACTCAGCAGCCAAAATTGCGGCTTCCAAAGTCATGTGATCTTCAGATTCCTCAATCACGTCAAAAACAGTAATCACTGGAGGAAGAAGAACTGCGTCAATCACGTGAACCACGCCATTATCAGTTTCCAAATCAGCAACAGTGACCATCGCATCATTCACCATCACGCCAGCTGAAGTGCTGATGGTTACTTCCTTACCATTCAAAGTAGCAATCTCTTGCCCATCGGAAAGACTTCCAGAAAGGGCCTTAGCACCTACAACATGGTAGAGCAAGATGTCAGTCAAATCGCCTTTCGGATCGGCAAGCAACGCATCAATAGTTTCCTGACCAAGCACTTCAAAAGCAGCATCAGTTGGAGCGAAAACAGTGAACTCAGAGGACTCATCATCCAAAGCGCCGTCCAACTCAGCAGCCAAAATTGCGGCTTCCAAAGTCATGTGATTTTCAGATTCCTCAATCACGTCAAAAACAGTAATCACTGGAGGAAGAAGAACTGCGTCAATCACGTGAACCACGCCATTATCAGTTTCCAAATCAGCAACAGTGACCATCGCATCATTCACCATCACGCCAGCTGAAGTACTGATGGTTACCTCCTTGCCATTCAAGGTTGCAATCTCTTGCCCGTCGGAAAGACTTCCAGAAAGGGCCTTAGCACCTACCACGTGGTAGAGCAAGATGTCAGTCAAATCGCCTTTTGGCTCTGCCAACAATGCATTGATCGTTTCCTCACCAAGCACCTCAAAAGCAGCATCGGTTGGAGCGAATACCGTCAACTCTGAAGACTCATCCTCCAAAGCGCCGTCCAACTCAGCAGCCAAAATTGCGGCTTCCAAGGTCATGTGGTCTTCAGATTCCTCAATCACGTCAAAAACAGTAATCACTGGAGGAAGAAGAACTGCGTCAATCACGTGAACTACGCCATTATCCGCGTCGATATCCTTCACTGTTACGATGGCATTGTTTACCATCACCTCATTTGAGATGCTAATGGTGACGCTCTTCCCGTTCAATGTCTCCACCTTTTGACCGTCAGAAAGATCTCCAGAGAAAGCCTCCATGCCTACCACATGGTAAAGCAAAATGTCAGTCAAATCACCCTTTGGTTCGGCAAGCAACGCATCGATGGTTTCCTGACCGAGCGCCTCAAAGGCAGCATCAGTTGGGGCAAATACCGTCAACTCAGCCGAAGGGTCGTTCAAAGCGCCATCGAGTTCCGCAGCAATGACGGCATCCTCCAAGGTGGTGTGCACTGGACTATCTTCAATAATGTTCAGTACCGAGTTCTGCGCCTGAGAGGCCAGCGGTCCTGCCAGACTCAAAAGGGTGGCTACTCCCCATTTGCCGAGCTTTCGGCCAGCCTCTTTCAGACGAGGTGATAAAAACTGTCGCATGATCAACTATTGTTTTGGTTAATGTAACGACATCCAATGTATAGGGTGTTTACCTAAATGACAAAAACTTTAAACAAAAAATGTTTAACTATTTTTACACAACAATAAACAAAACACCCTTTGAAACGGCCTATTATCTCCTATGAGCACTTTTTGGTCATTCCACTTCAAATCATCGAAAGCATGACCCAAACTGGAAGCCATTGAATTCCTGAACAGAAATCAGAATGAGCTCAAAAGCCATTTGTCATTTTGGAAGGGATCTTCCTCAAGAGAAACAAGGAAGAAGAGATGCGTTGAATACCCTCAAAAAATGGATTTCGGCACCAAAAATTCTCTACCGACTTAGGGATGAATTGCAAAATGCTTCCCAAAATCCGTCGCTGAGTCTTGCCGTGAAATCAATCAACCTATGGTGAGGGCAATTCAAGGTCTTCTCATAGAAACTTGACTTTCCATTCCTCAGTGCCGAAAAATTCTTGTGAGGCACAAGACCGTCGCCCTCAGCCAAAACCATAAAGGTTGGAATGGCAAATTCATTTAATAAGGAGGCGAACACTTCGGGATTCAACTCAAGTTTGCGGAAGGCCAGCCATGTTTGTACCACACGGTTTCGGCGAGTTGCATCATTTAATTGCCCCTTTAACATCCTTTCCTCCTTGGGAGAAATCATCTTAAGCCTCGTTCCGAAATGGACCAAAGGAAGAAGGAAATGACTGTTTTTAGTCAAAAATGAAAATAGGTTCCTCGATAAAGCGGTTCCAGTGGCCAACCTGAAAACTGCATGCGTTCCAATGCCGTCTGGCGCCAGCAACAACAAACTCTCCAGACGATTAGGAAATTGCTCGACCAAAGTCACCGCCAAACGGGCTCCAATCGAAAAGGCCAACAGCGAAAAACGCTCAATGGCTTCTTCCCTAAAAAAGCCGTCAAAAAAATCCTTTACATCACTTTTCTCCAGCGGGGATTTGGTGGAGCTTGACTTCCCATGAAAGGGCAAATCAAAACTGTAAATCTTGAATTCTTGGACCAACTTTTCACCCAACTTGTCGAAGGCCGACTCATCCTGACCAAAGCCATGAAAAGCGATTAAAACCCTTTTCCCCTCACCATATACAGAATAATGCATGGAAAGCCCCTTGGAGGAATATTGTCCATAAGTTTTCTGCATATATTTGTGGCTTGAAATTGCAACGCAAGGTATGACAAGAAAGGAAAACTCCCTCTTGTTGTCCTCAACTGATACCGTTCATAGTTAGATGAGATACACCGTTACTTCCGCCCTTCCCTACTCCAACGGCCCAGTCCACATCGGACACCTTTCTGGGGTATATGTTCCCGCCGACATTTACGTGCGCTATTTGCGCTCCAAGGGCGAAGACGTGGTATTCGTCTGTGGCACGGATGAACACGGGGTGCCGATTACCATTCGCGCCCAAAAAGAGGGCATCACTCCGCAGGAGGTGGTCGACAAGTACCACAAAATTATCAAAGATTCCTTCAGTGACTTCGGAATCTCCTTTGATACCTTCTCTCGCACGTCGAACAAGACGCACCACGAAACCGCCCAAGAGTTTTTCAAAGACCTTTATGAAAAGGGAAAATTCATTGAGCAGGTTTCTGAGCAATATTACGATCCCGTTCACAAGCAGTTCTTGGCGGACCGCTACATCACGGGCACTTGCCCAAAGTGTCATGCTGAGGGCGCTTATGGTGACCAATGTGAAGCTTGTGGTTCCTCATTGAGCGCCACTGAATTGATCAATCCAAAATCCGCACTCACTGGTGAAACACCAGTGTTGAAGGAAACCAAGCACTGGTATCTTCCTTTGGACCAATACGAATCTTGGTTGAAAGAATGGATTGTGGATGGCCATAAAGCGGACTGGAAACCGAATGTTTACGGACAGTGCAAATCTTGGATTGACGCTGGATTGCAACCACGCGCCGTAACCCGCGACCTTGACTGGGGTGTTCCCGTACCAATCGAAGGCGCCGAGGGCAAAGTGATGTACGTTTGGTTCGATGCGCCAATCGGTTACATCTCCGCCACCAAGGAATGGGCGGAGGCCACAGGCAATGACTGGGAGCCATATTGGAAAGGCGAAGACACGAAACTGGTGCACTTCATCGGCAAGGACAACATCGTTTTCCACTGCATCATTTTCCCTGCCATGCTCAAGGCCAAGGGCGAGTACATCCTCCCTGAAAACGTGCCTGCCAACGAGTTCTTGAACTTGGAAAGCAACAAAATTTCAACTTCCCGCAACTGGGCAGTTTGGTTGCATGAGTATTTGGAGGACTTCCCAAACAAGCAGGACGTTTTGCGCTACACCCTTTGTGCCAACGCCCCTGAAACCAAGGACAACGACTTTACGTGGAAGGATTTCCAAGCGAAGAACAACAACGAGTTGGTGGCCAATTTGGGCAACTTCATCAACCGTGTGGTAGTCTTGACCCACAAATATTTCGATGGCAAAGTTCCTGAAGCTGGCGATCACTTCGACCCAGAAAACGAATTGCTGAAAGCCTTGGCCGAAGCGCCAAAAGCCATATCGGAATCCATTGAAAAATATCGTTTCCGCGACGCCCTTAACCAATTGATGGATTTGGGTCGTGCGGGTAACAAATACTTGGCGGATACTGAGCCTTGGAAACTCATCAAAACCGATGAGGCTCGTGTGAAAACCATCCTCAACCTCGGTGCTCAAATCGCAGGCAACCTCTCCATTTTGATGGAGCCATTCATTCCGTTCTCCGCCGAAAAGCTGGCTGGAATGCTGAACATGGAGCAGAAAAAATGGAACGAGGCTGGTGCCATCGACCTGATTCCTGCTGGAACAGCATTGAATAAAGCGGAATTGCTTTTCGACAAAATCGATGATTCCGCCATCGAAGCCCAAGTGAACAAGCTCCTTGAAACCAAAAAGGCCAACGAAGCTGAAAACGCGACACTGCCTGACATCAAGGAGAACATTCAGTTTGATGACTTCGTCAAAATGGACATCCGCATCGGCACCATCTTGGAAGCCGAGAAGGTGAAAAAGACCAAGAAGCTCCTGAAGCTGTTGGTTGACATCGGTAGCGAGAAGCGCACGGTGGTCAGCGGTATCGCGGAAAACTACAGCCCTGAGGAAATCATCGGCAAACAGGTTAACCTCCTGTGCAACCTCGCCCCTCGCAAAATCAAGGGCATCGAATCGCAAGGCATGATTCTTATGGCCGAAGACAAGGACGGTAGCCTCGCCTTTGTTTCCCCTGAGAAAAAGGTGGGCGAAGGATCGCTTGTAGGATAAGATTAGTTATTGTTGGACGGCATCTCAATTTGGGATGCCGTTTTTTTGCACCCTCATTTCCACAATCATGAACAACTTGAAAATTGCTTCCGCACAGTTTGAGCCCAAGGATGGTGACAAGGCCTACAACCTTTCTGTCATTGAAAAACTCACCAAACAAGCCAAACAAAAGGGCGCTGAGGTAATCGCCTTTCATGAAATGTGTATCACCGCTTACACCTTCACCAAGGATTTGAGCAAGCAGGAAATGCTGGACTTGGCTGAGGAAGTGGAAAATGGCCCAAGTGTCAATCGATTGAAAGAAATTTCCACCACCTACGAAATCCCCATTTTGGCTGGCTTGGTGGAACGTGAGGGAGATCAGGTTTTCAATACTTATGTGTGTGTTGACGGCGATAAACTGGTGGCAAAGTATCGAAAAATCCATCCATTTATCAGTCAATACCTCAGTGCTGGAGAAGAGTACATAACCTTCGAACTCCGAGGATGGAAATGCGGAATTTTGATTTGCTACGACAACAATGTGATTGAAAATGTCCGCGCCACAGTCTTAAAAGGTGCCGATATCATTTTTGCGCCACACGTCACTTGTTGCACGCCTTCGCCCATGCCGGGACGCGGATATGTAAGTGATGAGCTTTGGCAAAACCGCCACACGGATCCCGTTCCCCTACGCATGGAATTCGACGGGCCAAAAGGCCGAGGCTGGCTGATGCGCTGGCTTCCTGCTCGTGCTTATGATAATGGTGTTTATTATGTGTTTGCCAACCCCATCGGCTATGATGGTGAACATCTCAAAAATGGGAACTCCATGATTCTCGACCCATTTGGGGAAGTGCTAAGCGAGGTAAAATCATTTGAAGATGCCATTTGCATTGCCACCATTACTCCTGAAAAATTGACGCAGGCAGGTGGTTATCGCTACCGCAAAGCCCGTCGCCCTGATTTGTATCGAGAAATTATCGGTAAGGAACATGAGCCGGATACCACACCAGTGTGGATGACTAAGAAGTGAAAAAAATAATCGATCCACCTACCATTGATGAGGATATATCAATTCTCAAAATCATTGTAACTTTGTGATCCTCAAAATACTCCTAAAGGGTCAAGAATAAATTTTGAACGATTACAGATGCTCTTTAATTCTATAGATTTTGTCATATTCTTACCGATAGTACTCCTCCTCTATTGGTATGTCACAAACTCAAGCCTAAAGCTCCAGAACCTTTTTGTTACAGCCTCCAGCTACCTTTTTTATGGATGGTGGGACTATCGATTTCTATCCTTAATTTTTTTCAGTTCAGTTGTAGACTTTCTAATTGGACGGAAATTATCAAATGAAGCAAACACAAATAAGAGAAAACTGCTTCTCTGGTTAAGTCTCATTATAAACTTAGGATTACTTGGATATTTCAAATACAGTAACTTCTTTATAGACAGTTTTGTAGACGCCTTTTTATTCTTTGGAAAAAGAATTGATGTTCAGTCACTAAACATCATTCTCCCAGTAGGAATTAGTTTTTACACCTTCCAAACTCTGAGTTACACTATTGATGTATACAAAAAAGAATTAAAGCCTACTAAAGACTTCATATCATTCACAGCATTTGTAAGCTTTTTCCCGCAATTGGTAGCAGGACCAATTGAAAGAGCCTCTAACCTGCTACCTCAATTCTATAAGAAAAGGACCTTTGATTACAACAAAGCAGTAGACGGTTTACGCCAAATTTTGTGGGGATTATTCAAAAAAATGGTCGTCGCTGACCTATGTGCAGAATACGTTAATAAAGCCTTTGAAGATCCAAGCCAAGAAAAAGGAAGTACGCTGTTACTTGGCGCCATCTTTTTTGCTTTTCAAATTTACGGTGACTTTTCGGGCTATTCAGACATTGCCATTGGCACCTCTCGTCTCTTTGGGTTTAACCTAAATCGTAATTTTGCCTTCCCTTATTTCTCCAGGGATATAGCCGAATTTTGGAGAAGGTGGCACATTTCCCTTTCTACTTGGTTCAGGGACTATCTGTACATTCCTTTAGGAGGTAGTAAAGGAAATCTCTGGTTAAAAATCAGAAACACCTTTATCATCTTTATTGTCAGTGGATTTTGGCATGGAGCCAACTGGACTTTTATTATTTGGGGTGCATTAAATGCATTATTCTTCCTGCCCCTTTTACTGCGAAAGAAGAATAGGAGAAATCTTGACAATCCGTCACAGGGTAAAATTTTACCAAGCTTTGCCGATTTTCTAAAAATCGCTTCCACATTTGCCTTGACCGTCTTTGCTTGGATTTTCTTTCGAGCCGAAAACCTTACCCATGCTTGGAAAATAATTATCGGAATATTTAACTCCAGCTTGCTTGGGCGCCCAAAATACCACCCGACTCTTATTTTGCTCATCATTTTCATTTTCGTCCTTATTGAATGGCTTGGAAGAGAAAATGAATACGCGATTGAAAAAACAGGGCATTCATGGCCACGGCCAATACGTTGGGCCTTTTACTCCTTTATTTGTTGCTCTATAGGCTTATTTATGCAGACAAACGAAACCCCCTTTGTCTATTTCCAGTTCTAAGAATGAAAAAGCTTCTACTTAAAACAGGCCTCTTTTTAGGTGCCAGCTCCCTTATTTATATAGTTTCAGTAATTATCATTGGTGAGTTTGCTCCATCAATGTTTAAGAAAAATATTTCTTACA
Source organism: Bacteroidia bacterium (assembly GCA_030431525.1). GTDB lineage: Bacteria > Bacteroidota > Bacteroidia > Cytophagales > JAAEPT01 > JAUIJC01. The sequence continues at coordinate 4,045 of JAUIJC010000016.1, read as the reverse complement.
AAATAGGGGCATATGGACACTTAAACACCAGACTGAAGGAAGCCAAAAACACCTCAAACATAGACATCTTGTTCCTTGGATCATCACACAGTTATCGAGGTTTTGATCCAAGAATTTTTAAGGAACATGGCTTTACTTCCTTCAATCTCGGCTCAAGCTCCCAATCCCACCTCCAAACGGAACTTCTACTAGACAGACACCTTCAGAAACTGAATCCAAAAACTGTGATTTATGAGGTATACCCTAATGTATTCACAGTCGATGGAGTTGAATCAACTCTTGATATTATTTCAAATGAACCCAATGACCTGGGATCAGTCTTAATGGCTTTAGAAACTTTTAACATTAAAGTTTATAACACATTAATTCTCTCTATTTACAAAAACTACACTGGCTATTATGACAGCTTCAAAGAGCCAAAAATTAAAGCCGAAGACACTTATATCAATGGAGGTTTTGTCGAAAAAGAAATTCAATTCAACAGTCCTTCGATCAAACAAAGTAAACAGTTGACGATATCCCCAATTCAACTAAAGGCATTTCAGAGAAATTTAGAAAAATTAAAGCAACAACACGTTGATGTTATCTTGGTTCAAGCCCCAATTAACAAAAACACCTACCAGAGTTGGGAAAACATTGAAGAGTTCACCGAAATCATGAATTCACAAAAACTCCCTTATTATGATTTCAATAAGACAATAAAACTAGATGACTCTCTACATTTCAGCGATCATCACCACCTCAATCAGGTGGGCGTGAAATTATTTAATAAGGACCTCATCTCTACCTTAAACAGAGATAACCATTTTGACCAAATGCTTGCAAAGGACTCAGACACAGAATGACCCTAGTTTCCTCCCTATTGAAAGATTTTAGCCCGCCCTCCCTACTTCAAGAAGGAATAATTCTTTGCCCACTCACTACAAAACCTACTTTTTCAACCCTACATCTAATCCCTTGATGGAATTGCATTAGTGAAGTTTTATTTTTTCAATATGCAAAACCATATACTTACATGGCTTTTTTGGGAAAGTATTCTCTGGTATCAGAAAAAATTACTTCCTTCGAATTAAACCATTTATGGGGCTCTCAGTCAAAGGGACAAAACAACCCAAGAAACATTGACCGAAGCACCACCGCAACATTTGGAAGATCAAGAGCTCATAGAGAAGTTCGGTCGGGAGGAAAGTCGAAACTATGCCTTCAACCTCCTGATGACCAAATATCAGGAGCGGGTGTATTGGCATATCCGTAAGATGGTCGTGGACCATGACGATGCGGATGACTTGGTACAGGAAGTCTTTGTGAAGATTTATCACAAGCTCGAAGGCTTTCGGGGTGAAAGCGGACTCTTCACATGGATTTACCGCATTGCCACCAACGAATGCCTGAACTTCCTCCAAAAAAAGCGGAGACGCTTCTTCCTCCCCATCCATGATGTGGAAGGCGAATTGCAGAGCAAACTGGAGGACGCCAATCATTTCAGCGGGGATGAAATCGAGCTAAAACTTCAGAAAGCCCTATTGAATCTTCCAGAGAAACAACGCTTGGTTTTCAATATGAAATACTTTGAGGACATGAAATACGACGAAATTTCTGAGGTGCTCGGCACTTCTGTCGGGGCGCTCAAAGCTTCCTATCATCATGCCGTGAAGAAAATCAAGCTGGAATTGGGAGACGAGACAACCTTTTAATAATTAACCATGGAAAACCACAACAAGAAACTTGGCCATGGATTAAATAGGCCTTCGGAAAAGTACTTTGAACAGTTGCCTTTCCGCATTCAAGACCGCATCACTCAGGAAAAGCAGACTGAAAACTCAGGTGTCTTTTCTTGGAATTGGACATTGCGCTTGGGCACTCCAGCCTTGGTACTCCTAATTGCTGGACTCCTTTGGCTCAGCCCTTGGTGGGGCGCCAACTACAAGGTAAACAAAATGCTCTCGGAGGTTCCGACCGAAGCCATGGACCAATACCTTTATGATTCGAACTGGCTGGAGCAGAATTTCGATGTTGTAAGCAACTCCTATGTTCTTCAGCCCGAAGACATGCTCCAAAACACCAACCTCACCCAAGATGAGGTTTTGGACTACTACCCTGAATCCGAGGATTTCCTCGATTATGAATACTAATCTCTGACACCATGAAGACAGCTATAAACACACTGCTACTCCTTTTTGCATTTTCTGTAGGTGTGGCTCATGCCCAGCGCCAACAACCTAACCGACAAGAGGAAATCGCAAAAATCGAACAGGCAAAAATCGCTTACCTGACTCAACAGCTCAACCTTAAAACGGAACAGGCTGAGATGTTTTGGCCGATTTACAACGAGTTTAGCGAAAAGCGCCGTGCACTGCATAAGGAGCGTCGCCAAGTGAAGAACATCTACACTGAGAATCTTTCTGATGAAGATGCCTTGAAAATCATCGACCAGATGATTGCGGTACAGGAAAAGGAAGTAGCCCTTCACAAGGAATACAAAACCAAATTCTTGTCGGTTATCAGCCCACAGCAATTGGTTGAGCTCTTTAAAGCGGAACGTGAGTTCATGCGAATGCTTCACAAAAAATCCCGTGAAAGACGTGGTCCAGAAGGCCGACCAGCCTTTGAAGAGGAAGAAGACTAATTCCTTTTAAAAAACTCTTTTAACACTAAAAGCCATTCGCACCGAATGGCTTTTTTATTTGCCCAAATAGAATATTCTGGGACTCTCTGAGCAGTTAAACACAAGATTTTCGATACACAGAAACAGCCTAAGCTTCTATATTGTATCAAAACTTAGAGTTGAAAAGTCTTGGAGACTTTGTTGGAATGAAAGCACAGGAGCGCTTCGCTGAACTCCTGCGCCAGTGGGGGTACCAAGGAAACGTTTCCAGTCCATGGCATTATTCAGTCTATTATGGGAGAAGGTGTTTTTTCAACAGATAAGAAATCGTTTACTTTTAAAAGATGGGATTATGGAAAGCACTCAACTACTAAAACAACTACTCCGAATTATATCCTTGGGGTGGAGTCGTATATATTCCTTAAGCCTTAAAACCATGATTATAGCGCCTGTTATTACTATCACATTATCCTTGTCAGGGTGTTATTATAATGATAGAGTGGAAATAACTGGAGGGACATATAGATTTGTAACAAAAAATGATTCTAATAACATAGAAATTATCAGACCTTTTAGTGAATCAGATTCAATATTAGGGATTGAAGTACTCCTAAGTACAAGATTTGTTTCTACTAGGAAAAGCATGGTTTCATTTCCTAATACGCATACTGAAGGTTTAGACGGGGTAGATAATCGGATAGAAAGTGTTATTTTTTTACAGGAAAATGACACTGTTAGCAAAGATGTATTCAATTCTTTTTCAGGTAAAAACGAAAGAGTCCATCTGAAGTACAACTGCTCTAGGTTTTTGAATAATTATACTCCTCGTTGCTTCAAAATGCCATGTGAAGAATATGAAACAAATAGTTATAGTACGATAAATGAATATATAAATACATATAACAAGAATGATTTGAATTTAACTTCCAGCTTCAACCTTAGAAAGGTCGTGTATTTTTGGAAAAAAAATGAACACATCATAAACGAAGACTTATCTATTATAATTTCTTTCGATAACGGTAATAAGGTGGTTTTAAACCCAAATAAAACTCCATTTTGTTATTCTAATTAGCGGGGTATCCCCCACTGGCGCGGGAGTTCAGCGAAGCACTCCCGTGCCTATTTCCCCTTTAGGTTCTCCTGACCTCTGGTTCTCAACATAAGACCATTAGGTTGAGAATTGTTTTATCAACTCCTGCACCATTCAACTTTAGAACCTACATTCTGAGCAATAAAAAAAGGCCAAGAAACAAATGTCTCTTGGCCTTTGTGCAATCGGGGGGAGTCGAACCCCCACGAGCGTAAGCTCACTACCCCCTCAAGATAGCGTGTCTACCAATTCCACCACGATTGCAAAAATGTGATTCGGCTGGGGCTCGAACCCAGGACCCTCTCCTTAAAAGGGAGATGCTCTACCAACTGAGCTACCGAATCATCCGT